>JAEZTV010000020.1 GCA_023421245.1 Bacillota bacterium | reverse complement strand
CAACCGCAGCACGGGCGAACTACACCTCGCAATTTCTATTCACAAAGAATTATCGGCGTTTGTGCAAAATGGCATGGGGAACAGTTTTGCACAAACGTCAAACGCTGCGCGTTTGATTCCCTCCACGCGCTATTGTACTTGTTCCGTTTCGCCCGCGCCTCAACCCTTTCGGTTCTTTTAACCTTGACTTTTAGATTGACTTACAAGGGGTTAATAAACGCTATAGCCTTCCCAACGTCAAGCAATGCTTGCCGTTTCGGAGAAGGTGGCGTGAAGCGTCAGATGAGGTCAAATACAATTCTTGTACAACACGGAAAACGCGGGTTTTCCCAATCCGAAACCTTGTTTCGCTATATACCGACCAAAGGTTGGTTATGCTTACCAAAGGTTGGCTATGCCAGCCTTAGGCTAACTATGTTTATCAAAGATTCGCTGTGCGCCAATTCAGGTCAAACAATATAAGGTCAGTAAAAAAAAGTGACTGTCTTAGCAGGCCTTTCCCTTGCGCAAAAACAATCTGCACGATATACTTAAACTAAATTTATGGTATCAGGTGAAAGGGAACTGTCACATGATTGAGATTTTTCCATTGCGCAAAGAGAATTTTGCGAAGCTTGTGGAGTATAACATGGATAAAGGGGCCGATTTTCTGCAGCAGTGGAGCGGCCTGGGGTATCATTATCCGCTCAGCGAACAGCAGCTTGCCGCCCGCCATGCGCTGTCACTGCAATGCAGAAAGAACAGCAACTTTATCACGTTTGAGATAATCCTTGATAAAACCTATTTTATCGGGACAATTGAGCTGTTTGAGATCGACCGCGATACCCTGCGCGCCGTACTGGGGCGATTCTTGCTGTTTGATGCGTATCGCGGCAAAGGGCTTGGCACCGAGGTGCTGCGTGCGGTGTTTCGCATTGCCAAGAACCTGTATCATATTGAAGAACTACGGCTGAATGTGTATGAGTTTAATGTTTCTGCGCAACGCTGTTACGAAAGGGCGGGCTTTGTGTTCGAAAGCCTGACCGAGAATGCTGCAACGCCGAAATGGAGCTATTATACCTATGTTGCCGAGCTGTACGCAATCGATATCGAGACATGCAAGCGTATCCTGCCGGAGCTTGTTCCGGAGCTGCTGCCCGATGACGATGCCAAAGTAATGGACGAGAATGCGGAGGACAGGGAAGAGGAAGCGGCTTCTCAGGACGAATATACAGGGAATGAATAAATGGGGCAATGTTTCACGTGAAACATTGCCCCAGAGCAAAACAACCGTATATCGAATGTTTCACGTGAAACATTCCGGCAACTTAATATGATGGAAATATAGGTTGTTTTAGATGAAACATTACAGCGAAAAAGCGGTTCTTGCGTGCGGTGCTTTTAAACAGGCAATAGTTATGCTATAATAATTTCATTGCCGCGCGGAGCTTTTATCCCAATCGCGGACAAGCCAAAGACAGACAGCCACCCAAGCTCATATAACAAACGGTAAAGGTGGAATCAAAAAAGATGGGTAAGATAATAACGATAGCGAACCAAAAGGGCGGGGTAGGCAAGACCACCACCGCGGTCAACCTTGCGGCGGCGGTTGGTGCAAAGGGCAAAAAGGTGCTTCTGGTGGATGTCGATCCGCAGGGGAATGCCACGAGCGGCCTGGGCATCGAAAAGCGGTCGCTGGAGGTGTCGGTATACGATGTGCTTATCGGCAATGCAAAAACAATAGATGTTGTTTTGCATAGCCCCTATAAGAATGTTGATATTCTGCCGTCGAGCATTGCGCTTGCCGGTGCCGAGATCGAGCTTGTGGACCTGAAAGGCCGTGAAACACGCCTGAAATACGCGCTTTCGCAGGTGCGTGATCACTATGATTATATTTTTATCGATTGCCCGCCATCACTTGGGCTGATAACATTAAACGGCCTGACCGCCTGCGATACGGTGCTCGTGCCGATTCAATGCGAATACTATGCGCTTGAAGGGCTAAGCCAGTTGATTGCCACCATCCGGCAGATTAAGCGGCTGTACAACCCTCAGCTTGAAATTGAAGGGGTATTGCTTACCATGTACGATGCAAGATTAAACCTTACGGTACAGGTAGTGGACGAGGTAAAGCGATTTTTCCCGCAGAAGGTTTATGCAAGTGTTATCCCGCGCAATGTACGCATCTCGGAGGCACCAAGCTACGGCCAGCCGATTTTATACTATGATGCATCCTCGAAGGGGACCTTGGCGTACAATGAGCTTGCCGCGGAATTTATTTCGAAGAACAAGAAACGGTAGATTGTTGCCCAAAAAGCTGCAAAGGAATGAGTATGATTATGGCGAGAAACAGGGGACTAGGCAAGGGCTTGGATGCTTTGTTTGCGGATAATACCACGCCGGACGGCGCCGGAACGGTGACGCTGGCCATTACAGAGATTGAGCCAAACCGTGCACAGCCCAGAAAGAAGTTTGATGATAACGCCTTGACCGAACTTGCCGATTCCATCCGTCAGCATGGCGTTATTACACCGGTACTGGTGCGCCCCATGACCGACGGCAGCTATCAGCTTGTGGCGGGGGAGCGCCGTTGGCGCGCCGCGCGGATGGCGGGGTTAAGTGAGCTGCCCGCACTTATTAAGGAGCTCAGTGACAGCGAGGCCATGGAGCTTGCGCTGGTTGAAAACCTTCAGCGCGAGGATTTAGATCCCGTGGAAGAAGCCGAAGGCTACCGTGTGCTGATGGAAACCTACGGGCTTACGCAGGAGCAGGTTGCGGAGCGTGTGAACAAGTCGCGCCCTGCTGTTGCCAATGCAGTGCGGTTATTGTCATTGCCCAAAGAGGTGCGTATGATGGTTTCGCAGGGGACTCTGTCAAGCGGACACGCACGCGCACTGCTTGCGGTGGAGGATAAAGCGCGTATGAAGCAGCTTGCCGGCGAGATTATCAAGAAGGATATGACCGTGCGTGATGTGGAGCGTCTTGTAAAAGCAGAGAAGCAGGAAAGAAGCGACACAACAGATGCGGCGGCCGGTAAAAAGCAACCCTTGCGCGACAGCTTTTATACCGAGATAGAGCTTGCACTGCTTGCAGAGATTGGCCGTAAGGTGAGGATTACCGAAACCGGTAAAGGGCAGGGCATTATGGAGATTTCGTTTTATGACAAGCAGGATCTTGCAGATATTGCGTCCCGCCTGGCGGGTACAGATCGATAAAAACGCGGCAGGGGCTTTACCCCTGCAAGCGGTAATAGTAAAGACCTGCAAACAAGAGAATAATTGTAACCATATTCTAACCAAAGTGATAAAGGAGCACGAGCTACAATGCTTGATATCAAACTCATTCGTGAGGACGCGGATGCCGTAAAGGCGGCACTGGCCAGAAGAAACAAGGACTATGCCCCCGTCATTGACGAGATTCTGGAGATTGACGTGCGCCGCCGTGAGGTAAGCGGTAAGGCGGATGCGATGCGTGCAGAGCAGAACAAGGCAAACAAAGAGATTCCCGCTGTGAAAAAGGCGGGAGGGGATATTACAAAGATTATGGAGCAGATGAAGGCGCTTTCCGAGCAGGTTAAGGTATGTGCCGCCGAGATCAGCGACCTTGAGGAGCGGCAGCGAGACCTCCTGCTCAACATCCCAAACACTCCAAATCATGAGATTCCCGATGGTGCGGATGACAGCGCAAACAAAGAAGTTCGCCGGTTTGGCGAGCCCCGCACCTTTGAATATGAGCCAAAGCCTCACTGGGATTTGGGCGCCGCACTTGGTATCCTTGATCCTGAGACGGCCGCCAAGGTAACCGGCGCAAGGTTTCATTTTATCAAGGGGTTAGGGGCACGTCTTGAGCGCAGCATCATCAGCTACTTCTTAAACACGCATACCGAAAACGGCTATACCGAGGTGCTGCCACCTTATTTGGTAAACCGTGCCTCGATGACCGGTACCGGACAGCTTCCGAAGTTTGAGGACGATGCCTATAAGCTGTCGAGTGAGGATTACTTCCTTATTCCGACTGCCGAGGTGCCTGTTACCAACATGCACCGCGATGAGATTATGGACGGCGGTTGCCTGCCGGTATGCTATGCGGCCTATTCCGCCTGCTTTCGCGGAGAGGTAGGCGCGGCGGGACGCGACCAGAAGGGTGTGATCCGCCAGCATCAGTTTAACAAGGTAGAGCTTGTTAAATTTACAAAGCCCGAGGAATCGTACGCGGCGCTTGAAAGTCTGACTGCGGACGCTGAGCGCGTTCTGCAGGGACTGGGGTTGCCGTATCGTGTCGTCTGCCTGTGCGCGGGTGATCTTGGCTTTAGCAGCGCTAAAACCTACGACATTGAGGTATGGATGCCCTCGTATAACCGCTATGTGGAGATTTCAAGCTGCTCTAACTTCGAAAGCTATCAGGCACGGCGCGCGAATATCCGCTATAAAAACAGCCCGCAGGATAAGGCACAATTTGTGCATACCCTCAACGGCTCGGGTGTTGCGGTAGGCAGAACCCTTGCAGCCATCCTTGAAAACTACCAGAATGCGGACGGCTCAATCACTGTTCCCGAGGCGCTGCGTCCCTATATGGGAACCGATGTGATTCGGGTATAAGCAATACGGGAAGGAAAACAGGGGGAACACGTTGATGAAAACCTGTCTGAAATGCGGCGAGTTAAACGGCGAGGACCGCACAAGCTGTTTTTCGTGCCGCGAGACATTGCCAAAGGCACCGACTTACCGTAAGATGTGCCCGAAATGCCATGCGGTATACACGCCGAAAACAGAGCGTTGTGATGACTGCGGTATACAGCTTGCGGTATACGATTCGGCTGCGGACGTGTATGCCCGGCAATCTGCGGTGAGTTGGTGGCACTACGCCGTTGCCATTTTGTTCCCGCTGATTGGTTTGATTATGGGCCTTGTTTATCTTTCTCAGGGCGATTATGAGCTTGCCAAAACAATGATTACCACCGTAGTGGTATGTGCAATTCTTCAGATTGTCCTCGGCGTTTTGCTTGCCGCCTGCGGTATGCTTGCGTAAATTACGGATAACACGATTATAGCAGGGAAACCGAGCCTGACGGCAAGGCTTTCCCTGTTGCGTCCCGCGGGAGTATGGGGCAGTTGACCTCATCTCGGCGCAAAGCGAATCTTCGATTTCGCATTTGAAAGACCTTCGGTTTTGCGTATCTTCTCCGAAACGTCAAGCAAAGCTCTGCGTTGGGAAGGCTATAGCGTTTATTAACCCCTCGTAAGTCAATCTAAAAGTCAAGGTTAAAAGAACGGAAAGGTTGGGGCATGGGCGAAACGGAACAAGTACAATCGGGCGTGGAGGGAATCAAACGCGCAGCGTTTGACGTTTGTGCAAAACTGTTCCCCATGCCATTTTGCACAAACGCCGATAATTCTTTGTGAATAGAAA
>JAEZTV010000008.1 GCA_023421245.1 Bacillota bacterium | reverse complement strand
GTTTTCAAGGTTCATTTCGCTCGTTTTTGGCTTTCCTAGGCCCTTTTTTCGGCCCCGCCTGCTCAAGCGGCTTATTTATAATACCACACACATCTACCCTTGTCAACACCTTTTTTCGATTGTTTTTCGCATATAAAGCCAAGCGGTTTGATTGTATTAGATGTCGTTAAAAAGCCGACAACTATACCAAAACCGGCTCTGTATTTACTGCGCTGCGGGTCACTTCGCATATATCTACCATACTATACTTAACAAATTTTAAAATAAAAACAGTTTCAGGCGCACGGAAATCCGCGCAGCATCCGCACCACTTATCTCAGTTTTGATTTGATCATACTAATCATATATACATTATATTGGCACAAAACAGAGGTGCTTTATCATACTTTGGCGATAAACATAAGGATGCAGGTGCGCAGATACACCGGCATCCTTACATCATAATATATGATTTCATTAAACCGACTCAAGATTCACGACAACCGCCTTGGGCCTTGTCATGGCCTCAATGGAATACTTCACGCCCTGCGTGCCCATTCCCGACGCCTTGATTCCAAGGAACGGGAAATGATCAGGGCCGCGTTCCGTTTTATTGTTCACCTGAACGGTTCCGACATCCAACCGGTTTGCAATGTAAAACGCGTGGTTGATGTTATGCGTGAAGACGGAGGACTGCAGCCCGTATTCCGAGCGGTTTGCAATCTCGATTGCTTCATCCATATTCCTGACACGGAGGATGGGCAACACCGGACCAAACGGTTCTTCCCATGCAAGCTTCATATCGGTAGTCACGTTGTCGATCAGCGTCGGGTAGATGATATTGCCCTCCCGCTTGTTACCGACCAGTACGCGCGCGCCCTTCTGCACCGCATCATCGATGAGCATCTGCACATAGTCAGCGGCCGATTGATCAATCAGCGGTACAATTACCGCGTTGTCTCGCGGGTCACCCACTGTAAGCATCTCAATCCTTGCAAGCAGTTTGGGGATTAGCGTATCCGCAACCGAGTCGGGTGTAAGGATACGCTTTACCGCCGTGCATCGTTGCCCCGAATAGGAATAGGCACCCGAGACGATGTTTTCCGCGGCAAAATCGAGATCGGCATCCTCCAGCACAATCGCAGCATCCTTGCCGCCGAGCTCCAGCATTAACGGAACCATCCCCGCAAGGCCGGCAATATGACGTCCAACCTCAGTGCTGCCGGTGAAGTTAATGAAGTTGATACCGGGATGGGTAACAACATAATCGCCAATCTCCCTGCCGCGGCCGGTCACCGTGTTGAGAATGCCCTTGGGCAGACCGGCTTCGTTGAGGATATGCGCAAGATGCAGGGCGCTGATCGCCCCTTGCGTCGGGGGCTTGAGCAGCACGGCATTCCCGCCGATAAGCGCGGGGGCGATCTTGGAAACCGAGAGATTCACCGGATAGTTGAACGGCGAGACCGCCAATATGGTGCCCAGCGGTACACGCGTAACATACGACATCTTATTCTTTGAGCCGCCCGGGAAGTTTTCACCGCTGATGGCTTCTCCCTCGGTGCTTTTACCGACATCCGCGGTATAGCGCAAAAAGTCAGCGGTACGCATTACCTCTGACAATGCGGATTTTTCATCCTTGGCAATTTCCATTACCAGCACCTGTGCAATCTCGTGCGCGTGTTGCTCAAGCAGCTGTGCCGCCTTATAAAAGATGTTCGCACGTTCGTATACCGGCATCTTCGCCCATGTTTGCAGCTCAGTCTTTGTATTGGCAATTGCCCGGTCGACCTCTTGCTGTGTCATCGACTGTATCCTGCCCACAAGAGAGCCGTCGATGGGAGAGGATATCTCAATCAGTCCGCCCGATGCCGACTCCACCCATTCGCCGTTGTATAGATTCCTGAAATTCTTTTGGTCACTGCACAGCCCGCTAAACATAAACACACGACCCTTCTCACTTTGCACCAGTATAGATTCCGGATTTTTACGTTAGCCCACCTACCGTTTTGAATCCGCAGTGCTTAAAGTATACAAATGCAGTATACTACATCAACAGGTAAAAGAAAAGATGTTTTTACAACTTTACAAATGATCTTGTTTTAGGGTTTCTGCGGCGGTGTACACCTATAACCAATCTTTGATTGGCGTTTGGAAAACCTCCGGCTCCTTCATTATTATATGAAAGACTTAGAGCATCCACCCTTGGTATGCAATGGAAAACTTCTCATGCTATCCAATCCCAAAAACGGGTGGGGCAATGTGTATTACAAAAATATGAAAATTCTTTAAAATGCTAATTGACAAATCGTGTATTGTGTTGTATACTTTGTTTCAATGCTTAAAAGATATTTTAGGCAAAATTATTTAAACGAGGTATTTCCATTGAATCATCAGGACAAGACGCTGGTATGCAAAGAGTGCGGACAGGATTTTGTGTTCACTGCAAGTGAGCAGGAATTCTTTGAGGAAAAGGGTTTCACCAACGAACCCCAGAGATGCAAACCCTGTCGTGACGCGCGCAAGAATGCCGGCAGACCCGCAAGAGAGATGTTTGATGCGGTTTGCGCTTCCTGCGGAAGTGCGTGCAAGGTTCCCTTCCAGCCTAGGGAGGACCGCCCGGTTTACTGCAGTGAGTGCTTCTCCAACCAGAGATAATCTCCCCTAAGTTAATACTGGATAAAATACGCCTCACGGCGTATTTTTTTTGCTCTTTTATATTGTGGCAGCAAAACAGAACTATGCTTAAACCGTATCCGTCACAATGAGTGCCCCCGCCAAGCCTTGCGGTTTGACGGGGGCGTTTGCTGTATTCGTTTATTACCCTTATTACTTGTTACTTTGGCTCTTGCTTGTGCAATGCCGCCGCAAGGCTTGCAAACACCAAACCGGCAATTGGCCAGATAACCCATGTAATATCCCATCGCATGGTCCAGAAGCTCGCCGCAAGATAGATGGCAACCACAATTGGCCAATAGATGCCCCCAAGCTTTGAATGGGTTTCATTTTCCTTCTGCGTGTTTAAATCATAATCACCGGTCATGAGCAGCTGATCATAGCCGCTCTTTACAGTACCGGCGGAAATCAGTAGATACACCGCAACGGAAACAACAACAAGCAGAAGCGCCACCATCGCGGCAGTAACGACATCTGATTGACCTGAAATTCCCGTGACCAGAAGCGGAATAACGCCAAGAATACACAGACAGACGCCTGCAACAGTATGCAGCGTGTATTGTTTCATGAATCTTGCCTGCCGCTCCGCGAGAATTCCGCTGACACCATAGTCCAGTTCAAACTCAGACCTGGCAAGATATTCAAACGGTTTCATCCTTATACCGCTGACAATAAAGATTGCAACGGCAATTGCAACCATACAAAGCAGCACCGAAACACCAATGCCGGTAGCGGCTGCCTCCGATACCCCATACCCTCCGGCATCTGCCATGGCACACAGCACGATCAGCAGCGCGGGTGAAAGTATGCACAGCATAACGCCGATAGCAATTTGTATGCCGCTGATACGCTTATTTTCAATAAAGCTGCCTGCCTCTTGCAATGATACGCGTATAAGGTCGCCTTCCTCATCCTTGCCTGTATATATAGTATGTTCAAGGTCATCCTTTAAAAGATAGTCGGTGGTTACACCAAACAGTTTGGAAAGCTCCAGAATACGGTTGATATCCGGTATGGCGGCAGCGCTTTCCCACTTTGAAATGGATTGCCGTGAAACGTTCATTTTTTCCGCCAGTTCCTCCTGTGACCACCCAAAGCTTTTGCGAAGCGCCAGAATTTTATCCGCTAAAATCATTGTTTTCCCTCCGTCTTGTATGCGGCCTGTACCGGCCGATTGTTTCAACTGCACCTACAACGTTGTAAGCCAAGAATACCACCACGGATGGTAGTACGCCATCAATCAGACTTGAAAATTGCGCAACCGCCGGTTGCAAACAGCAAAAACAGTGGATACCGCCGCCCTGTTAACGTACGTTATTGTGTAATAAAAGGATATGGCTTGATTATACATGAAACATGCGAAAAATAGAATAACCCTCTCCGTTATGGAGAGGGTTATTTTAAACTGGTGACCCGGACGGGAATCGAACCCGTGATACCGCCGTGAAAGGGCGGTGTCTTAACCGCTTGACCACCGGGCCTTACAGTTGCTGCTCTGCGGCAGCCTGGAGTTCCTTGTGAGTAGTAAACGCCACCGGATGGTGGCGTATGTGGTAGCGGTAGTAGGATTCGAACCGACGACACTGCGGGTATGAACCGCATGCTCTAGCCACCTGAGCTATACCGCCATATTGATTTGCGCGTGTGCTTTGAGCACCGAGCGAATTAAATTATAATACATCGGCACAAGGTTGTCAATACATTTTTCGATGAAATTCTGATTCTCGTCGCAGGTTCGCAACGCCGCATCATAAAAAGGATATTGCTTACAAAACACAAGGCCGCGGTGGGCGGGAAATGGCGCACGGATGCGCTATGTTTTGACGTTGTACCGCTATCATGTCCGGCGTAATGCCCGAAATGTAAAAAAACTCATCGAAATGCTTGATTTTCCTTTGATTATTTGATAAGATACTACTGTTAACTTCTTGTGGGCATGAAAAAGGAGGTGCTGCATCATGGCAAAATGCGATGTCTGCGGAAAAGGTGTATCTTTTGGTATTAAAGTATCTCACTCACATAAACGCTCCAATAGAACTTGGAAGCCTAACATTAAGCGTGTAAAGGCTGTCGTGAATGGTACTCCGTGTCGTGTTTACGCTTGCTCCCGCTGCCTGCGCTCAAACAAGGTGACCCGTGCCGTTTAATCTGCATATAACCTTAATAGTGCGATAAAAACGCTACCCGACTTACGGGTAGTTTTTTTATTGCCAATACAGCTTTGCCAATATACAACGGGCCGCACGGCAATCGGCACCATTCAGCCGAGGCAAATTGACATGACCAGCAGTCCTTGTCTGCCGACAGCGTCAGCGGTGACGGTTTTGGGCGTACCCTTCCAGTGTTATCTCGCCCAAGTTTCCGTCGTACATCTGGATAAGCGGAAGCGGCGTTTCGCTGAATAAATCAATAAAATCGGCATATGCATCGTTTGCCATGACACGAGCAAACAACGCATCCCCTTTGTACAGGCGGTTATAATAGCTTTTATCGTCGATAAAGAGCGCGCAGTCTGTGGCAAGCGCAAACCCTACATTGATATTACCGAGCAGGGATGCCGCAAATCCTTCACTCACAAGCGCGTCCTCACAGCCGGTGCACAGCAGGCCGCGCGCAAGCCCCATACCCTGCAGCGTAACCAAAACGGGCGTTTCAATACCGATGCCCCACATGCTGGTGGCGTACCCCCCCTCGAACAGAAAACGGGCGCCCAGACCCTCCCCCGCAACAACGCTGCCGCGCCGGGATGCTTGTACCACCATCTCCGCTATACCCAGACGTTTCATCTGCGCAATCGCACCGTAGTTCTCGCCGCCGCCGATAAAAATAAGCGCAGCGCGGTCGATGCGTTCTTTTGCATCGGCGGGCGCATTCATCTCACCGCGCAGCATAAGAACATCCACCTCGCAGCCGAACATGGCTCGATACAACTGCTCAAAGGTGCGTATGTAGGCACTGTCATCTCCGCTTGCAAGCGGAATCAGCAAGACGCGCGGCCGTGCTTGTCCGGTAAGGGCAATTACCTCCCGGTGCATCGATTCTGAGTAAGCCGTGTGAAATCCGTGGCTGCCAAGTATCGCAAGTTTACCCATTCTTATCACACCTTTATTCTCAATTCAATATGCCTTAAAACCGCGGCGCAAAACGATATGCCGTTTTGTGTAGAAAATGGCTTCAAAGCGGTTATTACTTGATTTATTACATCTTAATTGTATACGCTTTACACAAATTATGCAATGAAATAGTTTGTCCTGCCGGCATAAAAAGACCGGCACAAAACAACGGTTGGCAGAAAGGGCGTTACCCTTTCCGTCAACCGTTCTCTTTTATTGTGTTGCAGCATCCCCGGGGGGCGCTCTTGCGCAATTTTTACTTTGCTAAAAATGCATTAACCCAGTGCTTTGCAATCAACGCATGACCCTCCGGTGTGGGATGAACCCCGTCTACGGTATAGTACAGCGGCCCGTTGCCTGTTACCGCCATAGCTTCATCAAATATCGGCTGGATGTCAATCAGGCGCGCCCCGTAGTCCCTTGCAATGCGCCTGACCGCTTCGCGCCGTGCATCTACATCCTCACGCCACTCTTTTTTATCCTCGCTGTCCTCCAGCACAAAAGGGCAAAGCAGAATAAAGCGGGTAAACGCACTTTTTTCGCGAATACGATCAAGCAGTTCGCGGTAGGTCTCTTCATACTGCGGGATGGGGCTTGCAATCCCCATATCAAAGATGCGCCAAGTATCGTTAATACCGATTAAAACCGATACAATGCTTGGGAAGGGATGCAGCGCAAGACAATCGCGGTGAAAGCGCCGCTTGAGATCAGAAATTCGGTTGCCGGATACGCCTTTATTTAGAAACTGCAGATTATGCTGCGGCAAAAGCTCGGAAAGGTATTTCGCAACATAGGCGGGATACCCCTCACCCAGACTTGTACGAATCAAATAGCTTCTGCCTGTATCGGTAATGCTGTCGCCCTGAAAAAGAATGAACTCGTTTTTTTCAAACTCGTATCCCATACCGATCATCCGTTCCGCCCGACGGGCCGTTATTTAATGGTTCCGCGCTGCAAAAGGCTAAGGTACTTCTAGCGAATGGTAAACGCTGCGGCATAGCTGGGATGCCATACAATCTTTTTGCCGCTGAGCGGGGATACTCCCTCCCAAAATCCGGTGGCGTTGTTCCATACCCAGTCGCCGCCCGATGCAGGGCGCAAAGACACAGGTTCGCCCTTGCCTTTATAATACGAAACCCAGATCTTCGTACTGCTGCCAGGGTACACAAACTGACCCGAACGGGGTGTACGGATAATCGGTATGGGCACCCCTGGCTCGTTCTCTTTTGTAACAACCGCAGATAGATATCCGCGGTTTGTTTGGCGCTCCGCCTGCTGCTGTGCATACATTTCGTTTACACTGTCGCTGCCGATAAAGCGAACGGCGGAACCCGATTGGCTGTTGCCCAAAATATGCTCTGTGAGCGAAAGATAGTATGGATCGGTATACAGGTGCAGTGTTTCGGTGTCGGGGTCGCGCATCAGCTGTACACCATACAGGATTCTCAGCGCCTCCAGAGAGAGCGAGAGGCTGCCATCCTTGTCCATTTCAATCGGTGTAATCTCTTCTATCTTTGCGGAATAAGGGTTATATACCGTAATTGCCCTGCCTGCAATCAGGTCTGTTGCTTCAAACCTTGGGGCAAGCCCCATGGCATTTAGTTTTTGTGTGTGCAGTGCGCTTGCAGCATCCGCAAGCTTAGAATAATCAAGAATGCCGGGGGTGCGCTCCTCCGTTTGCTTGCGCGGCAGGGTAAACGAATGCACATCAATCAAAAACCCATCTGTGCCATTAAAATAGATGATAATGGCATCACTTTGTATTACCGGCACATACGGCCTGCTGCGAATCATCACCTTATCCTGCGCGGCTTGATAGGATGCCTGCGCATCGCCCAGCGTCTGAAGTCCCAGTGTGGAAAGCGGGACGGAAAGCCTGTTGCTGTCCAGCACCTCAAAGGCGTCGTAGGAGTTGAGTATCAAGTTGTTGTAGACAAGCGACACGGTGTTTGCAGCAGTAAAGCGAGACATGTCGTCAAACGCAACCAATACCCCATTCTCATCATAAAGGCTGTCGCCGCCCAGCATCAGCGAGTCATGCAGCAAGCCCCGTGTATCGTACAGCGGATTATCGGGGTCTTCAAGGTCAGCATTCAAGTCTTGCCTTACATATACAACGTTTGCGCCGGAAAAAATAAAATAGCCGGTTTCATCCTGATAAAGTGTGTGCCCCGTCGGCAGAATAATATTGGTGGATGTCACTTCGTGCTCGTCAAGATATCGAACCTGACTGTCAAAGATCAAACGATGGTTCTCGGACGCATACTCAAGCAGGACACTGTCGGGCCCACCCATCGATGCATTCACGGTGGGATACAGGCGAATTGGGCTGAGTTTTTGCGGTTGTGCAGTTGATTCACTCGGCTGCGCGGGCGACTCGCTGCTGCTTTGGGAAAGCTGCTGGCGTCCCTGCACAAGTGTGTTAATATCCTCTGTGACACTGCAGCCCACCAGCGAAAGGATAAACGCGACGGCGATCAGCAGCATCCGAGCGGTCAGTTTATTCATTTGTAACATAAATTCCTCCATATTGTGCGGGCAATACCCGCTGTCGTTTTGGGGATGGAAAACCTGTAACAAAATGGTCATTCCATACTCCATTCCGATCTCGGCAACAATATTACCAACATAATCCGCATTTTGCAAGCTTTCAGGTGTTTTTCATGGATATTCATCAAAAAAATCGGTTTCATTTCTAAATATTTACTTGATTCAACCATCCCTATTCCCATTTGCAGGAATGATTTGTTGATTTACAAGCAATCCGTTCCGTGGTAAAATAAATGGAAGAATGTGCGTGCGAAACACACATTGTATTATTTACACTTTAAATAATAGAAAAGTCTATCGTTTAGCCCCGCTTATTTACAGAAGGGCGGCGGCAAGTTATATTTGTCGATTATAAACACGCCAATGGTTTTATACAGACTACTATTACCGATACGGATATTGGGCGAAAGGAGTAATTTTTATGTTTGGCAGGCGTGTGATTACCCTACTATGCGCGTTGGTGTGTACCCTGTTTTCAGGATGCAGCTATCTCTCTTCTGTTGCTGGAACCAACCTGCTGATTGATGTAAACGCGGTGCAAAGCATCGGGTTTGTACTGGAAGATACCAGCATTAATCTGACAGACAGCACGACCCTTGCCGCCTTTGGGGAGATAATAAACAACGGGCGGTCTGTGGCAGTAGACACTCTGCATATCCCCTCTCCAACCGTTACCGTTACACTTGAGGATGCAAACGGCGGCAAACAGGTGCTGGGGATTTACGATTTTACAAGTCAGGCACGCTATGCCTACATCCTAACGCCCGACACAGGGTACCTGGAGGTCGACCGCGAAGCATTGTTTTCGCTGCTTTCCGGCGAGGAGTTTTCGGACCTGTACACGCACCGTCAGTTTCCTGCGGCAATCATTACCGCGGATGAAAAACAGGGCGTGTTGATTCCCGACAGCGGTGACTGGAGCTACAAACGCCTTGACAGGCGCTATTACGAGCACACGGCCGAGATGGCAATGCACGATTATAAGTATGTGCTCTCATCGCCCAACGCGCCGGTCATTGGCTTTTCAAGCGAGCCGGATGCCACAAGCGTTACGATATTGCACGGTGGCAATGCGGTGTTTGAGGGTGACCTTAAGGCACTTGCCGCTTTTCGCATGTCGGACGGCGGACGCTATGATTATGAGGTAACCGCCGTCTGGAGCGAGGCCGCACTCTCCGACTGCTTTGGCAACGCAATCTACCGCTTTTGTGTAGAGTATGCCCCAAAAGCGGGATTTGAAATCAGTGCCGCCGCCCTTGACCCGGGCGAAGCGCTGATCATCTACGCACGCGGCCTTGATGCCGGCGAGGAAATTACCGTAACCTCCCCCTTTAACTTTGAAGCACATTTTTTTGAGACCGACGACGGACGCATCTGCATCTTTCCGCTGAGCTACCACAACAAGCCCGGCAGCTATATCCTTGAGCTTTCTGCCGACAGCGCCTATGCAAAGTACGAGATTACACTAAACGATAAGCAGTTTGAGGTACAAGATCTCACCGTTGATGAGGAGGTTACCGAAAGCACGGTAGACAATAGCGACGCAAACGCAGAATTTGACCGTATAATTCAACCGCTGAAGGCGGTTCGCGATGCCGAGAAACATTTCGAAGGGCAGTTTATCCTTCCCGCCTCCGGAAAGATTACCACTGAGTTTGGCGCGATTCGCACGGTAAACGGAACACCTACCGCCACCCGCCACAGCGGCATTGATATTGCCGCCAAACGCGGCACGCCGGTAAAGGCTTCCGGTGCCGGCAGGGTGCTGTATGCGGGCAAACTGCAGCTTACCGGAAACACGGTTTTGATTGAACATGGCTACGGCCTGAAAACATGGTACTACCATATGGATTCGCTGAAAACAAAGACTGATGCCATGGTAACACAGGGTGACACCATCGGTACCGTAGGTTCCACGGGATTTTCAACCGGCCCGCACCTTCACTTTGGCATGTCGGTGGGCGGTGTGTTTGTCAATCCAAACACCGCAATCGATTCGGTTTTGGTAGAGTAACAGATCGGTACAAAAAGGCGAAAGCGGCCGCGTTTGCAAATCAAACGCGGCCGCTTTCTTTTCGGGAAAACACATATGCTAGTTGACTGAATTGTTATAATCAGCAATCTTTAAAACCAATCCGGTTTTAAAGACATGTCCCGCGCTGCGCAGCTGCCTGAAAGGCAGCTTTTGCGGGGTTGCATAATCGGTTGCACGCTTTCGCGTGTCGGCAAGCAAAGCTAGCCGCTTGAAAATTCCAGAGGGGGTTTTTAGGTTAATTGATTATATAACAATGCGGGGAGCATGCACTGCTAAAGCAGCTTTTCGTTTTGAACGCAATGCTCAATCTGCGCAAGGGTAGGCATTGCGGGGATTGCACCCTTTGCCATGGTGGTAAGACTTCCTGCGGCGTTGCCGAAGGCGATGGTCTGCTCCCATTCAGGGCCGGTCATGGCGCCGAGCTGCTCAATCGTTTTGCCCGCAATGCGGTACAGCAGTGCGCCGAGGAAGGCATCACCCGCACCGGTGGTATCAATCGTTTTTACGTCATAGGTGGGCAGCGTCCCACTGCCGCAGGGCGCGTAATAGAATGCCCCCTTTGGGCCGAGCGTTATCAGCACAAGGCTTGCACCATGCTGTGCGAGAACCTTTGCCCCTTTTTCAAGCTCGGTTTCCCCGGTGAGCAAGGTCATCTCCTCTTCCGAGACCTTGACAATATCCGCAAGCGGCAGCGCGCTTAACATCTCATCCTTGGCGCACCGCTCGTTTTCCCATAGCAAGGGGCGGTAGTTGGGGTCGTAGCTGATGATGGCACCCGCCTGCTTTGCCTTTTTTGCTGCGGTTAACGTAGCAGTTCTGCTGGGCTCCGCCGTGAGCGACACCGAACCGAAGTGAAATATCTTGCAGCCACTCAGTAAGCTTTCATCCACTTCCTCCGCACACAGGCACACATCGGCACCCGGCTTGCGGTAGAAGGTAAACGAACGGTCACCCTTGTCGTTTAGCTGCACAAAGGCAAGAGTCGTAGGCACATCGGCGGTCTGAGCAAGACCGGAGATATCAATCCCCGCATCGGACATCGTCTTTTTCAGAAACTCGCCGAAATCGTCCGTACCAACCTTGCCGATAAACGCGGTTTTTCCGCCAAGCTTTGCATACATGGCAAGCACGTTTGCGGGCGCGCCTCCGGGGTTGCGGGCAAACAGCTGCATACCAAGCTCATTGGTTCCACTGGGGGTAAAATCAATTAGGCATTCGCCGATTGCTACTATATCAAACACAGGTTGGCCTCCTTTACAGCATCTGGCTAAATTCTACCTTCTCGCCGTTTGGGCCGAGGATGGTAAAAAACCGAACGCCGTTTGTCCAAAACGGCAGGAATTGAATCTCTTGATCGAGCATCGTGTATCCGCCATCTTTTATCACGGAAAAGACCCGCTCGACATCGTCTACATCCAGTGCAATATGATCAATTGCACCGGGCTTGCCGACAGCGGCATTGTTTTGATAGGTTTCTATCACCAGGTTTTTCAGGCGCAGGAATGCCACCTGCTCGTTTGCGGCTTCATTAACGGTGCGCAGAGCAACCTCAAAGCCCAAGCTCTTATAAAACTGTATGGTGGTTTCAATGTCGTTGGTGGGCAGACCGAGATGCTGCACACCGGTTACGTTACCAGCTATGCCCATGGACAGCGCCTCCTATTCCTGTACGTTAATAATAACCTTCATTGTAGTCTCTGTGTTTGCTTCAATGTACTCATAGGCCTTTTGATAGTCCTTGAACGCGAACTGCTGGCTGATGAGGGGCTTTAACTGTACTTTGCCCTCGTTAACAAGGCGGATAGCGTCAATATAGTCTTCGTTGCGATACATCATGGATGAGTTGAGGTCAAGCTCTTTGTCGTTGAGGACGGCAAGATCAATCTCTGCCATGCCTGCAAACACAGCAACCAAAATAATGGTGCTGCCTTTGCGTGCGTATTTGATGGCCTGACCCATCGTTATATTGTTTCCGGCGCAGTCATAGATAACGTCCGCCTTGTCGGGGCCAAAATGTTCGAGCATCGCGTCGCCAAAATCGTGATGCTTGGTGTTTACCGTATAATCGATGCCGCACTCCTTTGCTTTGGCAAGGCGCACATCGCTGATATCGGTAATGAGAACGCTATCGGCGCCCATACCCTTTGCGACCTGCGCAACGAGGATGCCGATAGGACCTGCGCCCAGTACCGCAATCTTCATGCCCTGCACGCCGCCCGCCTGACGGATAGCATGCACTGCAACCGCAAGCGGCTCGATCATAGCACCTTCGTCAAAGCTCATATCATCAGGCAGGGGGGTAACTTTAGCGGCGTCCACTGCAAAAAAGTGCGACGCGGTACCGGTTGTTTGGAAGCCCATTACCTTGAGCTCCTCACACAGGTTGTATTTGCCGTGACGGCAGGGGTAGCACTTTCCGCAGACCACCTGCGGCTGGATTGTGACCCTTTGGCCGACATGCAAGCCCGCAACACCCGCGCCAATCTCGGTAATCTCACCGCTTACCTCATGTCCCTGTGTTACAGGGTAGGAGGTAAACGGGTGCAGGCCGTGAAAAACGTGAATATCGCTGCCGCAAACGCCAATCTTCATAATCTTGATGAGTACCTGCCCCTCTTTTATCTTAGGTACGGGTACTTCGTTAAACTCAATAACGCCAGGGGCCGTCATAACCTGTTGTAGCATAATCAATTGCTCCTTCGTGTTTAGTAGAATGTAAGATGTAGCGACTTTTATAAACCCTTTTATTAAAGTATCTTTATAATGAACTATTTTTCGACAAATGTCAATATGGCAGCATTGAATTTGTCAAGCAGCACAAAAAACATTGTGGTTTGCTGACTATATTGCCATACGGCAAAGCCTCCCTCTTGCGAAAGGCTTGCGCCGGGGCGTCCTATAAGGTGTTAATCAGATGGTCAATTGGCTGTATCGCCGCACCAAAACCGCTGGCTTCATGCTTATACCGGCAGGCATGCAGGTAGGTGCAGTCGGGTTGAAACGGATTGAGCCGCGTAACCTTTTCACAAAGCGCAGGCAGCCACTGCTCTAAAAACCCGCCGACATAACCGCCCAGCACAATATCGCAGTCAAAGCTCATGCGCAGGTTGATAGCGGCGTATGCAAGCTTCTGCATATAGTCATCAAATACGGCTTGCCGTACCGGGTCGCCTGCGTGCAGCAGCTCAAAGAACTGTTCAAGCTTTTCCCCCTCCTGCGTTAACACAAGCGCGGAGCAATAGGCATCGACACAGCCCGCCTGGCCGCAGTAGCATTGTTTTCCCTCCGGCACAATGCGCATATGTCCAAACTCACCGGCGCGTTGGTTCTTTCCGTTATATAAGCGGCCATCAATAAACACTGCGCCGCCGACACTGTTGCTAAGAGAAAGGTAAACGAGTGTGCTGCTCTGCTCCATCATGC
The DNA here is from genome assembly GCA_023421245.1 of Bacillota bacterium. Taxonomy (GTDB): domain Bacteria; phylum Bacillota; class Clostridia; order Oscillospirales; family Ruminococcaceae; genus Acetanaerobacterium. Next base: position 20,472 of record JAEZTV010000008.1, on the reverse strand, counting down.
GCAGTTCGGCCAGGCCCGCCGCGTTTGCGTCGTTAATAAAGGTAGTCTTCCACGCAAGCGCATCACTGATTCGTGAACAAGGCACGTTCGCTACGCCGAGGGCGTGCGAGTCGGCAAGGATGGTGTTATCCTCATTTAAGATGCCCGGAACCGAGATTCCCGCACCGATAATCCGATCCTTATTGATGCGGCACTCATTCACAAACAGCTGCACCTGTGCCGCAAGCTCACCGTAGTATGCATCGTTGTTCTCATAAACAAGGGGGATGCGTTTGTGTGCATGGATCTCTCCCGCAAGGGTTACAATTACAAGCCCCAGATGGTTGCGGGTGATGTCAATGCCAACTGAAAGCACCGCATCGGCTACACTTGTAATCATGCTTGCCTTACGCCCGCCCGTAGACTCGAACTGCCCTGCCTCCCGCACCAGACCCATCTCCTGCAAATCATTCACATTTTGCAGAGTGGTTGGCATACTAAGGGAAAGTGCTTGCGCGATATCCTGCCGCGAGGTTGTCTCGTTTTTGAGGATATATCGCAGTACATTACGGCGGTTGGCCCGTTTTATTTCGATGCTTGTTGTTTTCTCTGTCCGCATACACACACCCCTTAACAATATAAACGAATTGCCGGCGCATAACGCATCCGGACACTTTTATAAAAGTGCTTACTTTAGTTTACTTGACTTACCCGTAAAAAACAAGGCCTTTTTCAACACGCTGTGCAGGTGTTTCTATTTTTAATGTACTCCATTGTTTTTTTGCTTGATTTTGACCGCCGCATATTATATAATAATAAAGTTACAAGCCGGTGTGGCGGAATGGCAGACGCGACGGACTCAAAATCCGTTGGTGGCAACATCGTGTGGGTTCAAGTCCCACCACCGGCACCACTACGAAAGGCCTTCGAATGGTCATAACGACAAAACAGGTTGATGATATATCGGCCTGTTTTGTTTGTAATATGGGGTTCGATATGATACAGTTTAGTTATCAATATACTGTGTTGAGAGGTGCTTTTATGATCCTTGCCATTGGCAAAGCTCCATGCAAAGTCTGATGTTGGACGAGGGTTGCATGGAGCGGTAATATAAATCTTATCGTCCAGATTAGGTCGTCCAGATTAGGCTTTGCATTTTCAATCTATCAAGATTTGAAGGAGCAAAGCCATGAAAAATACAACTATATTTTCAGACCTCCGGGATTTTCTAATCCTGTGGGGTTCACAATCTGTATCCACTTTAGGCACAGCCATGACCAATTTTTCACTCATCGTTTGGGTGTATGGTCAAAAAGGCACAGCTTCCAGCATGACGCTATTGTCTGTATTCTCTTTTTTGCCTTCCATATTATTTTGTTTTATTGCAGGTACGATTGCCGACAGATGGGACAAAAAGCGCATTATGTTTACGACTGACCTGATTGCAGCGATTGGTACAGTGATCGTTCTGGTGCTCTACCTAACATCCACATTACAAATATGGCACCTGTATATTATCAATTTTCTGCTTAGCTTTATGAACGCATTTCAAAATCCTGCGTCCTATGTGGCAACAAGTTTGCTGGTGCCAAGGGAACATTATGTAAAGGTCAGTGGACTACACGCTCTTTCGAGTTCCATTGTCACGATACTTGCCCCGGCTTTGGGTAGTGCGGTATTAGCATTTGGCGGACTGGAAGCAGTCTTAATGATTGACCTCGCCACCTTTTCGGTTGCTTTTTTAATATTGCTGTTCTTTATTAAAATCCCCAAAATCACATGCAAGGTAGAGAAAGAAAAAGAAACCTTTGTTAGAAGCTGTATGGCCGGAATCAACTTTCTTCGAAAGCACTCAGCATTATTGCGAATCATCCTGTTTTTCGCCTTTATCAACTTGATTGCAAAGATGGGTGGATATGGCATGCTGCCCGCATTAGTGCTTGGCCGTACAGGAAACGACCAAGTCACACTTGGTATGGTTGAGGCCGCTGTCGGGATTGGAACGTTTATAGGAAGCATTTTTGTCACCCTGATGAAACCGGCACAGAACAGAGTCAATGTTATCTTTTTCGCCTGTGGTATTTCGTTTCTTTTGGGTGATGTGGGGCAGAGTTTAACACACACATTGCCATTGTGGATAGCAGCAGCTTTTACATCAAATGTTCCAATGGCTTTTTTGAATGCGAATCTAACCGCTGTTATGCGCATCAATGTTCCGATAGAAATGCAAGGGCGCGTCTTTTCCGCAAGAGATACCATTCAATACAGCACTATTCCGGCCGGCCTGTTTCTTGGCGGAGTTTTAGCCGACCATGTGTTTGAACCGTTTATGACAACTATATCCCCTTTACAAGAAATACTCTCCTTTTTCTTTGGAACAGGGAAAGGTTCTGGCATCGCAGTAATTTTCTTTATCGTTGGCATAGTTGGATTTATAACAAGTTTTATAGCCTATAAAAACCCATTGTATCAAAACCTTAATAATAAATAACGATATGTTTTATTGTTAGAATTACATGTAGTATTCACTTGCCTGTGCCAAGAAACCCTGCTTTATGCAGTTTCGCAGATTTGTTGTCATGAACATTCGTACCACAATGATTTTACAAAAAAAAAGATGCCCACGGAAAAAACCCGCTTAATAAGCGGGTTTTTTCCGTGTTACAAGTCAATACAACTTCTCGGTTCACTGAGGAAGAAAATGTTTTTGCCTCGTTTGCAGGTAAACTTCTCGTGGCGGACTATTATATAGAACCCTTCGTGATTGCCGAAACGGACAATCACCCGAATCTTGTATAAAAATTAGATAGTTAGAATAAATTGTTTCATGCTTATGATCTTTTCTTCAATGTCTCCCAACAGGCGGTTTAATGATTTTTACAGTCTGCGCTTCCTGCTCGCCTTTACCCTGCCATGATCATCTGCAAAAAAGGACGGCCAAGGGATATGATCTTTGCATAGGTTCCCGGTTTGGGCCGGAAACGCCGAGGAATGACAAAAACTTCACGCGGCATGCCGCGTGAAGTTTTTGTTTAATTGATTTTATTTGTCCGCATCCATTTTACATGCTTATTTTAAAACTGAAATTGCTTCGGTAATGGTTTTCTCGTAGGCCTCCATGCCGTATTTGTCGACCTCGGCTTTATTCTTTTCGCCGTGGGTCAGACATCCGGCGCCGCCGATGCAGCCACCGATACACGCCATACCTTCGATGAAGTTTCCGTCAAGCGCATTCTTGCTTTTTTTCAGCAGAGCGACGCGGCAAGCCTCAATGCCGTCACAGGGTATAGCTTTCAGCTCAAAACCGGCAACGCCTTGCTCCTTTAGTCCTTGCGCCACCGCGTCGGAAAGCCCTCCGCTTCGCGCAAAGATCCTACCGAAATATGAAGCGTTATCCAGCACATCTTCGTTCAGCATTGTAATATCAAGATCCCCGCTGTCAAAGAGCGCCTGCAATTCCTCAAAAGTTATCGCCACATCCACATAGGGTTTGACGGCCTCCTTTTGCACTTCCGCCTTTTTGGCGGTGCAGGGACCGATAAAGACGATTTTCGCCGTCTGATCGGTTGACTTGATGTATCTGGCAATGGTCGCCATAGGAGAAAGATTATGTGAGATCAACGGAACCAAAGCGGGGAAACTCTTATGCACATACTCGACAAATGCCGGACAACAGGAACTGGTAAGGAAGCCTTTCTCGACAAGCTCTTTCGATTCGGCGTACGCCACCATATCGGCACCGAGCGCCGCCTCAATCACGGTGAAAAATCCGAGGGTTTTGAGTCCGGCAATGACCTGTCCGAGCTTTGCATAGGTGAACTGGCTGGAAATGGATGGTGCCACCAACGCATATACCTTATATTTTTCATTCTGCTCACTTTTTTTGATTAAGTCAATTACATTCAGTATGTATGATTTATCCATAATCGCTCCGAAAGGACATTGGTATACGCAGGCACCGCAGGCGGTGCACTTGCTGTTATCAATGGCAGCCACCTTGTTTTCGTTCATAGAAATCGCCTTGATTTTACAGGCATTTTCACAAGGACGCCTGTGGTTGACGATGGCGGTGTAGGGACACACCTTTGCGCAGGCACCACAGTCCACGCACCTGGACTTATCAATGTGCGCAACATGATTGTGATCAAAGGAAATGGCGTTTCGTCTGCAGACATCCTCACAGCGGTGCGCTAGGCATCCGCGGCAGGCATTAGTGACCTCATAGCCGCCCATTGGGCATTCGTCGCAGGCAATTTGAATTACTTCAATGACATTGGGATTATCCTTATCGCCGCCCATTGCGAGCTTGACACGCTCGGATAAAATCGCACGCTCCTTGTAAACACAGCAGCGCATGGTCGGCGTATTGCCGGGAATGATCATTTTCGGAATATCCAGCACATTGTCGAGTAGCGTGCTGTTCATCGCCTGATGGGCCACCTCCCGAAGCACTCTATATTTTAGGTGTTGAACATTTGTATCAAATTTGCGCATAGCGCACCTCCAAATGGGCGGTTCAGAAATAGCTGACCTTGATACGCTTACCCATCTTTTTCAGACAGGCGGAAAGCTCTTCTACCAGATTCATCTTGATATTAAAGTGAATGGGAAGTTCCGGGTTCTGATGGGCGGGGTTGATGGCTCTGCCCACATAAAAATTGATGTCGGTAGCTTCCTCGAAAAGCAGGCGACAAATTAATGATGCTCCGTCACGTCGTAAGCTCCAATGCTCGTATTTTAGGTTTTCTTCCAAAGCATCTTTGGCGTATTCAAGCACCTTGTTAATTGTGAGAACACCCTCTGTTACCAAATCTACGCCCTTAATTTCCGCAATAGGCGGAATATCGCTGCGTTCAAAGGAAAGGCTTGCCTTCAGCGGTCTGCCGAGATACTTCGCCGCAATGGATGCGGTCGTGCCGCCGCATATGATATGCTTGCCTTCTTTAGAAAAGAACAGCGACATCATACGGTCACAGTCATCACGGTTGCGCGGCGGGCCAAACAATATGTTCATCGGTTCACGCTTGCGTATACGGATTACGCAAGCGGTGGCATCGTCACCGGGATGGCCGCCATACTGTTTGTTGCACTCATCCACAAGCATGGTGGATAGCGTTTTTGCCGTATAACCAACATGGGCAAAGGTTTTCATAAACTCCGCTATATCCTCAAGCTTCCAGCCGAAATTGTAAGCCAGACCGATTCCGGCGTGGGGGCAGCCATCGCTCATGGCAATGAAAATATCATTCTCCTGCAAATTGATGACAGATTTAAAGATCTTTTTACCATCGATGGTAAGCTCGCTTTTTGCATACTCGAAGTTTTCGCAGTCTCGAAGCAAAATAATATGCGGGTTATCGTATTGAATCAGCTCAGCAACCGAGTTATCGATCAGATGAATGATTGTGAAGGTGGAGTAGGCCACACCGCGTACAGAGCAGATTGGCAGGGTAGCCGCAATGGTGGAAACGCATTCTTCCAGAGGAAGCTCCTCCGCCAACATGGTGGAAATGATCTTGGAAGTCAGCGTGGAAAGGATACTCGCCTTCACCCCGCTGCCAAGCCCGTCCGCCAGCACAATAACCGTTGAATTTTCACTCTGTTGCACGATATCCACATGGTCGCCGCAAAGCTGCTCCCCCTCATGGTTGATACTTCTATATCCGATGTCGGCACATAAATTATTCATCCGAAATCGACTCCTTCAGCTTGGAAAGGGCGATTTTGGTTTCGGCGGCCGTTTCACCGAGCAGCGAGGCAATTTCCTGCACGATACGCATTTGCTTATCGACCACTTTATCGGCTATTTCCACTGTCTGACGGCTGATGCTTTCCTTTCTTGCGCGCACCGTTTCTTCCTCAGTCACATCGCGGAGAATACAAATCAGCAGACGATAATCCTTGTCGTATAAGATGGTCTGTACCACATACTTTTCGTACTCGGCCAGGTAGATGCGCTTATCGTGTATATTCCTGCCCTTATTCAAGACCTCAAGAAAGCCCTCCGAATCAAGGATGCGAATCACCTGATCGCCTAACACATCGGATGCGGAGCGTATATTCATAATCTTCAGTGCCGCATGGTTAATCTGCTGAACTTCAAGCTTTTCATTCAACACAATAATGCCGTTGGGTGTATTACGGATAATGGTGTCGGAAAAGCTCTCGGCCTTGTCTTTGAGATACGGCAGGCACATGGAAATCTCCGCCTTACCCTGATAAATCGCAATTGCCTTTTCACGGCAAGTATTATAACCGCATGAACCGCAGTTCAGCTCGTCGGACGGCTTAGTTTTACCCATTTGGTGCAGAATGTCGGTAATTTCGCTTTCCTCCGGCGGCTGCAGCCTACGCTGAATTACCGAGAAGGTCTTTTTCAGAGAAAGAATGTCGGGCTGCTTAATATCAAAATCTCTGGCTCCGGCAAAATGTGAGACAGCTACATAGTCTTTTATGGGGGATCGATGAAATTTTTCCATAACCGGGCCGCCGACACAGCTTCCAACACAGGCTGACATTTCAATAAAGCAACGATGTATTTTACCGCTTTCAATATCTTTGAGCGCGGCAATGCAGTTTTCCACACCGTCCAATGCCATATAGGTATAGTTGGGATTATCCTTGGCCATCGTTTTTAAGATGCCGCCCGTGACGGGAAAAAAACGGGCTTTGCTGTGATGATTCGCATCCATCCCGCAACGCAGTTCGATGTTTTCAGACTTCAGCCACCGCGTCAGCTCATCAAAGGTCAGCACGGCATCCACGAACCCTTCATAATAAGAGGCTTCATCTTTCTTGGCGACACAAGGACCAATAAAGACGGTTTTCGCCTTTGGATACCGCTTTTTGATATCATTGCAATGCGCCTGCATCGGAGAGATCACATTTGCAAGGAACGGAAGCTCATTCGGGAAATACTTTTGAATCAGCAGATTCACCGAATGACAACAGGAGGATATGATAATATCCCAATTTTCCTCGTTAATCATGCGGTCATATTCATTTTTGACGATTGTCGCCCCAATGGCGGTTTCCTCAACGTCATAAAATCCAAGCTGTTTCAGAGCATCACGCATGGCACCGATGCCGACGCCTTCATAGTTAGCGATAAAAGACGGTGCAAGACTCACGATAACGGGATCACCACCCTCGATCAGAACCTTGGCCTTTTCGGTTTCATCCACAATCTGCTTGGCATCCTGCGGGCATATGACAAAGCAATGGCCGCACAGGATACATTCGTTGCCGATGATATAGGCTTGATTTCCGGAAAAACGAATGGATTTTACCGGGCAGTGGCGAATACACTTATGGCAATTCTTACAGTTTGATTTTTTCAGGGCCAGGCAATCCATACCGTTACCTTCCTTCCGGTTCTATCTTCCTGAGAACTTTTTCTTCATAGAATTTTTTGAAATTTTCTTTTGTTATGCCGGTATATATATCATCGTCTACCATAACCGTAACGCCATCCCGATTGCACCTGCCGGTGCAAAAGCTGCCTGCGAGCGCAATATCGGCCAGAGCATTGTTCTGCCCGATCGCCTCCTGAAACAGCGCAACGACAGCTTCTGAACCTTTCAGATGGCAGGAAGAACCTACGCAAATCTGAACAATCATTCTATCACTCCTTCGAGAGAACATTTTCCGCAAAGAACTGATTTGCGGTGTCGGGGGTTACGGAGAAGTAATCGTCATCAATGCTCACGCAAACACCCTGCCGGCATTTCCCCATACAGAAGGTGCCTGCAAGTTCGACCTTATCGGTCAGATTGTTTTCATGAATCAGGAGCTGAAGTCGTTCAACGATTTGGCGGGAACCCTTAATATGGCAGGACGAGCCGATGCAGATTGTAATTTTCATTTCATTTTTCTCCTTTCGCGGACTCTGCCATACTGATCCAGGAGCACAAAAAGTCACACACTTTTTCGTTGCCCTTAACGGTTTGTGAAACCGCAACGATTGGCATCCATTTCTGAACATACTGCATAGCGATATTGCTCTTTTGGCAGAACAGCTCCAAGTATCTTTTTGCGCTGTCCATGTCGCCGTTCAGACAGAACAGCAGATAGGTGTGTGCGGCGTCGGCGGAAGCGTTGCCCTGTGCAGCGTGAGACCAGTCAAGAATATATGGTATACTGTTCTCAGATATGATGATATTGGACGGATTAAAATCTCCATGGCAGACCTTATTGTGTTTGGGCATAGATTCCAAACGGGTATGCAGATCATAGCGAACGGTTGCGCTAAAATCCGACTGACTGATCCGGCGGTTCATCTTGTCCTTGAGCTTATTCAGCAACGGACAGGTTTGAGAATGCACCGTAAGCTGCAAATCCGCAAATAGGTTTAGGTATTCGTCTTTTTTACCGGTGTTTTCCTGCATCAGTTGTGCGAGAGTCTTTCCCTTGATATATTCAGAAACAATTGTCCACTTGCCGTCAATCACGGTAACTTCAAGTATTTTCGGAATAGGAAGTCCCGTTTCTTCCATTCTTGCCTGGTTGAGTGCTTCGTTAAGGACATCCGCTTTGGAATAATCGGCGCCGAACATTTTCATGCATCTGTCACCGTCGCGGTAAATCGTCTTATTGTTTCTGACAGCAATGATTCTATCTAAATACATCGAATTTCCCTTCTGAAAGATTTTTATTATCGTTCTTGGTTCGGCGGTATCCCTGCCATAGTACGCATTCAAATATATTTTACATACCCATTTATGAATGATTAATCTGCTGATTTAGATGCGCAAGCGTTAACGCCATGTTTTCATATCGCATAGGAATGTTCGGCGGCACTGTAAGTGAACACGGAGCAAAGCTCCAGATGGCGCTGATTTTATTTTTCACCAAACGGTCGCATACCTCCTGCGCTGATGCGGCGGGAACGGTAATGATGCCAATTTTAACCTTTCCTGTTTTGCAGAAACCATCAATTTCTGTCATCGGGAAAATGTTTTTTCCAGCATTGCTTTTTCCGGTATTCTGCACGGCATTATCAAAGGCCGCCAGAATTTCAAGACCGTAATCCGCAAAACCGCCGTAGTCAAGGAGCGCACGGCCGAGCTTCCCTGCACCGATAATGATTGCGCCTATGAGATTTTCGCGGCAGAGAAATTCTTCAAGGCTTGCAACAAGCCCTGCAGTATTATATCCGACCTTCGGTTTGCCTGCACCGCTGATGGCATTCAAATCTTTGCGAACCTGCACCTCGCCGAGTCCCAACTCTTTCGCAAGCGCAGTTGCCGAAATGGTTTCAACATCGGGCGGCAAGGCTTGTAGATATTTCAGATATTTGGGCATCCTGCCTAAGGCAGCCCGCGATACTTCACCGTGTTTCAAAATATCACCTCCTGTTCAGGCATCCGCATGTATTCATCTGATAATATTTTAACAAACTTACGGGTTTTTGAGAATTGCCTATTTTATATATCGGTATTGTACTTATCGATATATCTCTGCAAGAAATAAAGCGCCTGCCAAAAGCAGACGCGCAATAAGGATGTTATATATTATACTATAACTTTTTTGGGAATGGAAAGCAGCGTTGGGTCCATTTCATTATACGTTGCTACTCCATTAAATATTGAAAATTTCCCGTTTTGATTTGCACAGTTCGGCAATAAACAGGTTATCCAAATCAGATAATACATAGTCCTTTTTATAAATCATAACATCCTTATAAACCCGTTTGTTCTCCTCACAGCTTCGCTGTACCAAACCGTAACGTTCAAGCAAAATATCTGGTACGGGAGATACCCACATAAAAGTCTGATTATTTTTTGAGAGCAGTTCAAACTGACTCGCGCGCTCATAAACGAAAATGCGGCGGTGGATATCGTCCGGCAATTCCTCCTTTCTGACCTCGGCAAACGGCAACGAAGGCACGTACGGATCGGCGTGAGCGATTTCGATATACTCACGCAAATCCGCAAAGGTAACTTTTTCTTTATTCGCAAGCGAACTTTCCCGATTCATTATGAGGTGGTAATTGAACTCCGTTACCATCTCATAGTCAAGACCTTTTTCATCCATCATATTCTGATAGTATTTATCGTAGTTTTCAGCATAGCGGATAATACCGAGTCTATAATCCTCCTGCAAGATGTTCTTGATTGCGCGCATGGAATTGGTTTCCCTGTAAAATATCTCAGCACCCTGCTCCGACCGGATAGCATTGGAAAAGCGTGCAAAGGCGTCGGAAATATAGCTTGCCCTCGGCACGGAAATGGAAAAACGCTTTTTACTTATAGTACCCTTGCTGAAAAATTCTTCTACCGCATCCACCTGTTTTAAAATAGTTTTGGCATATCGGATAAACACCTCCCCGTCCGGCGTCAACTCCATCCCTTTTGCAGAACGGTCAAATATCGTAACGCCGAGTGAGGTTTCCAGTTCTTTAATCGCGCGACTCAAATTCGGCTGCCCGACATACAATTTTTCTGCCGCTTTATTGATAGAGCCCGTTTCAGCTACCTCCACGGCATATTTTAAATGTACTAAGTTCATAACAATCCCCTTATACTAAGCTTTGAAAAACATGATTTTATCTATATTGCAATTGCAGCAAAGATTCGTATCATTCCAAGTAATATAATAATTTTACCATATCATTGCGTAAAATCCACCGATTGCACTGCTTTAGTGAATAATTTAATAAAACAATTCCCCAAGGAGCATTGAGTTCTCGCCGACACTGCCTGCCGCAGATACAAACTATGTGCCAACAACTTCTTTACCTGAACCAGCGCAGAAGACAACCTGCAGATCGCGTTTTACACTTACGGCAATGGCCTTTGTTTGCACGCGACCGCACGGCGGCTCGCTGTCACTGCCAACCTTTTGCGGGATGAGCTTTCCGATTAAGGCATCTTTTTTGTCAGTGGATTACATGTTGAAAGACCGTCGAATATCATAAGGAAAAAGAATAACAGGGCCCCAATATGATGTTAGGGTCCTGTTATTCTTTCGCTGATCTTTTATGCATACATAATTTGTATTGTTATCTCCTTATAATTAATATCGTATTGTAAAGTTAAATGAAAGCTAAGAACCCGTCAGCGCTTCTGCTACAATTGACACAGATGATTTGGAAAATTCATATAGTATAAAGAGAATACTATATAAAAGGGGCATGCACAGTGAACAAACATCAATCCGATGCACCTATACACGACTACGGTCCGGAGCCTTTGATCGTAAACATAGACCATTTTGCTAAATTAAATCCCAATTACCGAACGGCATTATGGACAGGTAGCCACCTTCAGGTTACATTAATGAGCATACGGGTCGGCGGCGATATCGGGCTTGAGGCGCACCCCCATCTTGATCAGTTTATCCGGGTTGAGAGCGGGTGCGGTTTTGTTAAAATGGGAAAAAGCAAAGATAACTTGAATATTCAGAAGAAAGTGGACGGCAATTACGCCATCGTTATTCCTGCAGGTACCTGGCATAATCTCATCAACGTAGGAAACGCGCCTTTGAAATTGTATTCCATCTACGCTCCCCCAGAGCATCCCTTTGGAACCGTTCACCAAACAAAAGAAATTGCAGAAAAAGCGGAAGGACACTCGTATTAAAAAACACATGCCAATAATTAATATCTAGTCCGAGGTTATTTATCATTGGAGATCATAATAAAAGAAGTCAATCCTTTTCGGGACCAACTTCTTTCGAATAAACATTTTGTGTCATTAGATCAACATAGATGCAGTGAGAGATTATACTTACCATCTTGTTGATGACTTTTTACCTATAATTCATACTTGTTCATCCGTACAATTCCTCATATCTAGTGAGTAAAAATAATTTTCATCGTATTCCGTATAGTTTTTATTTGCTTCCAATACAGAAATCCGCCGAACAGAGCTGGGCCGATGTGAAGAATAATAGTCTTAATTATTCCTTTTATCAAGATGATAGTTGTGCTATATAACATATCTTTTTCAAAAGGTTCCACATAGGGATGTTTTCAGGATCTCCTGAATGGACCGATTACAGGTTCCATTAACTGTCATTAAGGTTTTAGATCCGACTGGTTTTTCTCAAGTTTGAATATGGTCAGGTTTTTCGTTTCGATGGGTAATGTCTGCCTCACCTTGGCATCGTGGTCGCCGCCGCTCATGCGGATATATCCCTTGAAAACCTGACCGACTTTCTTATTTGACTGGACAGAAAGATACAGCCCCGCATTGAGCAAAACCAGTTGGGCAAATCTTTCGTCTAGCCGGTTGAATTTATAGCTTGCTTAAATATAAAGCAATAATCCGAATCCTGTCCCCAACGGGGACAGGATTCGGATTATTATGCATTGTGTCATTAGGTCAAAATAGATGCAGCCATAATAGAGTTGTTTTGAAGCTATGGACGAAGTACTTGCTGTTTTTGAACTAGTTTCTATAAAGTTATTAACCAGCTCCAAATCGATAAATTCCTGAACAATTTTATCGATTTGCCTTACATTAGTGAATCTGGAGGCATTGCTATACATAATATCCTTGATTCTCTTTATGTTGACAATTCTTCTCTCTTTTAGATCAATTGTTTTCATTTTGTTAGACGTGCAAATATCAATGATCTTTTTTATTGATTCTAACGACAATGTATCAAATTTTATAAACCTATCAAATCTATAAAATATAGGGTCACCCAAGTGTTTTCTTATTTCTTCTTCGTTCTGGTAATTAGACGTGCATATTATTATTGAATTAAACAATTCCACATAATAATTTTTATTTTCAAAAACACCTTCATCAAACAACTGATAAAAAGCGCTATGGAATACAGGAGCTGGCTTATCGAACTCATCAAGTAAAATTACATTTGATTCTCTTTCTAACAAATCTTTAGCAAAGCATGGCTGTGAATGGTTCCCACCGAATAGATAACCGCTAAACTCTCCACTATGAAACATTGAAAATTGTTTTCTAAATAATTTCTCTCCCAGCATTTTGCTAATAAACTTTGCACCGCCCTCTCAGTAATTCCTGCATATGATTCTGAATAAGCAACTAAATTTTCTTGCCGTTCCTTGCCCAAGTGACCCGGCGGTATTGTGTGCCGCAGTCACCGCAGCAGAGAAGCTCGGTCAGGGCGTATTTACTGCTGTATTTTCCTTTTTCAGTTTTAACCGCTTTCTTGGCCACTTGTTCATCTCTCACCCAGTATGTTAAGAGAGGACTTATCCCCTCACATACCTACTTCACTTTGAGGGCGTTTCGGCCCCCTGCTTCTCAAAGTTTTGAGGTGCTTTTTCATGGATGTCAAGCCCCGGTAAATGGACTTTCGGATATTGCGTTCACCTGTGCCGTCTGCTTCGGTAATTTCCTTTATGCTTATGCCAAGCAGAAAGTGCGCCTCCACCCTGCGGCCCTGTGTTTCGGGCAGGGAGTTGGGAGCGCGGCAGAGACGATAAAACCGCTCCTTCATTTCCAAAACCGCCTCCCGGGAAACTCCACGCGACATATGCTCCGGTCCATGTATGGGGTTGCACCGATTGCGAATGGGCGGTTTGATACCGGCAAGCTGATCCAGTTTGATGACCCCGCAGAGGTGGATACAAAAAAGGTTTTGCAAGATATTCATAGAGACAGCGATTACTCCGTAAGCATGTGGCAGTATTTTGCCGTGCAGAGCTTAGAGGAAATGCTTTACCTTGAGTTGATAGAAATGGTGAAGCGTGGTATCCGAGTCAAGCGCTGCGCCTTATGTGATCGGTACTTTGTTCTGGCAGACAAACGCAGGCGGAATTACTGTGACAGGCCTTACCAAGGCAAGCGCACCTACAAGCAGATCGGAGCGAAAAAAACGTTTGAACAGGCGGTAGAGGACGATACCTATTTACAGGAGTTTCAACGTATCTACAACCGGATGTATTCAAGATATTACCGTATGGATGCTTGGGACAGCGACCGCCAGACCAATAAACTGACAGAGGAACAGTTTAAGGCTTGGATTGAAGAAGCGTCCAAGGCGAGGCAGGCATACAGGCAGGGAAAAATCAGCGGTGAGAAAATGTTAAAGCGTCTTTTGAATGAAGAAAGAGATTGATTCAATTCCACTACAAGGTAAAAACGTATTGACAATTCGGTCTAATCATGTTAGATTTATATTGGTCTAATGATATTAGACCTTTGTCAGGAGGTTTACTATATGGAAACTTATAAACTTGGAGAAATGGAACAGCGATTTGCCGATTTGATTTGGCAGCGTGAGCCAGTTTCCTCCGGAGAGCTTGTAAAGCTCTGCGATACGGAGTTTGGCTGGAAAAAATCCACGACTTACACCATGCTCAAACGGCTGTGTGATAGGGGAATATTTGAAAACCAAAAGGGAACAGTTGCAGCGTTAATCCCTCGTGAAGATTTTTTAGCCATGCAGGGCGAGCAATTCTTAACTGAAACTTTCGATGGCTCTCTACCGCAGTTTCTTGCCGCTTTCACCCGCAGAAATAAATTGAGCGAAAAAGAAATTCTGGAAATACAACGCTTGATTGACACACATAAGGAGGGGTAGCCGTGCTGGATACAGTTTTTTTAAAGGTTTTAAATATGAGCTATACCGCCAGTTATGTCATACTTGCTGTTCTATTGGTAAGGCTTTTGCTCAAAAAAGCGCCTAAGAGCTTTTCCTATGCGCTGTGGAGCGTAGTCTTGTTTCGGCTTGTCTGCCCATGGTCATTTGAAAGTGCTTTTAGCCTGCTATCGATAGGAGGGAGAACTACAGAGCAATTTCAGCCTTTTCCTGAACAATTTGTGACGCTGGGAACAGTCCGTGGCCACGTGGACACTAACGGAGGCGGAATGATTCCATCCCCTGTTTCTCCTGCTCCGAAAGAGCCTCTTTTCGAAAATATCTTCACATTGATTTGGCTCATAGGGATAGCGGCTTTGATGATATACAGCGCAGTTATGCTGTTGAAACTGAAAAAACAGCTCAAAGGAGCTGTACATGACACAGAGAATATTTATCTTTCCGCCAGATTGACCACCCCTTTTGTCATGGGAGCGATCCGACCCAAAATCTATCTTCCTCTGTCGATTTCCGAAACGGAAAAGCACTACATTCTGCTTCACGAGCAAACGCATATCCGCAGGTTTGATCCTCTTATCAAGCTTGTCAGCTTTCTTGTGCTCTGTGTCCATTGGTTCAACCCATTGGTTTGGTTAGCGTTTTTCCTCTCTGGTCGGGATATGGAAATGTCCTGCGATGAAACGGTTATCAAAAAACTGGGCAGTGACATAAAGAAAGAATACTCATTCTCATTGCTCTCTCTTGCTACAGGACTGCGAATGCTTGGAGGTACACCCTTGGCTTTTGGTGAGGGGGATACGAAAAGCCGCATTCAAAATGTGCTGAATTATAAAAAGCCGCCTTTCTGGATTGCAGTCGGAGCCATCGTGCTTTGCGGCGCGCTGATTGTCGGCCTTATGGCAAACCCCCGCAGCAAAGAAATAATTATGGTGAATGATACTCTATACGAAAGAAGCAATGAAACCGTCAATGACCTTCCTGCTAACGCTTATGAAATCGGTACATTAGACAGCATTCTGCACTCCTCCGGCAGTATGCCGGAACGCAATTTTCAAGGCGCGGGACTGGATGAAAAATATGCGGGAAACCGCTTGTACCAGAGCGGCCTTGATGACAACATCATTTATCTGGAGGACTTTGAAGGATTTTACATTGTGTTTGAAACTCAGTCTTCTCCTGTATGGCGCAGCACAGCGGTGGCTGTTTTATTTCCCGCACATTCTGAAAACGAGTCCAGCGCCGGTGAAACCGCGCCGTTTACTGCAAAATTTCTTCTCCCAAATGGATGGGAAGTCAGACAGCCGGATGCGAATAGCGATCAGGGTGTTGGCTATTTCAGTTCCAATTTTCTTGTCGGGATGCACCTGTATCATGATGATGTATTCATGGGTCAAATTGGTTTTAACGGGTTTGAGCCTTATGAAGGAGAAATCCCCGCGGGGGATTACTATAAAACCGTCTATTCTGTGCTGCGCCTTGGCAGTATGTATACTTGGGACGCCTATACCCCTGTCAACGCAACTGAAACCTTCGAGGCGGCAGTTGCTACGGTCAGCTACTTGGATGAAACAGAGATAGAAAAGCATCCCGGTGCCATGCCCGACGTACCAGTTACGGAAGTTCCGGGTGTCCTTGCCTATGACAAAAATTTGAAGGTGTATATGGGAATCCAGTTTGCCGCTGATGTCGTGACGCAGCAGCAAGCGGAGCAGATTGCTTCAAGCGTCCGTTTCACAGCAGAGACTGAACAATTTTCCACACCGACAGTGCAATCCTCCGCGGGGCCGGCACAACAGACTGAGCTTACCTTTTTTGTCAAACCTGATGAGCCTGCACAGGTCATCGGCGAAACCGCAGCTAACATCTGGCTGAAATCTTATATCGGAGAAAATGCTCCCCCAACAGAGCGGATTGCAGACTACACAATCAATGCAGTCACAGTGATTGCAGGAGATCCCAAGGAGGGGCAAAGCCGGGCGGATATGGAATACCACTATGTGGCGCGTGTGAACTACGATGTTGCCACAGCATCAGAGGAATACTTTGCCCCCAGCGACGGTGTCTCCGGCAAAGGAATGTTTCAGGGCTTGTTCCGCGAGCTATGTGTAAAGGCTTTAGGTAACGGCAACTTTGAAATTGTAAGTATAGGAACCGGCGGTGGAGAGCAGGAGTTTGCCACGCAGGAGGAAAGGGTTTACTTTGAAAATTTACCCGCAGACCAGGAAGCTCTGTACCAACGTCTGACACAGCGCGGACTCAGGGAATGGCAGATTCATACGCTGACCAGCACAGGTTTTAATTTTGAAAAAATGCTGCAACTGTCGGACGAGGAAATCAAAAAAATCCTTGCTCCCGGTTCCTTCTTTATGGGAGATACGATGAGTGAAGATGAATTTTACAAGCTTGTGGATTCCGGTATTCCAGAAGATGATGTATACATCCTGCAAAACCTTGGATATGATTATGCTTCCATCGTCTCTTTAACGCCGGAGCAAATGGATTTTATTTTTCCTAACACGGAGCTTGTTGATAACCTCGTTGCACTTGGATACGATAGAAACTTGGTAGAAGCGTCTGGGTCTCTATATGATGGAGGTTGGCAAACATACAAAGAGCTGTTAGATGAAGTCTTTGCAACATATCCGCAGTATCAATAGGCTATGGCATTGTAACCTGTCTTAAAATATATATAAAATGCCGACAGTTATAGGGGATTGAGAGCATTGTGCTAAATGCAGTGGATCCCTTCCCCTGTAAACACAATAAAAGAATGCAAAAAAGATTTTTAAGAATCCCGTAGTATTGCGTATATGCTGAACGATAAATAAGAATATGTAGCTATATTCATTTAACGAACAACTCTTAAACAATAATAAGAGGGTCTGTCTTTATCAAGATTGTTTCAAATTTCGCCGTTATCCAACGCAAGAATATATTCTGGAGTCAAATCCGCAATGGAAACCGTGGTTGTTCGAATAACTGGTCGTTCGTATTCCGTCAGCCATACATGCCAGATTTCTACGCAATCTGTATGCCGAAGCGCAGCTTGTATATAATCAATCAGTCGTTTTGCGCGCCCCTCTGTGAAATAAGCCCACTCCAGGCATACACCGTATCCCTTATCCGTATAAAATTTGACATCATGGAAGTGACGAAGGAAATAGTTATTATCAGCATCACCATCATAGATAGTTCCTTTCTCCACATCAATATGCAGCGGATATTCAATAGGAGGCTCCACTTCATAAAGTGGGCAGTCAGCAGCAATAAATGTGCAAACACTCATATTGTCACACCTCATCAAATTTCTGTTTGCCTTGACCTTGTATGAAAGCTTATATATTACCAAATTTCCGTATATAAAAAAAGACATAGCATCCCCTTCCCCCACGGTGTGATAGGGACATTTTCCAAACCGTGGTGAAGTGGGTGGTATGGTTCGGCAGGCAGCGAGGTTTTGCTGTCTGCCGATTGCCGTTTTATGCGACTTCTGGTGAGTCGCTCAGTGGTTCTTGTTCCTCTTGCTGTTCCGTAACAGTGTCCAGCAGCCCGATGTCCCGATAGTAAATACTGACTTCCTGCGGGGCAGTGTGAGACCATTTTTCCTCACGTTCACCGATCTCCACCCGCTCAATAAAGAGATTCAGGATTTCGGCGGTGCCTGCCAAATCTATCTTTCAAGGGGCCAAGCACATTCGTGTTGAGAGCTTCAAGTGGTATTATTTTGACACTGACGGCTCTCTTGCCAAAAACACAAAAGCAGATGGCTACAAAATCGATGTAAACGACTTGAGAAAAGCCAAGTAAACGCATAAACGCAGCGTACCCGCAGGTCGAAGCCTGCGGGTACATATTCCGATTTTGCGCATATTATTTTTCGGTACTTTTCGCAATTCCTTCTATCAGTAGCCGAATATGCTCCATCGCCTGCTCTCTCAAATCAAAGTCGGGATAGCGAACGCACCATTCATAGCTGACACCCCGAATCGCCATTACAAAATGCCGGGAAATCTCCTCCAACGGCAATGAAGATATAAGCTCCCCACGCCGGACGCCCTTTTCTAATACGCCATAAAACAGCGTATATAGCTCTCTGCTGTAACCTTTCACCGCTTCGGTATCCACGGTTCCGGCCAGCAGCATTTGGTAAACCTTTTTCATGTTTTCATAGCCGATGGTATTCAAAAGCGTTTCTGATATTTTTTGAGTTAGCGCAAGAAGCAAGTCTGAAGCTGGCATATCATCGGGCAGCGATTCTAAAAAGGTTTTGTAATCCGAATCAGTCTTTGCTGCATGGTCTGCAATCAAAACCGCAATCAGCGCGTCCTTGGATTCGAAGTGTACATAAAAAGCGCCCTTGGTAATACCGGCTTCGTCGGTGATGTCCTCCACGTTAACATCGGAAAAATGGCGCTCTGTAAATAACCTTTCCGCAATCTCATATAGCCTCTTTTTCGTTTCTGCTCCCTGCGCCTTCCGCTTGTCGAGTTTTTTCTCCCTCATATTTTTCACTCCTCTATTGATTTTTTCAAAAAAATTAAGTATAATTTAACCACAATGAACTGGTTTACTAAGTTGGTTTAGTGAGTGTGGTTATTCACTTAAAGTATAGCACCTATCAGTTCCAAATTCAAGCAGTCAAACTGAAACAGCTATACTTTTTAGAATTCAGCCCGACAAAGTATGCAGTGCATTTTGTAGATTCAATAAGGGTTTTTATTATACAAAATGGAGGGAAAAGTATGAGAAAAAATAAAATAATGCAAAAGCTCACGGCTATGGTGCTATCCATCATCATGGTTGTGGGTATGATGCCTGTCTCGGCTCTGGCTGAAACAGACTCATTCCCCATTGGCGCAAGCGGTGAAGTTGCCGCCTTTGAGACGCTGGACGCTGACATTGTGGCGCAAAGCGTGCCGCTGGGCACATCCGAGTCAAAGTTGAAACTGCCCGATACCCTGACGGCAACATTAATGCTTGCGGCTTTGGAGGAAGAACCGGTGCTGGATTCCGGAGAAGCTGTTACGAAACCGGACAGTGCCGATACGGTAAGCGGGTCAGCGATTGACGTTGACGAAACGGAGGAATCCGAAATCGGCGACAGCGAGGGAGATGAAATCGCATCCCCCTCCGACACGGAAATAACCAAGGACAGCTTTGAAACCGAACCCACGGAGAAAACCGTGGACAGTGCGAAGGAAATCATCGTCCCCTTGCCTGTCACATGGAATTCATCACCGGAATACGACGGTGAAGCAGCGGGTACATATATTTTCACTCCCGATCTGCCGGAGGGACTTGCCCTTGCCAGCGGCGTGGAAGTTCCGGCAATCACCGTGACCGTTGGTGCGGTTACCATTATAGGCACAGTTACAGCCTTTGAAGAGTTGCCCGAGAATGTGCGCTGGCAAAATACCAGCGCACCGGAATTCCCGGAAACCGTAAGCGGTACGGTCGAGGGCGAAACGGTTCAAATCCCGGTGACATGGGATACCGAACAGGATTATGACCCCCAAAATCCTCAACGGGGGCTGTATGTGTTTACAGCCGTTTTGGGCGAGGGCTACGGCGTTGCGGACAGTGTGGAGCTTCCTCGCATGACGATATATATCCCGCAGACAGTCGGCAGAATGATGGCGCGCATGGCAGGCGGCGGCACAACAGACAGCCCGCTGGAAATTACCACGGCAGCACAGCTTGCCGAAATTGCCACGCTGGTGAATGCGCGAGAAAACGGGCTGGAGTTGTTTTTGTTCAACAATGCGGGCGCAAGGGTCAGTCTAAAGCTAATGAACGACATTGACCTCTCGGCGTACTCCACCGGCGAGGGTTGGGTGCCTATTGGCACATATGATCAACCATTTAAAGGCATCTTTGATGGTAACGGCAAGACCATTACGGGACTATATATCAGCCGTAGCGAGCAATCTCATGTCGGACTGTTTGGATGCACCATCG
>JAEZTV010000034.1 GCA_023421245.1 Bacillota bacterium | reverse complement strand
TTCTTTCAGAATGTTGTTCAGCAAGCCCACCAAGAAGAAATAGACATAGCGGTGCTTGCCCGCAATAGTTTCGGCAACATCAAATATTTTGCTTCTGATTGTCTGATAGTTCGCC
The DNA here is from genome assembly GCA_023421245.1 of Bacillota bacterium. Taxonomy (GTDB): domain Bacteria; phylum Bacillota; class Clostridia; order Oscillospirales; family Ruminococcaceae; genus Acetanaerobacterium. The sequence goes on along the minus strand of JAEZTV010000034.1, from coordinate 270,941 downwards.
ATAGTGAGCGGAATGGACTTCGTTTCAGTGAGCAGTGTTGTGTATTCTTCGAAATCCATTTCTACAAATTCAATTAGCCCATTGCCAATAAACTTTTGCGCGTACTGAGTCACCTTGTCCGGATAGGCGTAAGCCATGGAGTAAATCAGCTTGTCACTTCCCTCGAAAATTTTAATCAGTGGGTACTGTTCCATAGGCACTCCTCTCGCAAATAATCGATTTTCCTCAAACCAGCGTTTCTGCGATTCGCTGTGTATTTCTGTTTCTGGATATAGGACAATGGTATCACAAGGAATAGAAGTTTTCAACATTCGATTTATTGCATATCTCAAAGCAAATTGAATTAAGAGGAGGAATCGCAAATGTCAAAAAAGTTAGAAACCATGGATGCGGAAACCTTGATGACCACACCCATGGAGCCGCTGAAATTTATTGTCAGCGGTCTGCTACCCGAAGGACTGCATGTGCTTGCAGGCTCACCAAAAATCGGCAAGAGCTGGTTAGCCCTGTGGATCTGCTTGCAGGTGGCAAAGGGTGAAAAGGTATGGGAATTTGAAACGCTAAAAAGCGAAGTCCTGTATCTCTGCTTAGAGGACAGCTTCGCCCGTATCCAAAGCAGGCTGTTTGAAATTACCGATGAAGCACCGGCGACACTTCACTTTGCCATTATGAGCGATACTATCGGCCATGGTCTGGAAAACCAAATTGAAAGCTTTATCAAAGAGCATCCCGACATAGGATTGATTGTGATTGACACCCTGCAAAAGGTTCGCAAAACCGTTTCCGCAAATGTCAATCCCTATGCCTCCGATTATGATGACATCAGCGCACTGAAGCAAATTGCGGACCGTCACCATCTTGCCATCCTGCTCATACATCATCTTCGAAAAACAAGTGATGCTGATCCGCTCAATATGATTTCGGGAACCAGCGGCATTGCAGGCGGTGCTGATACAAACTTTGTACTGCAAAAAGACAAGCGAACGGAAAATACCGCAACGCTTATTTGCACCGGCAGAGATATCGAGGGGCGGGAACTGTTCTTGGAGTTCAACAAAAATAATTTTGTATGGGAGCTGCTGGAACCGATTGAAATGGAGCAGCTGATCATACCGGATGAAATTTTTCTTCTCTGTGATTTTATAAAATCGGCAGGCAGCTTCACCGGGACGGCAACCGAGCTGATAGAAAACTTGAATCTGGATTGCAGCCCCGCAATTCTGAAGAAGAGAATCATTAAGCACATGGAGTATCTGGGTAGAAATAGAATTCATTATTCCGAGAACAGGACTTTTGAGCGACGAGAGTTCACTCTCTGCTATGACGGCAATGACGATATGACGGTAGCATCACGCCCCCCAAATTTACCGTCTTTGCCGTCAGCACCGTCACAGAACAGTGATCTCGCCGCCGTTGCCCCCTATTCGCCCCTGTGTGGCGAGATTGGCGGTGGAATGGCATAACTCCACCTAACCCGAGTAAACCAGCAAATTGAGCCACTGTTGCGGACAACTTCGGATTGCACTTGTTTTCGATAAAACGTAGGAGCTTCGGTTGCGATTTCTCACCCGTTGGGTGAGGCGAGCAGAGCGTCGGGCTATACGCCCGACACAGCTCGCTCGGGGCAGAAGCCCCAGGCCCCACTTTATAGAGCGCCGTTGGCGCAATCAGAATCGAAAGGAGAACCGACAATGAAAAAGAAACCCTTTGCCTTTCGCATCAGCGAAAGCACCTATCAAACCCTGAAACGAAAAGCCAATCGTGGCAGGGTTACCATGACGGAATTTTTAGAACGAGCCATAACCGATAAGGAAATCGTTTTAGTAGACGGCATTCAGGAGCTTATCAGCGAGATGAAAGCTATCGGCAGAAATCTTAATCAGCTTACCACTCTTGCCAATATGGGAAAAGTGGATGCTGTTTATCTTGCAGACACCAAGGCGCAGCTAAGCGACATCTATGAAAAGCTGTCTGCTCTTTGCGAGGTGAATCGGTAATGGCAACGGTTAACTTCATCCCCTGTAAAAAGCAAAATGCCTTCTCCATGCGAAATGAAATTGAATATATTTTGCAGGATTTCAAGGTGTGCATCGAACCGGAGAAATTCAATTGTGACCACACTGTCAACTACCAAACCTATTCCGAGGATGCGGATAAGATCGGCTGTATCCGCTTAATCTCCGGAAAGGACTGCTGTCCCGAAACAGCCTTTCAAGAATTCATGGCAACCAAAAACAGCTTTAAAAAAGCTGACCAAACCATGTTTTATCACTACGACCAAGCCTTTAAGGACGGCGAAACCATTTCACCCAAAACCGCACATGAGATTGCTGTTAAATTTGCGGAGGATAATTACCCCGATTTTGAAGTGATTATCGCCACTCACGTAGATAATGAGCATCTGCACTCCCACTTTATTATTAATTCAGTCAGCTTTAAAACCGGAAAGAAATTGCACCAAGGCCCAAAAACACTACTGAAGCTTCGGGCATACTCCGACCGCATTTGTCAGCAATATGGACTCACTACCCTTGCTCCATACTCAGGCGGTAAATCGAAAAGCCTTGCTTCTCGGGAATACCGTGCCGCCGCCAAGGGGCAGAGTTGGAAATTTTCCTTGATGAACGCAATTGATTTTGCTATGAAAACCAGCGGCACAAAAGCAGATTTTATCAAGAATATGGAGCGAAAAGGCTACGCGGTAAAATGGACAGAGAACAGAAAATATATCACCTATACCTGCCCAAACACCATGTCCTGCCGGGATATCAAGCTCCATGACAACCGCTATTTAAAGGAGATGATGGAGCGTGAATTTGAGCTTAGAAGAATTGAAGCAGCGGAACGTAGGCTCGCAGCCAGTCGAACCGATTCTCCAGCAGCCATTGCAGAACAGCCCGTCTTGTCCTCTGACACAGGAGAAGCTGGACAACCTGTTCTACAATCAAGGGCTGATTTGGGATGGAATCGAGAACTTGGAGAAACAGCAAAAAACCTTACAACAGCAGCTCTACAGCATCAAAACCAAACTGAACAGTCTACCCTCGCAGGCACGGCTGGAGCAAATCAGCAAGAGTTTGTTGCAGATACAGCAGGTGGTGTCACCGGCTGGGAATCAGAAAGAGAAATCTTTTTCTCTGCCGAAGCCGCGCCTACCGCACCTGACATGGACGCCACTATGGATCATCATTCCCTTGACCTTGTTGGCATTGGCGGCAGTGTGGTTCAGCTGGGACGCTCTTTGGAACGGCTGGATAACCCTGTTCCCCTAAAGGATGCCACCACAAAACCGCAGCAGCATACCGGTAAAAAGAGAAAGTTAGCGGTCGGTCAAAAGGAAGATGACCACAGCGGACACGATTTTGAAATGCAGATGTAAAGGAGAAGCGATATGACAAACGAGAAATTAGCAGCACAGCATTATCTGAAAACCAATATCCTCGGCGCTTACGAAACCGCCGATATCATTTGGCAAAGCGACAGCGAGGGCACCTCTCACCGTACCTTTGCAGACAGCTTTGTTTACACAGACGAATCCTCCCATACCATTGAACGGGATATGGTGGTGGAGGACAGGGTGTTCCGGGTGCATTCCGTGTTCCCCGTAAAAAGCGCCTCTACTCCTACAGAAAAGATACTTTCGGTGATTGAAAACGACCTCGAAAAAGCGCTTAAAAATGTTTGATTCCAGTAGACTTGTGGAACCTGTTGCGGTATGCTTGGGTTACCGTATTCAGTTTGCCACAACAAGAAGGAGGATTTTAACGATGGCAAACAACGAAAAATACACGATACTGTATGGCAGACTGAGCCAAGAGGATGACCGGGAGGGCGAGAGCAACAGCATCCAAAATCAGCGGTTGATTCTTACCAAGTACGCAGAGGAAAAGGGCTTTGGCAATATTCGGTTTCTGTTCGATGACGGGTTCAGTGGAACAAACTTCAACCGCCCTTCGTGGAATGAGATCATGGAGCTGATTGAAAGTGGACAGGTGGAAACCCTGATTGTCAAAGACATGAGCCGCCTCGGTAGGGATTATCTGCAAACAGGATTTCTCATGGAGCACACCTTTCCCAACCACAATGTCCGGTTTATTGCAATCAATGATGCGGTAGACACGCTCTACGGCGATAACGACTTTGCTCCGTTCCGGAACTTATTCAACGATTTTTACGCAAAGGACTGCAGTAAAAAGATTCGGTCGGTGAAGAAAGCACAAGCTGAGCGTGGGGAACGAGTTGGAACAAGACCACCCTATGGGTACAAAAAAGACGAGAGCAATCCCAAAAAGATCGTCCCCGATCCAGAAGCCGCCCAAGTGGTCAAGCACATTTTCAAGCTGTGTGCCGAGGGTAGGGGCCCCAAGCAAATCGCAAGACAGCTCACGGAAGAACAGGCGGTAAATCCAAGTAACTACTATTTTAATCAAACCGGAGTGGCATTGACGAATTTGGATACCACCAGACCGTACCGGTGGATAGGCAGCTCCATCGTCAATATTTTGAACGATGAAACCTATCTCGGACACACGGTCAGCATGAAGCACACCACCGCATCCTACAAAAACAAAAAGCAGATCATCCGCCCGGAATCTGAATGGCTAAGGTTCGAAAACACCCATGAAGCAATTATTACTCAGGATGTTTGGGACATTGCTCACGAGGTGCGAATGCACAAAAAGCGTCCGAGAAAAAACATGGAGAATCCCAATCCGTACTCGGGACTTGTCATCTGTGCCGATTGTGGAAAGCCTTTGGTACTACACCGTGCTCACACCATGGACGAGAGCAAAAACAATTTCGCCTGCTCCACCTATAAGAAGTATGGCAAGGAAACCTGCTCCGCTCATTACATCCGGGAAAGCCAGCTTGCGGCGGTGATTTTGGATGACCTGAAGCGTGTCACTCACTTTGCAAGGCAAGACGAAATGCTGTTTGCAGAGTGCATCAACCGCAAAAACACGGCTGATACGAGAAAAGAAATCACTGCGCTGCAAAAGGAACTGGAGACTATGCGAAAAAGGGATTTGGAGCTTACCGCACTTTTCAAACGGCTCTATGAGGACAATGTGCTGGGACGTATACCGGATGAGCACTACCGAACCTTGTCCGATGAGTACACCGCAGAACAGAAAGTCTTACGCGAACGCATACCAAAATCCGAAACCAGAATGGAAAAGCTCAAAAATTCCCTCACCAACGTGGACAGGTTTATTGAAAAGGCGAAAAAGTACACCGACCTTACCGAGCTGACACCGGAATTGATTCGGATGTTTATTGCAAAAGTTGTGGTGGGTGAAAAGGCTGAGAAATACTCCCGTACCGCTCCGCAGGATATTTGGATTCACTATCGTGACATTGGGATGCTGAACGATGTCAAAGAGGAATTTGACATTCCCTCTATGGAAGAATTCTACGGAACTGATGATGAAATAATGTTAGATGACGAGCTGCCAGCCGCAATTTAAAGCATAGCAAAAGGCGGACAGCCGAAACTGTCCGCCTTATACCCGCATTTTAGGTGGTTCACAAAGTATCTTTATGAACACCCGCCTAATGCTATATGTATTTGTGTTGATGTGTATCCTTGTTCTTGTTGTGATGGCTCTATATTTGAATGATAAACAGAAAAACACAAAAAAGCTGCGTGAGCTAACCGCAGCAGGATAGTGTTTTGAAAGAGGAGATGGAACCAGGAATGAAAGATATTGTATTTGAAATGAACTATGCAGCGATTATTACGTGGGAAAAGAAACACAAGGATTTGCAAAATCGGACGGACATATCGGGGTGGATTTTGCCGGTTGTGATAAGATAAAACCAATCTATCCGGGTGTGGTGGTAAGCGTAGTCAATGGTGGGGAAAAATTCATAACAGTGATAATCAATACTATGGAGATAATGGGTGTATGATTACCGTAAAACACGAGATGTTGGGTGTGGTTTTTTATTCTTTTTACTCACATCTGGTGAATGATAGTCAATTGGTTTATGTTGGAGACGAGGTAAATGCTTTAAGCGTTCTAGGAAAGGAAGGGAAGACGGGGAATTCAAGGGGACAGCACGTGCATATAGGAGTCTATACAAGCGTGAACGGTAAATATAACAACAGACCATACGGCTATGTTACGGATTGGGGAGATAATCCGCAGAAATATCTGGGGGCGGATTTCGTTGACTATGGCAGTTACCGGTATTATGATTTTAACGAGGTACATAATACGAACGGTCTGGCAATCTTGGGGAATCTAAGAAATACGGGAACAAAATAATGGACGGAAAGTGTTTTTATTATGATAAAGCTTAAATTGACAATATATGCCCTTTGCTTTGCGCTACTTTTCACTGCCTGTGCAAGTACAACAAGTGACACCGGAAGCATACCATCCGGCAGTGCGTTATTTGGTGAGTCCTCGCGCGCACATTCGTCTGCCACAAGCTCACTTTCGGCGTTGTCAATTGATGAGCAGAATGAATATGATCACCGTTATCAAAACAGTGCGGCGATTCCGCTGTTTGAGGGACGAGAGGAGGAGTTGGGCTTAGACAGCTTTACGCAGCGGCCCGAGACCGCTTTTACGCAGGAGTATGTAAAGAAAAAGGGGATCGCCTACAACCAGCAGATAGAAGGACTAAGGTTTAGCCCCAACGGCAGGGATTTTGCCTACTACCTGTTCACCTGCGCGGTGGATGAGGAAACAGGAAAACCATATTTCTGGAACTGGTACTATACAGATGATTTTCCGTCAATTATAAGCTTACAGTTGATTGTATGTATTGATGGAGAAGAAAAGGAGTTATATAAAAAAGAGAATGTCACATCAGACTATTTTAAGGAAGGAATCGACTGGTTGAATGAACAATACCTAATAGAGGATGATTATTTGATTTTTGATACTGCTTCAGGGGAAAGGCTGCCGCTTAAGCTGCCGGAGGAGTATTTCAAGGATATTGATCGTTCGGAAGATGAAATTCTTATGTGGGCAGCGGTATCACGGTTCGAGCGTCGGGGGGACTGGGTCCCTTTTGTTGCCGAAGGAAATCGGGCAATATATCTATGTATGTATAGCTTAACCGCGCGAGATATAAAGAAGGTTGAAATTATACCGATTCATGTAATCAAACGATTTAATGGATGCGCGATCGGGTGGAAGGACGATCACACCTTATATATTTCCTATATAGAGAGTGAAAAAAGCAACCCCGATTATAGCATCAGAGTGCTGCAGGAATACGAATTAACCAAAGAAGCAGTGTCGGAGTATTATAGGTCTGAACCATATGCGGGAAAAGCTCTGGAAGTTGAGTATGTTAACGCGCAGTGGGCGGTATACGGGGACCGCGATTACGTCTTTTACTTTAATATGGAGACGCTGCAATGGTCATATAAAATCCCGGGAGAATTCGAATACTGCCTTGAGGGGGAAACCGATCAATTCTATCTCTTTGATACCTCACGGACGAAAGGAGAATGGGTGATAGACCGGTACGTCTACGATCTGAAAAACAACATAAAATACGGCTTGATGTTTGAAAAAACCAACGCCGTATATGATAACGACTACATCATGCAGCTGAATCCATGATGAATTAATATGGGGGTTAGAGTATAAAAAGATTAAAGTGGAAGCACCCTTCTTTCGAACGCAACATATACCTCATAATGAATCAGACGGATTTACGATGTCTTCAATGCCTCGTCCAGATCGATGATACCGTCAATCACATCAGAAAATCGCCGGTATTCCGTGATCAGGTTATCCAGATACCGGCATCCGGCATCGGTGATAGAAAAGTAAACTCTCATACGGTTATCATCCGAAACAGATTTGCCACTTTCCTCAATAAACAACAATTCTTTAAGCCTGTAAATTGCAATATAAAGCGTATTGAACGCAAGATATCCGCCGCTCATGCGTTCGAGACTGTTCATCATTTCGTATGTGTACATTGGCTTTGCACGTAACATCAGGAGCACCAACATCTCTGTTGTTGCTCGTTTAAGCAGATTTTTAAAACCGGAGGTGTCACCGCTGTCAGCAGGTTCTGCCAATCGTATCTTTCTCAAAGCTTACTCAACCTTTCCTAATCTCTTGTATCCGCAGAGACAAAATGGAACTAAATATAATTATTATATTTACTATACTATAGAAGAATATTTTATTGTCAAGTTATTTGTTATTGACAAATATATACGGAGGTGTTATTATCATTTCAAGGAAATAGCAGTATTATCCATGGCAGGAGTTGACGTTTATGCGTTCGTTGTTATCCCTGAAAACCCTGTTGCGTGCGCCATTAAAAACTTTGCTGACTTTTCTTCTTATTGCGGTAGCTTCTTTTGGACTGTTTTACCGTGTTACTGATTACGCTGTAATACAGCGGGAGATGGCACGTGCAACGAGCTATTACCGCGGCGTCGCCGCCATTGACAACGGTGTGCAAAACACGGCCATGCTGCTTGCAAGCCAACTTCCCAATAGTGTACGGTATTCTTATTATAAGGACATATCCCCTCCTACGTCGCCACTGACGGCAGAGCAAATCACAGCATTTTCTGCATTGCCGGGCATCAGCACAACCAACACCCGATATATGGGCTCAGGGATAATTGATACTATCAAACGCATTATTGATTATGGACCATACACCGTCAAATGGGATTACACTGCAAGATTCGTAATAGAAGGTACATATACCGGTTACAGCCCTATAGATTGGGGAATTACAAAAGCAAACAAATTAAATCTGGCGGATTGTAAGCCTTTGGCTGGCGGGGTTCCCATAACGCAAGGGGACAGTGCATCCATTATTGCTATTGCTAGTGATGGGCGCACAGAATTTGTTGTTCGCGATATGCGCGGGTTTTACTCTATTCATAACAATCCGTTCGGTCAGAGCTTTGTCGATGGATTGATCGTAGGGGATCGCTACCTTTTTATTGGAAGGTGGGATCCAAGACAATATACCAACAATAATGAAATAGAAATGTATATGGGCGACCAGGATATTCTCGACTACTGCGATATGTGCTGGTTGCTCACCGGTAAGACAGATAATTATCTTGATACCGATGAATTTGCGCAAGTGAACAATATTGTTGAGATTACTAATCGTGACCTCAAAACCTTCGATATGGTGTATACCTCCGACATGCTTGCCATACCGCGCTTTAATGAGCGTAAGATGCTCATTAAAGAGGGGCGCGCACTGATGGCAGACGATATCAACGCGTGCGTTTTAAACCTAGCGCTCATGGATATAAACGGCTTGAGCATCGGAGATACGCTCACCGTGGAGCTTTGTGACAAACTGCTCCCCCAGCATGCCGAGATTGGCGCGTCAATTGTTATTTACGAACGCTACAGCACACCGGTGAAAACCATAGAACTTGAGATTGTAGGCGCATATGTGGATAACGACCCGCAATATGAACGCGATGCGTCAGCCTGGTGGAGCTACACGCCGAACACAATATTTGTGCCGCTGTCATTGTTGCCTGTCGAGGTTCCGGATAACCATGTGATAAGGCCGGGCGAGTATAGCATTGTAATTGATGACGCACTGAAGATAGAAGAGTTCCTTAACAAGGCCGAACCTCTCGCAAAAAAACTGGACGTTACATTACGATTTTCGGACGGCGGATGGATGAAGATTAAGGACAGCATGGGCACCAGCAAATCGAGTACCCTTATTACGACTGTGCTATATCTTGCGGCGGCAGCCGTCGCACTGCTGCTGGCGGCATACTTGTACATAGGGCGCGGAAAGAAAAGCTACGCGATCATGCGGGCGCTTGGAACGCCCTGTAAAAGGGCGCAAAGGGCATTTGCGCTGCCGCTTGCTGTACTCTCGGCTTTTGCAATACCAGTAGGCGGAGTCGGGGGGATGGTTTATGCGTCAAAGGTTATCACAACAGCCCTTGAAGAGCTGGCAGTTTTAATCGAGCAATACATACCCGACACATCTTTACCGGTCGGCGCGATGCTTCTCTGTTTAATTTGCGAGGTGGCATTCCTGATATTGATTTCCGCCTTATTTATGGGGAAACTTGCAAAAACACTGCCGCTTGCGTTGCTGCAAGGCGATACAACACGTGTAAAAGCAAAAAAAAGGATGGTAGAAACATCAAATGATCAAACAGTACCGATACCGGAGTTCATACTGTCTTTCCCAATCGGTTCGGGCAAACCGCAGCGCGGATGCTACGGAGCAGTAAGGCATGTATTGCGTTATCTCCTGCGCCATATGCGCCGTGCTGGGTGGAAAACAACGATTACACTGCTGCTTGCTGTGTTATTGACGAGTGCGATTGGGTTACTCGCTGTTACTCGCCTTTCATATCAGGAGTTGTTTGATGAAACTGTGGTCATCGGCAACATCAACAATTATCCCTCAAGCGCCGTGATGGAAGCGCAAAGTTCCGAGCTTATGGAGGATTTTTACTACAGCGGCAAATCAGCGGTAATCTGCAACGACATCCCCAGCGGCGTTGGTTATTTATTTGCGCTAACAAACGATATCGAACGCTATCTGCAAAGCAGGTACACGTCGGCATACTCCATCGAGTATGCCGAAGGGTACGATGCATCATTTTTTTCGCAAAATGAGCCCCTATGCCTGATGGGAAACAGCATGGCGAATTTATACGGGGTAAAGCCCGGCGATGTGGTAACATTGTTAAGCTGGGAGCGCTACAACGTCTTGGAAACGATGTTCGAAAACGACGATGAACTTTTCCCGAAGCTGAGAGAATCCAGTCGGGAATATAAGGTTGCCGGAATTATAACATCCGAAGACCAACGCTTGGCCATAGGCGCCATCCCCGTCAGCATATTTGCGCCATTGAGTACAACCGCTGAAGAGATAAGCCCATACGGCGAATACCCGTTCCCAATAGAATATGGTGAGTTTGAACTCGTCGATAAAGAAAACCCTTATGTACTGCGTGGTTATTTGGATGAGCTCGCAAGCACCGATACCAAATATATGGATACCGTAACATATCATCTCAATACAACAGAGCTTGATAACATAAAGCGTATACGCGATATGCTCAATCTGTTGTTTCCTATTGCGGTGGCGGCAGCGGTTTTAATTGGGATGATTGCTCCGGGGCTTATCATCCAGCAGTCAGTAAAAGAGGCAGCAACCCTGCGTGTGTTGGGCACAACAAAGCTGCGCGCACGCTGCATGCTCGCTATCGAACAATTATGTTTGTGTGTTTTTGGAGTTGTGATCGCTGCGTTTGGCCTTTTCATTTATAGCCCGGAGCTATTTGTTAGAAGTGCAGGTACATTGGTGCTTTGTGGCGGATTGTATCTATTGGGCTGCGTGTTTTCCGCTGTATTTGCGGCATCGTCGGTGACGCGGCGCGGGGTACTGGAGTTATTGCAGGTAAAAGAGTAGGAGGGAAAATAATTATGTCAACATTAACACTCTCTAACGTGACATACCGTTACCGCAGCTCGAAAACGCCCGCGGTTTCAAACGTAAGCTGCTCGTTCGAGCAGGGCATGCTGTACGCCATTGTTGGACCGAGCGGCTCCGGCAAGTCTACACTCTTATCGATGCTGGCAGGGCTTGATCTTCCAACAGAGGGTACTGTAGCGTTTGGCGAGGAAAGCCTTGCCACGCTAGACCTCGATCGTTACCGCCGCGAGAGTATCGCCATGATTTTTCAGATGTTTCATCTATTCCCGCTGCTTACGGTAATGGAAAACGTATGTTATCCGATGGAGCTTCTCGGCGTAAAACCCGCCGACGCAAAACCGCACGCCGCGCGCCTTTTACAAAGCTTGGGTATCACAGATGAGCAGATGAAGCGGTTTCCGTCGCGTTTATCCGGTGGTGAGCAGCAGCGGGTTGCAATAGCACGGAGCCTTGCGGCAGGTGCGAAAACGCTTCTTGCCGATGAGCCGACGGGCAACCTCGATGTGGCCAACACAAAAAACATCATGGACATACTGCATGCGCTGGCGCACAAAGAAGGCTACTGCGTTATTATTGTAACGCACGACCTTGAGATTGCCGAAACTGCGGATATTCTGTTCCAAATGAGGGATGGCATATTGATTGGAAACGTGTAGGATAACGGTTCAAATAAGCTTTCGTATATTAACCTCGAGAGCTTATTTTTTCTATACATAAGGATATTTATGAGTGAGTACCAACCTTGCACAACAACACAACTGCATTGATATGTGGGCGTAGACCAGTTGTGTGAACAGTCTCAATATTTGTACAGCTATTCTATTGTCAGTTCTCACTATCGCGGCTTCAAGCGGATGATATGCGTGCAAACCCAATTAGTAATACAGCTTTGTAGCGCTGCATATTGTTGTAATTGATGACGTTATTGCAAAAGAAAAAAATACCATAGTCCAGTTGCGAATTGCATTGGAACAGCGTGCCCATACTGAGAGTAATCAGTTGAAAAGGGGCTGCTTTCAATGCATATGAACAAGGTGGAAATCTGCGGAGTAAACACTTCAAAAATCAAGGTGCTAAAGGAAGCAGAAAAGGAACGATTGCTAAAGCTTGTAAAACAGGGAGATAAAAAAGCGCGTGAGGAGCTGATTTCGGGTAATCTTCGGTTGGTGCTATCGGTAATCCAAAGATTTATAAATCGTGGAGAAAATCCTGATGATTTATTCCAGATTGGCTGCATAGGTTTAATTAAAGCAATTGATAATTTTAATATAAACCTAGAGGTAAAGTTCTCAACCTATGCTGTCCCGATGATAATTGGTGAGATTCGCCGATACCTGCGAGACAATAACTCAGTACGGGTTAGCCGCTCAATGCGTGACATCGCTTACAAAGCAATGCAGGTGAAAGAACAGTTTATTAATGAACACCAGCGTGAGCCAAAGATTGATGAGATCGCAAAGTTGATGGGATATAAGCGTGAGGATGTCGTGCTTGCTCTGGAGGCAATTGTTGAACCGCTTTCACTGCAGGAGCCGGTATACTCGGACGGCGGAGATACCATATACGTTATGGATCAGGTTGGAGACAAAACCGATGATTGGGACTGGCTTGAGGAGCTCGCTCTCAAGGAGTCAATCGCAAAATTAAGCCAGAGAGAAAAAAACATTCTCTCACTCCGTTTTTTTGCGGGCAAAACACAGATGGAGGTTGCAAGTGAAATTGGTATTTCTCAGGCACAGGTATCCAGACTTGAGAAATGCGCGCTGGAAAAGATTAAGAAGCAAATTTAATGCTCAAAAGAGTGTATAGAAATAAGGAAAACGCAATGGTACCAACCGTTGCGTTTTCCCTTGTATAGTTATATACGGTTTTGTCTAAAGGGTGAGGGTTGAATGGAAAAGTTATTTTCCAAGAAGCAGATCTGCAACATACAGGCCATTTGCAGCAGCCTGAGATAAGGAGCGCGTAAAGCCCGCACCATCGCCTAGGGCATAGATGTTTTCGCAGCCTTTAATGCGGAACTGTTCCGTATCTGGCCTTGCAGAATAATATTTGCATTCTACGCCATAGAGCAGGGTATCGTAATTCGCGGTACCCGGAGCGACGGCATCCAGCGCGTGCAGAGTTTCTACAATATTATCGATCTGACGTTTGGGCAAGCAGAGGCTTAAATCTCCCGCGACAGCCCCAAGCGTAGGAACTGTAGTAGATTGTCCAAGTCGTTTTTCGTCCGTACGCCTTCCAATCTCCAGATCTCCCAGACGCTGCACCAGCACACTGCCGCCGCTAATAAGATTTGCAAGGCTTGCCACATGCCGTGCGTACTCGATGGGATGCTGAAATGGCTGGGTAAAGCGTATCGTTGTAAGCAGGGCAAAGTTTGAATTTGTGGTCTTACGCTGCTCATCACGATAGGAATGTCCGTTAACCGTAAGCACACCACCGGTATTTTCAGTAACAACATGTCCGCGCTCATTAAAGCAAAACATCCTTGTAATATCACCGTAAGACTTGCTGCGGTACCATATTTTCGGTTCGTATATCTTTTGGGAGAAATGCTCCCACAGGATGGAAGGAAGCTCCACACGCACACCTACATCAACCTGGTTGTTGGTAAGGGGAATACCGTTCTTCGTGCACCACTCGGAGAAAAACCGGCTTCCCGCACGTCCTACAGCAAAGATAACGGTATCCGCACAAAGGCTGCTGCTATTATTATTTGCCGAAAAGTAAATGGTATTTGTTTTAGCATCTACATCGGTAACGGTGGTATCAGTAATAATATCACAACGCGCGCGTAGCGAATCGATCATGCGCACCATCGTTTCAAAGTTTGAATCAGTTCCAAGATGCTTCAACTGTGCCTGACTCATATGCAGATCATGCTGCAGACATAGGCGTTTGAGTTCGTTGTCGGGCATAAATCGATGGGTGGTTGCACCAAAGCCCACCAGGATTTTATCAGCTTGCTCAATATACTTAAGTACAGTATCGCGATCTAAAAAATCGGTGAGCCAGCCGCCGTATTCGGTGGAAATAACATATTTTCCGTCTGAAAACGCACCAGCCCCCGCCATACCTTCCATAATGCCGCAGGAAGCACAATGCACACAACGCTTTGTTTTGCCGGACACAATAGGGCAGTGCCGCTGTTTAATATCATGCCCTTTTTCAAGTATGCATACCGAGAGAGATGGGTTTTCATCACAAAGGCGTAATGCTGTCATTAATCCGCCGATTCCACCGCCGATAATTGCAACATCATATTGCTTTTTGGCAATCATAGTAATCCTCGTTTCTGTGCACTTTTCAACTTAATTAATTGTGAGATGAACATTGGTTTTACACCAAAGTACCCTCAACGCTCGCAAAAAAGACAAGAGGTTAACCTCGAAGCATGTCTCGGTCAACCTCTGGTGATAGAAATTACTCAGGAAATTTTACTAATCCGCTTAAATTTTACCTTGGTGCGGTTTAGACGTGTTCGTGTGCGCGTCGCCCTTTGATACTTCTTTTCTGAAGTAAATTCAGAGTAAATTTCAAGCAGATTGGATGCAAGTGATTCCGCACCGGAGTTCTTTACCGAGTTAATAACAGCTTCCTTCAACCGCGTAAAATCCTCAGGGGTGTTGCGTTTTAGCATATGCAGCACCACAGACATCTCTTGCGGGTTATTATAGAAAAATCCGTTGACACCGGGGAGAATCTGGCTGGAGTTTAGCTCGTCAAAGCGTTGGAGAACCGGCAAACCGGACGCCATAGCCTCAAGCATAGAAATGGAATAGACCTCGGATAGCGATGCTGTGATAAACACATCTGAAATAGCATAATAGGAAGCAATCTCGTCATGTATCACAGGGCCGGTAAAGGTTATCATGCTGTCAATGTTAAGATCGGCCGCCATTGCCTTGAGTTCATCCGCATCTGGGCCGCCGCCGACAATCATCAGGTGGATACCGTCATCGGCGGTGATTGTTTCCGCCCAATACTGCATCAATACATCAAGGCCCTTTTCCTTACCCAGCCTCCCCACAAATACGGCGATCATTTTATCCCCAGGTATATTATGCTGCTTACGAAGCACCGCACGCTGTTCGTCTGAGGTAAGAGAAGGGTCAAACTTCTCGATTTCAATGGTATTAGGGATAATATTAACGTGTTTTTTCACACCGTTGGCGGTAAAGTATTCTGCAATCTTTGCGGAAGGTCCTGTTATGGCGTTTACAGAACCCGCAATTAGACGCGCATAGGCATGCGAAAGCTTTTTCACAATAGAAACCAGCTTGTGCGGTGCAATATAGTAGATGTAATCATCATACATCGTGTGCAGGGTGTAGATGAGCGGTATTTTCAAAACTTTTGCAATCATAATACCGGATAGCCCAATACCAAATTCGGTTTGGATATGAATAATATCGGGGTTAAAATCTAAAATCATCTGTAGGCGTTTTTGACTCAAGGGTGATGCCAGCCCGTAACCGTAGATTTTTTTTGAGGTTTTGGCAGGGCAGTGCAAAATACCGTTTTCCACAAAATGATGGCGCGCATGGGGATCGGCAGTGACAATCAATACCTCATTGCCCAGTTTCTCAAGACCATTTTTTAGTACACAGATATGCGTGACGACACCGTTTAAATAGGGCAGATAAGTCTCGGCGAAAATCGCGATTTTCATGAAACACACACACTCCTGATTTTTATTAATCGTCTGTTTTAAAAGGCAAGGCAACTGTTACGTTATAACGGCACAATCCATTGCTTTGGGCCCTATTACAGCATAAAACCCATAAAAATGAACTGCCATGTGGCTTTTCAATACAATGGCTCCCTGACCGCATCGCGGCAATGACTGTAATACGGCTGGTACGAATTCATTATAACATATTGTGCTTTTTAAAACAGCATTTATTGACGAATAAATTGTATGCGCTTACTTCATTATATTAAACGAATTAAAAGGCGTTGTTGCTTCATTTCTTGTATCCTGTTGGACAGGGCTTGTCCTTGATTATTATGATATAGGTTTTCAACAGTTCCAATCGAAATGAGGGATCGGAAGATATTTTGCGGTATGAATATGGATTAGAGACTTATTACTTTACTGATGCGGCGAGCAGTCCCTGAACAACCTTATTCACCATCATCGAAAACTTTTCACCGTCCACCGCTTTCATATAGATATCCTCGAGCCGTTGGTTGATATCCTGTGATTGCTGCATGATGGTTTGTGCCGCGTCTATAAGCTCTGATGCAGCCCTTTTATTAAAGGAGAGCCGTTGTTTGCGCACCGAAAGAGACTCAGGGCTGGTAAAGCGGCGAGAATGGATCATTCTTGCATCATCGAATTTAAGTGTATGCCAGCGGTTGGAGGTTACAAACCCAAGCTGCAGAGCAGGTATAAATATATGCTCAAGCTTTTTAAACGGAGCAAATGGGCACCAACACAAGATAATATCATAACCGCGCTCTGTCGCACCGCTTCTTATTTTTTGCAAAATGAGGTTAGCTGCAGCCCCGAATTCATCTTCAATAACATATAGATTCGTACAATAATGACGGATGGTATCCTCAAAAAGAATAATCCCATTGGCCGTAACTGCGCTTAAAAATCGGCTGTGTTCTTTCCCAGACGAAGGAAGGTTTTGCTTTATTTCACGAGCGAGGGTTCTCTCGCAAAACGAGGATATCTTGTCTTCGTTCGTACAGGTAAGGGCAAGTATATAGCTATCGTCAAGCAAAGATCCCGCAGCGCATATAAAGCGAACACAGCGCTCGTAAAGACGGCTGCCGCTATCGGTAAGCTGTAATATTTCATCCTTATGGTTTTTGATATATTCTTTACTGCAGTAATCGCCCAATGAAAGAATCGTTTCAAACGCATCATAATATCGAGGTTCCAGAGGGTGGGGCGTACTACCGTCAATGATACAGGCGCGAAGTGTAGGGAAGATGATGCCATCGTAGCGGGAGGGGTTTTGAGACGAATAGATGAACTCTGCCTGATTATCGCAAGGCGAAAGCCGATCAGCTACCTGCTTAATAAAATCATGTTTATTGGGGCCGCCCTTTACAATGCCAATGTATTCATAATCGTCTATGTTGTAAGACTGGTGATAGCATGATGCAAAGCCTTGTGGTGTGGTTGCTCCAAGAAAAAACTTTGCGCTATTGTTTGCACCGATGCCCATAAATAACCCTCCGAAACACATGAAAAATGGAATATTGACCAGTATCAATACAATTGATGGACCTGACGCTTCTTAGTTCAGATTATTCAAAAATTGCTGAAAAGGTTCCATTTACATTTACTCTCTACGCAAGAATACCTGTTTTTATTAAAAACAATAATTCAAAAAAGTTTCCGGCTTTATTAACATTACATAAATAGTGAAACAAACTGATAAATCGAAGACTGCAGAACAAAATATCTATGCGGCGATTTTTTGTTCCGCGTACTATATTAACTGCAAATGCAGAGAAGGAGAGTATATATGCCACAACTAATCTGTCAGGTGATATCGTGTGCACACTATAACAGCGGATATTGCTGCAAGCAGGAGATTCTTGTTGAAGGAAGCAAGGCACGGCAGAAGCAACAAACCAGCTGCGAAAGTTTTTATCCTATGGCAAGCAGCTATGAAAATTCGGTAGAATGTGAAAATTCTGACACCAAACATGAGGTTGCGGTTCAATGCCATGCCGAAAAATGCTATTATAACAACGACCTGATCTGCGCCGCCGACCATATCAATATTGGTAGCCAGCATGCAGATACACGCGACGAAACACTGTGCACAACATTTAAAGCAAAATAAAGCAATAAGCCCATCCCGAGCAGGGGTGGGCTTATCCTATATTATAGTTTCTGTCTAGCTATATTTGCAGATGTGTTAAAATCCAGTCTAGAACGTCCGCATATACATCGGCGCGGTTTATTTCATTGATAATCTCATGCCGGCAGTTTTCATACAGCTTTAGGCTGATGTCTAAAACACCTGCCTGACGCAGGCGGGAATAAACAATCTGCGTGCCGTTTGTATATTCGCCAACAGGGTCTTCTTTCCCGGATATAATGAAGATGGGCAGGTTTTTGGGAACGGAGTATGCCCAAGCCTTTTTCGAAACAGAGTTGTGCAAGTAAAACAAATTTCGAAATCCCGCTGCAGTAAATATATAACCACACCAAGGGTCATTTACATAACGGTCAACAACATCCTGATCTTTCGTTAGCCAATCAAACTTGGTTCGTTTTTCCGTGCAGTGTTTGTTATGGTTGCCAAATGCAAGCCGATCTAAAATCGTGCTTCTGCCATACGCGCCAATCCTAAGCAACTCCAGATCCGCCATTATCATTGCAATCCTGCTTAATGGATTTGGTCCGGATGTTCCCGAGCAAATATAGCCGCTCAGGCCTTCACCGTATTTGATGATATAAGAACGGGTAATTAAAGACCCCATGCTGTGTCCCAATAAAAATACAGGAAGATTCCGATAGCGCGCTTGAACCAGTTTACGCAGCAGATGCACATCTTCCACAAGATAATCCGCCCCATTGCGTTTTGGAATGTAGCCAAGCGCGTCGGGGGAGGGGGCGGTGGCGCCATGGCCAAGATGGTCGTTTGCGCAGACTACAAACCCGCGCTGTACAAAAAATGAGGCAAACTCGTTATACCGTGCAATGTGTTCAGTCATACCATGTGCAATCTGGAGGATTGCCTTGGGCGAATGATTATTATCAAACCACAACATTGCATGAACAGTATCGGTTTTGTTTGAACTAAGGTAGCTGAGATCAAGTGTTGAAATATCCATATCAAATCGTCCCCCAAAGTATGGGCATTATAAATTCATGGCGGACCGTTTATTAGAGATTAGCGTAATGTCACCTTTAAATCCGACCATGTAATAATCAATTTTCGGCATGGTCTCCCAAAGCTTATTTAGGATGGAGTCAACCGTTTGCGGAATACCGGAAACAACATTTACTGCATTATATTCACCGATACAGTTTACAATGGTATCCAAAACATTTTTATTGTAAAAGATATTCATAACCGCTCCGTTTGATTTTGTCACACGAAACAGATGCTCAATTGCCTCAAGATCACGGGTATGTCCGTTGTCTACGTTAATCACGTATAGGTTGGTATCGGTTTTATCGGCAATCTCTTTGCCTTTTGTTATAATGCGCTCACAGTTAATTTGATCGGTTACACATACAATCGTTGCACTTGTGTGCCGGTCGTACACACCAAAATCCGTACTGACATTATGCGAAACACTCAAGACCATCACTCCGGTTATGTATTTTTGTTTTGCTAAAAAGGCAATCTCAAACTCAAAAGCAGGGGAATAATCCGGCTTTTGATATTGTAAGCTTATGCCTTGGCCACAGTATTTATTATAGGTTTAAAATATGAAACGTATATAGCCGTGCTGTGAATGAAGTAATAAGGATATTGCATATGAAATGAAATCTATAGGCAATATAAACAATAATAAGAGCAATTAATCAGACCATTTAATTATAGTTTAACATATTCGGCGAAGTTTTCAAGCCGATTTATATATTAAAGCGATAAAATACAAGGTATTATCAAGATATTCTCGGATGTTCGCGGATTTATTTATACTGCCAAGCTTTTTTATCAATTCGGACATTATTATAGTACTTCATGATAAACTGATAAATCGCCTTGTCTGCCTGCGCGGTAGTTTTACGGATACAAGAGCAGAAAAAAGGACGGCCATGGCCGTCCTTTTCAGTTGATTTTTAATCTTGATGGTTGTTATCCTGTGTGAGGATTTCGTTAGTTCGGTAACATAAAATCATCAGGCTGTCGCCAAGGTGCACATTTTCTACAACCACACCCGGGTGCGAAACCGCAAAATCGTAGTGGGAGAAGTTCCAGAAGGATTTTATCCCCAGAGAAACCAGCAGATCGCTTGTCTTGCGGGCACTGTCTTTTGGAATACAAAGGATTGCCACACGGGGTTTGTGTTCTTTACAAAAGCGTGGCATTTTGTCAGAATGCAGAATCTTCAGTCCGTTGAGTGATTTTCCGACAAGCTGCTTGTCGGTATCAAAGATGCCAATGAGATCAAAACCCTTGTTTTCAAAGTCCATATGAGACGCAATCGCCCTGCCGAGGTTTCCGGCACCAAGCAGAATTGTCTTATAGCCCTTATCGATACCAAGAATATTTCCGATTTCTGTGTGAAGTTGCTCTACATTATATCCATATCCTTGCTGGCCAAATCCTCCAAAGCAGTTAAAATCCTGCCTGATTTGCGAAGCCGTAAGCCCCATGCGCTGGGACAGCTCGCGGGAAGAGATGCGAAGGACGCCGCTTGCCCGTAAATCGGATAAGAAGCGGTAATAACGGGGGAGCCTTCTAATCACTGACAGCGAAACTGAATGGCCTTTGATCATTGAAGATCGCCTGCTTTCTTTGTGTGGTGCAATAATTGTTTTGCAATTAAGATATGCTTATAGTGTTTGGATGGTCTGCATTACATACTCACCAAACGCTTTGCAGGTAGTACCGGTATCGCGTCCGGTTATTGTGAGTTTTTTCTCCTCAAACATGCAGATATCAAGCGCGCGGGAGAGCTTGTCGCTTTCCTGCTGGTAACCGATATGCGAAAGCAGCAAAACGGCGGCACGCAGCATGGAGCAGGGATCGGCATATTGTGCGCGCCCTTCGGCAACCATGCGCGGCGCCGAACCATGGATTGCCTCAAACATCGCATAACGTTTGCCGATGTTTGCGCTTCCGGCAGTGCCTACGCCGCCCTGAAACTCAGCGGCCTCGTCGGTGATAATGTCGCCATAAAGGTTTGGCAGCACAAACACCTTAAAATCACGCCGGCGCTTTTCGTCAATCAGCTTTGCGGTCATGATATCAATGTACCAGTCATCAGTCACAATGTCGGGATATTCTTTGCCGATGTCCTGACAGATCTTCAGGAACTTGCCATCGGTCGTCTTAATGACATTTGCCTTAGTAATAATAGAAACACGGTTTTTCCCGTTCTTTTTTGCATATTCATATGCAAGGCGGGCAATCCGCTCGGTGCCCTGTGTGGTGGTAACGGTGAAATCGAATGCAAGATCATCATCAACATGCACGCCCTGTGAACCTACCGCGTAGCTGCCTTCGGTATTTTCGCGGAAAAACGTCCAATCAATCCCTTGCTCGGGTACCTTAACCGGGCGAACATTGGCAAACAGGTCAAGCTCCTTGCGCATAGCGACGTTGGCGCTCTCAATATTGGGCCATGGATCGCCCGCACGGGGCGTGGTGGTCGGCCCTTTCAGGATAACATGGCATTTTTTTAGCTCGTCGAGCACATCATCCGGAATAGCTTTACCAACCTCTGCCCGTTTCTCGATGGTGAGATCATCAATAACGCGAAACTCAATCCTGCCCTTTTTTACATCCTTTTCAAGCAGCCATTTTAGTACACGCTGGGCTTCATCTGTAATTGTCGGACCGATACCATCGCCGCCGCAAACGCCGACGATAATTTTATCAAGCGCCGTATAATCAACGAAATCACCCTGTGACTTCATTCTTTCTACACGCGCAAGCTGCGCGCGTACCAGCTGCGCAAACTTCTCTGCAGCCATAGCGGAAATCTGTGTGTGATCCATATTCGTTATGCTCCATTTCGTTTTATTTCTGCATCCAGATGGTCTTCTTACGATGAAACCGACGCATCTCTCGTATAGTTGAGCAATCCGCCAGCAATCAGGATATCCTTTTGACGCTGCGATAGGATGCAGACGGTTTGAATATCCCTACCGGATGCGGTTTTTATAACAATCGGCTTATCGTTGTGGATGCAGCTAAGTATGTCACCTAATACCAACGTATCGCCGAGTGCAAGCAGATCAAAATCTGCTTCAGTCGCGAACTCAAGCGGCAGGATACCTGCGTTAATCAGGTTTGCGCGGTGTATGCGCGCAAAGCTTTTCGCAACAACAGCTTTAATGCCGAGATAAAGTGGTACAAGCGCCGCATGCTCACGCGAAGATCCTTGCCCATAGTTGGTTCCACCTACGATAATGCCGCTGCCGGCAGCCTTTGCGCGGGCAGGAAACTCCTCGTCACAACGGGTGAAGCAGAAGTTTGAAAGATAGGGAATGTTGGAACGGTAGGGCAGAAGATTCGCGCCTGCCGGCATAATGTGGTCGGTGGTGATATTGTCTCCAACCTTTAGCAGGATACCAGCCGAAATGTTATTGGCAAGCGGGTTTGATTTTGGGAACTCCTTGATATTCGGTCCGCGTAGAATTTCGATTGTGTGCGCATCTGCTTCATCTGCGGGGGGGATTACCATGCTGTCGTTGATTTCAAACTGTTCGGGAAGATGGATTTTCACCGCTTCGCCCAGTGTGCGGGCATCGGCCAAAACGCCGGTAATAGCGGAGATTGCGGCGGTTTCCGGGCTGACGAGATATACGCTTGCATCCGCGGTACCGGAGCGCCCCTCAAAGTTACGGTTGAAGGTGCGCAGGCTGGTGCCGCCCGAATTCGGGGATTGCCCCATTCCGATACACGGACCGCAGGCAGACTCCAGAATACGTGCTCCCGCTGAAATCAGATCTGCAAGTGCACCATTCTTGGCAATCATATGAAACACCTGCATCGAGCCGGGGGCGATAGACAGGCTCACGGAAGGATGAACCGTCTTACCTTTCAGGATGGCGGCAACTCGCATCAAATCGAGGTAAGAGGAGTTGGTACACGAGCCGATGCAAACCTGATCGATCTTGATTTCACCGATTTCGGAAACGCTCTTAACGTTATCGGGACTATGCGGACAAGCCGCAAGCGGCGAAAGCTCGCTTAGGTTAATCTCAATTGTTTCATCATACACGGCGCCTTCATCTGCAGCAAGAGGGATATAGTCCGCTTCGCGCCCCTGTGCCTTTAAGAATGAACGTGTTACTTCGTCAGAAGGGAAGATTGAAGTCGTTGCGCCAAGCTCCGCACCCATGTTAGTAATAGTTGCACGCTCGGGTACGGTCAGGGTTTTTATGCCCTCTCCGCCGTATTCAATTACCTTGCCGACGCCTCCTTTAACGGTAAGAAGGCGCAGAACCTCTAAGATCACGTCCTTTGCACTCACCCAAGGGGAGAGCTTGCCGGTAAGGTTAACGCGCACCATCTTGGGCATGGTGATATAATACGCGCCGCCGCCCATTGCAACCGCAACATCCAGGCCACCTGCGCCCATTGCCATCATACCAAGACCGCCTCCGGTAGGGGTATGGCTGTCCGAACCAATCAATGTCTTACCGGGGATGCCGAATCGTTCAAGGTGTACCTGGTGGCAGATGCCGTTGCCGGGCCGAGAGAAGTAGATGCCGTGTTTTTTTGCGATTGTCTGAATAAAGCGATGATCGTCTGCGTTCTCAAATCCTGTTTGAAGGGTGTTATGGTCGATATACGCAACCGAGCGTTCCGTTTTTACACGAGGCACCCCCATAGCCTCAAACTCAAGATACGCCATCGTACCGGTCGCATCTTGTGTCAGCGTTTGGTCAATGCGCAGGCCAATCTCTTGCCCTGACTTCATTTCACCACGAACGAGGTGCTGTCGTATAATCTTTTGCGCGATGGTAAATGCCATTGTGTTTGCTCCTCCCGGTTTACTTCCAATCCCTTTATCATGCGTTCGCTTATCGTGCGAAATAATCATAATATAAGAGGATATTAGTTATTGTTTTTCGTCTTTCATTCTATAATAATTATGGTGTATTGTCAATGAATTAACTATGTTGAGAGTAGTTTTAACAATCATTTTACTCAACTGTACGCATCTGTCTTAGCGGCGTATTCGATTTAAAGAAGCGGTGCAAGCTTATGGCCGTCTGATTGAAAAACCAAGCACCGTGCTGGTATATGAACCGGTACGGTGATGTAGTGTTTTACGTGGTTTCTCAGCTAAGAGCAGCATTAACCGCGTGCCATTCGTACATCATCGTACCCAAATTACGACAGAGATAAAGGGGAAGATATGTTCTTTTTCGACCTCTTTTTGTATATCTGGCTATTGTGAATCAATAGAAGAGTTGTTATAATGATACTGTGTATTTGCTGCAGCGCAAGGCTGTTCTTGTCACCGTTTACAGTTTGCAGGACAATCTCGGCGCATACAATCCGATGAGGATGGAAACACTACTGCGTATACCATGCTTATAACAGGCACGGAGGTAACGCAGTGAGCAATCAAAAGGTAGACGAAAAGCCACAGAGCGAGCAGCAGGAGCAGGTTACTGCAGGCCCCGAGCAAACCGAGCAGATTGTCGAGACCGGTTCGGTTACCCAGCGCAAGGGAGAGCATACGATCCACTGTTTGACGATTGTAGGACAGGTTGAAGGGCACTATATCCTGCCGCCGCAAAACAAGACCACCAAATACGAACATGTCATTCCGCAGCTTGTCGCTATTGAGGAGGACCCTGAGATTGAAGGGCTGCTTATTATCTTAAACACCGTGGGCGGCGATGTTGAGGCTGGCCTTGCAATTGCAGAACTGATTGCAGGTATGCGAAAGCCGTCGGTATCAATTGTGCTGGGAGGCGGGCACTCCATCGGCGTACCGCTTGCGGTGTGTGCAAAACGCTCCTTTATCGTGCCCAGTGCCAGCATGACCATTCACCCAATCCGTCTTAGCGGACTGGTGTTGGGCGTGCCGCAGACAATCTCGTATTTTGAAAAGATGCAGGATCGTATCGTCCATTTTGTATCGGATAATTCCTCGATCAGCGCCGACGAGTTTCGCACGCTTATGACCAAAACAGGGGAGCTTGTAATGGATATCGGTACCGTACTGGATGGTGCGAAGGCTGTTGAGGTTGGCCTGATTGATCAGCTCGGCGGATTGAGCGATGCAATCAATTGTTTGTACAGCCTGATTGACACCATTGCAGAGGAGCACCGTAAAAACGGAACAAAAAAACCGGGAGGAAGGGTGACAGGTTAATGTTGCTTTATACAAAAGAGCCGTATGAGATGATTTTTCCGGGTGCCGAGGTATCTGCACAGGATATGCCGCAGGTTATTTCGGCGAAGATTGACGGTGTTTTGGTTGAAGGGTTTGAAAAAACAGACGGCATTCATATCACGCGGTTGTACTCTACCAATCCAAAACACTATCTTGAACCCGGGTTTTCGCCGGGGAGCGTTGTGCGCCGTACCAAGTAATAATTCTATCCGCGTTTGATACGCGGGCTACATAAACGGAGGAGACCGAATTGAATATTCTTAACGCAATCTTTCAAGGCATTCTGCAGGGGATTACCGAATTTCTTCCGGTATCAAGTGATGGGCACCTGACGCTTTATCAGCATTTTACCAAAACCTCCGGCGAGGGTGCGATGCTTTTTACGCTGATGCTGCACCTTGGCACCCTAATTGCAGTATTTGCGGCATATTACCAGCTGATAATTGATCTGATTATGGAGTTCTTTCGCATGATGGCGGATGTCTTTCGCGGAAGATTTTCCTTTAAAAGACTTAGCCCCGAACGCCGCATGATTATTATGATCCTCGTATCCTTGGTGCCGCTTGCGGCCTTCTATTTTGTAAAGGATTATTTTGCCGCCATTGCTGAGGATGATGATATCATTGTAGAAGGCGTTTTATTCTTGTTTACAGGCCTAATGCTTTTCTTGGCAGACCATTGTTTTAAGGGGAGCAAAACCGCAAAGAACATGACATATGGAGATTCACTTTTAATCGGAACCTTTCAAGGGCTTGCCGCACTTCCCGCGGTTTCGCGCTCGGGCTCTACCATTTCGGTTGCATTGCTGCGCGGCTATTCACGGGATTATGCGGTTGCCTTCTCGTTTATCATGGGTATCCCCGCCATTATCGGCGCGAACGTCTTCGAGATTGGCGACGCGCTCAGGCAAAGTGTTGTTATCGATTGGGGCGCAGTTCTTGTCGGCGTGCTGTTCTCGGCAGTGGTAGGCTTTTTTAGCATTAAGTTACTCGCGTGGATGGTTAAGACCGACAAGCTGATGATCTTCTCCTACTATACTCTCACATTGGGTGTACTGGTGATTGCCATCGGTATTTTCGAGAATATTGTAAAGATGAATTTTTCTGATTATGTCGCATCCTTGATTGGATAGCGCGGCGCAGTGCGCCAAAAACCAAACAGAAGGATGATAAACACATGGCACAAAAAAGATCGGCGTCTGGTACCGCAAAACGGACTACAACTAAAAAACCGAGCACTGGGCGCACTGCGCAGACAAAGACAAAGCAAACGCCGGCGGCGGAGCGCGAGAGCAAGCGCGCCTATGCACGCAGACAGATGGTAGCTGTGGTTACGTTTGTTGCCGGTATTTTTCTTTGCGCGCTGGTGTTTGTACCGGGTGCCAATGTGTGGACAACGATGCACGATTTTATGTTTGGCATGTTTGGTAATGTCGCATATGCCGTGCCGTTTCTCGCAATGCTGCTTGCGGTGCTGATGGCAGTAGACGGGCGGGCGTTCTCGCCTGCGGCAAAATGCTGGCAGGCACTGTTACTTACGGTTATGCTCTGTGGTGCGGTACATATTTTTTCTTCGAGCAGTGCGCCGGTTGGAGATACATTTTTTAAACAGTTTGTATCGCTGTATTCAAATGGCGTAGCGCGCAGAGGTGGCGGCCTGTTTGGCTCGGTGTTCGGCTGGACGCTGTATGAGTTGTTTGACAAGCAAACTGCTGGCATTACTATTGTTCTCTTGATTATTCTGTTCTTAATGATTCTTACCGGGCTTACGCTTGTTGATATCGCAAAATCGGTCACCACCCCCGTTAAAAAGCTAGGCAATGCATATCAGGAGCGGTTGGAGGAAAAAACCAACAAACCGCGCTTTAACATTGATATCCCGCTCGGTGACGAAGAGATGCCCGAGCACCCCATTACCGCGGGGCAGGTAATCTGGTCAAACACGATGACCGATAAGCAGCGCAAGGCTGCACAAAAACAAAAACAGAAGGAAGAAAAACAAAAGAATAAGAATTTGATTGCTGAAATCAAAACGACGCCTCAATTGTCGGAACAAGTTTCCGAGCCCCCGGTTGTCGTGCTGCCGCCTCAGCGAATGGACCGGCAAGAGGTTGCCAATGAAACGATGGCGTTTGAGAAGGACCTCGCAAAATCCACTGTAGGGCGGGAGAACACAGCCGATGAGGGCTATACATATCCCCCCATCTCAATGCTTGAACGAGGTAAACCGATTGATATCGCAAACATGAGTGAAGAACTTACCGGAAATGCCGAACTACTGGTGGATACATTAAAAAGCTTTGGTGTGGTCACCAAGGTGCTTGCGATCTCACGTGGACCGGCTGTAACCCGGTATGAGCTGCAGCCCTCTGCAGGTGTGAAGATTGCCAAGATTACAAGCCTTGCCGATGATATTGCACTGAACCTGGCAAGCGCCGGTGTTCGAATTGAGGCTCCAATCCCCAACAAACCGGCGGTTGGCATCGAGGTTCCGAACCGTGAAATTAGCGTTGTTAAGCTGCGCAATATTATTGATTCCAATGAATTTATCGGTGCGAAAAGCCGTCTTTCGGTGGCACTTGGCCAGGATATCACAGGCGAAAAGATGATTGCCGATCTTGCAAAGATGCCGCATATCCTTGTGGCGGGTGCAACCGGTTCCGGTAAGTCGGTTTGCATCAACTCAATGATTATCAGCCTGCTGTATAAATCCACGCCCGATGAGGTTCGCTTTTTGATGGTTGACCCAAAGGTAGTGGAGCTTGGTATCTATAACGGCATCCCGCACCTGCTTGTACCGGTTGTGACCGACCCACGCAAGGCTGCGGGTGCGCTTGGATGGGCGGTAACCGAGATGCTTAATCGCTATAAGCTGTTTGCCGACAATCAGGTGCGTGACCTTGTGGGCTATAACGAACTTGCGTCGATTAACGATGAAATAAAGAAACTGCCGCAGATTGTTATCATCATTGACGAACTTGCGGATTTGATGCTCGCGGCCCCCAACGAGGTAGAGGATTCTATCTGCCGTCTGGCGCAGATGGCGCGTGCGGCCGGTATGCATCTGGTAATCGCTACCCAGCGCCCGTCGGTGGATGTTATCACGGGTGTAATCAAGGCAAACATCCCAAGCCGCATCGCGTTTGCGGTATCTTCACAGGTAGACTCGCGCACCATTCTTGATATGGGCGGCGCAGAAAAGCTGCTTGGACGCGGCGATATGCTCTACTCACCGGTAGGAAGCTCCAAGCCCCTGCGTGTACAAGGTTGTTTTGTAAACGAAAAAGAGATAGAGCGCGTAGTATCCTTTATTAAAAACGGCGCACAGGCCGATTATGATGACCAAATTATTGACGAGATTGAAAAGCAGGCGGTGAAAGAAAAAGGAGCTGCTGCTGACCGTGGGGGGGCAGACGATGCAGATGAGCTGCTGCCAAAGGCAATTGAGTGTGTGGTTGAGGCAGGGCAGGCGTCGACATCGCTGTTGCAGCGCCGCTTAAAGCTTGGGTACGCACGTGCCGCACGAATTATTGACGAGATGGAGCAGCGGGGGATTGTAGGCCCGTTTGAAGGCAGCAAGCCGCGCCCTGTACTTATTACAAGACAGCAGTGGATTGAGATGACGATGCGTGAGGAAACAACCACTGCTCAGGATTAATTGCTTTTAGGAGGATTATGGTTTGGCAAAAAAGCAAACACAGGGCATTAAGCTGCTCGGTACACTTTTAAAAAGCAAGGCGGTAGTTCCGGTAGCGATCGTTGCAGCGTTACTTGCTGTTTTACTTACGTTATCGCATCTTTCGGTTCTGCCGTTTGCGTTTCCCACATGGAACGATGCCTACGAGTTGGTTACGGGCGAACCGCTTGAAAACACACCGGCTGCGGCGCCTGCCGACATCCCGCCCACTGCGCAGCAGCAAAACCCTCCACCCGAGATTTTGAACGGTGCGCAGATGTCGGTCTACGTTATCGACGTAGGGCAGGGCAGCTCTACACTTTTGACAACAGGAAAACACTCAATATTAATTGATGCCGGTGAGAACGGCAAAGGGCAGGCGGTGCTTGATGTGCTGGAGGCGCTTGACATTGATCGGCTGGATTATATGATCGGTACACATCCTCATTCCGACCATATTGGCGGAATGGATGAGGTGCTTGATGTAATTGCCGTTGATACCGTAATTATGCCAAAGCTGTCGGAAAAAATTATGCCAACCACAAAAACATACGAGAGTGTATTATCAGTTTTAGCTAGCAAAAACATAAAGACGATCGCCGCCACGCCGGTCAAAAGCTATGCAGTCGGTGCAATGAAGCTTGATATCCTAGGCCCTGCGGCGGAATATGACGACCTTAATAACATCTCGGTAATCAGCAAGATTACGTTTGGTAATGTGTGCGTCTTGATTTCGGGGGATGCAGAAAAACGGGCGGAAAAGGGTGTGTTGGATGCTGGGTACAATTTAGCATCCAATCTTTATATTGTTGGCCATCATGGTAGTACGACATCATCAGGGAAGGCTTTTTTGGATGCAATAGCGCCGAACTACGCAGCAATCTCCTGCGGACTGGACAATGACTATGGACACCCGCATACCGAGGTTTTACAGGCATTGGAGGACCGCAGCATTACGGTTCATCGCACCGACTTAAACGGTACGATTGTTTATACCACCGATGGCGCGAACATCTCAATCAAGACGGATAGGTGAGCGAAATGAGTACAGAATATCGCATTATGAGCATTGACCGGTTTGCCGATGATGCTGCGCTGTGCGAGGACGATAACCGGATGCTGCACCGCATCGCCCGCGCGCGTTTACCCAAGCAAGCAAACGAGGGCGATTGCATTCGTGTTTATAACGATGGCAGGGTAGATCTGGATGAAGAGCAGACAAAACAGCGAAAAGAGCGTATCATGAAGCTGCAAAGCCGTCTGTTTTCGCAAGAGTAATGGATATAGCGACAGGTAAGATTGTCTCTTTTAGACAAAACACAATCCGAAGGATAAGAATCTCCCTTCTGCGTCAGTGCAGAAGGGAGATTCTTGGTTTAGCGTATCACAACTAGCTTTAAGCCTTAAGTATAAGCTCAACGGTATGCTCGTTGCCATCACTTAGAATAGGGATTATGGAACCGTTGAGCGCTTTGCCGTCAAGCCGGATGGTATATCCGTCGGAAAGCCTAGCAAAGCCGGTAGGCTTTACTACGCTAACGGCGTAGGAGGTATCACCGGCCCGCAGCGTAAACGATAAGGCAGTGTCATCAAAGCGTAGCAGCGGATGAAGCCTGATGCCGTCTGCGCGGTATTCAATGCCAAGTGCCTCCATAATCGAAAGCAATAGCCATGTTGAGGTGCCGCTAAGTGTTGGCCCGATGTTTTCACCCGATTCGTAGTTGTTATATTGTGTGCAAAAACGGGGGTTGCCGCATGATACAAAGGGCGCGGAAAGTGTCTTGTAGGGCAGAATGACGTCGATAATCCAGTAAGCCGTTTCGGTCAGACGTTTTGCAAGTGCGCTATCCGTCACGGTATTGGCTGCCATAAGCATTGCGGTTGCTGCCATTGTGTTAGCGTGCTTGAATACACCGCCATTTTCACGGTCACCGGGGAAGTAGAGCGCCACGGCAATGCGCGGGGCAATGCGGGGATAATCTACGCCGGTACAGAGGCGGTAGCCATACGGTGTGCGCAGATGGGTGTCGATGGTATCAAGCATCGTTTCAATCTGCTGATCGGTTGCTACATTTGCAAGCACCGACCATGTAAAAGAATTGAGAAAGTAAGTTCCCTCAGCGCCTTTTTCTATGGCAAGCGTATCGCCTTTTGCGCCAAGAAAATCAAGCCCCTCGCGGTTAAACAGCACACGGGCAAAGAAATCATCCTTCCAGGTTTCTTTCTGCAAGCGTAAGGCAAGGTCATCACCAAGCTTTGCGTACTGCTTCGCTTCTCTGGTTTGTCCTTTCAAGTCTGCCAGGCGAACGGCGATATCAATGGCCACCTTAAGAAGAAATGCGTTCATAATGCTCTCAGAAAGGTTGCTCTCAAAGGGGTCTCCGTATTGCCCGCTTTTTTTAAGCTGCTCGTGATATGCTGCTTCTTTCTCAATACCGTTAAGACAATCCGGATCAACATGCAGGCAATCGTTCCAGTCGGCAGCATCAATCAAAGGGAACCCGTGCTTGCCAACCGAGATTTTAGCGGAATAGGTGATAATGGCTGCAAGGGTATCCCAAAGCGAACGCTTTCCTCCATCGGCCATCGGAATCTCTGCATCCAAGAATCCATGGTCTCCGGTTAGATCTATGTATCGGCCAACGGCCTGCAACAGCCATAAGCTGTCGTCTGAGTATACGCCGGGCTCTTTGCCCTTCCAATAGAAGTTATGGTTTGAATATCCCATAGAATAAACATTCGACGCCCATTCCGAGATTAACTGACGCACAAAATCCGGTCTGCCCATACCGACAAAATAGTACATTGATGCAAAGATATCCTGAATTTCGCGAAAGCCAATCTCGCGGTAGCCCTTTTGTGTCTGGTCAAAAGAACGGGATACAAAGGTCTGATAGAACACCTGGAATGGCAGGTTGTGGTTGCAGTAGCTGTCAAACTGTGCGTCGTTGCTTTTTACGTTGAGATAGGAGGAGTACTGCATGCAAAATGTGCTCACCTCTTCAAGCGAATGCCTGATGGCACGTTCATCTGCAAAGCGGGAAAGCAACGACGAAATTTGTGTACGGGTGGTCGCTATGGTATCAAACGTATCCTCTACAACTTCCGAAACGAGGCCGGTAAAGTTGTTGGTACTAATCGTTTCTCCTACCTCAATTGTAAAGGGAACGCCAACGGCAAAGAATCCCGGTCCCTTGCGGGTGTGGCGGTTTGGAAGCGCTCCTGCATGTTCCGGATTTCTCAGTGTGCCGGAGCCGACCAGCTCATCATATTTAAAGCAATAGCTGTCGGGGTATACCACCTTGCCGTTTTGGTGTAAAACTGTGGAATGAAAACGGATGTTGCCCTTCTCCCACGGCGGGTTGTAGTCGTAGCTTACAGCGGCAATATTGCCGTCCTCATCGTACATCACCTCCGACTGGCAGATGACCGTTGTATAGATAATATCCTGCATCAGCGCATGTGTGGCAGGGGTGCCGAACATACCGGTGTATACAATACGCAAGTCCCTGCGTTTGTCACCGTTGTTTTTTACCTCAACGAGCTGCGCTTCGGTTGCAAGCGGCAACCCTTCGTATTGCGGCAGAATAAAGATTGTGCGGCGGATGGAAAGTCCGCACGCCGTAGTGTACTGAATTTCAGTATAATTGTTGGAATGAATGCAGCGAGCCGCGGTGATATTTTTGTCCTCCGGCGCGCCGGAATAAAAAATTACCTTGCCGTCCTCTACGAGATAGAACTGGCGGTTTGCTGGGTTGCCATTTTCTTCGGGACGGTAATCCCAACGGGTTGCAAGCACCTGTGTATCTGCATGCGAACGAAAGCTGCCGCGTCCAAGACGGTCCACCACCGATTTCGGTGTGCTTTGCAGCGGACGCTTAAAACCAATGCGGTTGCCAATCAGCATATTGGTATAGTAGTTTGGGCCTGGCTGCGGTGATTTTAAATCGCAGATATGCCGTCCTTTTTCATCCAATGTGCCGCCCCATGTAAGCGACTGTGTAATGATGTCACATATCCGCTCATGTTCATTCCTTGTAAGGGAAAGCGCGGCGGAATTTCCGCCATGACCGGTTATGATATGGATGGTCTTGTTTTCGTTGTCCCATAAAACCAGAACGGAACGATTGTCTGTAAACGCGCGTTCAAAAACACCGTGCAAAAGCTCATCTGAAATCAACGCGCCGATTACCGGGGTGTAAAAGGGCAAACCGTCGACTCCTGCAGCGATATTAAAACGGTCTCCGCGCGCAAAAACGGCAGATACATTGCTGCCTACCGGTTTGCCGGTTTGCCGCGATAAAACCAATGCAGGGGAAATTTCGGCGCTTCTTGCATTAATGCTGGAAGTAATCATCACCATGTCCTCACTTTTGTCAGTTATTGTTTACGCCTTATCATACGGGTCCACCTATATATTATACTATTTTTAGCTGAAAAGATAGACTTTGTCTATCTTTTCACTCTCCGTTTTGCGGCGCTGCAGTAAAAAGCTTTGCGCCCAAACTGCAAAAGCTCTATATTCACAATGCAGAACCATGATGTCATAGGTGTAAAGCAAGTGGGGACAAATGAGATATCATTATATTGGCAGAGGTAATTAGATAATGATAAAGAAATAAGTATAATATATTATTGACAATAGTGTGTGGTATACAGTATAATAAATTCGGAGGTGAAGTCGTGGGAGAAAAAGATATATTAGCATCCCTGTTGCTGGAGCTTCGGCGCGGAACGCTGGTGCTTACCGTGTTAAGTCAACTGGCGTCCCCTAAGTACGGCTACGTGTTGGTGCAACAGCTGTGTAAAAAGGGTATTGATGTTGATGCGGGAACATTATATCCGCTTTTGCGGCGGCTTGAAGCACAGGGGCTACTGAGCAGCGAATGGGAGACTACGGGAGCAAAGCCCCGCAAGTATTACTCCCGCAATGACTATGGCACCGAGGTCTACCAGAAACTGCGCAAGAGCTGGGAGCAGCTTAACGATGGTATGAATCAACTGTTTACAGAAGGGGAGAACAGCAATGATAGCAAGTGAAGGATATGCACAGCAGATAACCAACCGCTACATCTATGCGGTTTCAAAGCGGCTGCCCTATTCACAGCGTGAGGACATCAAGCAAGAGCTACGCGGACTTATTGATGATATGCTTGCCGAACGTCACCCAGACGGTAATTTTACCAGCAAAGAGATTGATGATGTGCTTATGCAGCTTGGAGCGCCGGAAAAGCTTGCAGCACAATATACCGGAGGCAACCGATATCTTATAGGCCCCGAGCTTTATGAAACATATCGGACAATTATTCTAGTGGTGCTTGTATCCGTAGCGTTTGGTATGACAATAGCGCATGTAATTATGGCGTTTATTTCCCCGCAGGAAAATCCATTATCCATGATTGGCGGGTATCTGTTTAACACCTATATTGCACTTCTTCAGGCATTTGCCTTTACGACAATAGGATTTGTTATTTCTGATTATTTTAATAGAAAGAACAATAAGCCGCCGGAGAACTGGTACCCCAATATGCTGCCGGAATTGCCGGAAGCGGTGAAGGGCATTTCGAAATCGGACCCTATTGCAGGGATGGTGTTTACTGTGCTTGTGATACTCTTGTTTAATGCAGCGCCGTGGTTGATGGGTGCCATTGTCTATACCGATTCCCTGCATGTTGTACCGATTTTCAACCTTGAATACTTAAAAACGGTGGTCATCTGGTTTAATATCTGCTTTGTTTTAGGGGTTATGCGAGAGATCGCAAAGCTTGTCATCGGCCAATATACCGTTTCGTTCTCTTTGATTACCTTGCTTTTAGATATAGCGGCGTTGTCAATTTCAGTTCCGATTTTAAGCTCCTCAAAACTATGGAATCATAATTTGGTAACAGATCTTGCAGCGGTAGGGGTAATACCGGAAGGAATTAACCTGTCGGTGTTTTGGAATGGGTTTATGAACTTCTTCTATTTATTTATTGTTTTTGCCTTTTTGCTTGATATCATAACGGTTATTGTCCACACGGTAAGAGCACAGAGAAATTCGTTCTAAAGGTTTGCAAACAGGTCGTTTTTTCGTATAATGGATAGTACATCGAATAATGGGCGTGCCGTCTATTGAAATGTAAAGCAGGACTCAAAAGGATTTGGAATAATTGAATTTGATTACACAACCTCGCACCGTATGGCAGGCGTTGCACGAAACCGACAAACCCGTGCTGCTGTATGGGATGGGTAACGGCGCAGAGCAGGTGCTGCGGGTATGCAAACAAAAAGGAATACGCGTTGGGGGAGTCTTCGCAAGTGACGAATACGTGCGGGGCCATTCGTTTGCCGGATTTCGTGTTCAGCGGCTCGCGGAGGTTCAGCAACAGCACCGCGATTTTATCATCGTTGTGTGCTTTGCCGTGCACAATGATGAAATGCTGAAAAGGCTACATGAGCTTGATACGCAGTATGAGCTATATGCACCTGATATTCCGGTCGCGGGCGAAGGTCTGTTTGACGATGCGTTTTATCGCGTGCATGAGCGCGATTTTCGTAAGGCATACGAACTGCTGGAGGATGATGCATCACGGCAGGTGTTCATGAGCGTGATTAAGTTTAAGTTAAGCGGTAAAATCGGTTATCTGAAGGAGTGCACAACTCCTAAAAGGGATGCCTATACACAGATAATTAAACCACATGTGAAAGAGCATTACCTTGATCTTGGCGCATACGACGGCGATACCATCCGCGAGCTACTCGCGTTTACCGGCGGTGCATTTGACCATATTACAGCGTTTGAGCCGGATGCTAAGAACTACCGCAAGCTCCGGGCAAAGCTTGAAGCTCAGCTGACACCACAGGAGCTTGAGAAGGTAACGTGTTACAACCTTCTTGCGCACAATAAGCGCGATATGCTTAGCTTTGCGTCCCGCGCGGGGAGGAACTCAGCGTTGTCCAACCGGACGGCAGCCCGCAATGTTTCAATACAGGCGGAGGCGGCGGACAATGTGTTAAAGAAATGCGATGCCCCTGTAACACTCATCAAGCTCGACGTAGAGGGCGCGGAGCATAACGCATTGCTTGGCTGCTCCGATACGATTTTGCGTCATGCGCCAAGGCTGATTGTATCGGCGTATCACCGCAACGAGGACCTGTTTGATCTGCCGCTTCTTATCAAGCAGTTAAATCCGTCCTATAAGCTTTATCTAAGGCGTCATCCCTATATTCCGGCGTGGGATATCAATTTGTATGCAGTGGCAAACGAACGATAGATATAACGAGCAAAACGGCGCTTCCGTTTATCGCGGAAGCGCCGAAGCTATTGTTATTTAAAACCGGTCATAAATTCATCTAAAACTATTTGGTACTGTTCTTTATCGTCTGCATAGACATCCGGATGCGCGGCGGTTTTATGGATGTAAAGCCGATCGCGTGGATTGTTTCTTGTTTTATACATCCGTTGTGCGCATTGATAGGGAATTGCTTTGTCACCCATCGAGTGAAAAAACAAAACGGGAATATCCTTACCCTGATTGCTGATGGCTTCCACCGGATTGATGCTGTTCGGGTCAAAGTGAAAAAACAGGCGGGTTATCAGTCGCGCCAATGCGTAAACAGGCTTTGCGGCAAAGCCAAGCGGGCGCATCTGATGCAGCATAAACGTTTTAAATCGATCGTAGGGACAGTCCGCCACAATAAAGTGGATATTGCGGTCAAGCTCTGGGTAGCAGAGCACGGTAGCGGCGCCCATAGAGTGCCCAAACAAGCCAATTTCACAGTCTTTGCCAAGACGCTCGCGCAGCAGGGTTATCCAGGCAAGCAGATCGTGTTTCTCCTGCTGACCATAGGTACATCGTTTGCCGCCGCTTAAGCCGTGCGCGCGCTGGTCGATGGCAAGGATATTATAGCCGCGCGAAATAAACAAAGACGCATACTGAAGCCCAATGATATGGTTTGCACGAATGCCGTGCACCAGCACAACCGCTTTGCGGGTGGCGGGGAACAGGCTTGCATAATAACCTGTTAAGTGATCTTCCTTTACACCTATAACCTCTACGCGCTCTAGGGCTAACTCGTCAAACAGCGTGTCCTTTTGCGCAAGAATATCAATTGAATCCTGATAAGATTGCTTTTGCGTAAAGAACATTAACTTTACACACATAATTGCTAAAACTGCCCAGATTAAAAGCACGGCTGAAACGACGATGCCAGCAATAAGTATCATTGAACAAGCCAAAGTTATACCGTCACCTCCGTTTTATCCTTTGCCGCGGCTCTCGTCTTCTGCAATCAGACGGTCACGGAATGCCTTCGCGGTTTGCTCTATTTTGTTATCGCCAAATGTATAGTAACGAGCATTCTTAATGTTGTCAGGCAGATATTGCTGTATGGTATAGTTGTTTTTGAAGCTGTGTGGATACTGATAGGTAAGGCCGCGGCCAAGTTTTTGCGCGCCGCTGTAGTGGGTATCTTTGAGATGAACCGGAACATCACCGGTGTTTTTGGTGCGCAAATCCTCAGCCGCCGCATCAATGGCGCAGATAGCCGTGTTCGATTTTGGGGCGGTACATAGCACAATCACCGCCTGTGCAAGGGGAATACGCGCCTCGGGCAGGCCCAGCTGGTGAGCACTGTCCACACAGGCTTTTACAATGGTAATGGCCTGTGGATAAGCAAGCCCAATATCCTCGCAGGCGGTTACAAGAAGGCGGCGGCAGGGCGAGATGATGTCGCCTGCCTCGAGCAGCCGTGCAAGGTAATGCAATGCGGCGTTCTCGTCCGAACCGCGGATGGATTTCTGAAACGCGGAAAGGATATCGTAGTGCGAATCGCCGTCACGGTCATACCGGGTGGCGCTTTTGTTTGTAATCTCCGTTACCGCTTCCAGCGAGACGGTTCTGGTTTCACCTTCAAACGGCGCGGTGAGCGCAAGCAGCTCCACCGCGTTAATGGCCTTACGCACGTCGCCGCCGCACGTTTCGGCAATTGCTTTTGCAACGCCAGACGCGAGCTGATACTTTTCGCTGCGCTGCTTTGCAAGCAAGTCAAACGCGCGCGTGACCGCCTGCATAACATCATCAGAAGAAACCGGTTTGAATTCCATAACGGTACAGCGGCTTAAAATTGCCCCATAAACATAGAAATACGGGTTTTCTGTTGTGGAGGCAATCAGTGTAATACGTCCGTTTTCAATATATTCCAACAGCGACTGCTGCTGTTTTTTGTTCAGGTATTGAATCTCGTC
The DNA here is from genome assembly GCA_023421245.1 of Bacillota bacterium. Taxonomy (GTDB): domain Bacteria; phylum Bacillota; class Clostridia; order Oscillospirales; family Ruminococcaceae; genus Acetanaerobacterium. Next base: position 232,588 of record JAEZTV010000034.1, on the reverse strand, counting down.
CAGATAAAGCAGTACGCCGTTTGTTCCCGCAAAGGTTTCAAGTTCGGCAACAATCTGCTTGATGTCGGATACCGAGGCGCTCGTGCCGTTGAGCTTGTGCAGACGTTTGCCCGCCACCTGTGCAAGGATGCGCGCGACGGTGGTCTTGCCCACGCCGGACGGCCCGTAAAAGATGAGGTTTGGAATCTGCCTTGTTTCTATTATCTTACGGAGCACCCGGCCCTCGCCTAACAGGTGCTGTTGACCGACAACGTCGTTAATGGTTTCGGGGCGGATCTGATCCGCAAGCGGTGCAGACATCAATAAAGCCCTCCTGTATCTGGTGGAAATGAAAGAGTAATATTGCTATCATTTTAGCACATATGTTCTTGCCGTACAACTGAATTCGTTAAGTAAGCTGTTGCATAAGTAATAAATTCGGGACGCCCGGTGAACCTGTGCGTACAAACAAAGCCCGCCCTATTCAGTAATGGAACAGGGCGGGATGCAATTGTACTTACTGGTACAGCGGGAATTTCGAGCACAGCTCGTTGACACCCTCGCGAATTTCGTCTGCTTTTGCTTCAAAATCAGTGGCGGCAAGGCAGATGAATCGGGCAATCTGCTCCATCTCGGGTGCGCCAAAGCCACGGGTGGTTACAGCAGGCGTGCCGATGCGGATACCGCTTGTAATAAACGGGCTTTGCGGGTCATTGGGGATGGCGTTCTTGTTCACTGTGATATAAACCTCATCCAAGCGGTGTTCAAGCTCCTTGCCCGTAATTCCCGCTTTTTGCAGATCAACGAGCATCAAGTGGTTATCGGTGCCGCCGGAAACCAGATCAAAGCCTTGTTTGACCAGCGCCCCGGCAAGTACATTGGCGTTGCTTGCAACCTTCTGCTGATATGCTTTAAATCCGTCTTCAAGTGCTTCACCCAGACAAACCGCCTTCGCGGCGATGACATGCATCAACGGTCCGCCCTGTGTACCGGGAAAGATCGCCTTATCAATTGCTTTGGCATATTCCTCTTTGCAAAGAATCAATCCGCCGCGCGGGCCGCGCAGTGTCTTATGCGTAGTAGTTGTAACAACATCGGCATAAGGAACGGGGGAGGGGTGTACACCGGCCGCGACCAGCCCTGCGATATGTGCCATATCAACCATAAAATAAGCGCCGACTTTTTTGGCAATCTCAGAAAGACGTTCAAAACCAATTACTCTGGGGTAAGCACTTGCACCTGCTACAATCATCTTGGGCTTGTGCTCGGTCGCAAGAGCCTCAACTTTATCGTAGTTGATACGATGGGTATCGTCGTCTACTGTATAGGGTATAAAGTTAAAATATTTACCCGACATGTTTACAGGCGAGCCATGGGTTAGGTGTCCGCCATGTGCAAGGCTCATTCCCAATACCGTATCGCCGGGGTTGAGCAGCGCAAAATACACAGCGATATTCGCCTGCGCACCGGAGTGCGGCTGAACGTTCGCATGCTCTGCACCAAACAGCTTTTTAGCACGATCGCGCGCGATGTTCTCAACTATATCAACGCACTGGCATCCGCCATAGTAGCGCTTTGCCGGGTAGCCCTCGGCGTATTTATTGGTTAGTACGCTTCCCATTGCCGCCATAACAGCGGGGGAGACGATATTTTCCGAGGCAATCAATTCGATATTGCGCTGTTGACGTTCCAGCTCAAGCTGCATCGCGTCACTAACCTCTTTGTCGCTTTCACCTACAAAACCAATGGTATCCAGAAGATTGTTAAACATCCTGTTCCGCCCTTTCAAACGTTGATAGTAACAATACTCAAAACAACCGCGTGTTCTGGTATGTATATAATAGGGTATCGAAGAAACTGCACGTTTCGGCGACACCTTACTTGCAAAGTTACGTTGGTACAGACTATATAATTGCCCGTTGCCAAGTGCGGGCATAAGAATAACCCGCATATATTCGTAATACGGATATTATACCCTATTTTGCGCCTAATGCAAGAACGCTCTTTTACAAAAACCCTGCTTTTGATATAATAAATCAACGGCAGGTGCGTGGGGGCGGATAAAAAACAGCTTTATTTTTATGCCCCGCCTACGACGATGGGCCATTATACCACTCATACGTTGTGTTCATGGTATAATATGTCCACAACCACATTCAAAGCTTTGCTTTGAATGAACTCGGCAAAGCCGAGTGTGAGAATTTTGCATAGCAAAATACGAGTGTGGCCATGTTACACCATAAACTGCAAATGCTGATGAAATCAGCATTTGCAAGGACTATGTCCTCTGCAAAACGACATTAGTCGTTTTGCAATCTGTTTATGGTATAATATCCGTGCGAGGCTATTATACGCTTTATGCTCAGCGATCCACCGCTTACGCGTTGGCCGCCTTGTGATGGGTAATCATATCAACGCAAATCCAGGGAGACGCATAATGAACGGAATACTGCGCAGGTTAATCATGGTGATATTTGGTCTGCTTATGCTTATTGGGGCTGTTGGGCTTTACGCGCTTGTATACGGGGGATGTGTCATACGAAACGTTACCGGCATAGCGTGCCCTACTTGCGGAATGACGCGTGCGGTGTTTGCAGTTGTTACCTTGCGGTTTTCGGATGCGCTGCATTCCCATCCATTGGTATTTTTGCTGATACCACTTGCTGCGGTAGTGGGAGGTGCGTATGTATTTTATGATATTAAGCCGACAGCCAAACGCTATGTCCCGGTATATATCGGCACACTAATTATCTTCATAATTGTTTGGATTGTACGGCTTTTATTTTTCTCAATTCCTTAGCGGCAGCTTTTGGCGGCGATACAACGCGAATAAGTATGCTGATGGTGGCAACAATGGGCTTGTAGCCGTTTTGTGCCGCGGCGGGAAGGTGAAGTCGCCTATGAAGAAATATACTATCGGATTGTGTTGTACTACAGCCTGTGCCGCCTTGCTGAGTGCATGCGGGGACGGCAGTGTAGACCATGTAAACAGCCGCAATAAATATGACAACAACAGTGTTTTTCCACCGCAGATTGTGAGTGAGTCCTCCATGCCTTCGGCTGTTGAACTTGTGTTTCCGCATACAATATCGCGTAATCGCGTAAAGCTTGCAGATGGGATGATGCTCTATATCAACGTAGAGATGACCGAAGGCGAGTTTATTGACCGCAATTCGTCGCGGTATATACCAGACGGCGGCATGTTTGACACAAACTATCAGGGGCTGTACCGCCTTGCAATCTATACTGACACACACGCGCAAGAGGCACTATACACCATGCCGGTTGCATTTGATACGGATATGCTCAATTTCGAGAAAGAGTTTACGCTCATATTTGACGATTACAACAACGACGGCAACCCAGATTTTACGCTTGGTCAATGGGCGGATACAAACGGCAGCAGTTACAAAATATTTACGATAATGCCCGGCGGCGAGATTGAGCAGATTGCCTGCGAAGGCCTGTGCGCAGCCGGTTTTGAATCCTCCATCCGGTTTGCCAAGGCATCGCCTACCTCTTTTTCGTGTGAGGTTTATGATACGAAGGCAGGCCGGCATGTAACACTTACCTACAGCTGGCAGCATGACATGTTTGTGCTAGAAGAAAACTAGAAAAAGGCAGGGTTAATCCCTGCCTTAAATTTTTATGTTAATACATATTGCGTACCCTGCGGATGCGTTCCTCTATGGGGGGGTGAGTTGAAAACAATGCCGAAAGTTTCTTCTTGGGGTTAAAGATATAAAGTGCCAACATCTCGTCACCGCCCAAAGAGCTGACGGTTTTAGCGTCGTATCGCCCGCTTGCATTGGAGATCTTCTCAAGCGCGTCTGCAAGACCTGCAGAATTACTGCACAGGCGCACGGCATTTGCATCGGCAGCATACTCACGCTTACGCGAGATGGCAAGATTAACGATTGTTCCAAGCAGACGAGAGAGGATATAGACCGCAAGCCCTACCAGAATCAACATACCAGCGCCGGAACTGCCTTGTTTATTGTTATTGCTGCGGCGGCGTCCACCGTACATGGTGCTTCGGTAAAATATACCGGCAAGTGCGATGACAATACTAAGCAGTGCAATAGATACCGTTGCAATCAGCACATCCCGTTGGACGATATGCGCCATCTCGTGGGCAAGAACACCCTCAAGCTCGCTGTCATCAAGAATGCTTAACAACCCTTCGGTTACGCCGATGTAACTGCTATCCGGCTTTAGCCCGCCGGCAAACGCGTTGGGCGTAGCGGTGGGTATAATATACACCTGCGGTGGTGTTTTAAGCCCTGCCGAGAGGGACAGGCCCTCCACCATAAGCAAAGCACGCCGCTCATTTGGATTATTTTCGTTAACCGCGCGCCCATGCACCGAAGATATCACAGAGGTTTTCGATGCCGCAAGCTGCAGGGGAATAACAAATGCGCAGTATCCGGCACCGATGATGATGCCATATTCAAGACGCCCGTACAGGTAACCGATCAGGCAACTGATGCCGATAATCAATATACCAAAGAATATCAGTAAGATTACGGTTTTAATCTTGTTGGCGCGAACCTGTTCGTGAACGAACAGTGGGGACGAAATGCCATTGTTATAGTCCATTGTAAACCCATACCTTTAATAGAGTGGTGGTGCCGCAGTCATTGGCGAACAAGGAGTAACGGTTAAAGCTCACTAATGCGTAGATTATCGGCATTAATTCTTTCTTCGGCAGCGATTTCAAACACCTTTTCCGGCCCAAAGCGGAACATTCCGGCAATGATGCTTTTGGGGAAGATTGCAATGGTGTTATTATAATCGGTTACACATACATTATAGCGTGTTCTGGCATAGGTAACCTTGTCTTCTACGTCTTTAATATCTGCCATCAGTTTCAAATAGCTTTGGTTGGTGCCAAGCTGGGGATAGCTTTCCGCCAGCGCTACCACCGACGGCATAACACGGGTAACCTCGTCACTTGCCGCCATTGCCTTTTCCTTATCCTGTGACAGCATTCCGGCGCGGGAAGCGGCAATCTTGTCAATTACATCACTTTCAAACTTTGTCTGCATTTTGATGGAATCCACAAGATTTGTGATGATATTTACCTTGCGTTTGAGCTGATTGTCGATGCCTGACCAAGCCTCGGTAATATAATTTTTCTTTCTTACCAAGGAGTTATAGGCACTAATTGCCCACAACACGAGAATTACGGCGATTACCGCCACAACAATAAATACGGTTGGCATGGAGATTCCCCCTTACGGTTTTATGGATTTTATTATATCATAATTACTATTAATTTGCATGTGCGATTTGTAAACTTAAGCGTGAAACAATGCCTTTCGGGGTTGCATAAATTATTCTAACCACTTCCAGCTGTTTTTGCGTAAAAAATAATGATAAAAAGATTGTTTTTTACTAAAACCCCTTTGACATTATTCAACATATCATGTAGACTAAGTTTAACAGGCTAATTTTAAGTTAAATCAAGATTTTTTTAGGTTACAGCATTGTTTTATGAATTTGGGAATGAGGCACTGGCAGCATGAAAAAGAATGTGACAATGGGCGACATTGCGCGCAGGCTGAATGTTAGTAATGTTACCGTTTCTAAGGCACTTGCCGGCAAGGAAGGCGTTAGCGAAGAGCTGCGCGAACGAATTCACGAGCTTGCCGATGAGATGGGTTACCGCTACAACAGCTCCGCAAAGGCAATGAAAAACGGATATACCTGCAACATCGGCATTTTGGTCGCAGAACGTTTTTTGCAGGTAAACAACTCTTTTTATTGGAGCTTATATCAAAATGTGCTCTCTGAGTTACTTTCGCAAAACTACTTTGGTATCCTTGAGGTACTTCGCGATGAGGATGAAGCGGCACTTATTCTGCCAAAGATAATTCAAGATACCAAGGTGGACGGACTGATCATTATGGGGCAGGTTTCCACAGGATATATTGAGCTGATTTCCAAGATTCAAGAACCGTTTATGTTTATGGATTTCTATGAGCACCATCATAATATTGATACGGTACTCACCGATAATTTTTACGGCAATTATATTCTCACCGATTACCTTGTGAAAAATGGCCACCGTGAAATCGGTTTTGTTGGTAACATCAAGGCAACGAGCTCCATCGAAGACCGCTTCCTTGGTTACTACAAGGCATTGATTGAGGCGGATATTCCGCTTAACTATGATATTATCATCCCGGACCGCGACGAGGTGGGCCGGTATATTAACTTCGTTTTGCCGGAGAAGATGCCAACCGCATTTGTATGCAACTGTGATGAGGTAGCATATCGGTTTATTCGCTGCTTACAGGCGGCGGGTTATTCGGTACCCGACGATATCTCGGTGGTCGGTTTTGATAACTTTATGATTTCTGATATCTCAGAGCCTTCAATCACTACCGTTGAGGTCGATATGAAGAAGATGGCACAAGCGGCAGTGGAAACCATCATCAAAAAGGTGAAGAATATCAATTATGTTTCCGGCAGACAGTTGATTAGCGGAAAGATTGTAATTAAAAATTCGGTCAAAAAAATCGTGTAGATTTGTACGGCTTTATATGCAGGCAATTGCCCGAAGCAATATATCTACGGGCAATTGCCGTTTTATTTTATGAATGGGATGGGATATACAATGGAGTATATTAAGGGCTTTACCTTCGGCTTTATGACTGGAAAAGGCAGCTATGCAGACAAGCAATCGCGCCAATCACTGCAATTGATGCAACAACGTACCGCAAGCAACACAGTTATTCTTGCTCTTGCCGCACTGCAAAAAAATGCGCATAGCGAAGATGTGGATTATACGGGCGATCATATGCCAAGCGATGCAGAGCTGTGCGAGATGATCGGTCTTGCGCAGGATCTCGGGCTGCGTGTTATTCTTAAGCCGCTTGTGAACTGCGAGGACGGAACATGGCGTGCCCATATTAACTTTTTTGATAACGAGGTACCCTGCGAGCCGAAATGGAGCAGATGGTTTAAAAGCTATACCTCCTATCAGCTGCACTATGCGCGCCTTGCGCAGAGAACAGGCTGTGAGATGCTGATTATCGGGTGCGAAATGGTTCAAGCGCAGCGCAAAGAGGATTATTGGCGAAGCTTAATTGAACGGGTGAGGGGAGAATACGGCGGGCTTATCACCTATAATACCGATAAATATCAAGAGGAGCATGTCTCTTGGTGGGATGCACTGGATGTCATTTCAACGAGCGGTTACTACCCCATCGGCGATTGGCCGCGCCAGCTTGATCGAATCGAGGCTGTAGTAAAGCAGGCGGGCAAGCCGTTTTTCTTTGCCGAAGCCGGATGCCCTTCCACAAAGGGATCGTCACTAATACCAAATGACTGGACGCATCAGGGTGAACTTGCCTTACAGGAACAGGCCGAGTATTACCGCGTGATGTTTGAGCAGTGTGCTTTACGCAAGTTTATTCGTGGGTTTGGTCTGTGGGATTGGAAAGGTCATCTATACCCAACCAGCCAAGCGTTGCAGGATTTAGGGTATGGCGTATACGGAAAACCGAGCGAGCAAATAATCTACGACTTCTATTCCAAAACATAATAAACCTTTGTGCCGGCAATATACTTGCCGGCGCATTTTTTATACCGTGTGAAGCGCCCCGCATAGCGTACATGCAGGACATCATATACTGTCAATACAACGGTTGGTGCACAAGGACACTATATCCATTGACATTGTGTCCCAGGACAATGTGTATGAGGGCGGGGCTTGCTTGACATGAAGCGGTACATCATTATTACAAAACGCGATTTCATGACGGCAGTAGCGGCTGTCTTGGCAGTTGTTGCCATTAGTATGCTGGCGGCAAGGCTTGACAATGTAGCGGTTCCGGTATCCAACTGGAACAAGGGAGTAAAGCTGCCGATCTATGGTGTGGAATCGGCAGACAAACGAATTGCCCTGACCTTTAACGCCGCATGGACCGCGGAGGATATACCTGAGCTGTTGGAAATGCTCAACCAACATCAGGTTATGTGCACCTTTTTCCTGGTTGGCGAGTGGGCCGAGAAGAACCCGAGCCAAGCACGCATGATTGCACAGGCGGGGCATGAGATTGGCAACCATTCTTACGCACATCCCGATATGACTAAGCTTACCGCGCAACAAATCAAGGACGACATCAGCAAGGCAGATGCGGCCATACAACAGGCAACCGGTATATGGCCGGTTTTATTTCGCGCACCCTCAGGGGCCTATAACGATACTGCCATTGAAGCGGCACAAAGCCTTTCACACGTCGCGGTGCAGTGGACGGTAGACAGCATCGATTGGAAGCGTCATGATGCTGCCGCGCTGACCAAAAGAGTACTGCAAAAGGCGCGTCCGGGCGCTATCGTGTTGATGCATACAGGGCTTGAAAATACGCGTGCCGCACTGCCCGATATCATTGCAGGGCTAAAGGCGGAAGGATACACCTTTGTTGTGGTGGGTGAGATGCTGATTAAAGACGATTATACCATTGACCATAACGGAATTCAGCATCCCGCTGCAAGCAAGCCGATGTAAATTAGGCTGAAATCTAGCAATTGTCATTTTCAAAGGATTATATTTAAGGTATAATATGTTCGCGAGTACATTCAAAGCATAGCTTTGAATGTACTCGACGGAGCCGAGTATGAGTATTTTGCATCGCAAAATACGAATGTGGCCATGTTACACCATAAACTGCAAATGCTGATGAAATCAGCATTTGCAAGGACTGTGTCCTCTGCAAAACGACATTAGCCGTTTTGCAGTCTGTTTATGGTATAACAAATCCACAACGGCTGCTTCGCAGCCGTTGCCCGCGTACCACTCGGGTTGTGCCGCAAAGCGGCACAGTGTATTTCTTTCACCGAAAAACCACCACGCCGGTTTCCGGCGTTTACGCAGCAAAAGCTGCGTACAAAACGCTGCCCGTTTTGTGTTGTGATTTTATGGTATAATAAATCTACAAAGCAGATATTATTCGCTCGACTAATAGCGGTATAAGGATTTATTTCATTGTACAGAAAATGAGGGACGCAGATGACAGATCAATTCATTTCGGCGATTATTGTTGCAGCCGGCAGTTCTACGCGTATGGGAGACGGTATCGACAAACAGATGGTTATGCTTGGTGCAATGCCCGTTCTTGCCCATAGCCTCAGTGTGTTTGAGCGCTGCGCCGCGGTAGATGAGATTGTAGTCGTGACAAAAGGTGAGAATATTATGGATATCGCCGCACTGGCGGAGGAGTTCGGATTTCAAAAACTGCGCACTGTTGTCACGGGCGGGGATACCCGTCAGAAATCTGTGCAAAACGGCGTTGAAGCATGCAGCAAAGATGCGAATTTTTACATCATCCATGATGGTGCGCGGCCGTTTGTAAGCGATGAGGCGGTATCCGCGGTAATCGAAAGCGCGTTGATTCACGGTGCCGCTGCCACAGGCGTTATGGTGAAAGATACGGTGAAACGGGTCGCGCAGGATATGCGTATTGAAGAGACGATCGACCGAAGCACTCTTTATCTGGTACAAACCCCGCAGATGTTTCGCGCGGATACCTATCGCATGGCGATCAAACAGGCACAACGCATAGGCCTTGATTTAACGGATGATTGTCAGCTGTTTGAACGTACCGGTCACGTGGTATATATGTGCCCCGGCGAGTATTCCAACATTAAGATAACAACCCCTGAAGACATTGCGGTTGCGCGCGCAATGATGCGGTGGGACGATACCTCGTTTTAAGCATAGTAAAACAACAAAATGGAGTGTACAGCACTATGAAGGATATAAGAATCGGTCACGGTTACGATGTTCATCGGCTTGTTGCAGGGCGTGCGCTCATCATCGGCGGTGTGAAGGTTCCTTTTGATAAGGGACTGCTTGGACATTCCGATGCCGATGTACTTGCCCATGCAGTAGCGGACGCTATCCTTGGCGCACTTGCACTTGGTGATATCGGCAAACATTTCCCCGATACCGATATGACTTACCATAATGCAGACAGTATGATTTTGCTTGCAAAGGTTTCGGTGCTCGCGCAAGAAGAAGGATACATCACCGGCAATTTAGATGCTACGATCGTTGCGCAGAACCCAAAACTTGCGCCGTATCTTTTGGAGATTCGTCACAACATCGCTGCGGCCCTTAGGTGTGAGATTGACCGAATTAGCGTTAAGGCAACAAGTGAGGAACATCTTGGCTTTACAGGCGCCGGTGAGGGAATCTCCGCGCACGCTGTCTGCATTATGCAGCAAATTTGACGCTGCGGCATACCCTCTGCTATGCTGGATATCAGCAATTTATGTTGCAACTCCTCTTGTTTGGCATAAGATGAACTATGGCGATTTCTAGTCAAATCGTTGTTCATTATCGTCCGGCAAAGGAGTGTATAAAATATGCAAGGCGGATTACTCACCTTTTCTACGGTTACCTATGCAATGAAGGCGCAAAGCCTGTTGCAGCGCAATGGAATCCGGACAGAAATAAAAAAAGCGCAGGATAGAACACACAACGGATGTCAATATACCATACGCATCAACTCACGGTTTGACATGGTGGTAGACCAGTTAACCCGTATGAATATTCCCTTTCATAACGCGGTGAAGGATGATGGAGTATGACGTATTTTGACAACGCCGCAACAACGATGCACAAGCCCGCATCGGTAATGCGGGCAATTAGGGAATGTGCCGAATACTATGGTGCAAATCCCGGGCGAAGCGGACATCGTCTTTCTATGCAGACGGCAAAAAAAGTATTTGAATGTAGGGAACAGGCGGCACAGTTGCTTGACGCCGAACCTGATAATGTGGTATTTACGCAAAACTGCACGCAAGCGCTTAACATTGCGATTAAAGGAGCGCTAACCAGAGGTTCCCACGTTATAATCTCCGATCTTGAGCATAACTCGGTGTTTCGGCCGGTGTACCGCCTTTCGCAGGACGGCGGGATAACCTATTCTATCGCTGAAACGTTCGAGGGGGACGATGAGAAAACAATCCGCTCGTTTGAAAGCCTGATTACATCGAAAACCAAGATGATTGCATGCACCGCAGGCTCAAATCTGTGTGGTATTATGCTGCCTTGCGATGCGCTGTTTGATTTGTGCCGCAAGCACGGGCTTCTTTTGTTGCTTGATCTTGCGCAGTCGGCTGGGATACGACGCTCATCGCTAAACAAGGCGGATTTCCTATGTATGCCGGGGCACAAGGGACTATACGGTCCACCGGGTACAGGAATGTTGATTACTTCATTGGGCGAAAGCCTTGCAACAATCATTGAGGGGGGAACCGGCAGCCAATCCTATCTCAAGGAACAGCCTCCGGTGATGCCGGAGCGCCTGGAAAGCGGAACGCTTAACACCTATGGCATTATGGGCCTTTGTGAAGGGATGCGGTTTGTAGCGTCCATGGGTCACGACCGCATCTATCGCCACGAACTAAGTCTTGCACAGATACTGTACGACTTGCTGACCCGTGTAAAGGGAATAAAGCTATACACACAGCGGCCGGAATGGGGGTCGCATCTTCCGGTACTCTGCTTTAATGTAGACGACCACAAGAGTGAAATTGTGGTTGAGGAACTGAGCAAGCGGGGCTACGCGCTTCGAGGGGGATACCACTGTACACCGCTTGCGCATCAAAAGCTTAAAACAGGCGATTTTGGTGCTGTGCGTGCGAGTTTTTCGGTGTACAATACGCAGGAACAGGTTTTACAGCTTGTATATGAGATTAAGCGGCTGCGTTAATTCAATTTTGCTGATGCAATGTATGACAAAAAGGCAAAAAGGATTTGCTTTTATATGCTGAGTGGTCATTATTTGGCATTGCAATCACCAACAAATATGCTACAATAGGAATAACCACACGGTGGACAAATTCGCATGACAAACCCAGCCGTTTTTTGTTGGTTTGCTGTGGGTACATAGTATGCCGCAGCCGGTACTTGATGTGGTATTTCGCGTGATTTGTATAGCATACACATATTCTTTTGATTCGGACTTATGCCGTTCGGTGTAATTTCGGAAAGGCGTGGTCGTTTAATGGAACTATCAACAATATGGAATAACATCGTGCGATGGGCGGACACCATTGAGTTTTCTGATTTTTTGGATGTTGCGATAGTGTCCTATCTTATCTACAAGATTATCAAGCTTGTACGTGATACACGCGCAGAACAACTGGTAAAGGGATTCTTTCTGCTCGCCGTTGGTTATTTCTTGGTGGATATATTTAAGCTGACCACAATGAGCTATTTGCTTAAGAACTTACTGTCTCTCGGCGTAACTGCACTCGTGGTTGTATTTCAGCCGGAACTGCGTCGCGCACTGGAGCAGGTGGGGCGTACAAAGATCGGCCTTACTATGTTTGCGCCAAGCGACGAAGATGAGGACGAGCAGGAGCGGCGCTGGCGCGCTGCCATCCTTGCAATATGCGAGAGCGCTATTTCTCTTTCTCGCCAGAAGATTGGTGCCCTGATTGTTCTTGAGCGCGAAACAAAGCTTGGCGAGATCATTAAATCCGGCACGGTCATTGATGCGGATGCGAGCACGGAGCTTATTACAAACGTGTTTTTTCCAAACTCTCCGCTGCACGATGGAGCATTGATTATTCGAAACGGCAAGCTGTATGCGGCGGGCTGTTTTCTTCCGATATCGGACAACCAGTCCATCAGTAAAACCCTTGGCACGCGTCATCGCGCGGCTCTTGGAATGAGTGAAAACTCTGATGCTGTCATCATTGTAGTGTCGGAAGAAACGGGTGCAATCTCGGTTGCCGAAAACGGCAAGCTTATTCGTAATTACGATTCCGCCGCATTGGCGGAGCGGCTGGAAAAATCCTTGTTTACCAACAAACTGTCCGAGCTTGCGGAGAGACGACCGTCGTTTTGGAAAGGGAAGTCAAAATGAAGGTGAAGATGAGAAAGTTTGGTATTCGCAAACTGTTATATAACGACAGGATACTGATGGTTCTTTCTATCATTTTGGGAATCATTGTGTGGGCGTATGTTGTTAATGTACTAGACCCTGACCGGCCCCGGCAGATTATCGGTATTCCGGTTACCTTTGACAGTACAAGCCTTGAAAAGATAGGGCTTAGCGTGATATCGGTTGATGAAAAGCTGGTGGATATTAAGGTTGTTGGCAACCGTCTTACCGTTTCGGAGCTTACGCCGGATGATTTTATCGCCACTGTTTCATTGTTTGGAGTGGATGCCCCGGGCACTTACGAGCTTGAAGTACAGGTTGGTAAAAGGTTCCAAAACACAGACTATGATATCGTACAGCCCACTTCGCCTATTATGGTGAAGGCGCGGTTTGATAAGTACATTACGAAAAAGATGCCGCTTTCGGTGGATCTTTCCTTTATCTCGGTTCCTGGCGGGTATATCATGGAGGAACATTATATTACCCCGGGCGAGGTAACGATTTCGGGGCCGGAAACCGATATTGCGCGTGTTGCAAAATGCATGGTGGAACCGGAACTGCCCGATACGGTGGATAAAACCTATATTGACAGCGGCAATATTGTTTTATACGATGTAATGAACCAGCCGGTGGATATGTCCAATCTCAAGTTGGATCGGGAGCGCGCAGATGTTACCGTTCGTGTGCTCAAGCAAAAGACGCTGCCGATAGAGCTTGATTTTACCAACATACCCAAAAGTTTCTCCCTTGAAAAGCTTCTTTATACCCTATCTGACAGCCGTATTCAAGTAGCAGGACCGGCTGAAACGATAGATTCTCTTACTAAAATTAGCATTGGGTATCTTGACTTCAGGAAATTAAAGCCGGACAGTATGTTTGAGTTTGATGTTGAATTGCAAGAAGGCTTTGTAAACATGGACGACTTCAGCTCGGTTAAGGTTGATTTTTCCTTTGCAAACTATGAAACACGCAAGTTCAACGTAAAGACTATTAACATCGTAAACGAGCCAGCTAATTATGATATTTCTCTTGTCACAAAAACCATCAATAATGTTGTTATCGTAGGGCCTGCCGATATTCTCGACCAGATTACCTCCGGAGATATCGTTGCGGAGGTTGATCTCTCTGTTCGTGATCTTGGTACGGGAAGCCAACACAATGTTCCGGTACAGATTGTCATTCCATCGCGCGATACTGTATGGGCATATGGTGATTATTCTGCGGTAATCTCTGTTCGGGAAAAATAGAACACAGCGTTGTGGGGAGCCCGACCTGCCATGGTCAGGCTCCCATTTGTATTGTTCGAATAAAATAATCCAAATTCGGACAATGTACATAGATGCAAATACTTTAAACCTTCTTTTTGTTGCAAGACAAATACCACACAAACTAAGCCGGAAAGGTGCGGTTACGGCAATGGCAATTATTGTACCGAATATTTCTCTTAACTTAAATCAGCCGCGAGCGGACGCAATTACAAAGGCCTGCAGGCTGCTTGGGCTATCCGAAACCGATGTTCAGAGAGCATATATTTCAAAAGTATCGGTCGATGCGCGAAAACAGGCTCACATTAGGCTTGTATATTCTGTTGGCGTTGCAGTAGAGAACGAGCACCGTTACTCCGCCCGCGCAAAGGCTTGCGGTGCGGTTATAAAGCAGTATCGTGAGCCGGAGTTTTTCTGTGCGCAGGAGCCAATGCGGCACCCGCCCGTAGTAGCGGGGTTTGGCCCCGCCGGAATGTTTTGCGCACTGGTGCTTGCACGGCACGGCTATCGCCCCATTGTAGTGGAACGTGGCAGCGATGTTGACCGTCGTATAGATGCTGTCAATGCGTTTTGGCAGGGGAAAGGCCTGAACACCTCAAGCAACGTTCAGTTTGGCGAAGGAGGCGCGGGTACATTCTCGGACGGAAAATTGACTACCCGCATCGGTGATGCACGCTGTGATTATATAATGCGCGAGCTGCACGCGCACGGCGCACCCGATGATATTTTGGAAAAGGCAAAGCCGCACATCGGCACCGATCATCTGCGCGGTGTGGTAAAGTCTATCCGCAATGAGATTATTTCGTTGGGCGGCACGGTGCTGTTTGAGCACACAATCAATGCGTTGACGGTACGCCAAGGTGAGCTTGCCGCCATCCGTACAAGCAAAACGGCGGAGATTGCCTGCCAGGCGCTTGCCCTTTGTATTGGACACAGCGCACGCGATACGGTAGAGATGTTGCATGAGATGGATGTTGTGATGCAGCCCAAGGCGTTTTCGGTAGGGGTACGTATTGAGCATCTGCAAAGTGAGATTGACCAAAGCCTGTATGGAGATCTGGCGGGGCATCCTGCGCTGCCCCGCGGTGAATACCAGCTTTCGCACCGGCACGGTGGCAGAGGGGTGTACACCTTTTGCATGTGTCCGGGCGGTTTTGTGGTTCCTGCCGCGAGTGAGGAAGGAATGGTGGTAACCAACGGTATGAGCGAATACGCACGCAATGCCGTAAATGCGAATGCCGCGCTCGTGGTAGGGGTAGAACCAGGCGATTATCAGGGCGGTGTGCTCGGGGGAATTGCGTTTCAGCGCAGATTGGAGCAAGCGGCGTTTGTTGCAGGGGGCAGGGCGTATAAAGCACCAGCACAAACGGTCGGACGCTTTCTTACAGGGAAAGCCGGCATCGAGCTTGGAAAGGTGAACCCCAGCTATGCACTTGGCGTCACAGGTGCACAGTTTGCCGAGCTCTTTCCGCCGTTTGTTCTGGATATGCTTAAGCTGGGGCTTATAAACTTCAGTACAAAGATGCGCGCATTTGCTTACCCAGAAGCGGTAATGACCGGTGTAGAGACCAGAACCTCTTCGCCTGTGCGCATTGTGCGTGACGACAGTCTTCAATCCGACACCGTGCGGGGGCTTTATCCGTGCGGTGAGGGTGCAGGGTATGCCGGTGGAATTATCAGTGCCGCCGTTGACGGTTTGCGCGTAGCGCAAGCAATTATGCAAAAACACGGCCCGCCCGCATGATGCTGTTATTGCTTTGCTGAATTGGCTGCCTAGCACTGTCGATTAAGCTGTCCGGCGAAAAAGGTTGAATAACTTGCTGCAAGATGTTAAAATGTTTAGACAGGTTATTGCCAAATTAGCATAAAACGTGCATAGTCACAGCAAGAAATGGGGGAGATGTCATTGGGTCTTGTCAAATGGATACTGCCCAAAACCGATCCGGATGCAAGCCTTGAAATCTCCCGCGAGCTCGGTATGTCTTCCTTGCTTTCGGATATATTTGTGGCACGCGGCTTTAGTACTGCACGAGCCGTACGGGAATTTCTTGACGATGAACAGGCTTTGGCCGACCCATTTGAATTGATTGATATGAACAAGGCGTGCGCGCGTATTGAAACGGCAATTGAGAATGAGGAGCGCGTTGCCGTATATGGTGACTACGATGCGGATGGGGTAACCGCAACTGCAATCTTATACCTCTACCTTGAAGCGTCGGGTGCGCAGGTTACATATTATATACCATCGCGTGAGGATGAAGGCTATGGTATGAACCGAGAAGCAGTGCAAAGTCTTGCGGATGGAGATGTTTCACTGATTATTACGGTGGATAACGGTATTTCTGCCGTCGATGAGATAGATTACGCCAATAGCCTTGGAATTGATGTAATTGTAACCGACCACCATAAGCCAAAGAACGTACTGCCCAATGCATGTGCAGTGGTAAATCCGCATAGAGATGATTGCCCCAGCGCGTTTAAGCATCTATGCGGTGCAGGCATAGCGCTTAAACTGGTTGCTGCCTTACATGGCGGCGATTATAACGAGGTGTTTGATTTTTGTGCCGATCTTGCGGCGATCGGAACGATCGCCGATGTCGTGCCGCTTATTGGAGAGAACCGAATCCTTGTCCGTCAAGGGTTGCTAAACCTTGCCAGCACACAAAATGCAGGACTGTCAGCGTTAATGGAGCTTTGTGAGATTGCTCCGCAAGCCGTTACTTCGGCTGCGGTTGCATACATGCTTGTACCGCGCATCAATGCAGCTGGGCGGTTGGGGCTTGCGGTGGATGCCCTGCGCATGCTGATTACCGATGATTACATGGAGGCACAGGCGATTGCGGAAAAGATTACCGAAAACAACAGCATACGCAAGGAACTGGATGCCGCGCTGTTTGCTGATATTGAAGATGAGCTGATGAAACGGCCTGCCTTTTCACAAAAACGGGCGGCGGTAATTGCAAAAGAGGGCTGGCACCCCGGCGTTGCGGGAATAGCTGCGGCAAGACTTGCCCAGCGTCTGGCTAAGCCTGCATTTGTTGTGTGCATAGAGGGCATTTTTGCGCGCGGCTCGGCAAGAGGGGTTACGGGTTTTTCTGTGTTTGATGCACTTGTTTCCTGCAACGATCTGCTTGTGCACTACGGAGGACACGAAGCGGCAGGCGGATTTACGCTGAAGGCTTGTGATTTTTCTGCTTTTTGCGAAAGGTTGGAGGAGTATTGCCGCACAAACTATGCTGTAATGCCGGTGGGTAGCGTTACCGTGGATGTTGTTTGCAACCCTGCCGATATCTCGGTTGAGCAGCTAAAGCAGTTGGAATTACTTGAGCCGTTTGGTTGTTCCAATGAGCCGGTGCGCTTCGCTTTTTTGGGTATGACAATCTGCGATATTGCCGCAATCGGCGGCGGAAAACACCTTCGTTTGCTGCTGGAAAAAGACACCCGGCGGGTCAATGCCCTGCTGTTTGCAACCACACCGCAGGAGTTTGCTTACGCGAAGGGCGATATTATTGATGCAACAGCAGTGTGTGACATTAACCATTATCAGGGGCGTGAAAGTGTCTCGATTAAGCTAAAGGATATTCGCCCATCCTCCTTTATGCAGGATGAGTACTTTTTATCTCGCGAGCTTTGTGAACGCTACTGGAACGATGAACAGCTTACTCCGTCGGAAATTGATATGATAACACCCACCCGTGAGGATATTGCCGTAATCTATCGAACGATTGCGCAAAAACAAGCATATACCTGCAATTTCCCTCAGTTTGCCGCCAGTGCGCTATCAAACTATGGCAAGACCAAGAATGCGGTGAAAGTGTTAAGTGAGCTGGGGGTAATCCGTATTTATATTGACCGTAATGCAGTATGCATCTCTATTGTGAAGGACGCGCCAAAGACCGACTTGTTAAAGTCTGAAACCATGCAGCGCCTTCTTGGCGCAAAATGATATATCGTTTTATCGCGTATCCAGCCAAAGGATTGGTGACTGATTGTGGATAAGATTTTATACGACCTGCTCGCCTGTTTGGATAAAAGTGAAAAGCAGTATGACAGGGATTTAATTGCAAAAGCATATGAGTTTGCACGCGTATCGCACAAGGGGCAAAAGCGTGTATCGGGCGAGATGTATATTATTCATCCGGCCAGCGTTGCAATGCTTTTAATTGAACTTGGCATGGATAACGAATCACTGATTGCCGCACTGTTGCACGATGTGGTTGAGGACACCCATGTCACCCACGAGGAAGTAACGCAGATGTTTGGCAGGGATGTTGCGGTTTTGGTCAGCGGGGTAACAAAGCTTGGCAAAATCCCTTACTCATCCCGCGAGGAGCAGCAGGCGGAGAATATCCGTAAGATGCTGCTTGCCATGAGCCAAGATATCCGTGTTATTATCATCAAGCTTGCGGATCGTCTTCACAACATGCGCACCATCGATGCAATGCCGCCGCAAAAACAGCGGGACAAAGCGCTTGAAACGATGGAGGTATATGCACCGATTGCGCACCGCCTTGGTATCCGCGCGTTTAAAGAGGAGCTTGAGGACATCTCCCTCAAGCATCTTGACCCTATCGCGTATGCAGAGATTGATACCGCGCTCAAGCTGCACAAAGAAGAACGTTCCCGTTTTTTGGTTCACATTATGCATCGCATTAACGAGCGCATGTCGACGGATAACATGCAGATATTTTTGGAGGGCAGAGTCAAGAGCATCTACGGCATATACCGCAAGGTTTATATGCAGGGACGGTCGTTTGAAGAGATATACGACATCTATGCCGTGCGCATTATTGTTGACACGGTGATTGATTGTTATAACATTCTTGGTATCATTCACGATATGTTTACACCGATCCCCAAGCGGTTTAAAGACTATATTTCGACCCCAAAACCCAACATGTATCAATCGCTGCACACTACCGTCATCGACAAAGAGGGCGTTCCGTTTGAGATTCAGATTCGAACATGGGATATGCACCACACTGCCGAATACGGTATTGCCGCGCACTGGAAATACAAGGCCGGCATGCAGGGTAAGGATAAGCTTGAAGATCGCTTGGCATGGATTCGCAAGCTGCTCGAATCGCAGAGCGAGGATGTTGAGGAGATTGTCCGTACCATTAAAACCGACCTCTCACCCGAGGATGTGTTTGTATTCACCCCAAAAGGTGATGTTAAATCACTGCCTGCAGGCTCTACTGTCATCGATTTCGCCTATGCCATCCACAGCGAGGTTGGCAACCGTATGATCGGCGCTAAGGTTGACGGCCGCATGGTTTCGATCGACAGTGTGGTTAAAACGGGCCAGATTGTTGATATTCTTACAAGCAACACCCCAGGCCGCGGTCCAAGCCGTGATTGGCTTAAGATAGTAAAAACTAGTGAGGCACGCAGCAAGATACGCTCATGGTTTAAAAAAGAGCGACGTGAAGAAAACATAGCGGAAGGCCGCGCGGAGTTGGAGCGCGAGTTTCGCCGTAACGCAATTCGCGTGCCGGAAGAAGATTACGACAGTTTTATTGGGGAGCTTGCTAAACGCCAGCACTGTGCCGGCGTGGAAGAGCTATACGCCGCCATCGGCTATGGCGGAATTTCGCTTTCCAAAATTATGTCCCGTATTAAGGACGACTATCTTAAGCAGTACAAACCTGTTGAGGTCAACCTCCAAACTGCAGTGAAAAAACACTCAAAAACCGTATCGAGCGGCGTTGTGGTGGAGGAGATTGAAGGCTGTCTTGTAAAGTTTGCACAGTGCTGCAATCCGTTGCCCGGCGATGATATCACCGGCTTTGTTACACGCGGCTACGGTGTTTCGGTGCATAAACGCGACTGCATCAATGTGGTCTCTTCGCTTGAAAAGGGCGATCAGCCGGAACGCTGGGTAAACGTTGAATGGTCCGATGAGGTAAAGGAAACCTTTAAATCCACCATCGAGATTTTGGCACATGACCGCGCGGGAATGATTGCGGATGTGACGGTTGCGTTATCCAACATGCATCTGCAGATACATGAGCTCAATGCGCGTGAACTAAAGGACGGGTATGTCGGAATCCACGTCACCATAGCAATCTCCGGCAGAGAACAGCTGCAAAATGTTATGGCAAACCTTTCGAGGATTGATAGTGTGTCCTCCGTTACCAGAACGGGAAAATAAGCGATGATTGATTAGATTTTGGAGGAGCTTTCATGCGTGCAGTTGTACAGCGGGTTTTGTGGGCTCGGGTGGAGATAGACGGCCGTGTTTGCGCAGAGATTGCACATGGCTATTTGCTTTTGCTTGGTATCCATCAAGACGATGGAGAGGACGAGGTTTTACTGTTGGCAAAAAAGGCGGCGGAGTTGCGTGTGTTTGAAGACGAGTCAGGTAAAATGAACTGCTCGCTTTCAGAAGTTGGCGGCGGGATGCTGATTGTTCCCAATTTTACACTGTATGCAGACACCTCACGCGGCAGGCGGCCATCCTTTATCACGGCGGCAAGGCCGCAGCATGCAAAGCCGTTGTATGAGCGTTTTGTACAAGCGGTAACGCAGAGAGGTATCTCTTCGGTACGAACCGGAGAGTTTGGGGCAGATATGAAGGTATCATTGCTCAACGACGGCCCGGTTACCATACTTCTTGATACAAAGGACTATCGGTAATCTCCATTATAAACAACAGCACATCGCGCAGACTATATTTACATTTGAGCAATGCGTCGGAAAGGTCTGATTACAAATATGAAGCTTATAGTTTTATCTGTCGGAGCAATTGATACTAACTGTTATATCCTGCGTACCGAGCAGGGGAATGGTGTTCTTATCGACCCGGGCGCGGACAGCGACCGTATCCTGCAGACACTACGGGATAACGATATTGCATTAAAGCTAATCCTTCTCACGCACGGACATTTTGACCATATCGGCGCACTTCGCGAGGTTTATCACGCAACCGATGCGAAGCTCGTTGTATCTGCACAGGATGCAGAACTTCTGACTGATCCCGTAAAAAATGTCGGCGCAAGGTTTACCGCCGATACTGACCGTTATCAGCTGTCGGATATCCCCATCGCGCGGCAGGTGGTGCATGGCGATACCATTACGCTCGATGAGCTTAGCTTTACCGTCTTTGCCACACCCGGCCACACAATCGGTTCGGTGGTGTATATACTTGGCGATGTTTTATTCACGGGCGATACCTTGTTTCAGGGCAGCATCGGTATTGTGACCCACTACGGCGGCGATTTAAATACAGAGCTTGCGTCTGTGCGCAGATTTGCTGATGAGCTTACAGGGGACTATACCATATACCCCGGCCACGGGCCAAGCACAACACTTGAACTGGAGCGCGGCACAAATCCCTATCTTGGAAAGGCCAATTATGACGATTGTTTTTAAAAATCACAATTACGCGTACGAGGTGCGCAATGTCGTAATGCTGTTTTTTCAAGGTCAAACGATTACACAGGCGGACGAGCCGCCTGTAACGGGCGACTATATCCTTACGGCGCTTGAGGATTGCACGGATAAGGTTTGTCTCACCGCAGTTGTTAGGATTGCCGATGCGCAATATACCGATGCTCGTGCCGTTGAACGAACAATAGAGAATTTCGACAATGAATGCGAGCGCGTTTTTGGTATCATGTTATATCAGCTGCTTGCACCAATTACCGGTATCTCTCCGCGTTTTGGAATCCTCACCGGAATCCGGCCGGTGTCTCTGCTACGCAGGCTTGGCGAGCAGGGCATGAATGCTGCACAGGCAGAACAGTTCCTTTGCGAGCGTTATCTGGTTTCTTCCGAAAAGGCAAGCCTGTTAAGCGATATTGCGCGAAAAGAAAGCGCAATTATCACAAGCTCTACGCCCCGCTCGTACAGCCTGTATGTCTCTATTCCGTTTTGCCCGTCACGTTGCCTGTACTGCTCGTTTGTATCCCACTCGATTGAGAAGACCGCGGTGCTGGTGGAACAATACCTGGACAAGCTTACAAAGGAGATTGCGTTTGCGGGCGAGCTTGTACGCGGCCGTTCACTTCGGCTGGAGACTGTGTATATCGGCGGTGGAACTCCAACAACACTAAGTGCGGCGCAACTGTCCGGTTTGTTTGATTCTATCCGTAAAGCCTTTGACCTTTCCACTGTGCGCGAGTACACGGTGGAGGCGGGCAGACCCGACACCATTACAAGAGACAAGCTTTGTGCCATTCACGATAGCGAGGCAACCAGAATCAGTATTAATCCACAGACCTTTCGCGATGATGTGCTTGCCCTAATCGGCAGAAAACACACGGCACAGGATACCATAGAAAGCATCCGGTTTGCGCGCGAGGTTGGCATTAAATGCATTAACATGGACCTGATTGCAGGCCTACCCGGCGATACGCCCGAAGGTTTTTGCGATTCGCTTGACCAAACGATTGCACTCGGACCCGAGAACATTACAGTTCATACTCTTTCCCTCAAACGCTCTTCCGACCTTGCTTATCAAAAAGCATCGGAATTTTCGGCGCGGGAGGGGATTGCAACGCAGATGCTGGAGTATGTGTACCAAACACTGCCGCAGGCGGGATATGCACCCTATTACTTGTATCGCCAACGCAATACGAGAGAGAACCTTGAGAATGTGGGTTTTGCAAAAGATGGGTTTGAAGGCTTGTATAATGTATTTATCATGGATGAGACACATACCATCCTTGCCTGCGGGGCTGGCGGCGTTACCAAGCTTAAGGGTGAGGGGCTAAAACGGATATACAACTATAAATACCCGTATGAGTATATAAACGGCTTTGATGAAATACTATTGAGAAAAGGGCAGGTGGGCCGATTTTATGACCGAACAGTTTTATGATGAGCAAGGCTTTGTTATTGCAGACAGGGTAAACGAGTACGCAAAAAACGACCCGGCTCTCATCGCGCAGATCAGTGAAGAGCGTTATACATTGCAGATTCGTAATGCGTGTCAGGTTATCAGTGACAACCTTTCGCGCTCTCATATCGTCTTGCTGGCGGGTCCGAGTGCTTCCGGCAAAACAATTACCGCGCATCGGTTTCGTACTATGCTAAAACATGACTTTTCCATCGACAGCTATGTTGTCTCACTTGATGATTTTTATATCAATCAAGAGAATCTGCCCACACTCCCGGATGGTACAAAAGATCTCGAGACAGTCTATTCTCTGGATATTGATTGCATCCACCGCTGTTTGGAGGAGCTTACCCGCACAAACCGTTCCAGTTTACCGATCTTTGATTTCTTATCGGCAAGCAGGTCAGATAAAACAAATGATATTGTGCTTGGTGAAAATGATATACTGATTATTGAGGGCATCCATGCGCTCAATCCGCTTATCACAGAGGGCATTGACCGTGACAAGTTCTTTCGCCTGTTCATCAGCGTGCGGGGCGAGTATCGTCTTGGCGCAAAGGTAGTGCTTGACCATACCGTTATCCGCTTTATCAGGCGGTGTGTGCGAGACTATACACACCGCGCGTCCTCGCTTGAAAACACAGCGGGGATGTGGACGTCGGTGCGTACTGGCGAGAAAAAATATATTTCCCCGTACAAGCGGTTTGCCGATCTTTCGATTGATTCACTCATCCTCTATGAGCCGTGTGTTCTTTTGCAGTTTCTTCGTCCGCTCATAGAGCAGATGCCATCCTCCAGCGAACACTACCCGCGCTTTGAACAGATTCGTAATGTTCTGGGGTATTTTGCAGAGATGCAGCCCCAATTCGTTGCGCAGGATTCCTTGCTGCGGGAGTTTATAGATTAAAAAGGAGCGACATAATTTATGGGTACATTTGACGATTTTGCAACAACCGCTCAGAATCTGTTTGATAATGCCTGCAAGGCAACCGGCGAATTTGTAAGCACCTCAAAGCTTCGCCTCGAGCGCATGAACCTAAAATCCGAGCTGGAACGCGCCTATTTAAAGCTTGGTAAGCTGCACTATTCTGCCGAAAAGAACGGTCAGAGCGAGGGTGATGTTCAGACGCAAGGCGGAATTGTTGCCAAGATCGATTTGTTGCTTGAACAGATTTCCGAGCTTACGAAGAAGATTAACGAACAGGAATAATCGAATTGGGAATAGAAAAGAGGCCTGCATCATAAAGATGTTGCAGGTTTTCTGTCATGCAATCAGACCCACCTGCGGTGCGGGGCCTATATGGAAATTCGTGCAGTTCAATTTGAAGGTTTGAAGGATAGTTTTAAACGCGTTTTCCTACAAAGCATAAGGGCGTGATGGATTTGCCCGTTAGACGGAAACAGAGCTTTTTACATGGGGCGCTTATCCTTACCGCTGCCACCATCCTTGTAAAGGTAATTGGCGCGGTTTTTAAAATACCCCTTACACTGGTACTGGGGGCAGAAGGATCCGCGCATTTTTATACTGCATATGATATCTTTAACCCTGTTTCAGCGATCGCTATTGCAGGGCTTCCGATTGCGGTTTCAAAACTTGTATCTGAAAATGCCGCACGCGGGAGGTTTCGCGACGTAAAGCGCATCAGAAGGCTTTCGCTGCTGGTATTTTGCATCACCGGAACACTCGGGTTTGCGGTTACCTTCTTTTTTGCCCGACCCT
This sequence comes from Bacillota bacterium, assembly GCA_023421245.1. Taxonomy (GTDB): domain Bacteria; phylum Bacillota; class Clostridia; order Oscillospirales; family Ruminococcaceae; genus Acetanaerobacterium. The sequence continues at coordinate 207,874 of JAEZTV010000034.1, read as the reverse complement.
TCGCACAGCTTGTCGGAAATCCATCCGGATATCTTTCCATTTTAGCGATTTCTCCTGCGGTGTTGTTTTTGTGCTTGATGTCCTCTTACCGAGGCTACTATGAAGGCCTTAGAAACATGTATCCTACAGCGATTTCACAGGTTGTGGAAGCTCTTGCCAAGCTTATCTTGGGGTACAGCCTTGCGCTCGTTATAATAAAGCTCGGCCTGCAGGATTATGAGAGCACCGGCAATGTGTTCGGCATAGCAGCGGGTTCGGCCGCTGCGGCGACAACTGCGGTACTGCCGTTTGCCGCGGCAGGCGCGATTATGGGTGTTACGCTTAGTACCGTATTTGGACTAATCTATCTGTTTTTTAGGCACCTCAAGCAGAGGGATGCGATATCCAAGCAGGAGTATATAAAGTCTCCGCCGGCGCGTCCCAAAAAGGAGCTGTTTGGGGCACTGATACGCATCGCGGTTCCGGTCTGCCTTGGCTCGCTTGTGGTAAGTTTGACCTCGACCATCGACCTTGCTTCGGTAATGAACCGGCTTTCTGTTGCGGTAACAAACAACGCGCAGAGTATTCTTGATATGTACGCCGGTATGCTGCCGCAGGATATGACGCTGGAGCGGCTGCCGTCCTTTTTATTTGGTACCTACAAGGGGCTGCCGATGACAATATTTCATCTTGTGCCGGCTATCACCACCGCGTTTGGCGTCAGCGCATTGCCTGCCGTTTCATCGGCTTGGGCGCGAAACGACTATGTCGAGCTCAAACGTAATGTGGAATCCGCGCTGCGTGTAACCGCTCTTGTCGCGGTACCTGCAGGTCTTGGCATGTCTGCACTGGCAGGCCCTATTCTCACGCTGTTGTACAATTTCTCGGGGGACGGTCTGGCCGGTGAGGTGGCTATCTCAACTCCTATCCTCTCGCTGATGGGGATTGGTGTTATCTTTGTAGCGATTGCAAGCCCGGTCAATGCTATTCTTCAAGCGGTGGGCAGGGCGGACCTGCCTGTGAAATTTATGCTTGTTGGCGGTACGCTGAAGCTAGTGATAAACTATGTTCTTGTAGCGATTCCTCGGATCAATATCCTTGGTGCTCCGGTGGGCACCTTGGTGTGTTACCTGTTTATTGCAGTTGCAAGCATTATTGCTGTATGCCGGCAAACACATACAACACCAAATTTTATGAGTGTTTTTATCAAGCCCTTACTCGCGGGGTTGTTTTGTGCGGTTGCCGCATTTGCTTCATATGGACTGCTTTCACATGTTATCGATACGCGCCTTGGTACCGTCCTTGCTATCCTAATTGCGGCTGTCGTGTATCTGTTCGTTCTTTTTCTGATACGTGGAATTAGCGCCGATGACGTAAACATGCTGCCGGGCGGAGAAAAAATCGCCAAAGTACTTGAAAATCACGGAATTATAGGGTAATATATATATGTTTTAACAATTGGAAGCTAAGGAGCGGAATGTGGAGTTTCAGTTTAAACAAAAATACACCATAAACGACTTATTAGAAATCATGGATATCCTTCGCGGAGAAAGCGGATGTCCGTGGGACAAAGAACAAACACACCGTACTATCAGGAAGAACTTCATCGAAGAGGTTTATGAGGTCTGCGAAGCGATTGATACGGACGACATATCCCTTTTGCAGGAGGAACTGGGGGATGTGTTGTTACAGGTTGTGTTTCACTGCCGTATGGAAAAAGAGCTTGGAAACTTTGACTTTGATGATGTTGCGGACGGCATCTGTAAAAAATTGATTATTCGTCACCCGCATATATTTACTGAGCAAGATAATTCGCAAACCGCGGACGAGGTGCTCGTCAATTGGGAGAACATTAAGAATTCACAAAAAGGAATGACCTCGCGCACCCAGAGTATGGAGAACGTTCCGCGTGTTCTGCCTGCACTAATGCGCGCACAGAAAGTTCAGGCCAGGGCCGCGAAAAGCGGCTTTGATTACCCCGACCTTCGCTATGCTTTTTCTGACCTGACAAGCGAGGTTTCAGAACTGATGCGGGCTGCTGCCGATGGGGATGTTACAGCATGCAACGAAGAGCTTGGCGACTTGCTCTTTTCCTGTGTGAATTTATCAAGGTTCCTCTCACTTGATTCGGAGGAGGCGCTTACGGCTTCAACCGACAAGTTTATCAAAAGGTTTTCTCAGGTTGAAAAGCTTGCGAAAACCAAAGGCGTCGATATGTCCCTTGCAGATATCAGTGAGCTGGACATGCTTTGGAAAGAAGCAAAGAAAATCAGGTAAACTAAAATTACGAAGAATTTTCGGAGGGAAACAGAATGACAAAGACTGAGTTGATCAATGCGGTTGCCGAGAGGTCGGAACTCTCTAAGAAGGATGCGGACAAAGCTGTAAATGCCGTTTTGGATGTAATTGCATCCACACTCTCAGGCGGCGAGAAGGTTCAAATTGTTGGTTTCGGTTCTTTTGAAGTGAAGTCACGCAGCCAGAGAATTGGCCGTAACCCCAGAACCAAGGAGGAGATTGTCATCCCCGCCTCTAAGCTTCCTGTATTTAAGGCCGGTAAGTCATTGAAGGAGCAGGTTGCAAAGTAAACGCTTTTTCCATGCTGTAATACCAATTTGTTTAACAAAGCTGCGCGTCGTTTTTCGATGTGCAGCTTTTGCTTAAGGATTAAAAACCTCGCACTGCTCTACGCGCTGCGAGAAAGGGGTATCTGTATGAGACTGGATAAATACTTGAAGGTAACAAGGCTGATTAAACGCAGAACGGTTGCAAACGAAGCGTGCGATGCCGGCAGGGTATCGGTTAACGGCAAACCCGCCAGGGCATCGTATGATGTGAAAGAGGGCGATATGATTCAAATTACCTTAGGCGCGAGACCGCTGACCGTTCGTGTGCTTAAGGTTACCGAATTTGCAAAAAAAGAGGACGCAGCTGCAAATTACGAGGTTGTAGAAGAACCATCGTGATACAATGATTTTTTTACAAGCATAGCAAGCCCGCATTTTATGTCCGGCAGCCTCACCGCTTACCTTGTATTCATGGTATAATTTACTGCGAGCCTTCATATCATTGGGTGATACCTGTTTGGGACGGGTATTGCCGCTTTTTCATGCGGCAAAGCTTGGGATGCGCCGCATCTTTATGCAATAAACAGGGTGCACAATGAGAAAGGATGGTATGCAATGGCTGAGGATAAAAAGATTATCAAGATGCCGCACAATGTGATATTGGAGGGCAGGCGGGTGCTTTCGGTATCGGGAGTCAACGATATTGATAGCTTTGACGAGCAGTCTGTAATCCTGTTCACGGACATGGGTGAGCTTACCGTTAAGGGTTCAAATCTGCACATCAATAAGCTTAATGTGGATACCGGTGAGCTTAATATTGACGGAGATATTCACACGCTGGTGTACACTGATGACGATGTAAAACGCCGCGGCTTTTTTGAACGCCTGTTTAAATAAACGCACCCCGAAAGTTTATAGTTATGCATGGGGGTGTGAAAGCCGGTGGAGGCTGTGGTAGCAAAGCAGACCATTTTATTTTTAGAGGCAACGGCCGTAGGCTTTTTTTTAGGCTTTTGCATGGAGCCTCTGCGCATCTATCGCCTAATGCTAAGGCCCGGCGCTGTTGCGGTGTTCTTTCAGGATATCATATACTGGTCGCTTTGTTCGGTCTGTTCATTTGTGTTTATTTTAACAGTAAACTTGGGGCAGCTGCGCATCTTTCTTGTGATTGGTATTGTAATTGGCATGGTTGTGTATTTTCTCACGCTTGGGTCGCTGATTATGAAAGTGTCTAAAGCAATTGTGTCACTCATTCGCAGAGCACTTCGCTTTATAAACAGAAGAGTTATCTGTCCGATTTCGGGAGTTTATGATAAAACTAAGAAAAAAATGGGCAAAGCAGCAGTAAAACTGCAAGTTTACCATAAAAAAATTCAAAATAATGTGAATTACCGCTTGAAACATAACCGCATTCTATTGTATAATTTAATACAAACCAAACGGTCGCGCGATGACGCTCAAAAAAGCGGAAACAGAGGGCATTTGGGTTATGAAAGTAAACAAAAAGCACAACAAAAAAACACCTCGAATCGTTAAGCTTCTTATCTTGACGGTGTGCGTTTTTTCTATTATTTCGTCCGTCAAGATTCAACTTGATGTTTCAGCAAAGAATAAGGAGCTCGAAGTGCTTAACGGACAGATTGTTGAGCAGACGCTCAAAAACAAAGAGATACTCAAGCTGGTAGAATCGACCGACGACAATGGTTATATGGAGCGAATGGCCAGAGGCAAATGGGGGTACGTATACCCTCAGGAGCGCGTTTATGTAGACATTTCGGGTAACTGATTAAATGCGACACAGACATACGGCATGTTGTTTTTATCGCCGGCACGAAACACTATGGGAAATTTTTAGATAGTTTAAGGAGGAAATACTTTTCGTATGCAGCTTGAGGTAGGAAGTATATTGACCGGAAAGGTAACCAGCATTACTAAATTTGGTGCGTTTATTGACCTTGGAGAGAGAAAAACCGGCATGGTACATATCTCCGAGATTGCCGCTACATATGTCAATGAAATTAGAGAGCATCTCACCGAAGGCCAGGAGGTTAAAGTGAAGGTGCTTAATATCGGTGACGACGGCAAGATCAGCCTTTCCATTAAAAAGGCCGTCGAGATTACCCCCCAGTCAAGACCGCAGCGCCCCGCACCCCGAGGCGGGCGCAATAGCTTTGAGTTTGGCGGTGCACGCAAAAATGAAAACATGTCCTTTGAGGACATGATGAGCAAATTCAAGCAGTCGAGTGATGAAAAGATGTATGATCTTAAGCGCAATGTAGAGTCAAAGCGCGGCTCGGGTGGAAAACGCGGCGCCAAGTTCGGCTAATCAGGGATTGGTTTTTGATAAATTTGTGGCGTTGGTATGAGGATAACACTTCATACCAACGTCTTTTCATAAGAGGCGCGGGTTTGCTGCGCAATTTTAAGAACAAGAGGGAACAGATGATAATTATTAATGCAACGATATATACCATGGAACAGGATGTTATAAAAAACGGTTATCTGTGTGCGGAACATGGCGTGATTACCGAGCTTGGCTCTATGGAACAATATCGAGGATCCACCGAAGGCGTGATTGATGCCAAGGGTGCATCGCTCTATCCCGGGTTTGTAGATGCACATAGCCATCTCGGTATGTGGGAGGATGGCATGGGCTTTGAAGGAGATGACGGCAATGAGGCCACCGACCCATCTACGCCCCAGCTGCGTGCAATCGACGCCATCAACCCGCGCGATAATTGTTTTAGAGAAGCACTGGCAGCCGGCATTACCACCGTGGTGACCGGTCCGGGGAGCGCAAACCCCATCGGCGGACAGCTTGCCGCAATAAAAACCATTGGCGGGCGGATTGACGATATCATCCTGAAGGAACCGCTTGCGTTTAAATTCGCGCTGGGGGAAAACCCAAAGGGAATCTATCACGGTAAAAACCAATCGCCCGAAACACGCATGGCAACCGCAGCAATTATCCGTGAGCAGCTTTACAAGGCGCGTAAGTATATGCAGGATAAGCAGCGTGCACAACTTGACGATGACTATGACGAACCGGAATACGATATGAAATGCGAGGCACTGCTGCCGTTGCTCGAGGGCAGGGTAAAGGCGCATTTTCATGCACACCGCACAGATGACATCTTTACCGCAATCCGTATCGCACGCGAGTTTGGGCTAGGCTATGTGCTCTTGCACTGTACAGAGGGGCACCTGATTGCCCCCGAAATTCAGCAGGAGGGCGCCTGCGCTGTGATTGGGCCGGTTATCTGTGACCGTTCGAAACCCGAGTTGCGCAATCTAACGCCCGCAACATCGGGCGTACTTGCAGCGCATGATGTACCGCTTGCAATCTGTACCGACCATCCGGTGATACCCGCGCAATATCTGCCGCTGAGCGCAGGGCTTGCGGTACGGGATGGGCTTGTGTATGAAGAGGCGCTTCGCGCCATTACCATAAACCCCGCACGCATTTGCGGGATAGACGACCGCGTAGGCTCAATTGCAGTCGGCAAGGATTGCGATCTTGTTATGTTTGATACAGACCCACTTTCGGTATACGCAAAGCCAAGGATGGTTCTTGTAAACGGGAACAAGGTTGTCTGAACCTGCGGCCCTGCCGTCCGATCACTACCGCTTTACCATACATACTTATGACATAAAACCTTTATATGCAATGCTTTACTTCATGGGGGATTTATGGTATTATAATATCAATAGTTTAGCAATTATATTCAAAAACAGCGTGGCTGAATCTTTGTGATTTAGCTATGATGTATAATTTGGTTGTTGAAAGGGATGATTGTATGAATATTACGATCAGAGGCAGGAAGCTCAATCTTCGCGACTCATTTAAAGAGAGGACGGAAAAGAAGCTCAAAAAGTTTGAACGTTTCTTTGACCATGGCGCCGATGCCATTGTTACCGCATCTCTGGAGCGTGACCGCTTTACCGTTGAGGTTACGATTAAGTCGCAGGGAATGATCTACCGCAGTGAAAAAACGACATCAGACCTATTGACTTCCCTTGATACCGTTACCGATACTCTGTTCCACCAGATTGTCAAAAACAAATCTAAGCTTGAGGCAAAGCTGCGCGATGACGCTTTCGCAAAATCGGACGAAAGTTATCTCTACGACTATGAAGACAGCGCTACAGAATACCGCGTAGTGCGCAATAAGCGTTTTGTTGTTAACCCTATGTCGGTAGACGAAGCCATTTTGCAGATGAATATGCTTGGACATGAGTTTTTCATGTTCCTCAACGAGGCGACCGATGACATCTGTGTGGTATATCGCCGTAAAGACGGCAATTATGGCCTGCTTGAGCCAAACGTTGAATAGATTTAACAGTAATAGACTTTCGTATTCATGGAACGCCGTTAAGGTGTTCCATGAATTTATGTAAGGCGCATGGATTAGTTCTGCAGCGCTATTGGCAATATTAAAGATGTAATCCTCAAAATGCAAGCTGCGCTGTTTTGTTGCGCAATGAAAGGAAAAGAGTATATGAACGATTTCGCCATCGCCTGCCCCTGCCTTTTTGGTTTAGAGGGCATACTTGCGGATGAAATAAAACGAATGGGCGGTAAAAATGTAGCTGCACACAACGGTCGTGTGGTATTTGAAGGTGGGGCACAGGAGATTGCGATGGCAAACCTCAATCTGCGTACTGCGGAGCGCGTGATGATTATACTAGGCAGCTTCCGCGCATTAAGCTTTGAAGAGCTGTTTCAGGGGGTACTGGCGCTTCCGCTGGAACAGTTTATCGGTAAGAAGGATGCGTTTCCTGTAAAAGGGTGGTCGCTTAATTCAAAGCTGTATTCTATACCCGACTGCCAATCGATTATTAAAAAGGCAGCGGTCAAGCGACTGGAACAGGTATACCGCCAGTCGTGGTTTGAAGAAAGCGGCCCGGTGCACCAGATTCGTTTCTCCATCCTCAAGGATGAAGTAACCGTGATGCTTGATACTTCAGGCGCAGGCCTTCATAAACGCGGCTACCGCAAGGATTCCACCGAGGCACCGATTAAAGAGACGCTTGCCGCCGGAATCCTTGATATTGCGCGCATCAAAGGCTATTCGGTCGTGTACGATCCGTTTTGCGGTTCCGGCACATTCTTGATTGAATCCGCGCTGCGCGCACTGCGGATTGCTCCAGGGCTTTCGCGGCGGTTTGCGGCAGAGAGTTGGGACTGTTTTGGTGAGAAGGTATGGCAGCAAGAGCGTGAGCGTGCCGTTTCGCAGATTGACCGCACAGTAACCTTTGAGGCACATGGCGCAGACATCTCGCAGGAGGCCGTAGAGCTTACAATCAGCAATGCGCACAAGGCGGGTGTGGCTGACCGTATTCATGCAAAGGTAGCCGATATCAAGGATTTTTCAATTCAGCACGAAAAAGCAACGGTGCTGTGCAATCCGCCCTATGGCGAACGCCTTCTTGATGTTCAGCAAGCGGAGGAACTGTATGGCATTATGGGCAGGGTATATGAAAAAAGACAGGGCCTTAGCTATTACGTTATCTCGCCGCACGAGGAATTTGAACGGCTATTTGGCCGCCCCGCGGATAAGCGCCGCAAGCTGTATAATGGTATGATTAAATGTCAGTTGTATATGTATTTTAAATAGGGTTTTTGGGGTAGTTGTTTACCGGCATAAAAGGGGAGAACACGAATGAAAATCGTATTCAAGGGCAAGTTTACAAGCTTGGAGGAACTTCCTAAAGCAGAGTTGCCCCCAGACGCTATCAAGTTTCGCGAACCAGAATCCATGCTGGCGCTTAACCTTGCGGTTGTTCCTTATTTTCTTGTTCCTATTGCGCTTACTGCGCTTGCGTTTTTGATTAAATTGCTGCTGTATCATCAGCTTGGATCAATCAACCTCTTTTCGTTTTGGGGCGTTTTGTTGTCATTAATAATGATTGTGCCGCATGAGCTTTTGCACGCGGCCGCCTTCCCCAAAGAGGCGGAAATCGAGATTTGGTACAGTCTGCGGTATATGGTAGCGTTTTGTGTATCTACCTATCCTACAACAAAGGCGCGGTTTATATGGCTGTCGCTTTTACCCGCAATGGTGCTTGGCGTAATACCGCTGATGCTGTGGGCGGTTATATCCATTACAGATGCAGCCCTTTCCAGTCTGCTTCTTACCTTCTCTGTATTTTCGCTGCTTTATTGCTGCGGCGACTTTATGAACGTCAAGAACGCGCTGACTCAGATGCCAAAGGGTGGTATTACGCAGCTATCCGGTATGAACTCATATTGGTACCGCGCCTAAAATCAATCGGTGTGATGCAGATTAACACGTTGCGGATGATGATAATCCGCACTGCGCCATATTTTCTTAAAACGCAATTGAAACATACCGGCGCTTACGCTATAATTAACTATGAATATGGCAGGGATACTATCGAGCGTTCTTGCATACACCCCTTTTCAAACCTGTTGTGGTTTGCTTTATACCCACAATCAGCCGGCAACGATTGTGGTGTAACGAGGAGAATCTTTTGTCGGAGAAACGGTGAACGATATGTCAACAATGTTTACGGTTGCACTTTCGAAGCTTATTGATGAATTTAAACTGGAAACCATCTATCTTCCGATAGAGCCGTCGCAGATATTGATTTCCAGCAGCGAGATTAACCGCCCCGGCCTCTATTTTACCGGATTTCATGAGTTTTTTGATAGCAATAGGATTCAGATACTCGGCAAGGCGGAATGTGCATATCTTGCCACGATTCCCGATGAGCAGCGCAGAAGCAGCCTTAATACCTTCTTTTCGGAAAAACCGGTGACGGTTATTATCGCAAGAGATCTTGAGGTATTCCCTGAAATGCATGATCTGGCAAAGGAATATGGAGTTCCGATTCTGCGCACATCTGATTCTACGTCATCGTTTCTTTCGGGGGTTATATCCAAGCTTAACGTCGAGCTTGCGCCCCGTATCACGCGGCACGGCGTGTTGGTTGAGGTTTATGGCGAAGGTATTTTGCTGCTTGGCGAGAGCGGTGTTGGTAAAAGTGAAACAGCCATCGAGCTTGTCAAGCGCGGTCACAGGCTGATTGCGGATGACGCAGTAGAACTTAGGCGGGTTTCTAACCGTACACTGGTGGGAACCTCACCCGAGAATATTCGGCATTTTCTTGAGCTGCGCGGCATTGGCATTATCAACGCAAGGCGCATCTTTGGCATGGGTTCCGTAAAAGTTACCGAAAAGGTAGACATGCTTATCCAGCTCGAGCTGTGGGATCAGAACAAGGTTTATGACCGTATGGGTATGGATAACGAGTTTACCGAGATATTAGGCATTGATCTGCCTTCACTTACGATACCCGTTAAGCCAGGGCGTAACCTTGCAATCATCATTGAGGTTGCGGCCATGAATAATCGTCAAAAGAAGATGGGGTACAACGCGGCGCGTGAACTGCTTGACAAGCTTGGCATGATGCCGGATGAATCTGCCTCAGCAACCGATTGGGATGTTTTTTAACACATATTGTTTTATTTGCAGCACGAGTCGTACCAGTTAAACGGAGGATAATTATTTGGATATCAGACACGCAAAATCCGTAGCCGAAACACATTGTCATACAGTGGCGTCAAGCCATGCATATAGTACTATACTTGAGAACATATCCTACGCAAAGCGCCGCGGCATGTGTGCCGTCGCGATTACCGAGCATTGCCCCCAGATGCCGGATGGCCCCTATATCTGGTATTTCGAGAATCTGCTTACCATCGACAGAGTGATTGACGATATTATTATTCTGCGCGGTGCAGAAGCGGATATCATCTCGGTTGACGGTAAGCTTGATTTGCCGGAGCGGACGCTTGGCCGGTTAGATTGGGTTATCGCATCCTTTCACTTTCAACCGGCAGAACAGGCGACGGTCGAAGACTATACACAGGCATATATTGCGGTTGCAAAAAACGAGCATGTTGATGTAATCGGGCACTGTGGAACTGAGGCGTTTCGCTTTAATTATGAGCGCGGTATCAAGGCGTTTAAAGAATACAACAAGATTGTGGAGATTAACGCCCATTCGTTTGCTGTGCGCGAGGGTGCAGCGAAAAACTGTGTCGAAATTGCTAAGCTATGCAAAAAATATGAGGTTCCGGTTGTGGTGAGTGCGGATGCGCATTTTGCCCCGGAAATCGGCAAGGTACAGCCTTCGCTTGATTTGCTTGCGGACATTGATTTTCCGGAACATCTTATTTTAAACATAAACAAGGATCGTTTCTTTGGTGCGTTGGAACAATATTGCGGCCTGACTGCGGATGATCTTAAATAATGCTTTAAGGTGGACAATGAATATGAGATACTATGCTGGGATTGATCTGGGGGGTACAAACATTGCAGCAGGTGTTGTGGATGAGGAGTTCCGGCTGATTGGCAGGGCAAAGATGAAGACCAATGCACCGCGCGCCGCAGAGTTGATAGCGGACGATATGGCGGCGGTAACCCGCCAAGCTGTTGAAAATGCAGGGCTCGAACTCTCCCAAATTGAATGGGTGGGGATTGGCACGCCGGGCACAGTAAATCAGGATACGGGCGAAATTGAGTATTCGAACAATCTTCAATTTAATCGTGTACCTATGGTAAAGCTGATGCAGGAGCGCATTGATCTCCCGATATTCATGGAAAATGATGCAAACGCTGCAATCTATGGCGAGGCGCTTGCCGGAGCGGCTAAAGGTGTTAGGAACGCCGTTGGCATTACACTTGGTACCGGTGTCGGCGGCGGAATCATCATTGATGGCAGAATATATTCCGGCTCAAACTTTGCGGGTGCGGAGCTTGGGCATACTGTTATTGTATATGACGGCAGACTGTGTACCTGCGGCCGCAAGGGCTGTTTTGAGGCTTATGCCTCTGCAACCGGCTTAGTTGCTTTAACTAGAGAGTATCTTAAAGATCATCCCAATGATGGAATGTGGAAATACTGCGAAAACGACATCGGCAAGGTGAATGGGCGCACCGCCTTTGATGCCATGCGCATGGGGCTTACAAGCGGCAAGTGCGTTGTAGATGCCTACCTTAATTATTTGGGGTGCGGCATTATGAATATGATTAACATCTTCCAGCCGGAGATACTGTGTATCGGCGGCGGAATCTCAAAAGAGGGCGAGGCTATTTTAGGTCCGCTCCGCGAATATATTAAGCGGGAGCAGTACACCAAATACAGCTCAAAGAACACAGAGATTGTTACGGCTAAGCTTAGTAACGATGCCGGCATTATCGGTGCGGCATTTTTAGGCAATCTATACGCATAAACTGCTTTGTATGTTTGTGTATCACCGCTGCGATTATCTCAGTGCATTTTGGGTTTCGTAGAGGATGTAATTATTACGATCGGGGTTGATGCTTTGATGGAATGGATTGCGCCGCTGTTGCGGCTTTGTGAAAGCCTTGGTTGTGAAGCTTTGTTAGAGGAACCGATGTCGCGCCATTCCACCTTTGCAATTGGCGGGCCTGCGGATGTCTTTATTTCTCCAAGCAGCGAGCAGCAGCTTACGGTATTAATTCCATATCTGCGCAACAATAAAATTCCTTACAGCATCCTTGGCAAGGGTTCTAACATCCTTGTCAGTGACCGTGGTATTCATGGAGCGGTCCTTCATATCGGCAGTAAGCTTTCGGGTATTACACGTAGAGGCAACGGGCTTGAATGCGCAGCGGGCACATCGCTTGTGGAACTGTGCCGGTTCGCGCTTGCCCAAGAGCTTTCAGGACTTGAATTTGCTTATGGCATACCGGGCAGCGCAGGCGGTGCGGCGTTTATGAACGCCGGCGCCTATGATGGTGAGATGAAGGATGTGCTGATCAGTTGCAGGCATATCGACGAGTGGGGCAACATCGGGGTTTTTGAAGGACATCAGCTTGCGCTTGGCTACCGCAGCAGCGCCTATTCCGACGGTGGATACTGCATTACGTCGCTTCGATTAAGGCTTACCCCCGCGCCGAAGGAGCAGATTAAGGCGCGGATGCAGGATTTATGGAACCGCCGCTGCACAAAGCAGCCACTCGATTATCCTAGCGCCGGCAGTACCTTTAAACGCCCGCCATGCGGCTATGCTGCAGCACTCATTGAGCAATGCGGTCTTAAAGGGCGTACTGTGGGCGGGGCGATGGTTAGCCCAAAGCATTCCGGCTTTGTTATCAATACGGGCACAGCAACCTGTGATGATGTACTAAGCCTAATTGAAGTCATAAAACAGGAAGTAAAGCAAAATACCGGTGTTGACCTTGAGTGTGAGGTTCGCGTGTTTTGCAGTAACGATTGATGCTTTGCGTAAGTGGAGGGTGCTCGTTGTATGGAGCTTGTAATTATCACCGGTCTTTCAGGTGCCGGCAAAACAAGAGCGGCAAACGTTATGGAGGACATTGGGTTTTTCTGTGCCGATAATATGCCGCCCATCCTCATCCCAAAGTTTGCCGAGCTTTGTTCGCAGTCGGACGGCAAAATAGATAAGATTGCAATTGTCACCGATATCCGCGGCGGAAATATGTTCAGCGGTTTAATTGATAGCCTTAATGAAATGAAGGACAGCGGGTATCGCTTCAAGGTGCTTTTTCTTGATTGCCGCGACGATGTGCTGATCCGTAGATTTAAGGAGACCAGACGAAAACATCCGCTTGTAGACAGTGAAAATGCATCGATAGAAAACGCGATTGCGGTGGAGCGCGTCATGCTCAAGCAGATAAAAAACAGGGCGGATTATACCATAGATACCTCCATTCTCTCTCCTGCACAGCTCAAAGAGCGATTATCTGCGCTTTTTTTGGATAGTCAGTCCTCCGGTGTTATGGTCAATTGCATGTCATTTGGATTTAAATACGGCTTACCCAGCGACGCCGACCTGGTGTTTGACGTGCGTTGTTTGCCAAACCCGTATTATTATGATGAACTAAAGTACAAAACCGGATTGGAAAAAGAGGTTTCTGATTTTGTGCTCAGCTTTGAGCAATCGAATGAATTCTTAAAAAAGATTATCGACCTACTTGAATTTTCGCTGCCGCTGTATACAAATGAAGGGAAAAGTCAGCTTGTGGTTGCCATCGGCTGTACAGGCGGCAAGCATCGCTCTGTAACGTTTGCACAAAAGATTTGCACCGCGCTTATGCAAAAGGGAATGCATGCCATTGCAAACCATCGCGATATTACCAAGGATCGCTAAAACTGCTGTATGCCTTCTTACGGAGAGGAGGATTATGTTTGATTGAATCTGAAAGCTTTGGGTATAGACTGAAAAGCGAGCTTGCAACACCAGCAAGGCTATCCGCTTTACAGAATAAAGCAATGCTGTATGGCCTTGTATTGTTCTCGCGCAGCTTTTCTCAGGATACCTTGCTGCTGCAAACAGAACACGATTGCGTGGCACGGCGTTACCAAGCGCTGCTGCAGGAACTGTGCGGGATAGACGCGCCATTGCGTGTGACGGGCGGGGCAAACCCGCTGTTTTTTCTTTCTACCAATGATATTGATGAAAAACGCAGGCTGCTATCTTTATTTTCTCACGACCTAAGTGAGGTCTCGGTTAAGATTAATATGGCAAACCTCGAGCGTGAGGAAGAAGCAAGTGCCTTTATCCGCGGTGTATTTCTTGCATGCGGATATGTCAGCGATCCGGGCAAAACCTACCGCATTGAGTTTGTTGCGCCGCGCTTTACCTTGAGCAAGAATCTTGCATACATCCTTTCTGCAGCCGGCTTTGAAACAAAAGTGACCCATCGCAAAGGCAGCTATGTGCTGTATATCCGTGAAAGTACGGTGATTGAAGACCTCATCACCTATATGGGCGCCACCCGTGCAACGCTTGAGTTGATGGATGTGAAGGTCCTCAAGGATCTGCGCAACCACATTAACCGTAAGACGAACTGCGAAACCGCAAACATAGAAAAAACAGTGACCGCTTCCACTGCTCAAATTCAAGCAATCCGCTTGTTAAAGCGTACCGGTGATTTTGATACCCTGCCGGACGAGCTTCAGGAGATTGCGGTGCTGCGGCTCAAATACCCCGAATTTTCGTTAAGCGAGCTTGGCGGCCAGCTTACCCCGCCGCTTACGCGCTCGGGCGTCAGCCACAGGCTGCGTAGGCTTACACAGATTGCACAGACAAGCAAGGGCGCATCCAAAAACAACACCAAAAAGTAATAACAGATCTTTTTACCGAACTTTATCCGAGAGGAGGCTTGCCCCGTGAAGGATTTTGTTCATCTTCACGTACATAGTGAATACAGCCTGCTTGACGGTGCCTGCAGGATACCCAAGCTCATTACACGCGCAAAGGAGCTTGGGCAAAAGGCAGTTGCAATAACCGATCATGGCGTAATGTATGGTGTGATTGATTTCTATAAGCAGGCGCACGAGCAGGGGATAAAGCCTGTAATTGGTTGTGAGGTATATGTTGCGCCGCGCACTCGCTTTGATAAGGTGCATCAGCTTGATACCAGCCCCTATCATCTCGTGCTTCTGTGTGAAAACAATCAGGGGTATCAAAACCTGATACAAATGGTTTCGCGTGGTTTCACCGAGGGCTTTTATAACCGCCCACGTGTGGACCTTGAACTGTTGGAGCGTTACCACGAAGGCTTAATCTGCCTTTCCGCCTGCCTTGCAGGTGAGATTCCGCGCAAGCTGCTTGGAGAAGGCTACGAGGCGGCAAAGCAAACAGCCTTACGCTACGCGCGAATATTTGGAAAAGACAACTACTTCCTAGAGATACAGGACCACGGAATCAGAGAGCAAAAGGAGATACTTCCCCATATTGTGCGCTTGTCGCAGGAGACGGGCATCGGCCTTGTTGCTACGAACGATTCGCACTACCTTCAGCGCGAGGATTCTAAGATGCACCATGTAATGGTGTGCATCCAAACCGGTCATACGGTAGAGGACGACGACACGCTTGAATTTGCAACCGATGAGTTTTACATCAAAAGCGCTGAGGAGATGAGTGAGCTATTCTCTTATGCGCCGCAGGCAATAGAGAACACCGTAAGGATTGCCGATCGATGTGATGTTTCGTTTGAGTTTGGCGTAACCAAGCTGCCGCATTTTACCGCGCCGCACGGAAAGGAAAACCTAGCTTACTTTAAAGAGAAATGCTATGAGGGGATGCACCGTTACTATGGCAGCGAGCCCGACGAAGCCATTGTGAAACGACTGGAATATGAGATTTCGGTCATAAGCAGGATGGGATATGTCGACTACTTTTTAATTGTGCACGACTTTATCGATTACGCGCACAAAAACAACATCCCTGTCGGGCCGGGCAGGGGTTCGGGTGCGGGCAGTCTCGCCGCTTATTGCATTGGCATCACTGGTATAGACCCCATAAAATACAACCTGCTGTTCGAGCGCTTTCTTAACCCTGAGCGCATCAGTATGCCCGACTTTGATATCGATTTTTGTTATGAGCGCCGCCAGCAGGTCATCGACTACGTTGTTTCAAAATATGGCGACGATCATGTTGCGCAGATTATCACGTTTGGAACGATGGCTGCCCGTGCCGCAATACGAGATGTCGGTCGTGCACTTGCAATCTCGTACCAGACTGTGGATATTGTTGCAAAGCTGGTTCCTACCGAACTGCACATGACCTTGGACAAAGCGCTTGCGGTGGTTCCCGAGCTACAAACCCTTTATGATACCGACGCACGCATCAAAGAGCTGCTCGATATGGCGCGTAAGGTAGAGGGTATGCCGCGACATTCGTCTACTCATGCGGCGGGGGTCGTAATTACCCGTGATCCCGTCAGCGATTATGTGCCGCTTACCAAAAGTGACGATGCAATTATCACCCAGTTCCCCATGACAACGCTTGAGGAGCTTGGCCTGCTTAAAATGGACTTCCTTGGACTGCGCAACCTTACCGTTGTGCACGACTGTGAGGTGATGATTCGCCGTATTAACCCTGATTTTTCAATGGATAAAATCTCGGAGACCGATCAAAAGGTATTTACGATGCTCTCGCAAGGGCTGACGCAGGGCGTGTTTCAGTTCGAGTCGGCCGGAATGCGCAGGGTGCTTACCGAGCTTAAGCCGCATAGTCTGGAGGACTTGATTGCGGTGATATCCCTGTATCGTCCGGGACCGATGGATTCGATTCCGAAATATATTGCAAACCGTCATGCACCCGACTCAATTACCTACAAAACATCGCTGCTAAAGCCGATTCTTGATGTAACCTATGGCTGCATTGTTTATCAGGAACAGGTCATGCAGATATGCCGTCAGCTTGCGGGGTATTCTTACGGCAGGGCTGACCTTGTGCGCCGTGCTATGTCCAAGAAAAAAGCGGATGTCATGGAAAAAGAACGCCATAACTTTATCTACGGCGCAAAAAAAGAGGATGGTAGTGTCGAATGCGTCGGCGCTGTCAGCAACGGAGTGCCAGCTGAGATTGCAAATGAAATTTTTGATGAAATGTCAAGCTTTGCATCGTATGCTTTTAATAAATCACATGCCGCTGCCTATGCTGCCGTTGCGTATCAGACCGCTTACCTAAAATGCCATTACCCGAAAGAATATATGGCGGCACTTTTGACCAGTGTACTTGATAACACCGATAAGGTGGTTGAGTATATCAACGAATGCACCCGTATCGGTATTCAGGTGCTGCCCGCTGATATAAACCAGAGTGAAGAAGGCTTTGCCGTATCGGGTGACAGCATTCGCTTTGGTCTGCTTGCCATTAAAAATCTGGGCCGTGGGGTGATTCGTGATCTGATTGAAAACCGCCGGCGCAAAGGGTCGTACCAATCGTTTTACAGCTTTTGTGAGCGGCTGCAAGGGATTGATCTCAACCGCAGGGGATTAGAAAGTCTAATTAAGGCGGGAGCCTTTGACAGTATGGGCTACAAGCGCCGTCAGCTTATGCTGCATGCGCCGGATATCCTCACGGGGATTGGTTCGCGCGGAAAAAGCATGCTTGAAGGGCAGCTTGATCTATTTGCCAGCAGTACTGTGGATGAAAGCTACGAACCGCCCATACCTGCGGAAGAGGAATTCTCGCTTGCCGAGCTTTTGCGTTATGAGAAGGAGACAGTTGGCATATTCCTGTCGGGGCACCCGCTCAACGATTACCGTAGTGCCGCCGCAAAGTTGCGGACGATAGAACTTGTGCAGATCGCACGTTCATCTACAGAAGGCACCGGCCGGTTTAAGGATAGGGATATCGCTAAAATGCTCTGTATTATTACAAGTAAAAAGCTCAAGACTACTAAGAACAACCAGACGATGGCGTTTATTCAGATAGAGGATACTACGGCATCTCTTGAGGCAATCGTGTTTCCAAACCTACTGGAAGGTTTGTCCGATTCTCATGTGATTGAAGATGGGGCTATAGCGGTAATTACCGGACGCATCTCTTTTCGCGAAGAGGAGGAGCCCAAGATTATCTGCGAAAGCATCCAAACGGTGGAGGACGCATTGAAAGCGCAGGCGCAATCAACTGCCGGCACTCCTAGGCGGGACGGTAATTCACAGGTGTCCGAAAAAAAAGCGCGTCATGGACTTTATCTTAAACTTACCTCGCGTGATGATGAGCGCTTGCAGCGTGTTCAGCCGATGCTTGAGTTCTTCTCGGGGCAGACACCGGTATATGTGTACTTTACACAAGAGAACGTGTTAACACAAGCCGCCCGCACGATGTGGACAACCCCGGACCCAATCCTGCTTAATGAGCTGCGCCGTATGCTTGGGGACACTAACGTCGTACTGCGCAGATGATGAATTCTGTCAGAATTCTGCCAATAATGATTGAAAAAGCCAGTATAATATATTATAATTATAAGTTGTTGGCAGCTTAACACGAAAGTTATAAAACGTCGAAGCAATTAACGAAGCAGCAAACGATATCATCATTTTATACTATGCCGGTTAGGGTAGTATGGGAAAGGCACGGTCGTAATTATGAATCAGGTAAAAACTATTGGTGTACTTACCAGCGGAGGAGACGCGCCGGGTATGAACGCGGCAGTGCGCGCTGTCGTAAGGACCGGACTAAACCAAGGTTTGCGTGTTATGGGTATTATGAGAGGCTATAACGGCCTCATCACCGGAGAAATGCAGGAGATGACCCTGCGCAGCGTTTCGGATATCATACACCGCGGCGGAACCATGCTCTATACTGCCCGCTGTGCAAGATTCCGCGATCCAGAGGGTGTGGAAGAAGCGAAACAAACGTGCATTAAATACGGTATTGACGGCCTTGTCACAATTGGTGGTGACGGTTCGTTCCGTGGTGCACGCGACCTTTCGTTGCTTGGCATTCCCTGTATCGGCTTGCCCGGTACAATAGACAACGATATTTCTGCGTCCGATTACACAATCGGCTATGACACCGCGATGAACACCGCGATGGATATGGTGGACAGGCTTAGGGATACTGCACAGTCCCATGACCGCTGCAGTGTGGTGGAGGTAATGGGTCGCCATGCAGGGCACATTGCGCTCAATACCGGTATTGCCTGCGGTGCCACGGCAATTCTTGTTCCCGAAATTGAATACGATCTTAAGCGTGACGTTTATGACCGCATGATGAAAACGCAAGGGACGGGCAAGCACCATTTTATTGTTGTGGTTGCCGAGGGCGTAGTCGCCGACGGAACACCCAGTCTGGATGGGCTTGCGAAGATGATTCAGGAGAATACCAAGATTGAGACCCGTTCGACGGTACTGGGTCATGTTCAGCGCGGCGGTTCTCCCACTGTGCAGGATCGCGTGATTGCAAGCCGAATGGGCAACTATGCGGTGGGCCTGCTTGCTAAGGGCGTTGGCAACCGTGTTGTGGTGGTGCGCGATAATAAGATCACCGACATCGACATCTACGAAGCACTTCAGATGAAGAAGGATATCGATCGTCAGGCTTATGAAGTAGCACACCAGATTTCGATTTAACACAATCGCGCATTGCGCGGGGTCCGCAGTGTATGAGCACTGCGGACCTTTTACGTAAGGATGATATCAAAAAAGAGACCCGTGTAAGGAAACATGCCCGAGCAGTGCTGAATATATATACCTTGAGAAGATTTTCTGTTTTGTAAGAATAACGAAAGAAGAACTATGAATTTTTGTACAATCACCGAGGTTGTATCTTTTTGAGGGGTGGCGGGGTGACATGCGCAGGCTTCGACTGGATGATGCACAGCGTCTGCGGTTAAAGCTTATGCTTTCGCTTGCCGTTGTGCTCGCGACACTGATATTCTGTGACATTAAGATGCGTCCGGTGATTGATACCTTCTCGGAATATCAGGCAAAAACACTTGCCACCAGAATCATTAATGAATCGGTGATATCCGAGCTTGAAAGCTCCCGCGTACAATACAACGACCTTGTCAGCGTATCTACCGATACCAGCGGCGCAATTACGGCGGTGGAAAGCAACGCCGTGAACATTAACGTCTTAAAATCCCGCCTGACGACATCTATCCTGGACGGGTTATCGAATATTGATGATACCGAAATTAAGATTCACATTGGAACCTTACTGGGTAATCAGGTTTTTGTAGGGCGCGGACCTTCCGTGCCATTTCGTATTGCACCGGCCAGCGAAGTTGAGGCCCAGCTTTCCCATTCGTTTGAAGGAGCAGGCATTAACCAAACACGCCATCGCATTATGCTTGAGATTAACGTCGCCGTTACCGCAATGATAGCGGGACATTCCAGCCGTGTTGAGGTTCCGTGCAACTTTATTGTTATTGATAATATTATTGTAGGCAGAGTACCCGAATCGTTTACCGAGGTCACCGGTGATGATTCATCGCTGATCTCAAAAATTAACGATTATTCGAACTAATCCCATACAAAATACGGGCATAATATGCTATAATAAATCCGCAATAGCTGTTTTACAGCCATTGTCCGTACGTTGCGCGGCCTGTGCCGCATGGCGGCACAACGGATTTATTTCATCGAAACCCCACTCATACGCCGGTATACGGCGCATTTACAACGAACACTGCGTACAAAACGGCATGCCGTTTTATGTTGTGGTTTTATGATGTAATATCATCATTGCTGATATTATATGCTGTATGCCCAACGGCTCACCGCTTACGCGGTAACCGCCTTTTGATGGACCATTATATCATAAACGCTCCGCTTTTTATGATATAATAACCGCAAGGGGGATACATAGCTGAGGCATACAGCATGCCCCGGCAAATAGGGATAAAACAGGATGGGTTTTATATGGATTTTACAGTTGCTCAGGACAGAGTAAACGAGCTTAGAACATTGCTGGAGGACTATAATCACCGGTACTATGTGTTGGACAACCCTGCCGTTGAGGACTTTGAGTACGATGCGCTGATGCATGAGCTTATCGGCCTTGAGGAAAGATTCCCCGCGCTGCTTTCTGAAGATTCCCCCTCACAGCGGGTGGGCGGTAAGGCACTCAACACCTTTGCTTCTGTGACCCACACCGTTCAGATGGGCAGCCTGCAGGATGTTTTTTCTCTGGATGAGGTAAAGGCGTTTGACCGCAAGGTGCGCGACAAGGTGCCGGATGTGGTCTATGTTGTCGAGCCCAAAATAGATGGGCTGTCCGTGGCGTTGGAATACCGCGATGGTGTGTTCGTACGCGGCGCTACACGCGGAGATGGCTTTGTGGGCGAGGAGGTTACCCAGAACATTAAAACAATCGGCTCAGTTCCGCTAAGGCTCAAACGCGCAATCCCCTATCTGGTGGTGCGCGGCGAGGTTTTTATGCCGCGTAAAAGCTTTGATGAGGTAGTTAAACATCAGGAGCTTGAGGGCGTGCAGCCGTTTAAAAATCCCCGCAATGCGGCAGCGGGTTCGCTGCGGCAGAAGGACCCCAGAATTACCGCGCAGAGAAAGCTTGATATCTTTGTGTTTAACATTCAGCAGATTGAAGGTGTAGTGCTGAATTCTCATCATCAATCGCTTGCCCTTCTTGCAGAGCTTGGCTTTAAGGTAATACCATCTTACCAGGTGTTTGATAACATCGGCGACGTCACACAAAGGATAGAGCTGATTGGTATGCGGCGCGGAAGCTTCCCCTTTGATATCGACGGCGCGGTTGTAAAGGTTGATGCCTTTTCAGCAAGAGAACTGTTGGGTGCAACTTCAAAATTTCCGCGATGGGCAGTGGCGTTTAAATACCCGCCCGAAGAGAAGTCAACAAAGCTTTTGAAGATAGAAATCAATGTTGGCAGAACCGGCGCACTTACTCCAACAGCTATATTTGAGCCTATTACACTCGCGGGAACCGCCGTCAGCCGCGCCGTGCTGCACAACGAAGACTACATCAAGGAAAAGGATATCCGCGAGGGTGATATCATCCGGGTGCGCAAGGCAGGTGAAATTATTCCGGAGGTGCTTGGCGTAGTAGAACACGGCAAAGATACCACGCCGTTTTGTATGCCCGCAAACTGTCCCTCTTGCGGTGAGGCGGTGACACGTGAGCAGGGAGAGGCCGTGGTGCGCTGCACCAACCCGGAATGCCCTGCGACGCTGCTTAAAAATCTTGAACATTTTGTCTCGCGCGATGCGATGGATATTGAGGGCTTAGGGCCTGCGGTCATTGAACTGTTGGTTAAGAACGGCCTTGTACAGTCGGCGGCCGACCTCTATACCATAACCGCCGACCGGCTGATTACGCTTGAGCGCATGGGCGAGCGTTCGGTTGCCAATCTGTTGAAATCCATCGAGCGTTCGAAAAGCGCGGATTTATCCCGCTTAATCTTCGGGCTCGGGATTCGCGGCATAGGCCAAAGGGCGGCAACGCAGCTTGCAAAGCATTTTGGTACAATGGATGCGCTAGTTACGGCAAAAGGTCAGGAGCTTGCCACCGTCGAGGGGATGGGGGAGATCCTTGCAAGCAACGTAACCGAGTTCTTTTCTCACAGTGGCACACTTGATCTCATACAACGGCTCAAGTCAGCCGGCATCAACATGAATTCAACGCTTGCGCCGGAAGGGGAAAAGGCCAAGGGACGTACCTTTGTGTTAACCGGAACATTGCCGACCCTTTCGCGCAATGATGCAACCAAACTAATAGAATCTCAGGGAGGAAAGGTCTCCTCCAGCGTATCTAAAAGGACAAGCTATGTGGTTGCGGGTGAGGAGGCCGGAAGCAAGCTGGATAAGGCAAACGAGCTTGGTGTCGTCGTCTTAAGTGAACAAGAGCTCCTTGCAATGCTTGGTGAATAACCGCTGGCTTTAGGCTTAACAGCATTACCCGGTACAGTCTTTTGAATCTGATCGGAAAGGTAAGGAAACGCAATGAATATTGATATTAAAAAGGTAGCAAAATTCTCTTGTTTGGCGATTAGCGACGAGGAAATCTCATGTTTTACGCAGGATATACAAAATGTGGTGGATATGATGGATCGCTTGCCGGACGTGGGCGATATGATTCTTTCGCTTGATCCCGAGAACCCAATGCTGCTGCGTGGGGATGAGGTTGAGGTGACCATATCCCGCAAGGAAATGCTGGGAAATGCTCCAAAGGTTGAGGCGGGTTGCTTTGTAGTTCCTTCGGTTGTAGAGGAGTAGCATCGCGCGGCGACAGTATTATTTGACCCGGAAAGGCAAGGTAGTAGAATATGAATCTATATGAGCTGACGGCCACAGAACTTTCACATAAACTTAAAGTGAAGGAATGTTCTGCACTAGAGGCTGCCCAGTCGGTGTTTTCCCGCATTGATGAGGTAGAGGAGCGCGTGGAATCCTTTATCACCATTACAAAAGAGAGCGCGCTGCAAAAAGCACGCGAGGTAGATGAGAAAAGGGCGAAAGGAGAAACGCTCCACCCCCTTGCGGGTGTGCCAATAGGGGTAAAGGATAACATCTGCACAAAGGGCGTTTTGACCTCCTGCGCCTCCAAGATGCTCTCGAATTTTGTGCCGCCGTATGACGCAACGATCATCGAGCGGCTTAATGCGGCGGATGCCGTTATGATCGGTAAACTCAATCTGGATGAGTTTGCAATGGGTTCGTCCGGTGAAACGTCATACTATAAAAAGACCAAGAATCCGCATAATCTTTCCTGTGTACCGGGCGGTTCGTCCAGTGGCAGTGCGGCGGCAGTAGCGGCGGGTGAAGTGTTTTTAGCGCTTGGTACGGATACGGGCGGCTCCATCCGTTTGCCTGCAAGCTACTGCGGCGTCGTGGGGTATAAGCCAAGCTATGGCAGCGTATCACGCGCCGGTATTGTTCCGGTTGCGTCCTCTTTCGACCAAGCCGGACCGCTTGGCAGAAGTGTGGCGGATGTGGCCTTGCTGTATGGCGCCATCTGCGGCCACGATCCCAAGGACGCGACAAGCGTTCTGCGGGATTACTCTGATTTTACAAGTCTGGCCAAGGCTAACATGAAAGGGCTTGTAATTGGTGTTCCATCTGAGTACTTTGGCGACTGGATAGCGGATGAGGTCAAACAGAGGATAACGCAATCGATTAAGCTGCTGGAACGGGCCGGCGCAACAATAAAGACGGTCTCGCTTGCGAGTACCGAACATGCTCTTGCAGCGTATTTTGTGATATCTGCCGCGGAGGCATCCTCCAATCTATCGCGCTATGATGGTGTAAAATTCGGCTACCGTGCCGAGCATTACGACGGACTGGTTGATATGTATGAGAAAACGCG
Organism: Bacillota bacterium; assembly: GCA_023421245.1. Classification (GTDB taxonomy): domain Bacteria; phylum Bacillota; class Clostridia; order Oscillospirales; family Ruminococcaceae; genus Acetanaerobacterium. The sequence goes on along the minus strand of JAEZTV010000034.1, from coordinate 183,727 downwards.
CGCCGAAGGCTTTGGCGCTGAGGTGAAGCGGCGTATTCTACTTGGTACCTTTGTGCTTGGCGCTGAACATTACGATGCCTATTTTAAAAAGGCAAAGCTGTTCCAAAAGCATATTGTAAAGGAATTTGACGATATTTTTACGACGTGTGATATCTTAATTACACCCACGGCACCCGACACCGCGTTTCGTTTTGGCGAAAAGGTATCTGACCCCGTAAAGCTGTATTCCTCCGACCTTTGTACCGTATCAATCAATATGACGGGGCTTCCCGCAATCTCGGTACCATGCGGCACAGACAAAAAGGGCCTGCCGATTGGCCTGCAGATTGTTGGGCCGAAGTTTTCTGATCGACTTTTATTCGAGGTTGCCTCTCTTGTAGAGGATATGCAGGGCGGCCCGGCAAAAGCAGTTTGCGCTTTGCGCTAAGGAAGGAGGAGAAAGTTTATGTTGCACAACGATTACGAGGTTGTGATTGGGCTTGAGATGCATGCAGAGCTTAACACAAAAACCAAGATATATTGCTCTTGTAAAAATGAGTTTGGCGGCGAGGTTAACGCAAACATATGTCCCGGGTGCGCAGGGTTTCCCGGTACGTTGCCTACACTCAATAAAAAGGTGCTTGAATCCGCTATCAGGATGGGGCATGCACTTAACTGCAGTATCAACAACGTTTGCAAGCAGGACAGAAAAAGTTACTTTTATCCGGACCTTGCAAAGGCCTATCAGGTTTCTCAGTTTGACATCCCGATTTGTGAAAACGGTTATGTTGATATCCTTGTGGACGGCAGGGAAAAACGCGTCGGCGTTACAAGAATTCATATTGAAGAGGATGCCGGTAAGCTTTTGCATGACGACAGCTTTTCCGGTACACTGGTTGATTTCAACCGCTCCGGCGTACCGCTGATTGAGATCGTTTCTGAGCCTGATCTGCGCAGTGCCGCCGAGGCGAAGGCATATGTTGAAACCATCCGCTCGATTCTGCAATACCTTAATATCTCAGACTGTAAGATGCAGGAAGGCTCCATTCGCTGCGATGTGAACGTATCGGTGATGAAGAAGGGTGCTGCCGAGTTTGGCACGCGCGTAGAGACCAAGAATGTCAACGGCTTTAACAATATCTTCAGCGCTATTGAATACGAGGCAAAACGCCAGATTGAGGTGCTTGAGCGCGGAGAGACCATCAATCAGGAAACCCGACGCTGGGATGCCGCAAGCGGAAAGAACATCCTGCTGCGCAGCAAAGAGAACGCGATGGATTATCGCTATTTCCCCGAGCCCGATCTCGGCACCATTGTTGTACCGATTGATGAGGTGGAGCGGCTCAGACAAAGCATTCCGGAGCTTCCCAACAAAAAACGGATGCGTTATGTTAAAGTGTACGATCTGCCGGAATTTGAGGCCGGATTGCTTGTTGAGAGCATCGAAAAGGCAAGCTTTTTTGAAGCGTGCGTTGGGCTTGATGGCTGCAAGCCCAAGAACCTTCTCAACTGGCTGCTGGGTGATGTCACAAGACTGTTAGGCGTTCGCGGCTGTGAGATTTCTGAAACTGCGCTTACCCCCGACAATCTGGTAAGGATGATTGCTCTCATTGAAAACGGTACCATCTCGAATACCGCCGGTAAAACGGTGCTGGAAGAGCTGTTTGATAGTGACGTTTCTCCGGATGTGATTGTCAAGGAAAAAGGGCTCGCGCAGATTAGCGATAACTCAGCCTTAAAGCAGATTGCCCGTGATGTACTTGCAGCAAACGAAAAATCGGTAACCGATTATAAGAACGGCAAAACAAACGCACTCGACTTTTTAGTCGGGCAGTGCATGAAGGCATCAAAGGGTCAGGGAAATCCCTCGGCCTTGCGCGACATCCTGCTTTCGGCAATCGAAAACTCTTAACCTTCCAGTTAAGTTAGCGGTTATTATTTGTCACATGCCAGAATATACTGTATTCGGGAGTGTGACTAAGATGAACGAAACAAACCGTGCACAGTACCGCGAGCGAACGCCGCGTGCCAATCAGGACAAACAGGTAAATGGACCGAGCTATACAAAGGTTATTACACTACAGCTGCTTTTGTGTGTGCTCATTCTCCTGACAGTGCTTGCTGTCAAGCAATTTGGCGGTACAGCGTTTGAACTGCTCAAACAGTCTTACGGGCAGATTATCAGTGAAAGCTACACCGGAAAAATTCTGGATGACAACTACAAGGCGATTGAGGACGCGGTGCAGCAGACCTTCTCTTTTCTAAGCGATAATACAGTTGAAAAAGCAGGCATAACGGATACGATGCCTGCTTTTTCTATATCTACACCTGCGCGTTTTACCTTATCGCTTTCCTCTCGCCGTTTGCGTGCGCCCGCGGGGGCGACCCTTTCGCCGATTATGGTGTTTGGAACCATGTTGTATCCGGTGGATGGCGGAAGTTTTTCGTGTGCATATGGTTACCGCATACATCCCGTGACCGGCAAACAAGATTTCCACACCGGCATAGACATTGCCGCACCGCGGGGAACACGCATTATGGCAGCGGTAAGCGGTAGGGTGCACGATGTCAGTGTAAGCGAGATCTATGGAAACGTCATTGTGCTTGACCATGGAGCCGGTTTTTATACTGTTTACTGCCACTGTGACCGCATTGTCACGACACTCGGCGCAAGGGTTAAAAGCGGTGAAACCATTGCGCTCGTCGGTGATACGGGCCTTACAACAGGCCCGCACCTCCACTTCGAAATCCGCAAGGATGGGCTATGCGCCGACCCGATGTGGGTATTTGACAAGGAGGGGCAAAATGTGTTTTAATTTTTTGGGGATCAGAATCGAGATTAAGTTCCTTTTTGTAGCCGTCGCGGCATTGTTGCTGCTGCTTGATGTCTCCGGTGTGATGTTGTGTGCCTTTCTATCCTCTGCGGTGCATGAGCTTGCGCACCTTGCTGTATTGCTTGCCTTCAAAGGTGAGATAACAGCGGTAACGTTTGAGGCATTTGGCATCCGCATTGCACGTCTTGATTCGCTGTTATTCTTTGAAGAGCTTATCGTTCTATTGGCAGGACCGCTTACAAATATTCTGGTATTTTTTATCTGCGGCAAGGCGGCATCTCAAACCGTATCGTTGATTGGCGCGGTGAATCTCTCGATTGGGATATTCAATCTTTTGCCGGTTGGAGCGCTGGACGGCGGCAGGATGGCAAGTTTGATTCTCATGACGGCTTTGGGGGAGAACAAAGGACGATGCGCATCTGCTATGTTATCGCTGCTTATTATCATACCGCTTTTTATTGCGGGCGTCGTGCTTGTGTTACGTCCAGGGCATAACTTTTCGCTTTTGCTCGTCTGTCTTTTCTTAGCATTTGGCCTTGTTGTAGAGCTGCGGGCAAAAAACACACAGGTTATGATATAATACCAGCGTTGCTGATATTATACGCTTTATGTCCAGCGGCTCACCGCTTACGCGGTAACCGCCTTTTGATGGGCGATTATATCATAAACGCTCCGCTTTTTATGATATAATAAATTTGCAATGGCTGCTTATCAGCCATTACTCACGCGATGCGAGGCCGTGCTGCGGATGCGGCACAGTGAATTTATTTCATCGCAAAGCCATTCCAGCGCCGGTTTGCGGCGCTCCCGCCCTCATGTTGCATCCGCGATATAAAATTTGATTAGTTTATATGCTTCTTCGAATGAGGCATGGAAAGGCAAGAATACGATGTTAAACCTAAAGGACAAGCTTGATACCTTGCTCCCATTGGTGGAACGCCCAGCACGATATGTGGGCGGTGAGCTTGGGAGTATTGTAAAAGATAAAAACGACGTAAAATTGCGCTTTGCGTTTTGTTTTCCCGACACCTACGAGATTGGCATGTCGCATCTTGGTATGAAGATATTGTACTCGCTGCTTAATCAGCGGGAGGAAATCTGGTGCGAGCGTGTATTCGCGCCATGGGTGGATATGCGCGACCAGATGCTTGCGCATAACATTCCGCTATATGGGCTTGAAAGCCTTGAGCCAATCTCCACCTTTGATATGATTGGGTTTTCTCTGCAATATGAACTGAGCTATACAAATGTATTGTATATGCTTTCGCTTGCCGGTATACCGCTGCGCGCTTGTGATCGCACCGAGCTTTCACCGCTTGTGGTGGCGGGCGGCCCTTGTACCTGTAATCCGGAGCCGATGAGCGACTTTATTGACCTGTTTATGCTCGGGGAAGGAGAAGAGCACATCATAGCGCTCTGTGATCTTTACCTCACAGCAAAGAAGGCAGGATACAGCAGGGCGGAGTTCCTGCGCCGTGCGGCTCATATTGAGGGTGTATATGTTCCTTCTCTGTACGATGTAAGCTACCACGAGGACGGAACCGTCGCCCGTGTGACTACACTTGATGGTGCGCCGCAAACGGTGCGTAAGGCAATTATCCGCGACCTCGATGCGGTGTATTATCCCGAAAGCTTTGTGGTGCCGTTTACGAGCATTGTTCATGATCGCGCGCAGCTTGAGGTAATGCGCGGATGTCTGCGCGGCTGCCGCTTTTGTCAAGCCGGATTTATCTATCGTCCCCTGCGTGAGAAAACAAGTAAAACCTTGAATGCAAATGCGCGCGACCTGTGTGCTTCGACCGGCTATGAGGAGATTTCGCTTTCCTCACTAAGCACCAGCGACTATTCAGAGTTGGAAGGCTTAATCAATCAGATGATTGATTGGACAAGCGAGGAGATGATAAACCTGTCGCTGCCGAGCCTGCGCATTGATAATTTCCCCAGGGAACTTATGGAGAAGATTAAACAGGTGCGCAAGAGCGGACTGACGTTTGCTCCGGAGGCTGGTACACAGCGCCTGCGCGACGCCATCAATAAAAACATCACCGAACAGAATGTGCTTGATACCTGCAAACAGGCGTTCGAAGGCGGATATACCAGCGTCAAATTATATTTTATGCTTGGTTTGCCCACCGAAACCGATGAGGATATAGAGGGCATTATTACGCTTGCACAGAAGATTGTAGACCTTTACTACTCGCTGCCCACTAAGCCCAAGGGGAAGGGTGTGAGTGTGGGAGTAAGCGTCGCAACCTTTGTGCCTAAGCCGTTTACACCGTTTGAGTTTGAACCGCAGGATACCCGCGCACAGATTGAGCACAAACATGCGTTGTTGCGCAGCAGGCTGTCAAGCCGGAAGATTTCACTGAGCTGGCATAGCGTAAACACCAGTATTCTTGAAGGAGTGCTGGCGCGTGGCGACCGTAAGCTTGGTAAGGTGATTGAAGAAGCTTTTCACCGCGGATGTTATTTTGACGGATGGGACGAGCTGTTTCGCTTTGATGACTGGATGCAGACGATTCGCGAGCAGGGGCTTGATGCTGCCTTTTACGCAAACCGCCGCCGCGCGTACGATGAGATAATGCCGTGGGATCATCTGGATTATTATATTACTAAAGAGTTTTTGGTGCGCGAGAACAAGCTTACGCATCAAAGCCTGACCACGCCTCATTGCAGGATTACCTGTTCCGTTTGCGGTGCCGCAAGCGCGGGAGGAGGTGTCTGCCATGAAAGACGTTAGACTATGGTTTTCAAAAAAGGGCAGGGCAGTGTACATATCGCATCTTGATATGATGCGGTGTATGCAGCGTGCTTTAAAGCGTGCGGGCATTCCTGTTTGGTATACGCAGGGCTTCAACCCGCATATCTATATTACCTTTTCACTGCCGCTTTCGCTGGGGTTTGCTAGCGACTGCGAAACAATGGATTTTCGCATCATCCAAGACATGCCGTTTGATGAGATTGTATCAAGGCTTGCAAAGGCGTTGCCGCCCGATATCCGTGTGCTGCGCGCAGCGGCACCTCTCCATAAACCGGAGGCGATTACCTATGCCGATTACCACATAACACTCCGTTCACAGGCACCGGAAGCCCTTTTCACGCAGTGGGAGCGGTTTATCGCACAGGACACCATACGGTCTGATAAAAAGACCAAAAAAGGGTATCGCGAGATTAATTTAAAGGACTATATTATCAGCATCACAGCCCATATTAGGGGTGATTGTTTTGAACTTACGGCAAGGCTGCTGGCCGGCAATACAGAGAATCTTAACCCGTTGCTCATACTTGAGGCGCTGCGGGAATACTGTTCGGCTGCATTTACAATAGGTTCGGTACGCCGCACAGCGGTCTACGATAGCACTATGAATCCGTTTGAATAATCGTTTTCCAATAGTATGCATTCATTTTAAATATGATGAGGAGTATTACCATGCCACGAACTGAAATTAAGCAGCTGTTTAACCACGCGGCCCGGTATGAGCATCAAGAAGTCACCGTATGTGGCTGGATTAAGACAATGCGTGTCTCAAAAGCGCTTTGTTTTATTGAAATTAACGACGGTTCCTGCTTTTTAAACCTTCAGGTGATTATGGAAGAGGGTAAGGTTGCGGATTATCACGAGCATGCGAAATTGAATGTAGGCTCCGCCATCCGTGTTACCGGTAATGTCGTGCTAACCCCACAGGCCAAGCAGCCGCTTGAGATTCATGCGGCAAAAATGGTGGTGGAAGGCGCATCCTCACCGGATTATCCCCTGCAGAAGAAGCGGCATTCCCTTGAGTTTCTGCGCACCATCCAGCACCTGCGCCCGCGTACCAATACGTTTGGCGCGGCATTTCGTGTGCGCTCAGAGGCATCCTTCGCCATCCATCGTTTCTTCCATGAAAACGGGTTTATCTATGTGCATACCCCCATTATTACCGGCAGTGACTGCGAAGGTGCTGGCGAGATGTTCCGCGTCACGACACTCGATGAAAGCAATCCGCCAAAAACCGAGCAGGGTAAGATTGACTATACCCACGATTTTTTTGGCAGGGAGACGGGGCTTACCGTATCCGGACAGTTGGAGGCGGAGTGTATGGCGCTTGCGTATGGTAAGGTTTATACCTTTGGCCCGACCTTCCGCGCAGAGAATTCCAATACCCCCCGTCATGCGGCCGAATTTTGGATGATTGAGCCGGAGATTGCCTTTGCGGATATTGTGGAAGATATGCGTGTTGCCGAGCTGATGGTAAAATCGGTGATACGGCATGTACTGGACGCCTGTCCGCAGGAGATGCAGTTTTTTAATGATTTCTTAGATAAAGACAAAATGCTCATCGCACGGCTTACACAGCTTGTGAACAGCGAGTTTGCGCGCATCAGCTATACCGACGCGGTTGCTCTGCTCGAAAAAAACAACGCACAGTTTGAATATCCTGTGTCGTGGGGAAGCGACCTGCAGACGGAGCACGAACGGTATCTTACCGAAAAGGTGTTTGAAAAACCCGTGTTTGTCACCGACTATCCAAAGGAGATCAAGGCGTTCTATATGCGCCAAAATGACGATGGCAAAACGGTTGCCGCAATGGATATGCTGGTTCCCGGTATTGGCGAACTAATCGGCGGCAGCCAGCGCGAGGAACGGTACGATCTTCTTTTAAAGCGTATGCACGAGATGGGCTTAAACACAACCGATTACAGCTGGTACCTTGACCTAAGAAGATATGGCGGTGCAAAGCATGCGGGCTTTGGTCTTGGATTTGAACGACTCTTGATGTATCTTACGGGCATTTCCAATATTCGCGATGTAATTCCGTTCCCACGTACGGCAGGACATTTTGAGTTTTAACAGTGTCTCAACCGCAATATATGCGCAGAGCGGTTCATGTAAAATTGCAGGAATGTAAAATAAAACTTGCAAAACACGCAGGCATATATTATAATAATACCGTTAAAAACTTTTCACTTAAAAAGCCAAAGCGTATAGGGGATAGAAACATGAATATGCTGCACCAACTTCCAAAACAACAGCTGGTAGAGTTTGAACAGCAGTGGCTGGCACAATATAAAAGCCTGCAGTCGGTCGGCATGCGGCTTGATATGTCGAGAGGAAAGCCCTCTGCAAAACAGCTGGATATTTCAAATGATGTCTTGAATTGTCTTTGCGGGGTAAATAATTTGAATTCCGAGGATGGGGTAGACTGCAGAAACTACGGTGGCATCGATGGCATTCCGGAGGCAAAGCGTCTGTTTTCAGAAATGTTGGCGGTCTTGCCCGAACAAATTATTATTGGGGGAAACTCTAGCCTTAATATGATGTATGACACCGTTTCACGTGCAATGCTGCATGGCGTATACGGTTCATCCAAGCCATGGATAAAACTCGACAACGTAAAATTTCTCTGCCCGTCGCCTGGCTATGACCGCCACTTTGCGATTTGCGAGCATTTTGGCATTGAGATGATTGTTGTTCCGATGAAAAGCGACGGCCCCGATATGAACATAGTGGAGCAATTGGTGGCATCGGATTCATCCATTAAGGGGATTTGGTGTGTTCCCAAGTATTCCAATCCCGATGGCATCACCTATTCGGATGAAACCGTCGCCCGCTTTGCTCGCTTAAGGCCTGCCGCAGAAGATTTCCGTATCTTCTGGGATAACGCCTATATCGTGCATGATTTGGAGGGCAGCGACAGCCTGTGCAATATCTTTGATGAATGCAGGGCTGCGGGAACAGAGGATATGGTGTTTGAATTTGCATCCACCTCCAAGGTGACGTTCCCTGGGGCGGGTGTTGCTATGCTGGCCGCTTCGCTTAACAATACGGCTTTTATTAAAAAGCTGCTGGCGATTCAAACAATTGGTCCCGATAAGCTCAACCAGCTTCGTCATGTGCGTTATTTTAAAAACATGGATGGCATTACGGCACACATGAAAAAACAGGCCGGCGTTCTTATTCCGAAGTTCAACCTCGTGATTGATATGCTGACCAGAGAACTTTCTCCGCTTGGGATTGCGCAGTTTCATAAGCCAAACGGCGGTTACTTCATCTCGGTGAATGTACCGGATGGCTGTGCCAAAGATGTTGTTCGCCTTTGCGCGGAGGCCGGTGTGGTTTTAACCGCGGCAGGCGCTACATATCCCTACGGTAAAGACCCGCAGGATCGCAATATCCGCATAGCACCGACGTTCCCGCCTTTGCAGGAACTTGAGGCCGCGATGGAGCTGTTCTGTCTGTGTGTTAAGCTGTCCGCTGCCAGAAGTTTGCTCGGCAAGTGTTCATAAAAGCCGTTTTAAAGCATAGTTTTTGTTTGACTGCCGGACAGTTATTTTGCTGTCCGGTTGATTTATGCCTAAACCGGTAAAAATTTTAAGAACGATGCGCACAACAGTATGATTTAGTGATATAATAAATTCGCGATGCCAGTGCCGATTTCCGGCGCTTACGCAGTACCCGCCTTTTTATGAGCAGTTATACCATTCACATGTTGTGTTCAAGGGCAAGCATGCCCATTGACGAAATATTTCGGAGGTGTTTTTGTTTGCACAATTCGTATGAAAGTCCTTTTTGCACACGGTATGCAAGCGAAGAAATGCAGTATTTGTTTTCAGCAGATAAAAAATTTAAGACCTGGCGTAAGCTATGGATTGCACTCGCCAAGGCAGAACAGGCACTGGGGCTTGAAATTACCAATGAACAGATTACCGAGCTTGAGGCCAATGCCGACAACATAAACTACGAGGAGGCGAATGCTCGCGAAAAGCAGGTGCGCCACGACGTAATGGCGCATGTATATGCTTATGGCCTGCAATGCCCAAACGCCAAGGGAATCATTCATCTAGGTGCAACCTCCTGCTATGTAGGGGATAACACCGACGTCATCATCCTGCGCGACGCGCTTACTGTTGTGAGGAGAAAGCTGCTTGGTGTGATCGCATTGCTGCATGATTTTTCTTTGCAATACAAGGACATGCCGGCACTTGCCTACACCCATCTTCAGCCCGCGCAGCTTACTACCGTCGGCAAACGTGCCACATTGTGGATGAATGAGCTGTTGTATGACTTTCATGAGCTCGAATACCGCATCGCATCGCTTGAACTGCTGGGCTCAAAGGGAACAACGGGCACGCAAGCAAGCTTTGTAGCGCTGTTTGACGGTGACCATGACAAGATTAAGAAACTGGAACGGATGATAGCGGACGAAATGGGCTTTGCGCGTGTGGTTCCGGTTTCAGGTCAAACCTATTCCCGCAAGGTGGATGCTCAGGTGCTTGCCACGCTAAGCGGCATTGCACAGTCGGCCTCAAAATTTTCAAACGATATGCGTATTCTGCAAAACTTCAAGGAGATGGAGGAACCGTTTGAAAAGAATCAGATTGGTTCGTCCGCAATGCCGTACAAACGCAATCCGATGCGTAGCGAACGCATTACCTCCCTTGCACGCTATGTGATAACAAACAGTCTAAACCCCGCCTTTACCGCGGCAACACAGTGGTTTGAGCGCACACTGGATGATTCGGCCAACAAGCGCATCAGCGTTGCGGAGGCGTTTCTTGGAGTTGATGCAATCCTTAACATTATGCTCAATGTATGCGATGGTCTGGTGGTATACCCAAAGGTTATTGCGCAGCGGGTTAGCAACGAGCTACCGTTTATGGCAACCGAGAACATCATGATGCAGGCTGTAAAAAAGGGCGGCGATCGCCAGGTACTGCACGAAAGGCTGCGCGAGCATTCACTTGCAGCAGCTCGTGTGGTGAAGGAGGAGGGCGGCAGCAACGACCTTGTCGCGCGCATTGCGGGTGATGCGGCATTCCGGCTTACCGAGCAGGAACTTGCCGGTTTGCTTCGCGCCGAAAACTTTACCGGACGGGCTCCCGAGCAGGTTGAGGAGTATTCTAAGAATTTTATTCTGCCCCTGCTTGCTGCTAATCGTGAAATTATAGGAGAAAAAGTAGAGCTTGGCGTATAGTTTTGTTGACTTTTCTCAAGGAAAACAATATAATAATCGTTGTGATTGCCAATTTCCACACAGCTTTTCGCTTATTGTTCATATCTGTGCGAGCAGCATTCATGAAATTGCATGAAGAGCAAGAAATAAAGGGAACGGCAAACTTTAACTAGGAGGATTGGGCTATGAAAAAAGGCTCAAAATCAACTTTCTTTGTTGTATTTGCGCTGATACTTTTCCTGGCTGGAACGTCATTTTTCGGCTTTAGTACGAAATTTGGCGATGTTACCAAGGTTTATATCAAAGGTGCGGACGACATTCGCTGGGGTATCGACATCCGCGGCGGTATGGATGTAACTTTTACCCCGCCCGAAGGCTTTGACGCGACCGATTCACAGATGCTTGCGGCAGAATCGGTAATAAAGCAAAGGCTTGTTACCCAGAACATAACCGACTACGAGGTTTATACCGACACAGCAAAGGACCGCATTATTGTAAGATTCCCGTGGAAGGACGATGCGGCCAGCCAAAACCCGGAGGAGGCTATTCGCGAGCTTGGCGAGACCGCATTGCTCACATTCCGTGAAGAATCAAATACCGATGCAGCAGGCCTGCCGACCGGTGTGACGCTTGAGAACATTGTTCTTGAGGGTAAGGATGTTAAGAGTGCCTCTGCGGTGATTAACTCCAAAACCTCTAACCCTGAGGTTGCGCTGGAACTGACCGATGAGGGTGCTCGAAAGTTTAGCGAAGCAACCACAAGGCTTATCGGTAAGACAATTTCCATTTGGATGGATGATACGCAGATTTCGGCACCGGTGGTTCAATCTGCAATTACCGGCGGCAATGCAGTAATTACCGGTGGCTCGGTTCCATTTACCGCAGCCGAGGCAACCGATCTTGCCAACAAGATTAATGGCGGCGCGCTGCCGTTTAAGCTTGTAACCGGAAACTACAGCTCCATTTCGCCGACACTCGGCTTGAGTGCGAAGGATTCGATGGTTTTTGCAGGTGCCATTGGCTTTTTGCTTGTGTGCATATTTATGATTCTATACTACAGACTGCCCGGTGTTGTTGCCTGTATCGCACTGCTTGGTCAGGTTGCCGGATTTATCATGGCTGTATCCGGATACTTTGCCTTTATCCCCAGCTTTACGCTCACGCTGCCGGGCATCGCCGGTATTATTCTAAGCCTTGGCATGGGTGTTGACGCAAACGTTATAACATCCGAGCGTATCAAAGAAGAAATCCGGTCGGGTAAGACCATAGAAGGCTCTATCGACCTTGGCTATGAGCGTGGCTTTACCGCAATCTTTGACGGTAACGTTACGGTGGTCATTGTTGCGGTTATTCTAATGGGCTCCTTCGGCCCGCCCACCAGCTTCTGGGCAAAGCTGCTTACGCCAATCTTCTTTATGTTCGGCCCCTCCACAACGGGTGCAATCTACTCGTTTGGCTACACGCTGCTAATGGGTGTTATCTTTAACTTCATTATGGGTGTAACGGCCTCTCGCCTGATGCTGCGCTCCCTTTCAAAGTTTAAAGGGTCTCGCAAGCCTTGGCTGTATGGAGGTGCAAAGTGATGTTTGATTTTATAAAGAACAAGAAAATATTCTTTATCATCTCGGCCTCTATTATGGTTATTACCATCGTTGCCGCGCTAATCTTCGGCGTTGAGCTGGACATTCAGTTTAAGGGCGGCTCGATTGTAACCTATTCGTATACCGGTGATCTTGATCTTGAAAATGTCGCCGCCAGTGTTGAGAGCGTGCTTGGCCAGCAGGTAAGTGTGCAAAAGACCGAAGGGGAGATTCAGACCATAATCATTTCCTTTGCGGAGGACGACGCTCTCACGATTGATAATCAGCAGACCATGACCGAGGCGCTGACAACCGCTTTTCCCGATAACAATGTTGTGATGAAAGAAACCAACAACGTTAACCCTGTCATGGGTAAAGAATTCTTCCTTAAATGTCTCGTGGCAGTTGCCGCCGCATCATTATTAATCGTGCTTTATATCGGTCTGCGTTTTAGAAAGATCGGTGGTTTCTCGGCCGGTACAATGGGTGTTCTTGCACTCTTGCATGATGTTTTGATCGTATTTGCAACCTTTGTATTCTTCCGTATGCCGCTGGATGATAACTTTATTGCAGTTGTTCTGACCATCCTTGGCTTCTCGATTAACGACACCATCGTAATCTACGACCGTATCCGTGAAAACGAAAAGCTGTACGGCGGAAAGAAAAACATCGGTGAAATTGTGAATATGAGCATCAACCAATCGCTGACAAGATCAATTAACACAAGCCTTTGCGGCTTACTGGTAATGATTGCTGTTTGCGTGGTTGCAATTATTAACAATGTAAGCAGTATTATGACATTTGCCGTCCCGATGATTTTTGGTATGATATCTGGCTCGTACTCCACTATCTGCATCGCAGGGCCACTGTGGGTGGTATGGAAAAACTACCGTGCAAAAAAGGCCTCGTCCGCACCTCCTAAAAAGGATAACCGCGGTAAATCCGACGGCGTCGGCAAGATTAGAATATAGCCCATACGATTTTTATTAGGCGGAGATGCATGGCATCTCCGCCTTCTTGTTGTGCTGCCGGTTCTAAACAAAGCGGACAAACAATATACTGAAGTAAACAAAAAACAACGCGGGGGAAGATGAAAGATGGGGCTTGCCGGGTATGCGCAGCGACTGGATGACGCAGCTCTTATGCTGCCGCGTGAGCTAAGCGCTTTGGTTTGCGGTCTGCCGCAGCAAATCAAGGCGCAGACACGGGAGATTCGTCTGCGTACCGCAAAGCCGATTGCGGTAAATGTATCAAATACCGATATGTTTATTACGCAAAACGGTACGCTTGTCCATTCCGATGCAAGCGGCACCGTCATGGTGCACGCCGAGGAGGTGGATGAGTGTTTCCGCAGATTATGCGACTACTCTGTTTACAGCCATCAATCCGAGATTATCAGTGGGTTTATTACCATCCGGAATGGGCATCGGGCAGGTCTTTGCGGCAGCGCAATTGTTGAAAACGGTGCGGTAACTGGAGTGAGGGGTATTACCTCCATTAACCTTCGTGTGGCACGGCAGATATACGGCGCGGCGGACGAGCTGATACAGCGTGTATTTACACACAGGGCGGGAGGCGTATTGCTGTGCGGCGTACCGGGCAGCGGGAAAACAACGCTGCTGCGCGACGCGGCCCGACAGCTTTCGTCGGGCGGGCTGCGGGTATCTGTCGTGGACGAGCGCGGGGAGCTTGCTGCCGTATACTGCGGACAGGCCGGCAACGATCTTGGCCCTCGATCTGATATCCTTGACGGCTACCCTAAGGGGGAGGGCATATTGATTGCGGTGCGCTGTCTTGCTCCTGATGTGGTGGTGTGTGATGAGATTGGAAGTGTGCAGGAGGCGGACGCCATCGTCGCAGGGATAAACTGCGGTGTTTCTGTTATCGCTACTGTGCATGCCGCAGACAAACGGGAGCTTCAAAGAAAAAAACAGATTATGCGTCTGATTGAAGAAGGAGCATTTGAGCATATTGTTTTCTTGTACGACGCAAAAAAGCCATGTGTAATCAGAGAGGTGGTTAGCGCGGATGAGCTATATTCTTAAGGGCGGCGGTATGGTATGTATTGTAGCTACCTGCTCGGCAGTAGGAATAGTCCTGAGAAAACGCCTGATTGACCGCGCCGATTGCCTTGAAAAGCTGATTGCAATGCTTGATTATTTTTCCGCCCAAATTAGTTACGCTCGTATGCCGGTGGGGGAAATTGTGGCGCATATGGCCCGCCAAAGCCAGTTTGCCACACTCGGCTTTTTGCAGGAATGCTCGGCACTATTGCTCGATGGGGTGATGTTTCCGCAGGCGTGGAGAAGAAGTGCGGCGCTGCAGCGGCATCTGCTTTCAAAGGACGATTATGAACGTCTGGTTTCGATTGGGGACAATCTTGGCATCACCGATGCCAAGGAACAGCAAAAAACAATAGAGCTATATGCCCGTATGTTTGAAAAGAGCTACGAAACCGCTCGGGCAGAATGTACGGCACACGCAAAGATGTATTTATCACTTGGTGTTCTTGTAGGAATTGGGCTGGCAATTTTAATGGTGTAATATCGGGCACTTCTATTGCATAGCCATAGTATGTGCGCTACAAATACCTTGCCGATACAGGCGGTAGAATGGAGAGTATGAGTATGGAAGTGGATCTCATTTTTAAAATAGCCGCGATTGGTATTATTGTGGCAGTGCTTAATCAGGTGCTCATCCGCTCAGGGCGCGAGGAACAGGCAATGATGACGACACTGGCAGGGCTGATTGTTGTTTTGATGATGATTATATATGAAATCAGCAACCTGTTTGAAACGGTAAAAAGCGTGTTTGGGTTATAGCAATGGATATTGTAACAATTGCGGGTGTTGCTATTATAGCTGCTGCCATATCGGTGTTGATAAAACAGTACAAGCCTGAGTATGCTTATGCCGTTAATCTGATTGCCGGCGTCACAATACTCCTGTTTGTTCTGGCCGCAAGTGCCCCCATTATCACTCAGATTCGGGATCTGGTGTCACAAACCGGCATCAACGGCGATTACATCGTCATTCTGCTCAAGGCACTCGGCATCTGTTTTATCACGCAGCTTGCGTCGGATGTGTGCCGAGATTCCGGTGCGGCGTCCATCGCCTCTAAAGTGGAGACCGCGGGGAAGATTGCCGTTTTGCTTGCTGCATTACCGTTGTTCGAACGGATCTTTAATGTCGCAAAGTCGTTAATCAACACTTCTTAGTATCGATATAAAGAAGGAAGTAATAAAGCATTATGAGAAAAGTTTGTATTGTCATTGCCTTTGTGCTTTTGTTGATTGTTCCGGTGTCCGCCGAAGAGAATGAGTATCCGGACGCGGTGCCCGAGGAGATGTTCGAAGAACAGCTTAGGGCAAGCGGCGCCGATGACCTATGGTGGTCACTTTCTGATAAGACGAGAAGTCACCTTGAATCAATCGGTATTGAGGATATCTCCGCCGGTACGATTCTGGCGCTTACGCCTGGTGAGTTTTTCGGGCTGCTTATTACTATGCTTAAGCAAACGATATCAAAGCCGCAGATAATCTTCTTTACCGTGCTTGGCATCATTTTGCTGTGCTCTTTGATTGACGGGTTTAAAGAGGGCTTTTTATATAAGTCACTTGGTGGTGTGTTTAGCTCGGTTGCGGTACTTTCCGTTGTCGGCGCAATTGTAACACCGGTAATCGGTTGTATTCAAAAGGCGGCAAGCGCTATTTACGATTGTAGTAATTTTATGCTTGCATTTATTCCGGTACTCTCGGGTGTGATGGCGGCTTCGGGAGGGCCGGGCACCGCTTCTGCCTACCATCTGTTGTTATTTGGCACGGCAGAGGTAACTGCACAGATTGCTTCTTCAGCGATAGTGCCGATGCTTGGAATTTATCTTGCGCTGTGCATTGTCGCCGCCGTTTCTCCGCAGATCAACCTATCGGGTGTTGCGCAGGTTATAAAGAGTATAGCATCATGGGTTTTAGGGTTTATTATCACTGTATTCGTGGCACTTCTTAGCGTGCAGACGATGGTCAGTTCAGGGGTCGACAACGTTGCGGTGCGCGCGGGTAAGTTTATCATCGGGTCGTTTGTGCCGGTTGTCGGTGGTGCGCTTGCCGATGCGATGGCCTCAGTAAGCGGATGTCTGTCGCTTCTAAAAAACGTTGTCGGCGTTTTTGGCGTCTTCGCTGCTATTATGATCTTTCTGCCGGTTTTGATTGAGTCGCTTATTTGGATGCTTACTTTAAAAATATCCGCATCTATCAGTGAGATATTTGAACTCAAGCAGGTGAGTGAAGTGTTAAAAAGCTGTGCAAATGCGATTACCTTGCTGGTGACGATTATACTCTGCTTTGCGGTGCTGATGATTATCTCCACTACCATAGTGCTCACTATCAGTTCTGTCAGCGCATAGCAGTACAAACAAACCGGAAGAATGGGAAGGGATGAAAAATCGACATGGCAGACCTTAAGTTATGGGCAATTTCGTTATGCGCGGCGGCGCTTGCAGGCGCAATCATGCACATGATAGTACCGAACACGAGCCTTGAGAAGATGATGCGCCTTGTAATCGGCGTTTTCTTTTTAAGCTGCATTATTTCACCGGTGCTGGCAAGGCTGCCTGATTTGGATCTTGGCGCAAGCGGCAAAGCAGAGCAACAGGTGGTTCAGATACAAGAGGGGCTGCTTCGCACGATAGACGGGCAGGTTGATAGTCAAATGAAAGCCGTAGTGCGTACATTGTTGATGCAAAAAGGGATTGCACCTGAAAATATTTCATTTGAGTATAATACTGCGGACAAAAACCGCATATCTATTAGTCAGATAGATGTTATGCTTTCGCCCGAATATACGGCGCATGAGGCAGAAATCAGGGAGTACATAAACGGTCAGACGGGCATTACCACCATCCTGTCGTTTTCAGAGGTGCCGTAATTCCGTGGAGGTTGATATGCAGGATTCAAATAATAAAGTCATAAGCCTCAAGCAATGGGTCGGCAAGATTGCAGGCGGAGACAAAAAGGTTAAAATTATTGTAGCCATAGGGGTTTTAGGCATTATACTTATTCTTCTTTCGGAATTTCTTTCCCCAAATCAAAATCAGGGTGAGGATGTGCAAGCCTCATCTACCTCACTGTCTATGAGCAACGAAACAATGCAGCAACAGGTATACGACCTTGTGGTATCTATTGATGGAGTAGGGCGTGCCAAGGTAATGGTTACGCTGGAAAACAGCGTGGAATACGTATATGCAAAGCAGGAAAAAACCGATACTGATGTCACCAGAGACATTTCGGATGGCCAGAGCACAAAAGCATCGCAGAAGGAAAAAACTGAGGAAACTTATATCTTTGTGGATGGGTCGGGCGGCGGCAAACAGGCGTTGCTGACCACCGAAAAAGCACCCCGAGTTAAAGGAGTTGTTGTGGTATGCGAGGGCGGTGATGATAAGCTAGTTCAATCGCGCATCATTGACGCGGTAACTACCGCATTTGACATCGGCGCAAACCGCGTTTGCGTCACCAAAATGGCACTGGAGAAATCATAATCTGATGGGAGGACTATATTATGGTGTTTGGCAAACGGCAGATACTGCTTGCGACGCTTGTGCTCGCGCTCGGTATTGCAATATACCTAAACTGGCAGTTTTCTGAAACCGGTAAGGATCTAACCCTTGCCGAAGATGCAGATGCATCTAAAAACTATGGCGAGGCACAGTTTGTCGGTACAGAAGACACAGCGGCAGATGACGCAATTGATGTAACCGGCATTACTGATTTCACCGATGCCATCGCTACAAACAACGCAGGTGAAGACTACTTTATTGAAGCACGCCTGAACAAGAAGCAAAGCCGCGATGAGGCGGTTGAAACACTGCAGAACATACTCCAGAATTCCGCAATTACCGAGGAAGATAAGGATAGCGCAATTGCCACTGCCGCGAGTATCTCAACCGCGATTGATGCCGAAAACAATATCGAAACCCTGATAAAAGCCAAGGGCTTTGAAGACTGCATTACATTTATTGATGGTGAAAAGGCGAGCATCGTGATTAAAACCAAGGGCCTATTAAGCACCGAAGTAGCGCAGATAAAGGACATCATCTTAACCGAAATCAACATTCCTGCGGAAAATATCACGATAATTCCGGTAAACTAGTTGTGTCTTTATCATTTTGTGGTATAATACCATTAACGGAAATGGTATTATACCACTTTATTTTTGCTTGCCTTTATGGCAAGGGCATCACACACTGCCGATGCCATTATTTTTTGCCGGATATCCGGCGGAAACGGAGGCAGATATGAAGGAAAACACCATAAAGGATACTGTGGGGAGCCTGAAAATCTCAGAGGATGTCCTTTCAAAGATTGCATGCACTGCCGCACGCGAGATTGACGGGGTAGCGGAACTTGCATCGATGCCAACTACCTTCAAAGGGTTGGTTTCCAAGCCCGTTGTTCCAAGACCTGTAAGAATTATGGTTCGGGATGACGTTGCGGTAATTGATGTATATGTTAACCTTGCATCGGGCGCTAAGATTCAAGAGGTTGCCCAACAGATTCAATCCAACGTCAAGGCCTCGATACAGAGCATGACGGGGATAGCGGTCTCCAAGGTTAATGTTCACGTTGTTTCCATCCTGTTTGAGGATTCCGGCGCAGATAAATAACATCAGCAAGCAAGCCCTCCAAGCAGGCGGAGGGCTTCTTTTGCATTATACGCTGTGTGGGCCAAGTGCTTTATTACACATGCAACCTGAAAGGATACGAGCGATATGACGCGCAGAGAAGCAAGGGAGCAGGCGTTCATCTTATTATTTGAAAAATCATTTCATAAGGAAACGATGCGGGAACTTATTGATCTTGCAAGGGAAAGCAGGGTAATTGCAAAGGAAAATACGAATAAAAAGTGTGAAACCTGGGAGATGCATCTTGATCCCTTTGCGGAACAGACTGCTCTGCGTGCGCAGGAGCATCTGGATGAACTGGACGAGTATATCGAACGGCTGTCGCTCAAATGGAAAAAGAATCGCATTTCCAGGGCAGCATTTGCGGTATTGCGCCTGGCGCTGTATGAAATGCTGTATGAGCCGGAGATTCCGGTTGGTGTATCAATCAACGAAGCGGTGGATATTGCCAAGAAGTATGCCGGAGAAGAGGATTCTGCCTTTGTAAACGGCCTGCTCGGTACCGCCGCCAAAGAGATTGCAGCCGGTGAGCCGCCTGTGCCGGATAAATTGGACGAACAGCCGGAAGCTATTGCATCATCAGACGACCGGGCGGATTTTGACGAGCCAGTCGGCACCATCGAAAAACTGCCCGATATACCCGACTTTAAAAACGACGTTGGGGAAAATGATAATGAATGATGACTGTGTTTTTCTTGGGATAGATACCAGCAACTACACCACCTCTGCGGCGCTATACAATTCCAGGACGAAAACTGTGCTTAGTGAAAAGAAGCTTTTGCCCGTAAAACAAGGCCAGTTGGGATTAAGGCAAAGCGATGCTGTATTTCACCATGTGCGCCAGCTGCCCCAAGTTTTGGAGAGCTTGTTCGCTCAAACTACAGACATCCCCTGTGCGGTAGGGTTTTCTGCACGCCCGCGGGACGAAGAGGGCTCGTATATGCCCTGTTTTTTGTCCGGGGAATGTGCGGCAAAAGCAGTCGCATCATCGGCGCACATCGCTGCCCATGATTTTTCCCATCAGGCGGGCCATATTGCCGCCGCGCTTTACTCGGTTTCTCGCCTCGACCTGATTGACAAGCGATTTCTTGCGTTTCATGTTTCGGGCGGTACCACAGAATGTCTGCTTGTTACGCCGGATAGTAACATCATCTTTGGGGTTGAGCGGATTGGATGCAGCCTTGATCTCAAGGCCGGACAGGTAATCGACCGCGTAGGCGGTATGCTGGGCCTACCATTCCCTGCGGGCAGGGAACTTGACGCGCTGTCGCGAGAAAGCTCGAAATCCTATTCCATTACCCCTGTCATCAAGGGGATGGACTGTTGCCTTTCTGGGGTTGAGAATCAATGTGAGCGCATGATTGCAAACGGGGATGCTCCGTGTGACGTTGCGCGATATTGTATCGATTACATCCTTGCGGCGCTTGCGTGTATGACCGAGCTTGCAGTCAACGCTCATGGGGCGATGCCTCTTTTATATGCGGGCGGCGTAATGAGCAATACCATCATCCGCGATACGTTTACACAGCGCTTTGGCGGGATGTTTGCAAGCCCTGCGCTCTCAAGCGATAACGCGGTTGGGGCGGCTGTACTTGCCTGTATCAGACACACCGGCAAGGTATAAGCGTACCGCTCTGGAGGATAGAATGAGCTATTCACGAATATTAACTGTTACACAGGTTACAACATACATTAAATCGCTTTTTGAAGGCGATAGACATCTGACGCGCGTAATGATACGTGGTGAGATTTCTAACTTTAAACAACATTATGCATCGGGGCATTTTTATTTTACACTTAAGGACGACCGCGCGCTGCTGCGTGCTGTAATGTTCAAGGCACACGCATCCACAGTGCGTTTTACGCCGCAGGACGGTATGGCGGTTGTTGCAAGCGGAGAGATTTCGGTGTACGAGCGTGACGGGCAGTACCAGTTGTACTGCAGTGACATGATGCCCGAGGGGATTGGCGCTCTTGCACTTGCGTTTGAACAACGTAAAGCAAAATTAGAGGCGCTGGGGCTGTTTGATTCCGCACACAAAAAGCCGTTACCAGCCTTTGCGCGCCGCATTGCGGTTATCACTTCCAAAACCGGCGCTGCGCTTGAGGATATCCGCACTGTAGTCGCAAGGCGTTTCCCTGCAGTTGAGCTTGTATTGTGTCCTGTTCCGGTGCAGGGGGAGGATGCCCCAGCCATGATTGCCGCGGCCATTGTTCATATCAACACCTTTGGCGCGGCGGATGTAATTCTGCTTGCGCGCGGCGGCGGCAGCTTCGAAGACTTATTTGCCTTTAATGATGAGCGTATTGCCTACGCCATTTATGAAAGTGATATCCCCGTCATCAGCGCAATAGGACACGAAACCGACTTTACCATTGCGGACTTTGTTGCTGACCTACGCGCCCCTACACCTTCGGCAGGGGCAGAGCTTGCGGTGCCCGATGTCGCCGCAGTATTGGATGCCTTGTCCTCGATTGCAGACCGTATGCAGAGAGCTGCAGAGCAAAGTTTGCAGCAATCAACCCTGCGGCTTACCGCTGCTGCCAATGCATTATCCGCGCAGCACCCCGGTGCACAGATGAGGACTCATAGCGAGCGGTTAAATCAACTGACGCTGAAACTAAACACGGCCGCATCTGCCGCGGTGCTGCAATATAGGCAGAGGATCGGCATCCAAACCGAGCTGCTTGATTCCCTCAGCCCGCTGCGCGTTTTACGGCGCGGTTATGCATTGGCACTGCGGGACGGTAATGTTGTTAAGAGCACCGCTCAACTTTTAAAAGGGGATAGGCTTACCCTTCGTTTGCAGGACGGCATGGTGGATATTGAGATCGTATAGCTTATTTGCGTCAACCATTTCACGGAAGGGATGAATACACATGGCAAAAAAAGAACAGCCAAAAACGATAGACCAGTCGCTTGCTGAACTAGAGGACATTGTGAAACAGCTTGAGAGTGGAGAGACCGATCTTGAAACCTCATTAAAGCTGTACGAGCAGGGTACAATACTCATAGCGCAATGCCGGCAAACGCTTACAAAGGCCGAGCTTAAGATTACGGAGCTTTCTGAACAAAAACCGCAAACCAGTGCCGACTAACCCGTTGGTAGTTTTTGTTTACCCAGGCTGAAAGCCGGAAAGGTGTACCGCACAAGATGCATACTGCTATGACAATGAACATTAACGAGCGAACAAAACAATATATGCAGGCAATTAGCACGTCACTCGAAAGGTATTTAGCCGACGCGCAGCTGCCGCAGCAATCGGTGGTGGATGCCATGCGCTACAGCCTGCTTTCGGGCGGAAAAAGGATTCGTGCAATCCTTTGCCTTGAGTTCTGCCGGATGTGCGGCGGTACAGTTTCTGACGCACTGCCATTTGCATGCGCCGTGGAAATGATACACTGCTACTCCCTAATTCACGATGATCTGCCCTGCATGGATAACGACGACCTAAGAAGAGGGCAGCCCGCTTGCCATATCGCATTTGGTGAAGCGACCGCATTGCTTGCGGGAGATGCCCTGCTTACCCTTGCCTTTGATGTGATGCTAAACAACCCGTCAAATGAAGCCTCGGCAAAGAGCACGGTGCGTGCGGCGGGCATTCTTGCGCAGGCGGCAGGGTATCGCGGTATGATAGGGGGACAGGTTGTTGATCTTGCGAGCGAGGGCACAGAGCTCGATGAGCAGGCACTTACCCTGATACACCGCATGAAGACCGCGGCGCTCATTCGCGCGGCGGCGGCAATAGGCTGTGTTGTTGCGGGCGGTACCGAACAAATGCTGTCAGCGGCAGACAGATATTGTGAAAAAATCGGCTTGTCGTTTCAGATTGTTGATGATATACTTGATATCATCGGCACCAGTGAACAACTAGGAAAACCGGTTGGCAGCGACCGGCAAAACAGCAAGTTTACGTTTGCTGCGCTGCATGGGGTTGCCAAGGCAACCGAGCTTGTGCACAGCCTTGCAGACCAAGCAAAGCAGCAACTAGCGGTGTTTCCTTATACGGATGAATACATCTATCAGTTCACCGATCAGCTTGCCGATAGAACGCAATAAATGAGCTGCCGCACACCTATTTGCCTGCCTTGGCAGTCTAGATCAGTATTGATGGACACCAGCTGTATAAAACAGCGGATGTATTGGGGCTTATAAGAGTCATCATTTGCAACGCACGCCGGTGTTTTCCATTGTTAACGGTTACCCTGATAACGATGAAATGGGGATTGCTATGGAAAACTTGTATGCATTTGCTCGAAACTATATCTTAACCTGTGGGGTTCTCTCCTGGATTACCGCACAGGTTATTAAGACGATACTCACCCTTGCTACTACAAGGCGTTTCGAACCGGAGCGGCTTGTTGGCGCAGGCGGTATGCCAAGCGCGCATTCTGCGCTCGTTTGTTCTATGACACTGGCAGTTGCGCGGAAAGAGGGCTTTGGTTCGTCGTTGTTTGCCATTGCAATAATGTTTGCGGCGGTTGTGATGTATGACGCCATGGGCGTACGCCGTGCGGCGGGCGAGCAGGCCAAGGTACTGAACAAAATTGTTGTTAGTTTCAGACCCAGTGAGTCTAAAACAGAGCAGGAACAATCATCCAAAAAGGATAAGATTCATGCAAAGCGCGACCGTGATAAGGGTAAGCTCATTAAGCTCGATGACATGCAGTTTAAAAAGCTTAAGGAGTATCTAGGACACACGCCGCTTGAGGTTTTAGCGGGTGCGTTGTTGGGGATTATTCTTGCAATGATTATCCCCATGAGCTAGCTGTCGGTAGACCGGTTAAAGGAGATACATGCGTAGAATGAGCGAAGAGTCATTGCTTTGGCGCCTAAACCTTCCGGCTGAGCTGAAAAAACTCAGTGATGCGAAACTGAATATTGTTTGCAGCGATATCAGAGAGCTGTTGATTGACACCATTTCACATACGGGCGGTCACCTTGCCTCCAATTTAGGAACGGTCGAGCTTACGGTCGCCATCCACTCTGTTTTTGATTCGCCTGCCGATAAAATACTGTTTGATGTCGGGCACCAGTGCTATACCCACAAGATTCTTACCGGACGGTTAAACGATTTTGCCACCCTGCGGCAAGCAGGAGGTATCTCGGGCTTTCCAAAGAGCAAAGAAAGCGTACATGACTCCTTTGTTTCAGGCCATGCGGGCAACGCCATCTCTGCGGCACGCGGCATTGCGTATGCAAAGAGTTTGCGTGGAGAGCAGGGAAAGGTGATTGCGGTTTTGGGGGATGGTGCGCTTACCAATGGGCTTTCATTTGAAGGCTTAAACAATAACGCGGGGCGTACGGCGGATAACCTTATTATCATACTCAACGATAACGCAATGTCTATTTCAAAGAATGTTGGTGCACTTGCAAAGCACCTCGCAAAGATACGCTCTAATCCAAGTTATTTTGGAGCAAAGGATGTTACCCACCGTGTTTTGGACCATATCCCACTCGTGGGCAGGCCAATCAAGCGCCTGATTACGAAAACCAAAACCGCCCTCAAAGAATCGCTTTACCACAGCACTGTTTTTGAGGCATATGGGTTTACCTACCTTGGACCGGTTGACGGGCATGACATTGCGAGCCTGAAGCATGTGCTTGCCCGTGCAAAGACGCTGAGAGAACCGGTTTTCATCCATATAGACACCGTAAAGGGAAAGGGCTTTACATCCGCCGAAGAAAACCCAGGCGCATATCATGGCATTTCGGCCAAGGACCTTTATCATGCCGATACCGCCGCGCAACCGCAGGAGGATACCTTTTCCGCATGCGCCGGCAGATATCTAACCGAGCTTGGCGCTTCGGACGACCGCATTTGTACGATTTCGGCAGCGATGAAGTATGCAACCGGCCTGCATCATTTTTACAAGAGCTTTCCTGAACGTTTTTTCGATGTAGGGATTGCAGAGGGACACGGCGTCACATTCAGCGCGGGCCTTGCCGCTGGCGGTATGATTCCCGTATTTGCCGTGTACTCCACCTTTTTGCAGCGCGCTTACGATATGGTGTTGCACGATGCCGCAATTGAAGGCACGCACATTGTTCTTGCCGTAGACCGTGCGGGACTTGTAGGTGACGACGGCGAAACGCATCAGGGTTTATTTGACGTTTCGTTTTTATCCTCAATCCCGGGCGTTACCGTTTACTCTCCGTTTTCGTATGACGAGTTAAGACAGGCGCTCCATGAAGCGCTGTATCACACAAAAGGCGTTGTTGCCGTACGTTATCCCCGCGGCAGCGAAAGTGTAGCTACAGAAGGATATACCCCAAGTCTTACGTATTCTTTACACAAGGATAAGCGAGGCAGCGCACGGGCGCTTGTAGTAACGTATGGCAGACAGTTCGAACAAACCTTGGGTGCCAGATCGCATACCGATGTTTGCTATGATATCCTTAAACTTACACAGGTTCACCCCATCCCTGAGGACTGTATTGACATCGCCATGCAGTATGACCGCGTCTTGTTTGTTGAGGAAGGAATTCAAAATGGTTCGGCTGCCGAGCATTTGCATACACGCCTTGCACAGAGCGGATTTCACGGATGCTATGCAATCCGCGCCGTGGCGGATTGTTTTGTTGCTCAGGCAAGCGTTACGTCGCAACTGAAAATACTCGGCTTAGATGCAAAAAGTGTTGCTGATTTTATTACACAGGAGAACATGCGGTGAGTAAACTTCGGTTGGATTCTTTACTGGTAGAACGCGGGTTTGCCGCAAGCCGAGAGCGCGCGAAGGCCCTGATTATGACGGGCGTTGTATTTGTAGGCGAGCAAAAGGCTATAAAGCCGGGTGATACCATAGACAGCAACAGCGTCATCCGCGTGGCGGGCTCCGATATTAAGTATGTCAGCCGCGGGGGGCTTAAACTGGAAAAGGCCATGGCGGCGTTTGATATACGCCTTAACGGACGTATTTGTATGGATATCGGCGCTTCCACGGGTGGTTTTTCGGATTGCATGCTGCAAAACGGAGCAGTAAAGGTATATGCGGTTGATGTCGGTTACGGTCAGCTTGCATGGAAGCTGCGCACGGATGAACGCGTTGTTAATCTTGAACGAACCAACATCCGATACCTAACCCGCGAGAAGATTGCAGACGACATCTCGTTTGCAAGTATTGACGTCTCCTTTATCTCGCTTACGCTTGTTCTGCCCGTTGTGCACCGGCTGCTTTGCGGGGAGGGCGAGATTGTATGCCTTGTCAAGCCTCAGTTTGAAGCGGGCAGGGGTAAGGTTGGCAAAAAAGGTGTGGTCAGAGAGCCGGAGATTCATCTTGAGGTCGTGCACAAGATTTCCAGTTTTGCGGCTGAAAACGGCCTTTCACTCCTGAATGCTGATTTTTCCCCCATTAAAGGACCGGAGGGGAATATCGAGTATCTTTTTCATTTAAAGAAATCGAGTGACAGCAAGCTTGTACCCCCTATAGATTTAGAGCAATTGGTACATCGTTCGCATAGCGAGCTTGACGCTTAAATGTCCGTCACCCGTCAGCCGGAAAGGAGCGCATATGAGGGCGTTTGTAATACCAAACCTTGATAAGAAAAACGGATTATCCTGTACACGCGATGTGTGTAGGGTACTCAAGGAACATGGCATTAAGCCTTGTTTAGAGGATGTAAACCACAACTACTTTACAGATATATCCGCATACTTTGCGCCCTTTGACAGACTGATTTCTGATTGTGACTATGTTATTACAGTCGGCGGTGACGGAACGTTGCTGCATGCTGCCAAGCAGGCCGCCTTTCACGCAAAGCCTATCGTGGGCATCAATGTTGGCAGGCTGGGCTTTATGGCAATGCTGGAGCCCGCCGAGCTTTCACTGTTAAGCCGGATTTCCACCAAAGATTACGGGGTTGAAAACCGCATGATGCTTGAGATTATCAAGCAATCAAAGGACGGCAGCGCGCAACATTTCCACGCGTTAAACGATGCGGTCATCTCAAAGGGGAGCAACTCTAATATCATTGATCTTAAGCTGTACTGTAACGATGTTTTAGTCAACAGCTACCGTGCCGACGGCATTATCCTTGCAACGCCAACCGGCTCTACGGCATACAGCATGTCGGCGGGCGGACCTGTGATTTCGCCCTGTGTCGAATCGATTGTTATGACGCCAATCTGCCCGCATTCACTGTTATCCAGAACCATGCTGTTTGCGCCAAACGATATCATATCGGTGCGCAGCTGCTGCAAAAATGATTGTTTTGATGTTGATTTGGTTATAGACGGCGAGCCTGCAATATCTGTGATGCCGGACGATGTTATAATAATCAGGCGCTCTGAGATTGCGGTACGGTTCATCCGTTTGGAGGATAAAAGCTTTTTTAATGTGTTTATAGAGAAAATTATGCTTCGCGGCTAACTATACTCTTGGATTAGCCGATAAAAATCACAGAAGGGATGTGCAGCGATGAAAACGAAACGCCATGCAAAAATATTAGAGTTGCTTTCAGAAACCCCTATTACCACACAGGAGGAGCTGCTTGTCCTGTTGCGTGCGGACGGTTTTAATGTTACACAGGCGACCGTTTCGCGGGACATCAAAGAGCTTAAGCTAGTCAAATCGATGGGGGATAACGGCAGCTACCGTTATGCCGCAACGATGCGCGAAAAAGACCTTGAAATTGAGTACAATTTCCACAACCTGTTCATCAAGTCTGTTATCAGTATTGATTACGCGTGCAATATTGTGTGTGCAAAATGCTATACCGGCATGGCAAATGCCGCGTGTGCCGCGTTTGACTCGCTGGATTGGCAGGGCGTAGTCGGAACGATTGCAGGAGACGACACGATATTTATCCTTACCCGCTCTGAGGAGATTGCCGCACAGCTAAAAAAGGAACTATCCAAGCAAACAAAACAATAAACTAATCTCCATGTTTTTAGGGCAGCATACAAAACCTAAACCATACGGCAGGTGAGAACCATGCTTTCAGAACTGTATATTGACAACATTGCCATTATCGAAGCGGCCTCTATTCAATTTGAAAAGGGGTTTAATATCTTTACGGGCGAAACAGGTGCCGGTAAGTCCATTTTAATTGATGCCATTAATGCAGTGCTGGGGGAACGCACCTCGCGCGATCTGATTCGCACCGGTGCCACAAAGGCAAGCGTTACAGCGCTGTTTACCGATATCTCGGATTCGGTGCGCGCCAAGCTTATTTCGCTTGGCTATGAACCTGATGAGGACGGTTCACTTCTTATCTCTCGTGAGGTAACCACGGACGGCAGGGCAAACTGCCGCATCTACGCAAAGCCCGCCACCGTATCCATGCTGCGGGAGTTGGGTGAACAACTGATAGATATCCACGGGCAGCACGACAGCCGGTCACTGCTTGATACTGATAAACACACGCGCTTTATCGATGCATTTGGTAATCTGCATCCTCTGCTAGAGCAATACACTACACACTACATACAACTCCGCGAGATTGAAAGACGCCTGCAATCGATATCGACTGATGAATCGGATAAGGCACGGCGCATTGATCTGCTCACCTACCAGATTGGCGAGATTGAGGAAGCGGCACTGGAACCCGGGGAAGAAGAGAACTTGCTCGCCGAACGCAAACGCATCAACAACGCATCGCGCATTATTGAGGCATTGGGTATCGCTTACGAGTCGCTTGCGGGCGGTGACGGTGCGGAAGGTGCCTCTCGCTTGATTGGCGAGGCGGGTCGGGCGCTTGTTGACATTTCACCGGTGTGCGAGGAGGTAGCCGATACCGGCCGGCGCATTGATGAGATATCGATTGAACTTGAGGAGTTTGCGCACGATCTTCGCCTGATGCTCGATGAGTTCGAATATGACCCCCGTAATCTGGATAAGATAGAACATCGGCTCGACCTTATCTATCGCTTAAAAAAGAAGTACGGCAGCAGCACCGAAGAGATACTGAGGTTCTTGGAAAACGCGCAGCAGGAGCTTGCAGAGATTGAGCTTTCGGACGGGCTGATACAAAAGCTGACCGTGCAAAGAGAGCACACGCTAAAAGCAGCGACCGATGCCGCCGAACAGCTGTCGCTACGCCGCGATGAGGTTTCTGCCGAGTTTTCGCGCAGGGTGAAGGATGAACTTTGGTTTCTTGATATGCCAAACGTTGAATTTACCGTGCAAAACGATAAAGTGGACCTTCGTGCCTCCGGTATCGACAGCATTCAGTTTTTAATCTCCACCAACCCCGGTGAACCGCCAAAGCCAATTTCAAAGATTGCGTCGGGCGGCGAACTTTCGCGTATTATGCTTGCAATAAAAACCGTACTTGCAGGCTCGGACGAAGTGGACACCATGATCTTTGACGAGATCGACACCGGTGTCAGCGGCAGGGCTGCGCAGAAAATTGGGCTGAAGCTTAAGGAGATTGCAAACGGGCGGCAGGTGATTTGCGTTACTCATCTTGCGCAGATAGCGGCGCTCGGAGACCACCACATGCTCATCGAAAAACAGGTGCATGACGGTAAAACCTTCACAAAAGTCAATGCGCTTTCACGCGATGAGCGCAAATGCGAGCTTGCGCGTATCATGGGCGGCGATACTGTTACGGAATTAACCCTTTCGGGTGCCGATGAGATGCTTAAGCTTGCAGGGCATTAAATATTCTCACGCTTGACAAACCGAAGTGTCATGTACTATAATTCAGTCAAGCAAATGCAGTGATAGGGATAGTAGTACGATTGCACTACAGCACAGAGAACCTCCGGCTTGGTGTAAGGGGGCGTGTAGCATCGTGTGAATACACCCTTGAGCAGCCTTGCCGAACGGATTTTTATAAACCGCTAGGTACGCGCCGTGTTCGCACGTTACAGCGAGTGGGTATGTTGGTACCCATTAAGGTCGATTGCCGTGAGGTGCTCGATAAACAGAGGTGGTACAGCGTTTTATACGCCCTCTGCACAAGAATTTTTCTTGTGCAGAGGGTTTTTCGCGTATACGGCAGACCAGATACGATGCTGTCTTATTAAAACATAAATAGTATCGAACTATAATATTGCAGGAGGAAGCAAAAATGAGTGTATTTAACGAACTACAAGAACGCGGCCTGATTGCGCAGATGACGCATGAAAACGAGATTAAGGAGCTGCTGGAGAAAGAAAAGATTTCGTTTTATATCGGTTTCGACGCAACCGCAGACAGCCTGCATGTCGGGCATTTTCTGCAGTTGATGGTTATGTCGCACATGCAACGCGCGGGGCACCGCCCCATCGTTTTGTTGGGTACCGGTACGACTTTGGTAGGCGACCCGTCCGGTAAAACCGATATGCGAAAAATGTTGTCCCCCGAGGAAATTGAGCACAACGCTGAATGCTTTAGACGGCAGATGAGCAAGTTTATCGATTTTTCGCAGGGCAAGGCAATTATTGTTAAAAACGGTGATTGGCTTAAAAAGCTAAACTACATCGATTTTCTGCGCGAGATTGGTGTGCATTTCTCGGTAAATCGTATGCTTACCGCAGAATGCTTTAAATCCCGCTTGGAAAAAGGACTTACGTTTATTGAGTTTAACTACATGTTGATGCAAAGCTATGACTTTTTAAAGCTCAGCCGCGATTACGACTGCAAGATGGAGCTTGGCGGCGATGACCAATGGTCGAACATCATCAGCGGTGTCGATCTTGTGCGACGCTGCGATGCAAAGGATGTCTATGGCATGACGTTTACGCTCCTTACCACCAAGGAAGGCAAAAAAATGGGCAAAACCGAGAAGGGCGCCGTCTGGCTTGATCCGGAAAAGACACCCCCTTACGAGTTTTTCCAGTATTGGCGCAACGTTGCGGACGGGGATGTAATCAACTGCTTAAAGCTTATTACCTTTGTTCCCATCGAGGAAATTCGCGAGATGGAGAACTGGCAGGGCAGCGAACTCAACCAGGCAAAGGAACGGCTTGCATATGAACTGACTAAGCTGGTACATGGCGAAGACGAAGCACAAAAGGCATTGAGTGCCGCGCACGCACTATTTGCATCGGGTGGTAACGATGAGAATATGCCATCCACAACCCTCACCGATGAAGATTTTGAAGATGATACGATTTTAGTCCTTGACCTGCTGACCAAAACAGGGCTTGCACCCTCAAAAGGTGAGGCAAGACGCCTCGTTTTGCAGGGCGGCATTTCGCTTAACGGGAAAAAAGTCGCCGACATTACCGCTGCAGTAAAAAAAGCCGATTTTACCGATGGCGAGATTATCATTAAAAAGGGTAAAAAGGTCTACCACAAGGCGTTGCTGGTATAACGGCACCACAGCTGCCGACAACACAGTAAGCTAACGTTGAAAAAGCGGTATAAGTATGTTATAGTATTTACCAGAAAGATTTATAGCAGAGTAGGAATCTGTGCGTGAAGTGCCATTCGGACGGGGAGTTGCCGGTGGACGAAAAGTTTATCTTGCGGTACAGATTTCGCATCCCGCTGCTACATTTAGCATGAGGCTATTGCATATCAGACCTCCTATATGTAGCGAATCTTTACTTTTGCTATGTTTTAGGAGGTTTTTTATTTGAAACGTTTTCTCGAAACCATTGTTAGTTCCGCGAAGAATCTAAAGAGTGTTACAACCATTACCATCTCGGCAATGATGACGGCAATCATCACGGTACTGAGCTTCTTTACCTTAAAGCCTGTCGAGTTTCTAAAAATCACCTTTGGATTCATACCAATCTCTATTGTCGGTGCGTTGTACGGCCCTGTCGTTGGCGGTATGGTGGGGGTTGCCGCGGATGTAATCGGCTATGCTATTAACCCTACCGGTCCATATTTTATAGGCTTTACGATCAGCGGGTTTCTATCCGGTTTTATTTACGGTATGTTTTTGTACAAGCAGCGGATTACGCTGGTTCGCGTACTGCTCGCCAAACTGACCATCTCACTGTTCGTGCAGATTGGGCTCAACTCCGTCTGGCTTAAAATCCTGTTCGGAACACCCATTATTGCCATGCTGCCAACCAGACTGCTTAAAAATGCCATTTTATTGCCTATCGAGGTTGCTATTATGTTTGCGGTCTTAAAATCATTGGACAAACTACTCAAACAGGGTAGGGTACGGGCCGAATAGCGACCGCAGTATTCCATTCTAATATCAGACAAAAGGAGGCAGTAGTATGCCCGCTCATATCACGCACAGCATATTTGGGGAACGCGTGCTGGCCGGCGGTATATCTGAACAAACAACCAGCGGCGCCTCAGTTTGCGGCTACCCGCTGAATCGTCTGGCATATGAATGGGGATTGCAGGGGCCCGATCTTTTGTTCTTTGCTACCCTTGCCGGCAATAAAAAACTCCCACACTGCGGCAGAATGATGCACCATCAAAACGTTGACCGTCTTTTTATGGCGTTGCAGCAATACGCGGTAGAAATAAAGGATACCTGTGATTTTAGGGTTGTGTACTCCTACATTTTGGGCTTTTGCTGTCATTATGTACTAGATAAAAACTGTCATCCCTATGTGTTTTTTGAGCAAAGTAAGCGGGAGATAAATAACCCGCGCCTTTATTCGGTTCACCACAAGGTCGAAAGTGATATCGACAGTGCACTGGCCGAACGCAGGCTGGGGATATCGCCGCGTCAGTTCCGGATGCCGGACGCTGTAATGCACGACGATTCCGTTTGCCTGCCCATCTGCGGCCTGTTTTCGTACCTGCTGACCCATGTGTACGATATCTCCACACAACCGCAAGAGCTTATAAAATGCTTTCAGGGCGCAAGGCGATACTTCCGCTATATTATTGATAGAGGAGGGCGGCGCTTTATTGCCAAGGCCGCCGACCTTATCCTTTTCAAAAGGGGTTTAGTCTTTCATATGCTGCGTGTCTGTGGCTATGACATCACGGTCATGAATGACGATCATCGCCCGTGGGCAAACCTGTTGCAACCCGAGATGATACGAACCGAGAGCTTTGAAGAACTGTTCGACAATTCGGCAGTTGAGGCGGCAGAGCTGATTGGCAAAACAGCTTCTCTCATCTTAAGCGGTACGCCTGCTATTGTAACAAGCGGCTATACCTTTGATAACGGAAACCCGCAATCGCCAAACTTTGAGTAACTTTACAGCATCGTACAGTGCCACGTACGAAAAGCTTTACAGGAGCCCTGCCCAAGGAAATTTTTGGGGTAGGGCTCCCGTTTTGTGTATGGCTTAAATTTAATACATCCTTAATAAATAAAACAGAGTTTTTCAACCCAAAATAGTATAGTCGAGCAGGGGCATACAGATATAAAAATCAGATATGGCTTGCCAAGAATACATATAACGCTAAATATAACTTTAGCGTAGTTAATATAATTGTCGTTGTTTCGACGGAATGGGTGACGGATATGAAGCTAAGGGTGGCACTTTTGCTATTTGGAATACTGATTTTAATCGCAACTATTTTTGTTCCGGATATATTGCTTGCCACCATTCCAGAAGTCGGGTTAACCAAACTGACACAGACAACCTATAATCAATACCTAAACTGCTCCGGCTCAATTGAGCAGGAGCAGAAAAATGATATCGTGCTTGAGGTGCCGGTTATACTGTCGCGCATTGAGGTTGATATCGGCGACTATGTCAATAAAGGCGAACGTCTGGCGGTAGTGGATAAGAACGCTACACTTGCCGCCTACTCCAATCTGGATTCCGCCGCTGCAGTTTCTGCCATTATGGGCGGGAGCTTGTCGGCAATTCCCCCTGATATCCTCAGCAGCTTTGTAAACTCCGGCGGAACCTCAATCATCGATTTTTATGAACAGAACAAGAATACCATCGCTTCGATTCCTGATATCATCAAGGCCCCCGAAAGCGGTGTGGTAACGGTCGTGAATGCCTGTGAAAACGAGCTGACAACCGCACTCTTACCGATTGTTTCGATTGCACAGACCCGTAACCTTGTCGCGCGTGTTTCGGTAACCGAAACAAATATATCAAAGATCGAGGAAGGGCAGAACGCCACACTATCTGTAATTGCAAACAACGGGGCCAGGTACAACTGTGTGGTGACGAAGATCTATCCGACGGCCAAAAAAATGGCACTTGCAACCGGCACCGATGCCACGGTGGACGTTGTACTGAAGATACTCAATCCCGACCGGCTGTTAAAGCCCGGCTACACCGCGAAGGCAAGGATTATTGTCGGAGCCGCTCGCGAAGCATTTATTTTGCCGTATGAGGTCATACGCCAAGACGATGACCAAAATGAATATGTCTATGTATATTCAAGCGGCAGGGCTTGCAAACGCGTCATCCGCACGGGTGATGAACTGCTGTACGGTGCCGAGATCATCGGCGGATTACTTGAAAATGAGCTTGTGGTTACAAACCCCGATATAATTGAGGGTGACGACCGGCTGGTACGCCTGGCAACCGGCCGATGAGGAGGATGCATCGCCGTGAGCGACTATTTGATGTATGCCATTAAAAATTTGTTTTGCAATAGATTTCGTACCATCCTTACCATCATTGGTATTGCAATAGGCGTGTGCTCTGTTATCATCATCGGTGCAATCTCAGATATGGGCAAATCAGCCATCAACAGTGAATTGGATTCCCTCGGCATCAGCGGCCTTACCGTTGAAACAGACAAGCGCATCACCGATGCTACTTTGTGCCTGGATGATCTTGCGGTTGTAAAGGCGTCAGAAAATGTAAGAGACGCAATCCCTGTAATGCTTGAATACACCAATGCATATACCAAGAATCTGGTGCTCAACAGCGCGGTATGGGGCATTGATGCCGGCGCGCGCCAGATATTCTCTCTTGAAGTACTGCACGGCAGGCTGCTGGGCAAATCGGATGTCAGTGCAGGGGAGAACGTATGCCTCGTGGATAGAAACTTTGCTGAGCAAACCTACAAGCGTTCTAATATTGTGGGAAAGACCGTCCGTCTGAGGCTTGGAGGGTTTGATGAAGACTTCACCATTATCGGGGTTGTAAATTCGGGCGGCAATATGCTACAATCTATGCTGAGCGGTTATATTCCAACCTTTGTGTATATTCCGTATACCGCAATGCAAAAGGCTGCGGGACGGGGCTATTTTGACCAAATTGCGATACAGGCAAAGGACGGTGCAAGCCTTGAAACTGTAGGCCTTGAGGTTGTGCGCCGCTTAGAGCAGACCAACGGCTACGGTAAGATATACAAAACACAGAATATCGCGCAGCAAAAGGATAAGCTAAATAATCTGCTCAACATTATCTCCTACGTGCTATCCGCGATAGCTGCCATCTCGCTGATTGTTGCGGGCTTGTCAATTATGACGGTGATGCTCGTTTCGGTGAATGAAAGAACGCGGGAGATTGGGATTAAAAAGGCCATCGGTGCGCGCAACATTGTAATCCTCAGTGAGTTCTTACTTGAGGCGTTTACAATCTCATTACTTGGCAGCTTGATTGGGTGCATTGTCGGGGTAATCCTTTCATTTGCGGGGTTTGGCATTATGGGGATTATGCCAGTAATCAATACCCAGTTGCTGCTTTTGTGCATCACCTTTTCGGTCATAAGCGGCACAATCTTCGGTGTTTATCCCGCCTCCAAGGCGTCTAAGCTGCATCCGGTGGATGCGCTGCGGAACGAATAGGGTACAGCAAGGAGGCAAGGCTGTTAATGGACTATATTCACGCGCCGAATCTGCCGCAATCAAAGGTAAGCCTTACGGCGGTGGGAAGGGCATATCAATCAATTCTCGCGGCACTCAATCGGATGGACATACACTGCATAGCGTTGTCTGCGTGTAATACGCTGGCTGCTCCCGTTCAGTTTCATGCAGATATGCTGATCCATCATCTGGGAGGAGATGCGATTGTGGTAAACACGGCGCAAGCTCCGGAGATAAGTGAGCTTGAAGGACTGGGCTTTACCATAGCTGCACTTAATCGGCCCTTAGGGGCTACATATCCGTTCGATTGCACGCTCAACGCGGCGCGCATAGGAAACCGCCTGATCTGTGGCAAAGCCACATCGCCCGAGATACTGCGTCACTGTAATGATAATGAAATCAGGCCTATTTTTTGCCCGCAGGGCTATGCAAAATGCTCTGTGTGCATCATCAGTGAAAACGCACTCATTACCGCCGATCCGTCGATTGCGGCACTTTGCCGAGATGAGGGCATCGATGTGCTTGAAATCCGCGCCGGACACATTCATCTGGAAGGCTACCCATATGGGTTTATCGGCGGCTGCTCCGGGATGCTGGCTCAGGGGCTCATCGCATTTACAGGCATACTTGAAACACATCCGGATGCGCAAAGAATGATCGATTTCATGAACAAACATGATGTAAAGCACATATGCTTAACAGAGAATGTTCTCACCGATATCGGCGGGATTCTCCCGCTTGCATGTAATTGACCGCTTGGTTTTAGTGTAACGGATGGGCAAAGGGGAACAACCAACATATGCTGATACATATAAACTCTCTGCACAAGGGCTTTTTGGATAAAAAGGTGATTGCCGCAGCAACTGTTAAGGTTGAAAAGTCAAACCGTATTGGTCTGATTGGCGCAAACGGTGCAGGAAAATCTACGCTTCTTAATATCATTACCAATCGCCTGGAGCCGGATGCGGGCACGGTGGTGCGCGCAAGCGGCCTTACCATAGGCTTTTTGGAACAAAACAGCGGGCTTAACCGCGGCAGCACGCTTTATGATGAGATGCTCAGCGTGTTTGCCCCGCTGCTAAGCCTTCAAAACGAGATGCGCGCACTCGAAGCTGCAATAACGCAATGTGCGCAGGACAGCGACCTTCTGGCGCAGCTGTCGGCCGATTATGCAAAAAAACAAACTGCATTTGAACATAACGATGGATATCTGATTGAGGTTAAAATAAAGAGCATCCTAAACGGTATGGGCTTTGGACAAACAGCACCTGATACGCCGATTTCATCGCTGAGCGGCGGCGAAAAGACCCGTCTTGCCATGGCGCGGCTGTTACTTGAAGAGCCGGAACTGCTCATTCTTGATGAGCCGACCAATCATCTGGACTTTAAAACACTTATGTGGCTGGAGGATTACCTGTGCTCCTACAGCGGTGCCATAATCGTGGTATCACATGACCGGTATTTCCTCGACAAAGTAGTTTCGCAGATCTGGGAACTTGAGCGCTGTACGCTGACCAGTTACCCCGGCAGCTACTCAAAATACCTGCTGCTAAAAGAGGAGCGGTTTATAAGGCTGCAGAAAGAGTATGAGCAGCAGCAAAAACAGATTGCATCGCTGCAGGATTATATTGATCGGAATATGGCGAGAGCATCTACCTCAAACAGTGCGAAGGGGCGGCTGAAAACCCTTGAAAAGATTGAGGTAATGGATAAGCCTTCAATATATGAAAAACATATGACGCTTCGGTTTGAAACGGAGCGTCCACCCTATAAAGACCTGATAGAACTGGAAGAAGTATCACTTGCGGTTGGGAGCGGAGATACGAGAAAGCAGTTGTTTGAAAACCTCACCCTGAGCATCAAACGCGGCGAACGTGTCGCCTTAATCGGCGCGAACGGCGTGGGTAAATCTTCACTGCTCAAGGCGGTGCAGGGATTGCTGCCGTTATCGGGCGGCAGCTGCCGTTGGGGGCAAAATGCGGTCATCGGTTACTACGAGCAGGAGAACGCAAACCTGAATTACGATAAAACCGTATTGGATGAATTATGGGATCGTTTTTCTACCCGTACCGAGTATGAGATACGCTCGGTGCTCGGTAGGGTATTGCTGACCGGCGAGAACGTATACAAGAAGGTAAGCGTTCTTAGCGGCGGGGAGCGCGCTAAACTGTCATTTGCAATCTTGATGATGACTAAAACCAATGTTTTAATCCTTGACGAGCCGACCAATCATCTGGACCTGCATGCGAAAGAGGATCTGGAGCAGGCGATGCTCGAATATGAGGGCACGTTGCTGTTTGTATCGCATGACCGATATCTGCTTAACCGCGTGCCCACCAAGATTGTAGAACTCTTCCCAAGCGGGGTAAAGGTTTATAACGGAAACTTTGACCATTACATGGCCGAGATTGCCCGGGAAAAAGAAGCGAATGCCGCAGCACCATCCATTGCAGCCGCACAGCCCTCTGGCAAGCATGACAGTTACTATAAAAGTCGTGAGCAAAAGAGCGCAGAGGCAAAACGCAAACGGCGTGTACGTGAGCTGGAGGATAGAATAAGCTGCTGCGAGAAAGAGATTGTGCAGCTGGAAACGGAGATTGCAAGCGAGGCGGTATACAGCGACTACAAGCTGATGCAGGAGTGCTGTGAACGGTTAGAGCAGTGCCGCAGGGATCTTTCCGGTTACCTAGATGAATGGGCGGAACTTGCCGAATAGAAAATGGCTATGTGCTGGCAGTTGCAGATGCAAATCCATACACATAGCCATTTTCTATTATCGTGCGGGGAGAATACACAGGACACGCAAACCGGAGTTTCGATTAAAAATCAGTATTTTAGGACTTGATTGTTTCAGCAGGTTAATTGCCCGAACTTATCGTAATGTCTGCTATTCAGTTTGTTCAGTGGATATCATAGTAAAAACTCGGCTTTAAGTGCCGCAACGGCATCCTCTTTATGCATCGCCGAAACAAGTATGGAAATATCCACGGCGCTTGTGGTAATAATTGAGATATCGACGCTTGCCGAAGCGATTGCACGCATCGCGCGTGCCGCAACACCGGGCATGGTTTCCATCTCGGCGCCAAACAACTGCAGCTGACAGTTACCGCTGCTTACAAGCGGTGGGGTGATTGGCATGGTTTCAGAAATCCTTGCAGTGATGCCAAGTGCCCGAACCAGGTCGCTGCCCAGAATGGAAAAGGAGAGAGCGGTGTATTCACCCTGTGGTGCGGCATATGAAATCATATCAATGTTCACACCGCCATCCGCAAACTGCGAAAGAATGTCGGCAAGCAGCGCGGCGTTTGCGGGTGCACGGTTAATGGTAATCAGCGCAACGTCCTCGGTAACGGTTAGCTTTGATACGCCATTCATAAGTAGTTCCCATCCTTTCCGGCTGCCGATATCATTTGCAGCCTATGCAAGCAGATCGGCCATGTCATAAAGACCGGGCCGCTGGGTACGCAGGAAAATTGCCGCATTGATTGCGCCGGTCGCAAACACATCGCGGGACCGTGCGCTATGCGAGATGGTTACAATTTCATCCGGGCCTGAAAACAATATCTCATGCTCTCCTACGATAGTTCCGCCGCGCACCGCGTGTATGCCAATCTCATTCTTTGGGCGCTTTTCCCGCCGAACATGGCGGTCATACTCGAACCTGCAGCGGTTATCGAGTGTTTCATTCACGGCGTTTGCAATCATCAGAGCGGTGCCGCTGGGGGCATCGAGCTTGCGGTTGTGGTGTTTTTCTATAATCTCGATATCAAATTCATCGCCAAGCATGGCGGCAGCTTTTTGAGCAAGCGCAATCATCAGATTGATACCAAGTGACATATTGCCCGAATAGAATATGGGAATCTCTTTGCTTGCCTCATGCATTACGTCCAACTGCTCGGGGGCAAGCCCTGTTGTACAGACCACGACAGGCAAACGTCTCTGCCGCGCCATGGTAAGAAGGGGGATAACCGTAGTCGGATGAGAGAAATCGATGATTACATCCGCGGCGCAGGGCACAGACTCCGGTGTGGGATAAACCTCAAAATCGGTGTACTTGACGGGGCTGATATCAATGCCCGCGACAATATCGCAATCACTTCGCAGGGCGACGCGGTCCGCAATTATCTTGCCCATCGCGCCATTACTGCCCGAAAGTATAAGCTTAGTTTTCACATCCGTTCCTCCCATATCAGCTGTTGTGTGCGGCTTGAAGCAGGCCATGGTGCTCCATCGACTGCTTAAGGATTGCCGTGTGCTCAGTCGAGAGGGTATCAAGCGGAGCACGGCAGTCGCCAACCGGGTAGCCCATCAGCTCCAGCGCAGCCTTTACAGGGATGGGGTTTACATCAATAAACAGGTTGTTAATCAACGTCAAAAGCTCAAACTGCAGTTTGCGGCTGGCGGCGACATCCCCATCAAAGAACAGGCGGCAGATGTCGTGTGTTTCTTTTGGCATAATGTTGCTTACCACAGAGATAACCCCCTTGCCACCCAAGGCAAGGATGGGAACGATCTGGTCGTCATTGCCCGAATAGATATCAAGGACACATTCCGCGGCAAGGGCGGCAATGGCCGAAATGTTACCGCTGGCCTCCTTGGTTGCCACAATGTTAGGGTGCTTTGCAAGCTCTTTATATGCGCTCAAGCTAATGTTCATGCCTGTTCTGCTCGGTACGTTATATAGAATAACCGGCAGGTCGGTAGAGTCTGCGATGGTGTTAAAATGCTTGATAAGACCCTTTTGCGAGGTTTTGTTGTAGTACGGGGTAACATGCAGCAGGGCATCCGCCCCCGCTGTTTTGGCCTCTTTTGAGAGTGCTACCGCATACGCGGTATCGTTGCTGCCCGCACCTGCAACAACAGGCACGCGGCCTGCTACTGCCTTTACTGCGTGGTAAAGAATGTTGATGTGTTCGGCATCGGTAAAGGTGGACGCCTCGCCTGTAGTACCGGCAATGATAATCGCATCGGTACCGTTTTCAATTTGAAAATCAATCAGATTGTTTAACAGCGTATAATCAATCGAGCCGTCAGTGCTCATCGGCGTTACAATTGCACAGCCGGCACCGGTAAATACCGTCTTCTTCATTGAAAAAACCTCCCTGTCAATATAAAAGGATTGTGTAAGGGGAAACGGATTAGTCAAAATAACCGTTTGCCGCAAGCAACTCTGCCATCAAAACACCGCCGCCGGCAGCGCCCCTGACCGTGTTGTGCGAAAGGCAGACAAATTTGTAGTCGTACTGGGAATCGGGACGCAGCCTGCCAACCGAGACGGCCATTGCGTTTTCAAGGTCGCGGTCCAAGCGAGTTTGGGGGCGGTTGTCTTCCTCAAAATAGTGGAGGAACTGCTTGGGGGCCGAGGGTAGGGAAAGGCGCTGGGGTTCACCGGAAAACTCAGCCCATTTTTTCTTGATTTCGTCCATTGAAGGTTTATTCTCAAACGATACAAACACCGCGGCAAGATGGCCGTCTGAGGCTGGAACACGGATACACTGCGTGGTAATCGAGGGGGAAGATGCCGGAACAATCTCGCCGCCGGTCAACTCGCCCCAGATTTTGAGCGGCTCCTGTTCGCTTTTTTCTTCCTCACCACCGATGAATGGGATTACGTTATCCACCATCTCCGGCCAAGTTTCAAACGTCTTGCCCGCACCGGAAATCGCCTGATAGGTGCATGCGAGCACATTCTTTACTCCATACTCCATGAGAGGATGGAGCGCGGGAACGTAGCTTTGCAGTGAGCAGTTGCTCTTTACCGCAATAAAGCCGCGCTTGGTGCCAAGCCGTTTGCGCTGGGCGGCGATAACCTCCATGTGCGAAGCATTAATTTCCGGAATAATCATAGGTACGTCGCGGGTGCCGCGGTGCGCAGAGTTGTTAGAGATTACAGGGCATTCCGCCTTGGCGTATATCTCTTCCAGAGCCTTTATCTCATCTTTTTTCATATCCACCGCGCAGAATACAAAATCCACCTGCGAGGCAATTATCTCTACATCGGCTGCCGCATCCAGAACGATAAGGCTTTTAACCTGTTCCGGCATGGGGGTTTTCATCGCCCAACGCTCACCTACGGCATCGGTGTAGGTTTTGCCCGCCGAACGCGGCGAAGCCGCAAGCAGCTTAATTTTAAACCAAGGGTGATTTTCCAGCAGGGCGATGAATCGCTGACCGACCATACCCGTTGCTCCAATAATGCCGACCTGATATTGTTTCATGGTTTCGTTCTCCTTTGAACTAAAATAGTTTCATTGTATTATGCTTGTTGGAATGCTCAATTTGCCGCTTTTTTAGAAATTACGGAGCCGCGAAAGGGTAACAAAAAATCCGGCATGAAAACCGGATAGACAATCAATATAATAAATACGGGGCTATTGACCAAAACACAAATATGGTTTAAAATTGTGAAATTAGCGTATAGCTCTCCATCATTACTATAATGATGACAGTCACATTCCTCTTTGGCCATGCAACCAGAGCAGCAGTCACCGGCACTGCAACCCTTCGGCAGCTTTACCTTTCACCCACGCTCAAGCGATTCCGATCAAATCTTGCGATGTGGTTACTCATTAAACCTGCGCCTCTATCCATTTCATTAATGACATAGTAGCATTCGCGCGCCGATATGTCAATTTGTTTTGTGAAAATCGTCCTTACAGGAGAATTTATATATGAGAAAATCCGATTTTTGGTACGAATTGCCCGAACCGCTTATCGCACAAACTCCTATCGAGCCGCGTGACGTTTCGCGGTTGCTGACACTGGACCGCAAATCGGGTGCGATTTCGCACCTGCATTTTTGCGATATTCAAGGGCTATTGCGCCGGGGAGATACGCTGATTCTAAATGACACCCGTGTGATTCCCGCACGGCTGTACGGCAAACGAGACGATACGGGCGGTGATATTGAGTTTTTGCTGCTTGAGCAAAAGGCGGATAGAATGTGGGAGATTCTCGTGCGCCCGGGAAAACGGGCCAGACCGGGACATCGGTTTACCTTTGGCGACGGGCTTTTGCATGCCGAAATTATAGAAGTTTTGCCAGACGGCAACCGCCTTGCGCAGTTTGAGTGCAAGGGCAGCCTTTACGCCGTTTTTGAGCGTATCGGCCTGATGCCGCTGCCGCCGTATATCAAAGAAAAGCTAAAGGATAACGAGCGCTACCAGACGGTATATTCCAAAGAGCTGGGATCCGCCGCAGCCCCTACCGCAGGGCTGCATTTTACTACCGAACTGCTTTGTGGATTAAAAGAGATGGGCGTTAAAATCGGGTTTGTCACGCTTCATGTCGGGCTTGGAACGTTTCGTCCGGTGAAAGAGGACAACATCCTTGACCACAGGATGCACAGCGAGCACTATAGGATACCGCCTGAAACTGCAGACCTTATAAACCGTACAAAGCAGGCGGGCGGGCGGGTGATTGCCGTGGGCACGACAAGCTGCCGCACATTGGAGGCGGCCTTTGCATCCCACAACCAAATCTGTGCTTGCGAGGGCAGCACCGATATTTTTATCTATCCCGGCTATCAGTTCAAAGTGCTGGATGGACTTATTACAAACTTTCATCTGCCGGAAAGCACGCTTATTATGCTTGTAAGTGCTTTTGCGGGCTACGACAACACCATGCACGCCTATAATACAGCGGTAAACGAGCGGTATCGCTTTTTCAGCTTTGGCGATGCAATGTTTATCTATTAACGACCTAAAGCAGCTATGTGGAGGTTTACATGTTCAATCTAATAAAAAATGACGGCAAAGCGCGGCGCGGTACATTGACTACCGTACACGGCACGGTTCAAACGCCCGCATTTATGAACGTTGCAACGGCAGGAGCAATTAAAGGCGGGATATCCTCGCTTGATTTAAAGGAGCTAAACTGTCAGGTGGAGCTATGCAACACCTACCACCTTCATGTCCGGCCGTCCGATACATTGATTCGTGAGATGGGCGGGCTACACCGGTTTATCGGCTGGGACGGCCCCATCCTCACCGATAGCGGCGGCTTTCAGGTGTTTTCATTGGCTCAACTTCGCACAATAAAAGAAGAGGGCGTGTATTTCAGCTCTCACGTTGACGGGCAGAAGATATTTATGGGGCCGGAGGAA
This sequence comes from Bacillota bacterium, assembly GCA_023421245.1. Taxonomy (GTDB): domain Bacteria; phylum Bacillota; class Clostridia; order Oscillospirales; family Ruminococcaceae; genus Acetanaerobacterium. The sequence continues at coordinate 140,035 of JAEZTV010000034.1, read as the reverse complement.
AGCATGCGCATCCAGTCAAACCTTGGCTCGACGATTGCCATGGCGTTTGACGAATGTGTCGAGAACCCATCCCCCCACGAATATGTCTCTGCATCCTGCGACCGCACCTTCCGGTGGCTGGTTCGCTGCAGGGATGAAATGAAAAGGCTAAATGCTTTACATGATACCGTCAACCAAAATCAGCTGTTGTTTGGCATCAATCAGGGTGGCACCTACGAGGATTTGCGTATCAATCATATGCAAAGAATTGCGGAACTTGACCTTGACGGCTACGCCATCGGCGGCCTTGCAGTTGGAGAACCTGCTGCCGAAATGTACCGGATTATCGATGCGGTGGAACCATATATGCCCGTCCGCAAGGCGCGGTATCTTATGGGGGTCGGTACGCCTTGTAATATTATCGAGGCCGTCAGCAGAGGGGTAGACCTGTTTGATTGTGTGATGCCCAGCCGCAATGCGCGTCACGGACATCTGTTCACGTTTGACGGCGTCATCAATATCGTCAATGCAAGGTATCAGCGTGATGAGCGCCCTGTTTCGGATGATTGCGATTGTCCATGCTGCCGCAGCCACTCCCGTGCGTACCTCAGGCACCTGTTTAAGGCGGGGGAGATGCTGGGCATGCGCCTTGCTGTGATGCACAACCTTTATTTCTATAATACGCTGATGACACGGATTCGTGAAGCGATTGATAAGGAAGAGTTTATACAGTTTTGCGACAGATATCTGCCGGTGTTGGATAAAAGAAATATGTCGCCGTAAGCTGTGTTTGCCTGTAATGGTAAACATTTTATGTATTCTTACCAAATCGCTTGCACCGCCCACATTTTATATGTATAATTAAAAGGCTATCATGCAAATTATTAAACTACTACCGAACATGCTGGAGGAAAGAAATGAACGGATTATTCTTATTGACTGCCGCGGCCGACGCCGGCGCTGAAGCAGGTGCGACAAACTCTACATTGGCAATGCTCATTCAGTTTGGGCCAATTGTTCTTATTTTTGTTGTTTTCTACTTCTTCTTAATCAGGCCGCAGAAAAAGAAGGAGAAGGAGATTCAGAGGATGCGTTCCAATCTGCAGGTTGGCGACGAGGTTGTTACTGCGGGCGGCATTGTTGGTCTTGTTGTTAGCATCCGAGAAGATACCGTTGTCATTGAGACAGGCTCCGATCGCAGCAAGATCCGCGTGGAGCGATGGGCAATTCAAACCAACAGAACCATACACAACGATGTTGACGCATCCACTAAGTAATTGCAGTAATGGATTATGATTAACTCATGGTGATGACGTTCAACCATATCTGACTTTTGTCATAAACATGGCGGCCTTCGAATATCCTTTAGCACAAAGGATTGTTTGGAGGTCGATTTGTTTTGAGCAGTGCAGCTGTCAATGCAAAGCATGAGGATAAAAGAAGAATATCGTTTACAAAGCCTTGCGTGGTATCTACGGCGTTTGCGTTGCTGCTCCTGCTCGTATTTTCACTGTTATTTGCCGTGATGTTTGCAGCGACAAACGTGCCGATAAATCTACTTACCCCTATGGCGGTCTTTTCACTCGCGGCCGCCTCCTTTGCGGGCGGATTCTTTGCCGCGAGGCTGACCAAAGCGAAAGGGCTAACGATTGGCTTGGTGACAGGTGGAGCGCTCTATCTGGTACTGTTTTTGCTCAGCATACTCATTGTACGAAACGGAGTAGGTGCTTTTGCACTTGCAAAACTGCTTTTAATGTTGAGTGCCGCTGCGGTTGGCGGAGTTAGTGGCGTAAACATGGTGAGAAAACGAAAATAACGATTGCATCAGGGTGTGTTATATGCTAAAATAAGCATTGAATCAGTGATGGGAGGGAAAAAACACCTATGAAGCACGTAAAAACATTAAATACCGCTAATTTGAAGAAGAGCACCGCAAAGGGCGGCTGCGGCGAGTGTCAGGCATCCTGTCAATCCGCCTGCAAAACATCCTGCACGGTTGCGAATCAGAAATGCGAAAACGTAAACAATAAATAACCGGTACCCCAAAAATGAACAGAACAAAGGGCAGTTAAGCTGCTAGGGACAGATGTTCTGTCCCTTACTTTTTGCCATAACGGCGCACCCTAAAACCTTGCATTTTCAGTACGGAGGATATCCCTAATGATAAAGCAGTCTTTAATCCATAAATACGCACTTAACGGCTATAACATTGTGTTGGATGTGCATAGCGGTGCGGTGCATATCGTGGATGATGTTACATACGAAGTACTTGACCATATATCGCCTCCGCTTACAAAAGACTGTCCCGACACAGTGCTTGCGTCGTTACAGGGCAGATACGAAAAACAAGCGATATCAGACAGCTACAGCGAACTGTATCATCTGTATGAAAACGATGTATTGTTTTCTGCGGACGATTACGAGCAGTTTCAGGATATGATGTCCGATGCGCCCATTAAGGCGATGTGCCTGCATATCGCGCACGACTGTAATCTGCGCTGCGCATATTGTTTTGCGAGCACCGGAGATTTTGGCAAGGGGCGCAAGTTGATGCCGGCGGAGATTGGCAAGAAAGCGATAGATTTTTTAATCGCTCATTCCGGTACCCGCAAAAACCTTGAGGTTGACCTGTTTGGCGGCGAACCGCTGATGAACTTTGAAGTCGTCAAACAGATTGTAGATTACGCCCGCAGCAGGGAAGATGAGCATGGCAAGCAATTCCGCTTTACAGCAACAACCAACGGTATGCTGCTGTCTGACGATAAGATTGAGTATCTCAATCGCGAGATGGAGAACATCGTGCTTTCCATCGACGGACGTAAAGAGATTAACGACCGCATGAGAACACGGGTTGACGGCAGCGGCAGCTTTGATACAATTGTTCCGAAGTATCAAAGGCTGGTGCAGCGGCGAGGGCAAAATCAATACTATGTACGCGGCACCTTTACCAAGCAGAACCTTGATTTTACCGAGGATGTATTGGAACTCAAGCGCCTTGGCTTTGAACAGATTTCGGTGGAACCGGTTGTTTCTAATGAGGCAAACGAGTTTGCAATTACACAGGCCGAGCTTCCGGCTGTGTTTGAAGAGTATGAAAGGCTAGCAAAAACCCTGCTTGAACTGCGTAAAAACCGCGATGGGGTCAACTTCTTTCACTTTATGATTGATCTGGAACAGGGGCCTTGTGCGATTAAGCGCCTGCGCGGATGCGGGTGCGGCAACGAATATGTTGCAATTACCCCAGACGGTGACATCTATCCCTGCCATCAGTTTGTGGGGATGGAGGATTGGCGTATGGGCAGCGTACTGGATGATACACTGGATGTTCAGCGAAAAGAGATGTTTGCAAAGGCAACAATCTACGGCAAGCAGGAATGCAGCAAATGTTGGGCAAAGTTCTATTGCTCCGGCGGCTGTAACGCAAACAATGTTCAGTATTGCGGTGATCTGCTAAAACCACATTTTGTATCGTGCGAGCTGGAAAAGAAACGCCTGGAATGTGCGATTATGATGAAGGCGGCCTTACTTGATATGGACTGCGAGTAGCCCCTTTACCCGATTCAAATAGAACACCGACAGAATAAAGCGCCGACATTGGTCTTTTGTGACCAGGGTCGGCGCTTAAGCTATAATATTGGTTTTACTTATCGTCCCGTACTAACAAGCCAAACCTTTGCCTGCTCCAAGTCGGAAAAAAAGCCGTATGCAAATAAACTGTCGTGCTTTCGGAACAGAGAGGCAATGTAGGAGCGCATCATTAACGTAAGCCCTACAAACGCAATCTTTTTCAGCCTGCCAAGCGGAATAAGCCGCGTTACCATAAGCTCGGCGAATTCTTTGTACACTAAAGTTTCGGATAGATTGATAAAGGTAACGGAAGGGGTGGACGGGCGGTACATTTCAGGCAGCTCCTTCAAGAATTTATCTGCCGCAACATCGGTGTGCATAGAAAGGGAGTTGAGCTCACAACACCATATCTCGGTGTTGGCATAGGGCAGAGAGAATGATCGCCGGATTATCAGGTCTTCCTTTGCTATAAACTTCATACCAGCATATCCCATCAAGAATTTGAAGACAAATTATATCATATCATTGCGTTTTATGAACACACAAAACACCTTTTTTGTGTTTATGCATACGTTTTGTAAGCGAAAAAGTGCTGGTTAACATAATAACAGCAACATAAAATTGGATGTTATACATAATTAGTTTTACATAATTTTTGTTATTAGCAACAAAGTTATATTAATATTCTGTTTTCTGTTGAATATACGATTAAAATATATTATATTTAGTACATACCCTTTTTTCCGTACATATTCTACATTTAAATCGGGAGTTGTGACGCAATTGGCAGTTTACTATGATGTTGGTTTCATTGGCCTTGGCAATATGGCTTCAGCCATCCTGAAAGGTATGCTGTTAAAGCAAATTATTGCCCCACAGCGTATTACTGTTTTTGATGTTGACAAGGGAAAATGTGATGAATATGCCGCAAAGGGAATCACAATTGCCCAAAGTGCCAAACAACTGACCGAAAGCTGCAAGTTTGTGTTTTTATGTGTGAAACCGCAGGCTTTTGGAGAAGTGATTTCTTCGATAAAGGCCGGCGCGGGTCAACATAATGTGTTTGTCTCCATCGCTGCAGGTATTGGAGCACAATATATAAAGGATCAGCTCGGGTTTGATTGTAGTCTGGTCCTGGTTATGCCAAACACTCCATTGATGATCGGAGAAGGTGCCAGTGCCGTTGCCCGTATCGCTCCTACGACCGACGAAGACTTTACGTTTGTGAAGCGAATCTTTGCATTATCAGGCATTAGCAAGGAGATCTCCGCCGATAAGCTTTCCGAGATTATCCCCGTCAACGGCAGCAGCCCTGCATTTATCTACCTGTTCGCCAAAGTTGTGGCAGAGTTTTCACACGATAAGGGCATTGATTACGATACCGCCATGCATCTGTTCGCCCAAACGCTGATTGGCAGTGCAAAAATGCTGACGGACAGCGGTTTTACGCCCGATGAATTGATTCGAATGGTTTCATCTCCCGGCGGAACAACACTCGAAGGATTAGCTTCACTAAAACAAAACGGCTTTGAGCAAACACTGCGCGCCGCGATGCAAGCTTGCATTAACCGCGCGTATGAGCTCGGTCGATAGGCATAGAACCCTTCTAAACCCACCTCGTTTTGAATAGTATTGCTATGAATAGCAACATGAAATGGGGTGTATCAATGAGAAGGACAACCTTTTCACGGGTAGGGAAGGGACGTGCCCAAATAAAGAATGTGGCACATTTTCTAGCAGAGAACCGACTTGTTTATGCAATCTTTGTTTTGTTTTCCATTGGTATTTTAGCCGGCTCTCTGGCTGTACGCGATGGCGGAGAAGGAGTTTTGCACGAGTTGGACGGGCTGATGGGTTCGTATATTGCAAACCGTGCCGAGCGGTTGTTCTTGCCGGCATTTTTATCTTCCTTTACCGCAAATTTTTTAATACTACTGACACTGTTGTTTCTGGGGTTTTGTGCAATTGCACCGCCCATAATACTACTAGCAGCGGTCGCCCGCGGATTTAGCCTTGGGATATCAATCGCTTACCTTTACATGGCGGCGGGTGCTGATGGCATTGTTTTTGCACTACAGCATCAGATACCATCTTCGGTAATCAGTTCGTTTGTTTTGGTGCTTGCTTGTACCAGCTCATATCGACTCGCGCGCGTGTATTATTCGCTCTTTTCGCACGGAATCTCCGATACCGCGATACCGGAAGCGGCGGGGGCTTGCCTTACAAAATACGTCATTTATACCATACTAACCTTTCTTTGCGCTTTGATAGATGGCACCTGCTGCTTACTGTTTGGCTCACTACACTAGTCTTTTGTGTATGAATGGTTGATAAATATACATCCCGTAGAAACATATGTTCGTCTTGGGCCTATCGATTAGTCTGTGCACGATGGGTGGCGGCGATCTAATTTTTGCTTGGCGCAGCGGCAGAACGGACGAGAAAAATGACACAGTATGTAAACAGTTTTAAGGATTATCTCGTAAACAGCAAGGATGTTGCGGCAAATACGCTGGAGTCGTATGTGCGAGACGTCAATGCTTTTCTTGCGTTTGTCACGCAGAAGGGCATTGATCTTCCGTCGCGTGTTACCAGCACCAACATCGAAGTATATGTAGATCATCTAAAAACACTGGGCAAGAGCAATGCAACCATAACGCGGAGCATTGCTTCGTTGCGCTCCTTCTTTCAATATCTTGTACTGTGCGGACATGCTGCATCAAACCCAGCGCGCAGCGTTAAGCTTGAAAAAGTTGAAAAAAAGCTGCCGTCAATCCTATCGTTTCAAGAGATTGACGCGCTACTGAAAAGCCCAAATATCAACGAGCCCAAAGGCTGCCGAGATAAAGCGATGTTTGAACTGTTATACGCTACCGGCATACGTGTTTCGGAACTGGTATCGCTCAACATTCAGGATGTCAACCTGCATGTCGGCATCCTCAACTGCCACAACGGCAAAGCAAGCCGCATCATTCCAATCTATCCCGAGGCGCTTAAGGCACTTAGTGAATACATATATAGGGTACGCATTGCAATTGTGCCAGATAACGATTTTGATGCACTTTTTATTAATTTAAACGGAAGCCGGTTGACGAGGCAAGGTTTTTGGAAGATAATAAAAACATATGCTGAAAAGGCTAACATAAAAACGGAGATTACGCCACACACACTGCGGCATTCCTTTGCAGCACATCTGCTCGAAAACGGTGCACAGCTTAAGGACATAAAGGAAATGCTGGGGCACGCCGACATCTCGTCTACACAGGTATATGCGCAAATTATGAAAAACAAATTTAAAGATGTATACAACAGATGTCATCCTCGGGCGTAATTCTATAACAATTGAAGGAGCTATGTAATGGGTTTTTTAGGGTTTGGCAATTATTCAAAGCCGGGGAAAGGTGTTTCAAAAAACGCGCCTGAGAAGAAACGGTTCTTTGTTTTTTGGGAGATTCTATTTCGCAAGTTTTGGAAGATCATGCAGGTCAACCTATTGTATGTGTTGTTTTTCATTCCAATGGTTTTATCATTTGTCCTGCTAATTTCATGGGGAACTGCATCTGCTTTCAACATGGTAATCTCGATAATAGCCTGTGTTGCATCGGCGGCTATTATCGGCGTGGCAACAGCAGGCGTTGTTTACATTATGCGCGCTTACGCAAGGGAGCAGCATTCATTTTTGCTTTCTGATTTTATTGATACCGTAAAAGGGAACTGGAAGCAGGCATCAATAACCGGTGTGATTATGGCGCTTGCAGGGATTATCATATATTATTCCTCTTCATTTTATTACTTGAATATCGGTACATCTTATCTGTTTGTTGCGCTTTTTGGCATCTCGATGTTGCTTGCGCTTTTGTTCTTGTTTATATCCTTCTACATCTACCTTTTAATGGTTACCATTGATTTAAAACTTTTTCTTTTGTTTAAAAACGCACTCATCTTGAGTATTTTAGGCCTTAAATCTAATTTCATCACACTTTTTTTCCTGGCATTGATTGTTATTCCAACAATTTTGTTCTTTCCGATTTCTATCATTGTGATTGTTTTAATTGTGCCGGCATTGATTCAACTTATAATATGTTATAATTCATTTCAGTATATTAAAAAGTTTTGTATCGATCCTTATTATGCCGCAAATCAAAATGACGAAGACAGCGTTAAAAATGATTCTGTTTTCTCGGATGACATTACGACGACCGAATAATTGCGAGATACTATAAAGATGGCGGCACTAGGGTTCCGCCACTTTTATTTGTGCCCCCAACTGCACTAAATTTTCATTTAGTGCAACTGTTAGTAAATATTTAGGAGCATAGAAAATCAATCGTCCTCACCCTCAAACCCTTCCCCCTCATCAGCCGACAAAGCACGGAATATCTGTTCTAAAATACCTTCATCGCGCCACTTGCGGAACCGAGTATATACTCCTTGCCATTTACCATAATACTCGGGCAGTTCGCGCCATTGGCAGCCACTTCGAGCTATCCATAACATACCATTCAACATGATACGATTATCTTTCCGCGGTCTGCCTTTTTTTCCTGTTCTTTCAGGCGGCAGAAGGTCTTTTATTCGGTTCCATTCTTCATTTGTCAATTCATATCTTCTCATGCATTCCAATTTACCGGTTTATCATTTTTTTTGCAACTTTTATTTTACAAACAAGACCTAGGTGTTAGTCTTTTATTCTGTGTTATCCTCAAATCCTTCCCTCTCACTTGCCAGAAAGGCTGGTGCAACATGAAGCAAAGATATAACCATAATCAAAGAAGAATCTGAGATAACTAGAAGCGGCGTGGATGATCTGTTTGACTGGGATCCGGTTTCCTTTGTGATTTTATATTGCGAAGCAGGTAATTCCATACTATACTTAAGTTATCAGCTAACATTTTACGTATTATAAGTCTTTGCTCTGGAGTGTTTTTTATGAATCCGAATATATTGCTCGATTGCCCCACTTTATTGCGCGATTACCTGTTTTATATGGAAACAATTAAAGGGCGTTCGCCAAAAACCGCCGAGGGCTATTATATTGATTTGCGCACCTTCTTACGCTTTCTCAAGCGCTCAAAAGGCCTTGTCTCCCCTTCCTCCCTGTTTGAGGAAATTACCATAAATGATGTGGGGGCCGATTTATTACGCACTGTGACGCTATCGGATGCCTATGAATTTCTTCATTTTGTTTCCAGTGAGCGCAGTAATAGTGCTGCGGCACGCTCGCGTAAGGTCTCTTCCCTGCGCGGCTTCTTTGGCTACCTTACCGTCAAAGCTGGTGTGTTAAAGGATAATCCCGTGCGTGAACTTGAAGTACCTACGCTCAAGAAGTCGATCCCGAAATATCTAACGCTTGAAAACAGCATCGAGCTCCTAGCAAGTACTGAAGAGCAGCGTAGCGAAACGCGGGAGCGTGACTACTGTATTCTAACCTTGCTGCTAAACTGTGGCATGCGCCTCTCCGAGCTTGTTGGCATTAACAATACCGATATTCGGGATAACAGGCTCCGGCTGCTTGGCAAGGGCAACAAAGAGCGCATCGTTTACCTCAACGATGCTTGTATCGCTGCAATTGATGCTTATCAAGCGTATAAGCGTGCAAACAGCATCGTGGCAAGAGATAACCCCAATGCCCTATTTGTATCGCGTAACCGCCAGCGAATCAGCAGGCGGCGTGTACAACAGATTGTTGAGCGTCAACTTGCCGCCATTGGTTTAGATGATAAGGGCTTTTCCACCCACAAGCTGCGCCATACAGCGGCAACGCTGATGTACCAGCATGGTCATGTAGACATCCGCATGCTCAAGGAGATGCTTGGCCATGCAAACCTTGGTACGACCGAGATATATACTCATATCTCAAATGAGCAGCTTGAATCAGCGGCACAAAAAAACCCGCTTTCCGGCATTAAACCCCGTAAGCCAAAAGAGGCTGCACCAAAAAGTGACAAGAAAAATAATACATAGTCAAAAAGGCAGGGTTCCCCCTGCCTTTCTTGCGTTCTTTACTTCTTATTTGTCGCAGCAATTGCCTGAGAAATAGAGGTTACACCATAGAGCTCAATACCGTGCTTGTGTGGATTTGCAAGCTTTTCGAGGGAGGATTTTGGCATGATGCATTTGCAGAAGCCCAGCCTTGCCGCTTCGTTTACACGCGCCTCGGCGTTGGTGACTGCGCGCACCTCGCCGGCAAGCCCAAGCTCCCCAAAAACAAAGACATCCTCTCCTATAGGAGAATCGGTCAACCCGGAAACGAGCGCCAGCGCTACCGCAAGATCGGCAGCGGGTTCATCCAAGCGCAATCCTCCCACAATATTGACGTAGGTATCAAGGCTTGAGAACACAAAGCCCGCACGCCTCTCCAGAACCGCTAAAATCAATGACATGCGGTTATAATCAAAGCCGGTAGACATCCGGCGCGGGGTGCCGAACCCCGTCTTTGCCACTAAAGCCTGCACCTCCGCGAGGATAGGCCGACTGCCCTCCATCACACACGCGATGCAGGTGCCCGAAACATCCACCGGCCTGCCCGAAAGCAGCATCATCGATGGGTTGTCTACCTCGCGCAGACCGCTGTCCGTCATCTCAAATACGCCAATCTCGTTGGTTGATCCATAGCGGTTTTTTACTGCACGCAGAATACGGTATGGCAGGTTGCGCTCTCCTTCAAAATAGAGAACTGCATCCACAATATGCTCCAGCACCTTGGGCCCTGCAATCGCGCCGTCTTTGTTGACATGTCCGACGATAAATACGGCAATCTCCTCGGCCTTTGCGCAGCGCATCAGATATTGTGTGCACTCCCTTACCTGACTGACGCTCCCCGCTGCAGACGAGATGGCGCTATGCGTCATGGTCTGTATCGAGTCAATCATCACGATATCGGGCTTGTGTATCATAATCGTGTTAATTATGCTCTCAATATCGGTATGCGCAAGTAAAAACAGGTTTGGTGAGGATACATTCAACCGCTGCGCCCGCAGCTTAATCTGTCGTTGTGACTCCTCTCCCGATACATATAGAATCTTTAGCCCCTGCCCCAGATAGCCGCAAATCTGCAGCAAAAGTGTTGATTTTCCGATACCCGGATCGCCGCCGAGCAGAACCAACGAGCCGCGAACAATACCGCCTCCCAAAACACGGTTTAACTCCTTAATGTCGGTCGGGTAACGTATTTCATCGGCATCCACAACCTCATCCACCGCAACCGGCGTAATAACCGTACTGGATAAGGAGCTACGCCCACCGCCCTTTCCGTAAGCCATGGGGTTGGTGGGTATCTCCTCAATCAGTGTGTTCCACTCTTCGCAGTTCGGACATTTGCCCAACCAGCGTGGCGATTGTGCACCGCATTGGCTGCAAACAAATATATTTTTCGCCTTCATTGTCAGCCGTCCTTCAAAAGAATTTTAATATCCTTGCCGCATGATACCGCACAAAAAACAAGGCCCTACCCATTTTCCGACATGCCGGTTTTGCAATTTTCTATGTATTGTGAAAGCCCTGCATAGATGGTAAACGCAACCTGATTTTGATACTCATCCGTTAAAAGCAGCTCACATTCCTCCGGATTTGAAAGAAAACCGCATTCCACCATCACCGACGGTATCTCAGAATGATAGAGCAGATATATCTCCTTGCCGGTTTTTTTGACCTCGCGCGCGTTATCCGGCTGAAGCATTGTGCGAAAGGCGCTTTGAATAGACTGTGCCAAGATTTCACTGTCGGTATTTTTTCGGCCAAAAAAGATCTGCGCTCCATTGTATTTGGACTTGGTAAACTTGTTCTGATGGATGCTGATAAATAGCGCTTCGGGATGATCCTTTATAATCTTGAGCCTGTTCTTCAGGTCTGAGGTCTTCTGCTTTTTAATCGTGTTTAACCCCTCATCGTTTATCAGGCGGTCATCTTCACGCGTCATAATCACGTTATACCCGCCCACCACCAAAAACTCACGAAGCTTTTGGGAGATTGCAAGATTTATGTGTTTCTCAACCGTTTCTTTATCATAGCCAACCGCACCGCCGTCGACACCGCCATGCCCTGGGTCGATAATGATGGTGATGCCACTATCGGGTATTGCAAATGCTGGCATGGCTTTGCCGGTACGCAGGGCAACACAGATAATAATAACGATGATGACTGCAATAATTAAAACCGCAACAATCTCCTGTCGAATTCGCAGTGTTCTGTAACGATGGTAGTTTCTTTTGTACATTCACATCACCCCAACATAGGTTATGCGAATCAACATATAAAATATGTTCTATTTCTTTTTCTTGTAAACGATCTTGCCCATAATAGATTGACGCTTATGGCCCATATAGTAAGCAAACGAAGAAAAGAGCGGAACAAACAGCGGTGGGAACAGCGCAAGCAGCACGTGAACAACTGTAAAGTCAGGTGCCATTACAGGCATGAAAAGGTTGTGGAATCCATAAAACATCGCATTCACAAGACGGTAAATTGCAATAAGAAGCTGATTTTCAAGCACCATGCCCGAAATCAGCAATACAAGCGGAAGGTGTAGCACTATCATGGCATACAGCCCTATTTTCAAGCCGGAATAACGGTCGAAGGTGATATGACCGGTGTTCGAATAGTTTACGTCCTTCTCCCCTACACGCCACATCTGCATATAAATAAGGAAGTATAAGAGCAGGAGATTGATTGCCTGAATGAGCGCGACTCCAAGCGCTTTCTCCATCGCTGCTGAAAATACAATCAATACAATTACACTCATGACCCCCGCCGTAAGGATACTGCCCATCAGGGAGAATGCCAGTCGTATATCTGATTTTCGGTTCATTAAAGCTCAGACCTTTCCGCATTTCGTAAATTTACATGTAGTTTTTATACTATACAGTGTTAGAGGTTATATGGATAATTATATATGATACGCCGTCGGGTATCAAGCGCGATTATATGAACAAAGAGTCTCCCTGTTATTACAGGGAGACTCTTTTGGAGGTACCACCCGGATTTGAACCGGGGAATAGAGGTTTTGCAGACCTCTGCCTTACCACTTGGCTATGGTACCGGATGGAGCGGGTTACGAGGTTCGAACTCGCTACCTCCACCTTGGCAAGGTGGCGCTCTACCAAATGAGCTAAACCCGCAAACCATGGTGCTTCCGGTCGGAATCGAACCAACGACACGAGGATTTTCAGTCCTCTGCTCTACCGACTGAGCTACAGAAGCACTTGGTGGCGACCTGAAGGGGACTCGAACCCCTGACCTCTAGCGTGACAGGCTAGCGTTCTAACCAGCTGAACTACCAGGCCACATGGTGGGAACAACAGGGCTCGAACCTGTGACCCTCTGCTTGTAAGGCAGATGCTCTCCCAGCTGAGCTATGCTCCCACGTTGCTTTAGTGCATGGCAACGAACTATATTCTACTATAATAAACGCATGTTGTCAACAACTAAAACTGTAAATTACCCGACTTATTGCATTCTCTCGTATGCGTCTGGGCTACATTGATTGCCTGCAAGCCGCAATGTAACGGTCCAATCCTTGACTTTAGCGTATAAAGGCGTATAATAAGGGTAAAATCGTTATCGAATAAAAAAGGATGGCCAAAGTTATGCCCTACAAGGTGTTGGGAGCGACACTCAAGGCACTGTCTGACCCCAACAGGCTCAAGATAGTTGACATCCTATCCTATGGCGAAAAATGTGCAAACGATATCTTGAGCGAGTTGGACATCACGCAGCCCACCCTCTCCCACCATATGAAGGTTCTTCAAAAGCTGGATTTGGTGGTTTGCAGAAAATCTGGGCTGTGGCGCTACTATTCGCTCAATCATGACGAATGGATTCGTGTTCATGAAGTGCTAAGCTACATTTACAACGAAAAGGTGTAAAGCGTAATCGCAAACAACGGAACTGGAACACAGTTCCGTTGTTTGTTTTTTATTCATCAACCGCACCCGCCAGGATGCTTGTAAGCTCCTGCTCGCCAAACTCGTATTTTTTGTTGCAGAAATGACAGATTACCTCTGCCTGCTTATCCTGCTCGATTATTTCAATGAGATCATCACGCCCGATTGCGGCCAGCGCCTTACCATAACGCTGCTTGCTGCAGCTACACTTGTATGCAACCTCGCGGGAATCAAGAATCTGCGGTTCAAAGCCATCCAAAACCCGTATACAAATATCTGTCGGTGTCATACCGCGCGCAAGCATCTTGGTTACCGAATCAAGCCCCTCAAGGTTGTGCTCAAGTGCGGTAATACTTGCTTCATCCGCACCGGGCAACAACTGAACAATAAACCCGCCCGCGCATTGAACGGTCAGGTCAGGGCTTACCAGCACACCCAGCGCGCAAACGGTAGGGGTCTGTTCACTGGAGGCGTAGTAGCCGGTTATATCCTCGGCAATCTCTCCCGAGATAATCGGCACCTGACCGATATATGGCTCTTTTAGCCCCAGGTCTTTTATAACAAACAGTGTGCCGTTTGTGCCAACCGCCCCAGCAACATCCAGCTTTCCCTTTGCATTGAGCGGAATCTCCACAATCGGATTGGTCGCATAACCGCGCACATTTCCATCGCTATCCGAAACCGCAATGACCGAGCCTGCCGGGCCGTCTCCGGCCAAGCGCAGCGTAAGCGAGTTGTTCTCACCCTTGAGCATTGCACCCATCATCGAGGCCGCGGTGAGCAGTCTGCCAAGGGCGGCGGTTACCACGGCAGAGGTCGTGTGAATCTGCTCTGCGCGCGCGGCAATATCGGTGCTATCTATTGCATAGGCTACAACTCCGCCATCGGCGGATATTGCACGTATCAGCTTTCCCATCAGTATATTTTCCTTTCAAATCTGTTTCCTTGCTATTCTTTTTTTACGACAAAAATCATACGCTGGCTATCCTCCGCTGCGGGAAGATGCGTATCATCACCATAACAAGCAACGATTTTAAGCCCTGCCGATCCAAGCATATCGGAGAACTCCTGCAGAGAATAAGCGCGTTCGTCAAACTGCTCCGTCTCTCTATTATATGTGCCCAGGTTCAGGCGCTCAAAAAAGTCAAGCCGTATTGTTGTGGTCCGGCTTGACTGGTGATAGGCGTTTTGCCATACACAGTAAACATCATCACAGTCGTATACAAATGTGTTATCCGCCAAAACATGCTCATGCTTATACAGCGTGTTTGCATCAAAGATAAATACCCCATCAGGGTCAAGGAACAGCGAAACGCGTTCAAAGCACCGGCTCAAGGCCTTGTGCGATGTTAAATGGTTTACACTATCCAAAGCACAGATGCACACGTCCACCGTACCGTATAGATCAAGGTTTTGCATGGATTGGCACAGATATTGAATTCCCAGCTGCTCAGGCGACTTTTCGATTGCGCGGCTGAGCATCTCATATGAGCGATCCACTCCAATTACATCATAGCCGCGCTCAGCCAATGCAACGGAGAGATTGCCGGTGCCGCAGGCAAGGTCCAGCAAAAGGCGCCGGCCGTTGCCATACTTTTTTACAAGCTCGTCAAAGTACGCAGCACGCTGCTCGTAGTTTACGTTTTGTGTCAGTCGATCATAGAACCTTGCGAATATACCATACCCACTCATTTGGCGTCTTGTTCCAGCCTTTTGAATACGATGCTGTATCCGTCACAGCCGTAATTTAGTGAGCGGTTTACCCTGCTGATGGTTGCCGTGCTCGCGCCGGTTGCATTGACAATATCGCTGTATACATGTTTGTCGCTGAGCATCTTTGCAACTTGAAGGCGCTGTGATAACGCCTTAAGCTCAGGGACGGTACATAAATCTTCAAAAAAGCTGTAGCACTCCTCCAAAGATTCCAATTTTAGTATTGCTTCAAACAGGTATTGGATGCTGGGATCTTGAAGCTTACTATTCATAGTAACAACCAAGCCTTTCTGTTGCACGCCTTTGATACAAGGCATGTCCTTCTTACCTTTATAGTAGCACACTGAATCGTGAAAGTAAATACAGCCCGTATCCATAACCACAACAACAATACGGTCCTAAAATCACACTCAAAGATTAAATATCCAGCAAGAGCATATCCTCGACGCGCTGCCTTGCAACCACAAGGCGTGCATTGCCGTCTGAAACCATTACAACGGCAGGACGAGGCAGGCGGTTATAGTTCGATGCCATCGAAAAGTTATACGCTCCGGTGGAAAATACCGCAATGATATCACCCGCGGTTACCTGCCCAAGCGGCATCTCCTCCCCAATCAAATCGCCGCTTTCACAGCTGCGTCCTGCAAGCGTTACAGCCTGGTTTTTGGGCTGATTTATCCGGTTTGCAACAACAGCACGATAACGGGCCCGATACAACGCATAGCGGGGATTATCGGTCATTCCGCCATCAATGGCGATATAAATTCTCCCATTGCTCATCTGTTTGATAGAGCCTGCCGTATATAATGTTATGCCGCACGGCCCTACGAGTGACCGGCCGGGCTCTATGATAACTTGGGGGATTGAAAGACCATACTCGGTGCATTTTACCCGCAGCGCTTGCGACATCATGCTCAGGTACTCCTCCGGCTGCGGCACATCATCGTCATCATGATACGCGATTGCGTATCCTCCGCCAAGATTCAGCTCCGCAAGTGTTTTACCTGTATGATGCTTGATTTGCATCAAAAATTCGGCCATGCGCTGAGCCGTAAGCGCAAACGGGCGGATGTCTGTAATCTGGGAGCCGATATGACTGTGCAGACCGCACAGGTTAAGAAAAGGACTGGCCAGCGCCTCGGTTACCGCCCTCATTGCATCTCCGGCGGTAATCGAAAAACCAAACTTTGAATCTTCTGCCCCTGTCATGACAGCTTGATGCGTTTTTGCTAAGATTCCCGGTGTAATGCGCAGTAAAACATTTGGCACCGCTCCTTTATCCTGCGCTAGTTGTGCAAGCAAACCCAGTTCCTCAAACGAATCGACAACGATACGGCCTACATTATATTTCAGCGCATCTAAAAGTTCACCGATCGTTTTGTTGTACCCATGCAGTATTATCCTCTCGGGCGGAACATCTGCTGCCAACGCAGTGTGAAGTTCTCCGCCGGAGACAACGTCAAGGTGTAGGCCTTCATAGCTTATAATGCGGCAAATCTCTTTACAGCAGAATGCTTTGCTTGCATAAGCTACACGACCACCCGGAAAGTACTCGTTTATATATCGCACAAAATCACGGCAGCGCCGCTTCATTGCGTATTCATCCACAACATAAAGCGGCGAGCCATACTGTGCGCAGAGCGCAGCACAATCTACGCCGCCTACGGTTAGATGCCCATATTGGTTGACTGAAAAATCCGGCAAGTACATAATTGCCCCCTTACCGAGCGGCGCCGATAGGCTGTCGTATCATTCTATTCATCCCCATCCGGCTCGGTGACATCCTCCAGTATCTCACGCAGTGCCTCTACCCCCTCGCCAGTAACAGACGAAAACGGTATCATGGTGATTTCATCTGCGTAAGGAATCTCACTGCGAAAGCCATCCATACGTTCACTGCGTTGCTTTACAGAGAGCTTATCACTCTTGGTGAGCGCAACGATAAAAGGTATCTCTTGCTTGATTAGTGTCGCAATCATATTTTGATCATCCGCGGAGGGCGGATGACGCATATCAATCAGCTGTACCACCAATGCAAGATTTCTGCCTTGTGAAAAATACGAGCCTATCAGCTCCTGCCAGCGGCGTTTTTCGCTCTTTGAGACCTTTGCATAGCCATACCCGGGCAGATCAACAAGCCGAACATCATCGGTAATGCGATAGAAATTGATCGTTGCTGTCTTACCCGGCATGGAACTCACCCTCGCAAGTGATTTGCGTCCCAGCAGCTTGTTAATTAGCGAGGACTTGCCTACATTAGAACGACCCGAAAAGGCGATCTCCATCCCCGCATCGTGCGGAAGCTGCGAAGAAAGCCCATAAGATGCTTCAAATACCGCGTTGTTAAAATTCATCTGTACTGCACCTCGTTAAAAGATAGGACCTCAAATATACGCCGATATGGCACGGCAGCCACGCTGTTTGACGTGACTGCCGACAAAAATGACAGATAGTGCCCCGCGACACAAAGATTCTACTGCGGGATGATGGTGGAATCGATACTGCCCGGCAGCTTTGTTGCCAAATCAACACCGCCGTGAGACATTGTATCCTTCATGCGCACATCGGCGCTTTCCTGATCGGTGCAAAACAGCAGTGCGGTTTTGAGAACAGTATCAATATCCTCGGCAAACACGAAGGTTAGCGCCTGTTTTACCGTCTCATCAATCTCCTCAAGGTCCGCGCGGTTCTCCTCCGGAATAACTACCGTCTTTACACCGGCGCGGTAGGCCGCCATTGTTTTTTCCTTGAGCCCGCCAATCGGCAGCACTCTGCCGCGCAGCGTAATCTCACCTGTCATGGCAACCTCACGTTTTACAGGGATACCGGTTAACGCCGAAACGAGCGCCGTGACCATTGTAACACCTGCGGAGGGGCCGTCTTTTGGCACCGCCCCTTCAGGCGCGTGGATATGAATATCTCGTTCCTTGTAAAAATCTTCGTCTATCTTTAGTTTATCCGCTTTGCTGCGAATATAACTCACTGCAATGTTCGCAGATTCCTTCATTACATTACCAAGTGAGCCGGTTAGCTGAATCTTGCCTGTACCCTTTACCACGTTGACTTCAATCATCATAATCTCACCACCGACGCTGGTCCATGCAAGGCCGGTTACAACACCAACCTCATTCTTTTTAAGAATGTCGTCGGGGCGAAATTTGCGCGCGCCCAAAAACTCGGCGATGTTTGCCTCGGTAATTACAACCTTGGTTTGCGAGCCCTCTACAATGCGCTTTGCTGCCTTTCTGCATAGCGATGCTATGGTGCGCTCAAGCTTACGCACACCCGCCTCGCGCGTATAGTAATCGACCACCGAATAGATGGCGCTGTCCGCAATCTTTATCGTCTTCGCTGATAAACCGCCGCGTTTAATCTGTTTTGGAGCAAGGTGCTTACGCGCGATATGGAATTTTTCCTCCCGTGTGTAGCTGGAAAGCTCAATAAGTTCCATTCGGTCGAGCAACGGTGCGGGAATAGAATTTCTATCGTTGGCAGTCGTAATAAACAGTATGTTGCTGATGTCAAATGCAATCTCTATGTAGTGGTCACGGAATGCCTTGTTTTGCTCCGAATCCAGCACTTCAAGCAACGCCGACGCGGGATCGCCTCTGAAGTCGTGACTGAGTTTATCCACCTCATCAAGCAGGATAAGAGCATTTTTCGAACCAGCACGGCTGATTGCATCAATAATACGGCCGGGCATTGCACCTACATAGGTTTTTCTGTGCCCCCGAATATCCGATTCGTCCCGTACACCGCCAAGCGAGATACGGGCGTACTTTCGACCAAGCGCCGATGCAACAGAGCGTGCAATCGACGTTTTGCCCACACCAGGCGGGCCAACCAGACAGATGATCTGGCCTGTAATATCCGGGGCAAGCTTACGCACGGCAAGCAGCTCCAGTATGCGCTCCTTCACCTTATCAAGGTTATAATGGTCGCGGTCAAGGATTCGTTTTGCTTTTGCAATATCAATCTTATCCTTGGTTTCTTTGTTCCACGGTAAATCGAGACAGGTATCCAAATAGGTGCGGATAACCGAGGCTTCCTGCGAGTTGTACGGCATTTTAAACAGCCGTTCCGTCTCTTTATTTAGCTTATCGGCGGCCTCTTGCGGAAGCTTTAAGCGGTCGATGCGCTCAAAATACTCCATTGCCTCGTCTTGAACGCTGTCGCCATCACCAAGCTCGCTGGAGATAACTTTCATCTGCTCACGCAGAAAATACTCCCGTTGGTTCTTGTCTACCTGCTGCTTAACCTTTTCGTAAAGATCCCTTTCGATGGACAAAACACTGTTCTCATCCTCAAGAATCTCAACCAATAGCTGCAGGCGCTTAACAGGGCTGCTTTCTTCCAGAATGCGCTGCTTATCACCTGTTTTAAGCATAAGATTCCCTGCTATGTACTCACAAAGGTAAACGGGGTCCTCGCTTGCCATAACGTTAAGCATATAATCCTTTGGCATCTGCGGAGTAAGGTAAGCATATTCCTCAAACAAATCCTTGACCGTGCGCATCAGCGCTTCAGCCATATCCTTTTGTGTTTTTGTACGCAACGTCTTGAGCGGCTGCTCCTCTACCATAGCAGACAAAAAGGGGTCTTCCTGCAATATATCAACAAGCTTCGCACGATAAAGACCTTCGACCAAAACACGCAGACTGTCGCCCGGCATCTTTAAAATCTGCCGCACCTCGGCGACAACACCTACGGTGTAAAGATCATAATCTTTTGGTTCATCTTCGCGAATGTCCTTTTGTGTAACCAGAAAAACCAGTTGGTTGCTGCCCATCGCTTCGTTGAGCGCAAGTACCGACTTCTTTCTGCCTACATCAAAATGTAAAACCATATTTGGATATACCACTAAGCCTCTTAATGCCAGCATGGGGAGCCTTTCAGTTCTTATTTCAGCTGCCTTTTGTTCCATTAAGGTTCCCTCCAATTTTACTAGCTGTGCCGGGGTGCAGAATGCACTTCTTACCCCATTATATTAGAAAACACATATCAGTTCAACAAAATTGTAACAAACAATTCTTATCAGTATTATTAACACTTCACGCCAAGCACTCTGCTTTTTTGCGGTAGATAGATTGCCGTATCAAAACAAGTCCTTATAATAAATGTAAAGTCAACACCTTATTGGTGTTGACTTTACCAATAGCATTGCCCTAATACAAAGAAGTCAACTTACCGAACTTTTTCTTGGCTGCTTAGGTCGTTTTGCGGTAAGCATTAAATTAGATGCTCGTTTTTCGGGGTTGCGAGTATACTGTGGCAGTTCTCTGTTTAAAATGCACCCTTCGGTAATGCGTATCATTTCGATAGTAGTGTCACTGGGCACCTCGAACATGATATCTGAAAGTACATCCTCCAAAATAGAGCGTAACCCGCGTGCACCGGTTTTAAGCTCTATGGTACGATGCGCAATCGCCCTAAGCGCCTGTTCATCAAACTCAAGCTTCACGCCGTCCATCTCAAACAGTTTTACATACTGCTTAATCAGAGCATTTTTGGGTTCGCGCAGAATGGTAACCAGCATATCCTCGTCAAGGTTTTCAAGAACCGTAATAACAGGAAGTCGGCCAACAAGCTCCGGAATCAGGCCGTATTTTACAAGGTCATGCGGGGTTGCCTGCTGCATCAGCTTTTCTGCGGTTACCTCGCGTTTCTCTTTCAGCTGTGCGCCAAAACCAAGCGAGCCTACCCCAACACGCTTTTCAATAATTTTATCAATGCCGTCAAACGCGCCGCCGCAGATAAATAGGATGTTTGCCGTATTAATCTGTATAAACTCCTGCTGTGGGTGCTTTCGGCCGCCTTGCGGGGGAACATTTGAGAGGGTTCCCTCAAGAATCTTCAGCAGCGCCTGCTGTACACCTTCACCGCTGACATCACGGGTAATCGAGGTGTTTTCAGATTTTCTTGTAATCTTATCAAGCTCATCGATATAAATAATTCCGCGCTCTGCCCGTTCCACATCGTAGTCAGCGGCTTGAATCAGCCGCAGGAGAATATTCTCGACATCCTCTCCCACATAACCTGCCTCAGTAAGTGTGGTAGCATCCGCAATTGCAAACGGTACATCCAAAATCTTTGCAAGCGTCTGTGCAAGCATCGTTTTACCTACGCCGGTAGGTCCGAGCAGCAAGACGTTGCTCTTTTGCAGCTCAACGTCATTATTGCCGCGGTAAAAGATGCGTTTATAGTGGTTGTATACTGCAACCGACAGCGTGGTTTTTGCTTTATCCTGCCCCACAACATATTCGTCCAAAAAACGCTTGAGTTCTTCGGGGGTAGGCACCGTAACGTTATATTCGCTCTTTTGTTTGCTGGGCCGCGAGCCTGAAAGCGGCGAGCTGTCGGTAAGAATACTCTGACAAAGCTCAACGCATTCATTGCAAATATATACACCCGAACCGGCAATAATACGGTCTACCTCGTTCTGCTGTTTGCCGCAGAACGAACATCTTATGGATTTGCTTTCATCCTTGCCCATATCGCACACATCCAATTCCGCTGTTTCGAAGAAAGGGCACAGATGTATCCCAGCGGGCGGGCAACGCTCACCCGTTAGCATACACATCATATTCCCATACGAAGCAGCTGTGATACGCCGGAAATCCGGCCAAATTGTAATGCAAAAGCAAAGCCTAAAAGACTTTGCTTTTGCTAAATATACTACAGTCTGGAAGAAATAACCTTGTCAACCAAGCCGTACTTCATCGCTTCCTCAGCAGTCATAAAGTTGTCACGCTCGGTGTCACGCTCAACCACTTCAAGAGGCTGACCGGTCTGTTCCGATAACATCTTGTTAAGCTTTGCCTTGATGTTGATAATGCGATCCGCGTGAATCTTTATGTCAGTTGCCTGTCCGCGGAAGCCGCTGGAAGGCTGGTGAATCATAATTTCACTGTTCGGCAGTGCAAAACGCTTGCCTTTCGTACCCGAGGAAAGCAAGAACGCACCCATTGATGCAGCCATACCGACACAGATGGTGGATACATCACACTTGATGTACTGCATTGTGTCATAAATAGCCATTCCGGAAGTGATAGAGCCGCCGGGGCTATTGATATACAGGTGGATGTCCTTATCGGGGTCCTGCCCTTCCAGATAAAGGAGCTGAGCCACCACAAGGCTCGCTGTTACATCGTTTACCTCTTCGGATAACATTATGATACGGTCATTTAACAACCGTGAAAAGATATCGTAGGAACGCTCTCCTCGGTTTGTCTGCTCTATGACCATTGGTACTAAACTCATATTGTTTTCTCACGCCTTTCTTATACATGCCCACAAGGTAGGCCGTTACATCTTATACAATAGGCATCGTAATGATGCAATCATTATTCTTCTGTCTTTGGTGCAGCTTTTTTCTTTGCAGCCGGAGTTTTCGCGGCGGTTGCAGTCTCCTCTGCGCTTTTCTTGGCAGGAGCTTTTTTGGCAGCAGTTTTAGGTTGTTCCGTTTTATCCTCAGCAGGCACTTTTTTCACTTTAGGCGCAGCCTTCTTGGGAGTGACTTTTTCCGCCTTTTCTGAAATCTCGGCACTGGTGCGAACAAGATCAATTGCTTTGTTGACTACAATATCCTTAGAAAGCTCTTCGGCGCCAACAAAGGTTTTTACCTGCTCAGTTTCAATCTTATATGCTTGCGCAATCTTTTCGTACTCCGCGTCAAGTTCTTCGTCACTTACAGTCAAAGCTTCCATTTGCGCAATCTTTTCTAGCGCAAGGCGAATCTTTACCTGACGCGTCGCCTGCTCCTCAAATGTTTTACGGAAGCTTTCGAGCGTGCCGTTTGTGTAACGAAGGTAGGTGTCAAGGTCAAGACTCTGAGATTTTAAACGGTATTCAAAATCCTGCACCATCTCGTCTACACGCTTTTGGTACATAACCTCAGGGATATCGCCTTCCATTGCATCAATGATCTGATCAATCAGCGTATTCTCTACATGCTCATTGGCGTGCTGCTCTTTATGCTCAAGGATGTGCTTTTTAATGTCATCCTTAAACTCCGCCAGCGTATCAAACTCGCTGACATCCTTTGCAAATTCGTCATCAAGCTCGGGCAGTTCGGTGCAGCTGATTGCACCAAGCTTAACCTTAAACACAGCGGCCTTACCCTTAAGCTCCTCTGCGTGATACTCCTCGGGGAAGTTGACATTAACGTCAAACTCTTCACCTATACTATGGCCGACAACCTGCTCCTCAAAGCCCGGTATAAACTGTGCGGAGCCAAGCACAAGTGTGTGGCCTTCACCTTTGCCGCCCTCAAACGCAACGCCGTCCACAAATCCCTCAAAGTCGATTACAGTGCTGTCACCCATTGCCGCAGCACGGTCGTCAATATTGATTATGCGGGCGTTACGCTCCTGATAGCGCTTAAGCTCTGCCTCAATTTCTTCCTCTGAAACAGTGGGAACTTCTTTTTCCGCTTTAAGCCCCTTATATATCGGCACGCTGACCTCCGGCTTAACAAAAACCTTTGCAACAAAGGTGAAGCCAGTTGCGTCAAGTGCGGTAACCTCAACATCAGCGCGATCAACAGGTTCAATGCCTGCTTCCTTTACAGCTGCTTCGTAAGCCACAGGATACAATTCGTTAACGGCATCCTCCCAAAACATCTGCTCACCGTACATCTTTTCGATCATTTTTCTGGGAGCCTTGCCCTTGCGAAAGCCGGGCACCTGTATTTTAGGGGCATTCTTTTTATATGCACGGGTTACGGCCTCCGAAAACTCCTCGCCCCCCACAGCAATTTCAAGCTCATATTTATTTTTTTCGATTTCCTTAGATGAATTCAACTGCATTTTGAACAATCCTTTCGTCGCCGCTTAGTATAGGTGGTAAGCATTCCACTATTATTATCACCTCAAAGCATCGTACCCCGAGGCCAATCTATCTTTTCGATTATATCACATTGCTTTTCTTAAATCTACTGCTTTGTTTGTTTTTTGCATATCCCAAGCGAGATGTAAAGCAGGCATCATCAAGAAGAACAAAAATGTCAGGGGTTACCGTATTCTTAACGGTTTAAACTGCAGGTAATCGGCAGAGGTCATAATATATTCTATTCCGTCTACCAGTCCTTGTACCGCATAATTGCATCCATTTCCATGAATGTGCCCATAATAACAAGTTTTCACATTAAATTCATACAGCACATCCAGTATCTCTTTGCACCGTTCCTTACCAAACAGCGGCGGATAATGTAAAAAACAAAGCACCTCAAGCTCAGTTTTAACGCCCTGCTCCAGCGACATCCTTAACCTTCCGGCTTCCCGCAGAATCACTTTCTGGTCGGCAGGCTCGCTGCCATCAAAAATCCAGCCGCGTGTTCCGCATAGACATACATCCTGAACAGAGATACAATTATTGTGCAGTATGTTGATACTATTTATGCCACTGCAGGTGAAAAATGTTTCCATTTTTGAACGTGTCGCCCAAAAGTAGTCGTGGTTCCCCTTTAGAATAATCTTGTTGCCCGGCAACGCGTCGATAAAGCGAAAATCGGGCAGCGCACCGGAAAGATCCTGCGCCCACGAGATATCTCCGCCAAGAACAACGGTATCGTTATCGGTAACCGTGTTCATCCAATTGTGTTTAATGCGCTCAACATAATTATCCCAACCCGGAAAAACATCCATTGGCTTATTGGCGCCAAGTGAAAGATGAAGGTCTGAAATTACATATAGGGCCACAATGCACCTCCCAATCCGAAGTATAATCAAAAACGCAACATCAATACTATTTCTGAGAGGAGGTGATATTGATGAAGGACGATAGAACGTATGAAGATCGAACAAACCGTGACATCATTGATGGCATCGTCTGCGACGTAACCAACTGTATCTATAATGAAGACAACAAGAACTGCACGGCATCGCAAATTAAGGTAGGCCCTAACTTCGCGGCTACAAAGTCAGATACCGCCTGTGTCACATTCGAACACCGATAACAGCTTTATGATAACCAGTTGCGCGAAAACTAAGGCTTAGTTTTCGCGCAACTGATGTCGTCTATTATTACATCGCTGCATCGTCAGAGGTTATGCCTTAATACCAAGATATGCGTATACTGCATCGCGCATCTTATCACTGTTACAACATGCTTCGAATCGGATTTTACGGTTTTGCAGTCCCTGCAGCTGTGCAGGAATGTCTGTACCTGTTTTTTGTGATAGTTTTTGTGCTAACTCAAATTCCGAAGCATTTTCCGTTTCTCCTGAAATTGCTTCGTAGACGCTTGCCGGAAACTTGTAAGCGTTTGCCGTCGATGCAATCACCGTCACCGCCTTATCACCGGTTTCCCTCACATAGTCTGCATATACCTTATAAGCGACAGCTGTGTGGGTATCAGCGACATAAGCATACTTATCAAACAGGCTGCGGACGGTCGCCTTTGTGCTCTCTTCATCGCAATATCCGCCCACAAACAGTTCTGTTAGTTTGTCCATAATCTCGGGCTTAACCTCATACCGGCCCGAATCGGAAAGCGCCGACATGCAGGATGTTACATACGTGTCATCATTGCCGGACAGATGATATAACAGGCGTTCCAGATTACTGGAAACAAGAATATCCATAGAGGGGGATATTGTGGTGTAGAATGGCCGATTGGTATCATACATGCCGGTATTAAGAAAATCGGTAAGTATTTTATTTGAGTTGGAGGCACAGATAAACCGCGCAATGGGCAACCCCATCTGCTTTGCATAATATGCGGCGAGTATATTGCCAAAATTCCCAGTGGGAACAACAACGTTAATAGAGTCACCAAGCCGGATGCATTCGTCCTTTACAAGATCACAGTATGCGCTGATGTAATACACAATCTGCGGCAGCAGTCTGCCCCAGTTAATCGAATTTGCACTGGAAAATACAAGCCCATTTTCCGAAAGCGTTTCTACCGTTTCGCTGTCGGTAAAGATGCGTTTTACTCCACGCTGGCAATCGTCAAAGTTTCCGTTTACCGCGCATACATATACATTCTCGCCCGCTTGTGTAATCATCTGCAGGCGCTGCATTTCACTGACGCCGTCCTGCGGATAAAACACCATAATGCGGGTGCCGGGCACATCCTTAAAGCCCTCCAGTGCCGCCTTACCGGTATCGCCCGAGGTTGCTACCAGAATAACGACTTCCTTGCCGGAGATGGTCTTCTTTGCGCTGACAGTCAAAAGATGAGGTAGAATTTGCAACGCCATATCCTTAAACGCGCAGGTTGGGCCATGCCAAAGCTCCAGCATAT
The DNA here is from genome assembly GCA_023421245.1 of Bacillota bacterium. Taxonomy (GTDB): domain Bacteria; phylum Bacillota; class Clostridia; order Oscillospirales; family Ruminococcaceae; genus Acetanaerobacterium. The sequence continues at coordinate 113,648 of JAEZTV010000034.1, read as the reverse complement.
AGGCGTTCTTCCCCAAGCGCGCAAGTGGTGCGGGGATATCATCGTCAAATGTTCCGTTACCGTACGCTCCTTGTGCACACTGTTTAACCTCATCAAGGGTAAAGTCGGTAAGATATTGCAGCAAAATACTTTCGGCGCGTTCTATATAAGTCATATCGCACAACGCCTTAATGTCGTTCTCCGTCAAAGCGGGGATTTGCGCAGGAACAAACAGTCCGCCATCCTTTGATATGCCTTGCGCAATGGCCTGCGCAGAAGTAACGCGTAGGGCGGAATTTCGTGTACTTTTATAATCCATACCTCAAGTTCAACCTTTCATTGTGCGGGTTAATAGCTTATTTGTTGTCATATGACCGTATCAGTCAAAGTTTTTCACGGCAAAGTCATACGCATTTTTAAACAGAATCTTTTCAACTAAATCTTCGCTAAAATTGCGCTTGAGTAACTCTTCGCGCAGCACGCCAATGGTTGAGATATCTTTCAGCCTCGCGGGCATCTCCGCGCCGTCAAAATCCGAGCCGATACATATGTTATCCTCCCCGCCCAAAGACAGAAAGTGTTCCACATGGCGGATGATATCAAAAAGGCCTGTATTCTTAGAGTTGCCCAGAAACTGTTTGTAAAAGTTAATACCCACAATGCCGCCGGTATGAACAATCGCCTCAAACTGTTCATCGGTTAGGTTGCGCGGATGCTTGCAGATTCTACGCGCGTTCGAATGTGTTGCAATAATCGGCTTGCAGGTAAGGTTGAGAATATCATAGAAGCCCTTATCCGAGATATGCGAAACATCAATGGTAATATTTGCTTTGTTCAGTTCAACAACAGCACTACGCCCAATCATGGAAAGGGTATGGTTTCCCCCAACACCGCTGCCAAGCTCGTTTTTACCATTCCATGTGAACGAGAAAATCTTGACACCGTCTTTTTTTAGTTCCGCGATTCTTGAAAGATCGCCGGCAAGCACCGAGCCGTTTTCCACAGTCAGGATGGCGGCACATTTCCCCTCGGTAACCGCCTGTTCAATATCTGCACGTGTTTTACAAAAGATCATTTTATCGGTGTTTAGCAGCGCCTGTTCCTTCAATAAGGAAAGCTGTTTTCTGTAGTTTTGGTAGGCCGCTTCGCCTTTAACCGAGTCGTGTGTCCAAACGGCAAAACACTGGCACCAGGACTTGAACCCTTCCCCTTTCTCTAGGGTAACGGCGGTTTCGCCATCCAACAGAGAGGTGTTGTTTTTCATCATCTCCGACAGCGTGTCGCAATGAAGATCAAAGTAGTTCATATGTCACTCCCATCGTCTGTCCAAACCACACCGCGGTATAGAACAGTCAAAAATTTTGATATATGGAGCCGTCAATAGGCTGCATCAAACGCCCCGATAATATGATTATAGGATAGAACGTGCACAGGGCCTTTGTCAATCATAACAAGTTCAATGATATCAAATCTTGGCTGCAGATCACAGGGATTTTCCTGCAGATAACACTGTGCCGTTTTTGTAATCTTCTTCATTTTACTGGCGGTAACCGCCTCGCTTGGGGCGTAGGCACAACGCGGAGAACGTGCCTTAACCTCCACAAAAACAAGGATATCACCGCAGGCGGCGATAATATCTATCTCGCCATAGCGGCAGTGATAGTTTTGCAGAAGAATGGTATAACCATCCTGTTGTAAGCGCAAGGCGGCATATTGCTCCCCAAGCCGTCCAAGCGTATTCATGTTTTTACACCGGTGCCAAGCTTCTTTAAAAAGCTCTTGCGATGTACGGGTGATATCCCATGCTGCGTCAGCATCTCATAATGCAGCGCGGTTGGATACCCCTTGTGTTTTGCAAAACAGTACTGCGGATATTGCTCATCCAGCATACAAAGGTACCGGTCACGGGCAACCTTTGCAAGGATTGATGCAGCTGCAATGCAGGCAGACTTACCGTCACCCTTTATGACGCATTCGCCCTCAAATTTAAAGGCAGGGCGGCGGTTGCCGTCAATCAAGAGATAGTCAGGTATTATGCAAAGCCCCTTCACCGCGCGATGCATGGCTAGAAAAGTAGCTTGCAGGATGTTATATTCATCAATCTCGGCTTCGGTAGCATACGCAATATGGTACGCAATAGCGGCTTCGGTGATTCTCTCAAACAAAAGCTCCCGTTTTTTCTCCGAAAGTTTTTTGGAGTCGTTTATGCCTTCAATCACAGTGTCCGGCGGTAGAATAACCGCTGCGGCAAATACAGGCCCTGCAAGCGGACCTCTGCCTGCTTCGTCCACCCCGCATAGATAACCGCACCCGGCTTGATAGAACGCTGCATCAAAAGAGTATAACTCATCCACCGTGCATCTCACCTTCCCTACGGCTATTTTTTAGGCGGAGCTTCCAGCGTAATCCTGCCAATCTTTCCGCTGCGAAACTCATCCAGCACCGCTATTGCCGCACGCTCGGTGTTCACCTCACCGCCCGCCACCAGCATGCCGCGCTTTTTGCCGACGAGCGTAAGCAGCTCATAATCTTCAAGGCCGGTAATATCACCCGTTTTGTAACGTAGGTCCAATAGCTGAGGATAATCGCGCCCAAGCAGCCCTAACAGGCGGGTGGCAAGATGCTCAAGGTCAAGGATATCATCCTTAACCGCGCCGGTGAACGCAAGGCGTTCCCCTACACGGCGATCCTCAAACTTCGGCCAAAGAACACCGGGCATGTCCAGCAGCTCAATTCCGGCATCAAGCGTTACCCACTGTCTGCCGCGTGTAACACCGGGGCGGTCCTCTACCTTGGCACGCCGTGAACCTGCCAAACGATTGATGAGTGAGGATTTTCCTACATTGGGGATTCCCACGACCATCATGCGCAGCGATTTACCCGCCATACCTTTTTTCTCCCTGCGAGCCAGCTCTTCCTGCAACACCTGATGCACCATCGGCACAAAGCTCTTGAGCCCATAACCGCTGCGGCAATCTACCGCAAGCGCTGCAATGCCGCAATTTGTAAAATAATCACACCACCGCCTGGTCATCTGCGGGTCGGCAGTATCACATTTGTTGAGCAAAACAAGACGCGGTTTGTTTTTAATCAGCTTGTAAACCTCAGGGTTTTGGCTGCTTGCCGGAATACGCGCATCGAGCAGTTCTACGACAATGTCAACAAGCGGCAGGCTTTCTCTCATCAGCCGCCGCGTTTTTGCCATATGCCCCGGAAACCACTGGATGGATGGAATATCGGTCATTCTTTTTCTCCATATTTCTGCTGTACACCGCAGCGCAACCGCCGCAATGTAAGGTTAATGTAATACGCCTGCCTTGTTAAACGGGAATATGCGAAATACCGCTTTGCCGAAGATATAGCGCACATCCACCATACCAACTTCGCGATAGCGGCTGTCCAGCGACACACCGCGGTTATCCCCCAGCACAAACACGTGTCCTGCGGGGACGGTTGCGGGGAATTCCACATCACCCGAAACGGTTGTTGTGGTTTTGATATACTCCTCGGTCAGCAGCATGCCGTCAATATACACCTCTCCGGTGTCAAAATCGATGTCCACAATCTGCCCCTCGGTTGCGATTACACGCTTAACAAGCGGTTCATCCAGATTGCTCGGTTGCGTGATGGCAACAATATCACCGTACGCGGGGCTGACATAGTTGAAGGTAATCAACCGGTCGTTCTGATGCAGGGTATCGTCCATAGAAGGACCGATTACCCCCACAACGCGCAGCACGAACGTAAACAATATAACGACAAACAAAAAACACCACACTAAGGTTTCTGCCCATTCGTATGCCGATAATACCGGGTTTGCCTTGAGCGGTTGCGAAACTGCTGCAGGCTCCTGTTGTTCGGTAAAAAGTTCAGTTTCCTGGTTCATGGATAACGCCTTCTTCCCTACGGATAGTCAATAGAAAAAAGAAAAAGCAAAAAAGGGACAAGCTTGTCCCTTTTTATCACCTTATTGAAGCTGCTGCTTAACCTTAGCGGCCTTACCGACCTTGCCACGCAGATAATAAAGCTTCGCTCTGCGAACACGGCCTTTTCTAACAATCTCAACCTTTTCAACATTGGGTGAGTGAATCGGGAACACTCTCTCTACGCCTACACCGTAGGAAAGACGACGGACGGTAAAGGTTTCTGCTATACCGCCATGCTTGCGTGCGATTACAGTTCCTTCAAAGAGCTGTATTCTGGACCGTTCGCCTTCCTTAATTCTAACGTGCACCTTTACGGTATCGCCGATGTTGACAACGGGCATCTCGCTTTTCAAATGCACGTCTGAGATCTGCTTTAAAGCATCCATTGGTATATCCTCCTCAAAAATCAGACATTCATACCCGCTACATGCGTATGCGGCAGAGGACTGTCAGCTTTAATGTCTCAGCCCTGTGAAAGAGCCAGGCATCAAACCCCACCGGATACATCGTTTCGCACCGCGTGGAAACGTCTCTCAATCCGGAGGAACACTAAATGCCTATATATATTAACATGGTTTTACAAAGAATGCAAGGGAAAAACACGAGGTTTTTTGCGTTTTAAGGCTGATTCCTATGAACTTTTGTCCGTTTGATGAAACTGCTTCAAATTGCCGATTTTTGCACGGCGCTCCTCCAAGACGGCTTCTACTTCACCCAGCGCAATGCCCTGCTCTACCATCAACACCATAAGGTGATATACAAGGTCACATATTTCGTTTGCAGTTTCTTTGTTGTCGTTGTTTTTGGCGGCAATAATCGTTTCACTGCATTCCTCACCGCATTTTTTTAAGATCTTGTCAAGCCCTTTATCAAACAGGTAGCAGGTGTACGAGCCCTCCTGCGGGGTGGCTTTGCGTGCCTTGATTACTTCATATAGTCCGCTAAGGGTATCCATCATGATATCTCCCCCTCTTCCGAAACAATCGGGTTGAAAAAACAGGTTTTGCTGCCGGTATGGCATGCGGGGCCCGTCTGTTCCACAACAATTAACAGCGTGTCGTTGTCGCAATCCGCAGTAAGCGAACACACCTTTTGCAGATGCCCGGACGTTGCGCCCTTGTTCCAAAGCTGCTGCCTTGAACGGGAATAAAACCAAGTGTATCCTGTTTTTATTGTTTTGGCAAGGCTCTGCTTATTCATATAGGCAAGCATCAGCACCTCGTTTGTACCCTTTTGCTGCACAATCGCCGGGATCAGCTCGCTCTTTTCAAAGTAACTATCCAAATTCAATGCCACCGCTTCCTTTCCCAACCTGTTGGGTGCATGGTATTTCGTTTCAGCCCTGACTACCGTACCGGAATTCCACTTTTGAGAAGATGCTGCTTTACCTGCGCAACCGTCAGCTCACCGTAATGGAACAGCGACGCTGCAAGGGCTGCATCCGCACCCGTTCGTTGGAATACCTCAGAAAAATGCTCTAATGCACCGCACCCGCCTGATGCGATAACAGGAACATCAATCTGCCGTACAATTGCGTCGGTAAGCTCAATATCAAAGCCGTTTTTGGTGCCGTCAGCGTCCATTGAGGTAAGTAAGACCTCTCCCGCGCCAAGGCGGCACACCTGTTGCGCCCATTTAATCGCATCCAGGCCGGTATCAATGCGTCCGCCGTTGATGACCACATGAAATGTGCCATCCTCCGCGCGTTTTGCATCGATGGCAACCACAACGCATTGACTGCCGAATTTATCTGCCGCCGATTGAACCAGCTCCGGATTATGCACCGCGGCGGAGTTTACCGATACCTTGTCGGCTCCTGCGCGAAGGATATCGCGAAAATCTTCCACAGTTCGGATGCCGCCGCCGACGGTTAACGGCACAAAAACATTTTGCGCGGTACGGCGTACCACATCAATCATCGTTTTTCTTCCCTCGTGGGTTGCGGTGATATCCAAAAAAGTGATCTCATCCGCTCCCTGACGGTTATACTCAATAGCGCATTCGACCGGATCACCCACCTCTTTGATGTCTACAAAGTTAACACCCTTAACGACCTTTCCATCCTTTACATCAAGGCAGGGAATAATACGTTTGGCAAGCATCTTCTACACAACCTTTATTTACTGTTTATCGTCTTAAGCGGTAAAGCTCCGGAGAAAGGGTATCAAGGCCTGAAAACTCCGGCACCACAATCAATTGGATGGCAGCCCGAATCTCGGGAGTGACCTTTGTAATGCACATCTGCTTCGGCCCGCCAATGCTTTTGCAGTCGTCCTCTATCAGGATATCCGGCCTTACCTGCTCCACTATGTTTGCATAACTTTGCCCGCGATCCCTAAAATACAAGCGGATGCCGGGTAAGCAATACCGTTTTAGCACCCGCCGGATAAAACCGATACGGTTTGCTTTGACATAAGTGCAGTAGCATATTTGTGCACCCTGACTTGCCCATGCGTCCAACAAATCCACGCTTCTGCCGATTGGACGATAACCCCGAACCGTGATTAGGTGCAGCAATGGCAACGTGTGAAACACCGTGCCCTCCAAAAAAACCAACATGGTTGTTTTATCGGCAGTATCGTTGTTCTGTGTATGGGATAGCTGCACATATGCCATACCTTTCCCTCATTTCGCTGCTACCTTAATGGCCTGGGCAAGGTCGAGCGTTCCGCCATACAGGCTTTTTCCGCAGATTGCACCGTAAAGACCCATTTCACGCAGTGTACTGATGTGCCCAATGTCGCGGATGCCGCCGCTTGCGATAATATCACAGGATACCGCGTTTTGCAGCGCCGAAAGCTGTTCAAGGTTTGGCCCCGACAGTGTACCGTCCTTGGATATATCTGTAAAGATAATGCACTTTACACCTATGTCCTCCATGCGTTTGGCAAGCTCCAGATAATGCACGCTGCTTGCATCAAGCCAGCCTTCCGCCGCTGCCATGCCGTCCTTTGCATCAATTCCAACCGCGATGCGTTTTGCATAACATCCAACCGCTTCGCGAACAAAATCAGGATCATTGACCGCCGCCGAGCCTAAGATAACGCGTGTAATGCCGTTGCCCAGATAATACGCTATCGTTTCCATCGTGCGGATACCGCCGCCAAGCTGAACCTTTAGCCCTGTTTGCCGTGCCACCTCAATGAATATCTCGCTGTTTTGCGGAGATGCAGTCTTTGCGCCGTCAAGGTCCACCATATGAATCCACTCGGAGCCAGCCGCTTGAAAGTCAAGTGCTGTATCGTATGGGTTATCGGCAACCTGCTGCACTGTGTCAAAATCGCCCTGCGTGAGGCGCACACAGATTTTATTTTTTATATCAATCGCCGGAAAGATAAGCATATCGTACCCTACGCCTTTCTATAGGTTTGGAGTTATATTTTTCGTTCTTTAGATAGGCAAGGTCTATCTATAAAACACCCTGCAAAGCAGCAGGATTGCGGCTTCGCCGCTTACAGTGCACAAAAGTTTTTTAAGATTTGCAGGCCGGTTTCCCCACTTTTTTCGGGATGAAACTGAGCGCCATACACATTGCCGCGCTGTACCAACGCCGCAATCCTCTGGCCGTACACGGTGTATGCTGCAATATTTGCATCGTCAGTAATCGCGCAGAACGAATGGACGAAGTAAACATAGCTGTTGTGTTGCACACCTTTAAGCAGCGCGCAGGGGTTTGCAGCGGTAAGATTGTTCCAACCAATGTGCGGTAGTTTAAGACCACCGCTCTCAATCTGCCGTACACTTCCGGCTATTAAACCAAGCCCGTTCGTTTTAGTAAACTCATGGCCCGTTTCAAACAGCATCTGCATGCCAATACAGATGCCGAGCAATGGCTTATCTGCCGCTTGCCTTTTAATGCTGTCAACCAGTCCGCTTTCGCAAAGCATCCGCATCGCGTCAGGAAATGCTCCCACCCCGGGTAGTATCAGCTTCTCAGCTTTATTCAGCACCAAAGGGTCGGCGGTAATACAGTTCTCTGCACCAAGATAGTCCAGTGCGTTTTGTACGGAGAACAGGTTACCCGCACCGTAATCGATGATTGCAATCATTGCTGTAACCTAGCCTTTCGCGTTCGGATTAGAGCGTTTTTGTTAGTCAAGCATCCCTTTGGTGGAAAGCAAAGCTGTTTCTGCCCTTTTTGCTGCAATACGCAGCGCGTGGGCACACGCCTTAAACACCGCCTCGCATTTGTGGTGATCGTTTACGCCGTACCAAAGCTTAATGTGCAGTGTAATCCCCGCATGAAATGCGAGCGAGCGAAAAAACTCCTCTACCATCGCGGTGTCCATCGCGCCAATTTGAGCAGATGCAAACGGGCAGTCAAACACAAGATACGGTCTGCCGCTGATATCAAGCGCGCAGAAGGCAAGCGATTCATCCATGGGAACGGTAAAACTTCCATAGCGGGCAATGCCGCTTTTATCGCCGAGCGCGTCATAAAGTGCCTGCCCAAGCACGATGCCGGTATCCTCCACGGTATGATGGCAATCAACGGCCAAATCACCCCGCGCGCTTAGGGTAAGATCAAATCCCGCATGTACCGCAAGCGCGGTTAGCATGTGATCGAAAAAACCAATGCCCGTGGAAATATCGGCCTTGCCCGTTCCGTCAAGATTCAGCCGCACCGAGATATCCGTTTCCTTACTGGCCCGTTGCCTTTTTGCCTCTCTCATAGTATTTTTCTTCCCTCCTCTTTTGCTGTTCCGGTACATTTAGATTATAAGATTTTTGCCAACGCCGAAAGCACCGCCGCATTTTCGGTATCGGCGCCGGCCGTAATACGCAAAAACTCACCCATATGCCGTACTACAATGCCTTCGGCAAGCAGTGCGTCATAACACGCCCTTGCATCGCTCATACGCAGCAGTACAAAGTTTGTGTGGGGTTTAAACACCGTAATAATACTATCCTGCTTAAACTCCGCTAAACGGGATAGCCCCGTATACAAAATATCGCGGCTGCGGATAATCGTTTGAATACTGCGATCAAGGTACTCGTTATCACGAAGCAGTATCACGCCGATTGCCTGTGAAAGGCTGTCGGTGTTATAAGGGGATTTTGCCGCGCGCAATGCGTTTGTAATGCGGCGGTTTGAAACGGCAAAACCAAGCCGAAGTGCCGCCGCCCCCATAGCCTTGGAGCAGGTTTTCAGTACGATTACATTGTCAAGCTCTAAGGCTTTACACAAGACCGATTGGTCGCTAAAGTCCATATATGCCTCGTCCACAATTACTAGGGCGTCAACCTGTCCCGCAATAGAGAGCACCTCTTGCGCGCTCATCACAAGGGAGGTTGGATTGCAGGGGTTGGAGAAGATGATTGCGCGGGCATTTACTTGCTTTGCGGTATCTACAATCTCTTGTGTGTCGATGGTCAAATCCTGTCCCTTTTGCACCGCGACGATAGAAAGCTCCTGCAAATCGCCGTAAAATCGGTACATTGAAAAATCAGGTGCCAGCGTCAGCAGGGTCTCACCCTTTTGCAGCATTGCACTGATTATAACGGAGATCAGCTCGTCAGAGCCGTTGCCGGCCGTTACACAATCGGGCGAAACACCAAACCGATTGGCAAACGCGGCGCAAACATCGGCTGCAAGGGCATCGGGGTAGCGGTTAAGGGCAATACCTGCTACCGCTTCCATCATCTTCAGCCGCAGCCCATCGTCAGGCTGTAAAAATGATTCATTCGCGTCAAGACGGATGGGGTAATGACCGCTGATTGGCTCATACGGTGTCATATTTATAATTTTATCACAGATTTTATATGCCATGGCCTTGTTTCTGCCTTTCCGGTATTAGTCGGGGAAACGTACCCGCACCGAGTTTGCATGGGCATACAGCCCCTCGCGCTGTGCAAAGAGGATAATATCATCCTTTGCTATGCGCAGTGCCTTTTCGGTATAGCTGATAAAGCTGGTTTTCTTCACAAAGCTATCCACCGAAAGCGGAGAGAAAAACCGGGCCGTGCCGCTTGTAGGCAAAACATGGTTTGGACCTGCGTAATAGTCGCCGAGCGGCTCGGGAGAATATTTACCAAGGAAGATTGAGCCTGCGTTATCGAGCTTTCCCAAATACTCCGTGGGATGTTTCGTCATAACCTCCAGATGTTCCGGAGCGACCTCATTGGCAATATCCACTGCGCGGTCAAGCGTATTACAAACAATAATTGCCGAATAATCCTGCAGGGAACGGCGAATAATATCCGCCCTTGGGGCGTTTTCGGTTTGCAGGGCCAGCTGCGTCTTTGTTTCTTCGGCAACACGCATGCTGTCGGTAAGCAAAATTGCGCTTGCCAATACATCATGCTCTGCTTGACTGAGCATGTCCGCAGCAAGGTAAACGGGGTCCGCGGTATCGTCCGCAATCACCAATATCTCACTGGGGCCCGCTACCATATCAATATCCACAACGCCGTACAACAGCTTTTTAGCCGTTGTAACATAGATGTTGCCGGGGCCTACAATCTTATCCACCTTCGGGATTGTCTCGGTGCCGTAGGCAAGGGCCGCGATTGCCTGTGCGCCGCCCACAAGGTAAATCTTATCTACACCTGCAATGCTGGCGGCAACAAGAATATCGGGGTTTGCACCGCCCTGTGCGGGAGGGGTTACCATAACAATATCCCTTACCCCCGCTATCTTTGCGGGGATGGCGTTCATCAGCACCGAGGATGGATATGCCGCCGTGCCACCCGGAACATACAGCCCGACACTGTGCAGCCCGCGGACACGTTGACCCATCATAACGCCGTTTTCATCGGTCTGCATAAAACCGTGTGTCCGCTGCTTCTCATGATAGCGCGCAATGTTATCGGCAGCATTTTGCATCGCCCGAACAAAATCAGGATCTGCCGCTTTGACCGCCGTTTCAATCTCTTGCTGAGAAACCAGCATGGCTTCGGGAACACATTTATCAAACCTGCTGGTGTATTCCGTAACAGCCCTATCGCCGTTTTGACGTACATCCTCAATGATTTTAGAAACCTGCGCGGCAACTTCCCTACCGGTGTCACCGCTTCTCACACGCAAAGCATCGAGCAGCGCAACCTCATCCTTGCCATTGGCGTATACCACGTTAATCATATCTCTATCCCTCCCCAATCAATAAGCCATGCCACGTCAGCTATCTGCCGCACAGGCAAGATGAGCACCCATCTGCGCAAGCAGCGTTTCAATCTCAGTCTTACGCAGCTTAAGCGATGCAATGTTTACAATTACTCTGGCAGAGATGGGGGCGATCTCCTCAATAATCTTCAGTCCATTCTCTCTCAGTGTAGAGCCGGTTTCTACAATATCCACAATCGCGTCGGAAAGTGAGATAAGCGGGGCCAATTCGACCGATCCCTCAATCTTTACAATGCGAATGTCCATCCCTTTGGATTCAAAAAACTCGCGCGCAACGCCCGGATATTTTGTTGCGATGGTTTTTACATTGTACCCCTTATAGAAATCTGTATCGCTTGGTGCCGCAAGCGCAAAGCGGCAACGTCCGAAACCAAGGTCGAGCATCTCATAAAAGCTGCCGCCCTGTTCCATAATGGTATCCTTACCGACTACGCCAAGGTCGCAGACGCCGTGCTCCACATAGGTAATAACATCTGCCGCTTTCGCCAACACGACTTCAAGGCCTGCCCCGGGCAGCGTGAGTATCAGCTTTCGCCCCTTATTGACGAGCACATCACAATCAAGCCCCATTCGCTCAAACAGCGCGACGGTTTCTTTTTCGAGTCTGCCCTTGGTAAGCGCAATCCGCAATGCTCTCATAGTCTATTCCCTCACTCAAAAAGTGTTATCCTTCCCGATGCAGGTGCGTCTTAATTATTTTGGAAATATTCATCAATATTACAGTATAATCTTTTCGGTTTTCTCGTGTACATAATACAGCTTTGCAATCCCCTTTTGCCTTGCATAAGCAGTTGCTTCATCAAGGCTTTCGGTCAGCGCATTCTCACAGCGCAGCCCTCTTGCAGTCAGCTCCTGTAAAAACACAAGCCCATCGATTTGATATGCGGGTTCTGCATAAACCAGTGCATCGGCACCGCGGCGCTTAGCCGTCCTTCCGCTTCGCGCAAGTGCGGCGACAATTGCGGTAATATCCGCACCAAAGCCAACAGCGGGAAGCGGGCGTCCAAAGTCGGAGAGGAGCGCATCATAGCGCCCGCCGGAGAGCACCTGCTCACCGTAACCCTGAATATACCCTCGAAATACCACACCGGTATAATACTCTCTGCGGTGCACAAGCCCAAGGTCAATGATGACTTTATCCTTAAGCCCAAGCTTTTCTATCTCGCGATATAAATCCTTAAGATAACCAAGGATCTCGGATGTTTCGGCACTGCTAAATAGCTCCATTGCCTGATCAATTACCTCAATACCGCCGAACAATGACGGCAGCTTCTTGAGCGCCTGCATGCCTTTTGAATTGCCGATGCGGTCAAGCAGATCGCCCAGTGCGGCATAGTTCTTCGCCTCAACCAGTGTGCGAATCTCTTCTCGAACATCATCATTTACCGGCAGGCTTTTCGAGAGTGCGTTGAAAAATCCGATATGACCAATCTCAAAGCGAAAATCAGCGCTGTTGCACGCCCGCAAAGCATCAAGCGCAATGCAGATAACCTCTAAATCCGCCCGCCTTGTACTAGCGCCAATCAGTTCAATGCCCATCTGAACAATCTCGTTGTTGCGACCGGAGAGGCTTTTTGTCATCTGGTAGACATCCTGGTTATAAAACAAGCGGATGGGCAGCGGCTCCTCCCTTAAACGCGTGGCAACAAGCCTTGCAATCGGTGCGGTGGAGTCGGGTCTGCACACAAGCAACCTGCCCTGAGTGTCGGTAAGCTTATACATCGCCTCTTGCGGAAAATGGCGGTTATCCTCAGAAAACACATCGTAATATTCAAGCCCCGCGGTTACAACCTCGTTATATCCGCAGCCCGCAAACAGATGACGCAGGTTCTTTTCACAAGTTCTGCGCGCAACGCATTCTTCAAACAATAGGTCTCTAATACCCTCCGGGGTCATGGTATTATACCGTCTCATCACAATCCGCCCTTGCATTACTTTAATGTGCTACTATATTACCACGGTGAAATAATCTTGTCAATCAATGGAGTAAAATTTAAAGATATTCTATCTTTTACTACAATCAGAACAAAGTAAGCTGACTGGTTTTAGGCAATTCATCTAAGGCACCGGCAGCATCCAGCATCTCAATGACCGCTTTTGATACGCCTGCACGCTCAGCAAGATCATCAACCGATAAAAATGGCTCCCCGTTTCTTGCATCTTGCAAAGCCAGCGCGGCGCTCTCGCCAACCCCTTTTAAAGAACAAAACGGCAGGCGTATCCTTCCATCCTCACACAGGTATGTGGTTGCGTGCGAGTGATAAAGGCTTACCGGCAAAAACTCAAGCCCGCGCGCAAGCATTTCGTTGATGATTTGAAGTGTTTCAAATAACCCGTCTTCCTTGGTCGTGCGCTCGTTCTTTCGTTCGGTTAGCTCACGCAAGCGGCGCTGTACGGCACTCCGACCCGTAATTGCGCTTTCGGCATCAAAATCCCCACCGCGTACGGTAAAGAACGCAGCGTAAAATTCAAGTGGATAGTGTATCTTAAACCACGCCAACCGCATCGCACCGATAACGTAGGCACAGGCATGTGCCTTGGGGAACATATACTTTATCTTCAAGCAGCTGTCAACATACCATTGCGGTACACTATGCTCAAGCATCGTCTGGATTATCTCGGGCGTAAACTCCTTTTGCGCTTTACCTTTACGGGTAACCTCCATAATCTTAAACGCAAGCTTCTTATCCACACCTTTGTAGATAAGATAAGACATAATTGAGTCTCGCGTACCGATTACTTCAGAGATGGTACACGTCTTGTTCTTGATAAGCTCCTGTGCGTTGCCAAGCCACACATCGGTACCATGAGACAGTCCGGAAATCTGCAACAGGTCGGAAAATGTCTTGGGTTGTGCATCCACCAACAGGCCGCGCACGAACTCAGTACCCATCTCCGGGATAGCAAGCGAACCGGTCCGGCAGTCAATATCCTCCGGTGTAACCCCCAATGCCTCGGTCGAGGTAAACAGACTAAGCGCCTCTGGTGCGTTCATCGGCACATTGTTGATGTTGACACCGGTCAGCCGTTCCAAATACTTGTACAGGGTGGGAACATCGTGCCCAAGAATATCGAGCTTTAGGATGGTATCATGCAGCGAGTGAAAGTCAAAATGCGTTGTTGTAACACCCTTGTTCTTTTGGTCAGCAGGGTGCTGAATAGGGGTAAAGTCGGTTATATCATACTCCGCGGGAACAACGACCATGCCGCCCGGGTGCTGTCCAGTGGTACGCTTAACACCAAGGCATCCTTGAATCAGCCGGTTCATCTCTGCACGATGCACAATCTTACCGTGTTCATCCAGATACTTTTTCACATAGCCGAAGGCTGTCTTGTCTGCAACCGTAGCGATGGTGCCTGCCTTAAATACATGGTCGCTGCCAAACAACTCTTCAGTGTAGCGGTGTGCCGTGGCCTGATACTCACCGGAAAAGTTCAGGTCGATATCTGGTGCCTTGTCACCATCAAAGCCTAAAAAGGTCTCAAACGGAATATCGTGTCCGTCCTGGCGGTAGCGCATTCCGCACTGCGGGCAGTCCTTTTCAGGCAGATCGAAGCCCGATGCCACCGTCCCGTCCAAGAAAAACTCACTGTTTTTGCAGCGCGGACATACATAATGCGGTGGCAGCGGGTTTACCTCGGAAATACCCGCCATGGTTGCAACAAACGACGAGCCAACTGAACCACGCGACCCAACCAGATAACCGTCACTTTCACTTTTGAACACCAGCTTTTGCGAAATCATATAAAGCACCGCAAACCCGTGCTTAATAATCGAGTTTAATTCCCTTTCTAGCCGGGCCGCTACAACCTCAGGCGGATTGTCGCCATATATTTCATGCACCCTTCCCCACGTCAGGCGCTGCAGTTCCTCATCTGAGCCTTCGATGTTGGGGGTAAACGTCCCTTCGGGAATGGGGCGGATATCATCCGCTACCATATCTGCAATCTTTACCGTATTCTCCACCACAACCTCATAAGCCTTCTGCTCTCCAAGATACGCAAACTCTTCCAGCATTTCGGGGGTCGTGCGCAGAAAAAGCGGCGGCTGATTCTCAGCATCCGAAAAGCCCTGTCCAGATAATAAAATCTTGCGGAACTCTCCATCGCTCTCATTCAAGAAATGGACATCGCAGGTCGCAACGCACGGTTTGTTAAGTCTGTCGGCAAGGTCAACGATGCGTTTGTTAAACTCGATAAGGTGATCATCGTCCCGCACGCGGCCATTGCGAACAAGATGCGCGTTATTGGCAATCGGCTGAATCTCCAAATAATCGTAATAGCCTGCAATCTCCATAAGCTGTGTATCGTTTTTGCGATCAAGCATCGCCCTGTAAAGTTCTCCAGCTTCACAGGCGGTGCCCACAATGAGGCCGTCTCGATGCTTACTGAGCTCCGATTTCAGAATGCGCGGCCTTTTGTAAAAATGCTCGATATGTGCAAGAGAAACCAGCTTATAAAGATTTTTTAGCCCTGCTTTTTCTTTTACGAGGATGATAGCGTGATAAGATGGCAGCTTCTTGTAATCCTCTACCACTAGTCCCGAATTCACGTCTTGAATGGCATGTATACCATACTGCGAGCGCATCATCTCAACAAAGCGCAGATATATCTTTGCAAGCACTTCCGCGTCATCAGACGCTCTGTGGTGCTTAAAGTTGTCAAGCTCAAACGCCCCGGCAACGGTATCAAGCTTATGGTTTTTAAGCTGCGGCAACAATGCGCGCGCCATGGGAACGGTATCGATGGAAGCGTAGCTAAGCGCAAGACCATACCGTCCGGTTGCAGCATCCAAAAATGAGGTGTCGAAGGGAGCGTTGTGCGCAACCAGTACACATGCATTGCCGCAAAAGCTTACAAACGCACGGATGGCCTCCTCCTCAAACGGTGCATCTTTCACCATTTCATTGGTAATCGAGGTTAACTCGGTAATCTTCGCGCTGATGGTGCGTTTTGGGTTGACAAGCATTGAAAAGGTGTCGACAATCTCGCCCTTTATAAGCCTTACCGCGCCAATTTCGATAATTCGGTCGTTGTAAGGGGAAAAGCCGGTGGTCTCAACGTCAAATACGATCGTTTCATCGTCAAGATCCGCGCTGATTTCTCCTGAAACAGCGTCTATAGAATCGGGCACAAGGTATGCCTCTACGCCATAAATCGGTTTAAACTCACCGCCGCTCCGCCGAATATCGCTTACGGTGTTCATAACCTCGGGATACGCCTGAACAACTCCATGGTCGGTGATTGCAAGTGCCTTATGCCCCCATTGATAGGCACGCATAATCAAATCTTTTGCGCTTGTCATGCCATCGATCGCAGACATATTGGTATGACAATGCAGTTCCACACGCTTGTGCTGCGCATCATCCACGCGCAGCTTTTTTTGTGCGCAAGAAATGTCAAACGGACGGATGCTGACCTCTCTATCAAAGGTATCATAGCTTGCCTCGCCGCGTACAAGGATGGTGGTGCCCTTCTTGAGCTCCTCCAGCTTCTCGATTTTAACCTTGTCCCTTTTCTTGCCACAGATAAGCTTTAATGTGTTGGAGTTTGTGTAGTCGGTAAAATCAATGGCATAGATGTATTTCTCACCATCGCGTGTTTCCTTACGATTGAGGCTGATAATATCGCCCCATACAAGCACCTTTCCGCTTTCTGATGTAACCTCAGAAAGCGGGATGGGCCGCTCATTGATTGCCTTACCGATTAACACCTTTACCGTGCCCGCAATAATCGGCAAGTCCTCATACAGCATAGCGCCTGTGTTTCGCGATTGGCTTTGCCTTACGGGCCGCACCTCTGCCTTTTTATTTTCTTCATTTTTTTGCTGTACCGTCAATGGCGCATCTGCAGGAACCACACGCTCTTTATGTATCGGTGCCGGTGGTGCGGTGGGCTTTGCCTGATCACCCGATATCTCACATACACCGTCAAACACAATTTCGCGGGTGGTGGAGAACTCCTTTTGTATCACAAGCAAAAGCGCATGCTCAAACCCTGTTTGGGTGAGCATATTTTTGCCGCCACGACGAAGGGTAATTTTAATAATTTTATCATCAATCTGAACAGTTGCATCGTCAAGAAAGCCGTTCACAATCTTGCCCATACGCCGAAGCGCACAAATAAGCTCAGGAAAATAGTCGGCGGTTAGCAGTGACTCGTCATATTGCGGCTGAATAGTTGCATGTTTAAGTTCCAGTTTTTGTGCAATCGCGTCCTCTATCTGCCACAAGGTTCTTTTGGAAACCACAACATCCAGCCCAACAGTAACTACGAGTGTTGCATTTTCCTTGTTGATATCCAGATGCCACACCATACCATCCCGCAGCTCAGGAGGGATTACTTCCTCTCCCAGCATTGGAGTAAATAGAGAGCCAAAGGTTCGTTTCATCGGTAAAACACCACGCCTTTCCGATGGTATGCCAAAGATTCATTCCATCTGTTCAATCTCTTTCAGTAGTTCGGCGACAATATTTTGTTCATCAATCTTGCGAACAACCTCGCCTTTTTTAAAGAGTACTGCTTGTCCGTCTCCGCCCGCAATGCCGATATCCGCCCCGCGCGCCTCTCCCGGACCATTGACAACACAGCCCATGATGGCAACCGTGATATCCTTATCCACCGTTGCAAGCCGTTCTTCCACCTGCTTTGCAAGCCCGATTAAGTCGATCTTTGTACGGCCGCAGGTCGGGCAGGAGATAATATTCACACCGCCGCGCAGGCCAAGCCCTTTTAGGATGTCGCGTGCGGCGTGCACCTCTTTGACGGGGTCAGCCGTCAGTGAAACCCGCACCGTGTCACCGATGTCATCAAGCAGCAGCGGAGCAAGACCCGCTGCGGATTTGATGATGCCCATGCGCTCGGTACCCGCTTCGGTTACCCCTAGGTGTAGCGGATAATCAACGCGTGCCGCCGCAAGCCGATAGGCACGCACCATGGTGCGCACATCGGAGGATTTCATGGAGATAACAATATCGTTAAAATCAAATCGCTCAAGCAGTGCGGCGTGGTAGACCGCGCTGTCGCACAGCGCTTCAGGTGTGGGTGCGCCATATCGTGCGAGGATCTCCTTTTCAACCGAACCGGAATTAACACCAATACGAATGGGAATTCCTTTGCCGCGGCAAGCGTCCGCAACCTCTTTTACCCGCTGATCACTGCCGATATTCCCCGGGTTGATGCGGATTTTATCAATACCGGCCGCCACACATTCGAGTGCAAAGCGGTAGTTAAAGTGGATGTCCGCAACCAGCGGCACATCCACATTTGATTTTATCTCATATACTAATCTGACCGCATTTTGGTCCGGAATTGCAACGCGAATGATATCGCAGCCCGCATCAGCGAGCGCTTGTGCCTGAGCAATATTACCCGCGACATTCTGCGGAGAAACGCAAAGCATAGACTGAATGGCAATCGGGCTTCCCCCGCCAATCGGAACATTTCCTATTAAAACCTTTTTCGTGCGAAATCGGTTGACCATATTAATCGTCCTTTCGCCTTGCATCAGCCGCGAATCAGCCGCATGATGTCGTTGAACGTAACCACAATCATCAACAGAATCAGCAACGCAAACCCGGCCGTATGCACAAAGCCTTCATACTTTGGGTTAACGGGTTTACGGCGCACCACTTCAAGGAGCAAAAACAAAAGTCTGCCGCCATCAAGTGCGGGAAGCGGTAAAAGATTAAAGATTCCCACATTGATGGTGATAAACGCCGCGAGCGATAATACCGATTCCCATCCGGCCGAAGATGCCTGCCCAATCGCCTGTGATACCCCTACCGGCCCCGAAAGCTGCTGAACGCCAAACTTACCCGTTACAAGATCAAGCAGCGATATCCACACCACACGTGCAATGGTTGCCGAGTAAAAAAACGCCTGACGTGCGGTGGATAAAATAGTCTTTTCTACCGGATATACCTTAAAATCAAGGCGGATGGTCTGCCCCGTTTCAGCGTTTTTTTGTACTGGAAACGGCACCTGCGGAAGGGTAACGGTCTCTCCATCCCTGCGAACAACAAAGTCAGCCTTGCCGTCGGTATCACGAACCAAAGAGAAGATGATATCATAATCAATCTTGATGTTTGTACCGTTGATTTTGAGAATTTCATCCCCCTGCTGAAGCATTGTGTTGCTCGTCGCTTCGCTGTCAAACGCCGCAATCGTAGTAGAGGCAATCGCGGGCTGCTGTGCCGTAATAATCATAACAAGTACAAAGCCAAGCACTAGGTTCATAACAGCCCCCGCAACCACAACCAGTATGCGGCACCAAACCGGTCTACGTCCAAAAGCGTGTTCATCCTCACTGTCCTCATTCTCGCCTTCCATGCTTACATAGCCGCCGATGGGAAACAGGCGAAGCGCATACTTTGTCTCCCCACGCGTAAAGTGAAATAACGCAGGTCCCATGCCCAGCGCAAATTCATTAACCCTGATTTTCGTCCACTTCGCTGTAAGAAAGTGCCCTAGTTCATGGATGAAGATGATAAGCCCAAAGATTAAAACAGTCAAGACAACTGTGCCCGCAACATGATACGCCGAAGAAAGGTTGATATTCATCTTCCATCCCATCCCATCTATAATTACGATTGCAATCTTGTATACCGTTGGATAACATACTCCCGTGCGACTGTATCCGCCGCGATTATATCCTCTATCGTATGTGCCGTACTGTTTGGCAATTCGTTGAGCGCACCGCAGACAAGCTCTCCGATATCGGTAAAACAAATCTTATCGCTTAAAAACAACGCGACCGCTTGCTCGTTTGCTCCGTTGATGATGCAGGGCGCAAGCCCGCCCAGCTTAAGAGCTTGCCGGGCCGCCCCAAGGCAGCAAAATGTTGTGTAATCCGGCTCAAAAAATGACAGAGTACCATACTGCGTAAGAGAAAGCCGCTCTGAAGGCGCTGTTCTCCTGTTTGGGTAGGTCAAAGCATACTGTATGGGCAGGCGCATATCCGGCACACCCAGCTGTGCAATGACCGAGCCATCAACATACTCCACAGCGGAATGAATCACGCTTTCGCGATGTATTACAACCTCAATTTTGTCTGCACCAACGTCAAACAGCCACGCAGCCTCAATAATCTCAAGGCCCTTGTTCATCATCGTCGCACTGTCAATGGTGATTTTTGCCCCCATGTCCCAGTTGGGGTGCGCCAGCGCCTGTGCACGGGTTACCTCATGCAACTGCTCCCGCGTCTTGCCAAAGAACGGCCCTCCCGATGCGGTGAGAATAATCTTGTACAGCTCATCCGCATTATTGTTGCCGGCAAGACACTGAAATATCGCGCTGTGCTCGCTGTCGACCGGCAGTATTTTGACCTTGTGCCGCCGTGCCGCCTCCATTACCAGTTCGCCGCCTGTTACAAGCGACTCTTTGTTTGCAAGCGCCAGCGTCTTACCTGCGGCAATGGCGGCCATGGTCGGGCGAAGCCCTGCAATGCCCACAATCGCGTTGAGTACCGTATCGCACCCCTGCATGGAAGCAATTTCACAAACGCCCTCCGCCCCTGCTAAAACGCGGGTGGCAGTGTCGGCAAGGCGAAGTTTCATATCTTTATATGCGTGTTCATCATATACGGCTACCACGCTTGGCGAAAATGCACGCGCCTGTTGTTCCAGTAGCTTCGTGTTGGAGCCTGCGGCAAGACCGGCAACATAAAATGCATTTTGCCGGCATACATCGAGTGCCTGGGTGCCGATTGAGCCGGTAGAACCGAGTATTGAGAGTTTTTTCATTGCATAATGCCTCTATTCGATGACTTTTCCGCTTGTAACAAGCCACATCCCTTCGAATGTAATCCGAAGAAAATGTGGCCTCATTTCATCATCCTCTTGTAATAATTGGAAAGAAACTAATAATTGCGTAGATTACCGGTGAAACAAACAGAACGCTGTCAAAGCGATCCATTACGCCGCCATGTCCAGGAAAGATGTTGCCGTAATCTTTTATACCGGTCTGCCGCTTGATGATAGAGGCAAACAGATCGCCAAATATTCCGGCAACCGCGCATACCAAAGCACTTACCGCGAGTACCAGATAGGATATTTCAATCTGATCCCCAACGGAACGCAGGTAAGCCGCGTAAATTAAACCAAGCAAAAGGAAACCCACTATTGTTGTAAGTATGCCGCCTACAGCCCCTTCTATCGTCTTTTTCGGACTGATCTTGGGCGCCAGTTTGTGTTTTCCAAAAAACACACCTACGAAATATGCGCCTGAATCGGAAATCCATCCGCCGCCGAGCGCGAGCAGATAATAAAACAGACCGTCGGGATAAAAACGGTCACGAATCACAATAGAAACCGAGAAAACCAACGGTATGATAAGCGATACCAAAAAACCCGTACAGATTGTTGTAAAATCAATCTTGTCGTGTAATAGAAGGTACGAAAACCCGAGCAAGATTAAAAATATCATTCCCACCAAAAGCATATGTGCACTAAATGCTCTAATATACAACAATGGAAAGATAAATGAGTATAAAACACAAAGAGTGAGAAGAAATCTGTTTCTCATATATCCGGTGTTATGCAACATCTCAAAAACCGCAAGTGCGGAGATAAGGCCAATTACAATGTTAAATGCAGGTGTTTCAAAAAAACTGATGGCAATAACAAGGATTGCCAACAAAACAATTGCGGTCATAATCCTTTGTTTCAAAGGCTATACCCCCCCAAAACGCCGTGCCCGTTTGGAATATTCCAGCAACGCCGCATCAAGATGACTTTGCTTAAAGTCGGGCCACAGCACATCCGTAAAGATATACTCCGCATATGCCGATTGCCAAATCAGAAAGTTTGATATTCTGTGTTCACCGCTTGGGCGTATGATCAGATCAGGGTCGGGAATCTCCGCGGTATCAAGCAGCGCTGAAAAATACTCCTCGGTAATCTCCTGCGGCATAAGCTCGCCTTTTTGAACACGAGCCACTGTTTCCCTGACAGCATGTAAAATCTCATCGCGCCCGCCATAATTGAGCGCAATACAAACACAGGTCCCTTTACTGTCTGCGGATAACCGTTCCGCCTTCTCGATGCGTTCCACCAAATCGGGAGCAAGCCGCGTTCTATCTCCGATAAAGCGCGCACGGTACCTTCCTTGTATATTCTTCTCGACAAACACTTCATCCAAGTATTTGCGTAGAAGGTCCATGATTGCGTCCACCTCATTCTGCGGACGCTTCCAATTCTCGGTGGAAAACGCATATACAGTTAGGTACGGGATACCGATTTTCGCGCAATATTCGGCAATACCTTTAAACGCATTCGCGCCATATTGATGTCCGACCTGCCGTGGCAGCCCGCGCTGCTTTGCCCAGCGGCCGTTACCGTCCATGATAATCCCGATATGGACGGGCAGCGCATTGTGCCGGGCAAGGGCATTCGTAATGTGACTGATGATAATCAGCTCCTATAGCCATTGCTATATTTCAAGAATTTCCTTTTCTTTATCGACACACATCGTATCAATTAACTTGCAGTATTTATCTGTAACATCCTGTATCTGCTTTTCGCCGTTCTTTAAATCATCCTCGCTAATCTCTGATGCCTTTTGGTGTTTTTTCAGCTTATCAACGCTGTCACGGCGGATGGAACGAATCGCAATCTTTGACTCCTCGCCATACTTGCCAACTCGTTTGCACAGCTCTTTTCTGCGCTCTTCGGTTAACGGCGGAAACACCAGACGAATAACACGGCCATCATTTTGGGGGTTAATGCCGATATCCGACTGCAGAATCGCCTTTTCAATCGCCTTGATAACCGTGGCATCCCAAGGCTGGATGTTGAGAATCCTCGCTTCGGCAACAGAAACTGCCGCAACCTGATTAATTGCGGTAGCGGTTCCATAATAGTCTACCATAATTTTATCAAGCACATTGGGATTCGCCCTGCCTGCGCGCAATGAGTGGAACTCATTTTTAAGCGCCGAGATCGATTTTTCCATTCGTTCAGTCATACGACCGAGCTCTTCCTTAATCATAGTGAACTTCCTTTCATAAAAAAATTATTGTACCGCTGTCTGTCAGCAAGATACGGCTTGTGCCGTAGCACTATGCCGTTTTACTTCTTTACCAGGGTTCCGATATCCGCACCGCAAACCGCACGTACTATATTTTGCGGGTCAGCAATGCTGAATACCAGAATAGGGATGTTGTTGTCCTTGCACATGGATGCAGCTGTGCTATCCATAACGCCAAGATTAAGGTTTAACACCTCGGCAAAGGTAAGCTCGGTATATTTTACCGCGTCAGGGTTTTTTGCGGGGTCACTTGTGTATACACCGTCCACCATGGTTGCTTTAAAGATGATATCCGCATCTATTTCAGCCGCACGCAGTGTGGATGCGGTATCGGTAGAGAAAAACGGATTGCCTGTACCACAGCCGAAGATAACGATCCTACCTTTTTCGAGGTGCCGGACAGCGCGGTTGCGGAT
This sequence comes from Bacillota bacterium, assembly GCA_023421245.1. GTDB lineage: Bacteria > Bacillota > Clostridia > Oscillospirales > Ruminococcaceae > Acetanaerobacterium. The sequence continues at coordinate 90,177 of JAEZTV010000034.1, read as the reverse complement.
ATATGGCTCGGCGATTGCCTGCATAGAAATTGCTGTTTGTACCCGTACCGGCACATCCATCTGCTCCAGCGCGTCTGCCAAGGCAAGTGCATTGATAACGGTCGCAAGCATTCCCATATGGTCGGCACGGGTACGCTCCATGCGCTCGTTGCTGCGTCCTCTGAAAATATTGCCGCCACCCACTACTATCCCGATCTGTACACCAAGGTCATGCACTGCACGTATGCTGTTGCATATTCCGCATACAACATCATAGTCAAGACCATATTTTTTATCCCCGGCAAGCGCCTCACCCGAAAGCTTTAACAGGATTCGTTTATATTTTGGCTGCATGTAAAAAAACATCCTCCTTGGATTATTGGTAAAAACATGTTGATACACTTGTAATTATCACTAACGTTTATTTTACAATAACGTCGGTGTAAAGTAAAGCGAATATCGCTTGCCCACGCAAATTTTGATGGTTTGCCGAATAATCTCAAGTTTAAACAGCCGTTTGAAATTTTGCATCGTATCGGCTATGATAGATAGGAAAGTAAAATTGTCGAAACAATAAGGATAGTTGGTATGAGAAAAAAAGAGCGCGCTTATCTGGTTGTGGAAAAGCTTAAAACCGAATACCCCGATGCAATTTGCTCCCTTGAGTATACAAAACCTTATGAGCTGCTGATTGCAACACGTCTTTCTGCGCAATGCACCGATGCAAGGGTTAATATTGTTACAAAGATTCTGTTTTCACGGTTTGATACGCTGGAGTCGCTTGCGACTGCACCGGTCAATGAGATTGAGGAAATTATTAAATCGTGTGGATTGTATAAAACAAAGGCACGCGATACCAAAAGAATTGCACAGGATTTGATAGAACGCTATAGCGGCATTGTGCCCGATACGATGGAGGAGCTGTTAACCCTGAGTGGTGTTGGACGAAAGACCGCAAACCTGATTCTTGGTGACGTCTATCACAAACCCGCTGTTGTGTGTGACACCCACTGCATCCGCATCACAAACCGAATCGGATTAACAACCACCAAAGACCCGCTGCGTTGCGAAATGGAGCTTGTAAAGCTTTTGCCGCCCGAGGAATCGAATGATTTTTGTCATCGCATGGTTTTGCATGGCAGGGCTGTGTGCAAAGCGCGCGCACCGCAGTGCGAGGACTGTTGCATCAACACATTGTGCAGCTTTGGAATAAAGGCCGGCAAAGAGAAGGCATAGCGGATTTTTCGGCACATCATTTTTTGTGTATTGACAGTGCCGCGTGAAACGCGTATACTTACGGTGACAATTCAATCAGGGGTGCTGAGCAATCGGCTGAGATGAAACCGTCTTCGGTTTTGAACCCTTTAACCTGATCCGGATAATGCCGGCGTAGGAAGAATAAACGCAAGTTTTAATTCGTTCGTCATGCACCGGTTGGGGCATGACGTTTTTTATGCCCTGCCGATGACGACCCCGAAAGCGCTGTAACAACCTTGTTTGATTGTCACATATTTTTACGGAGGTTGTATCAATGAACAAAAACAGAACACGCCTTTTGACGGAAAGCGGTATCATGATAGCGCTTGCGGCCATCCTTTCGCTTATTAAGGTCTTCGCATTGCCCTATGGCGGTTCAATTACGCTGTGCAGCATGCTACCCATCCTGCTCGTTAGCTATCGCAACGGCGTAAAATGGGGCATTTTAACCGGTTTTGCGTATAGCATAATACAGTTAATATTGGATATCCCCGGAGGGTTATTCAGGGGCATCAGCTTGGGGGTTGTTGTTGGAATTGTGGTCTTTGATTATCTCATTGCATTTACCGGTCTTGGAATTGCCGGTCTGTTTAAAAATAAAATAAAAAACTCACAGATATCCATCCTGTGCGGTGCTTTGGTTGCAATGCTCGTGCGGTATCTTTCTCATGTTGCATCCGGCTACATCTTCTTCTCTGAATATGCGGAGTGGTTCTTTGGACAGGATGGCTTTACTTTGGGACATACCATTCTTGGGCGGTTTAGCGGCAACACACTCTCTATTGTGTATTCCTTGGTCTACAACGGCTCTTATATGATTCCGGAGATGATTATTACCGCAATTGTGTGTGTGTTGGTTTCTGGAATATTTACGCTTACCGCAAAAAAACTAACCGTCAAATAGTATCCACGAAAACGAAAAACATTCAAAAATTCTTTGTTACTGATTTGTTCGGTAAACATGAATAACAATAGTATTGCAAAAAACCATCGTATTGCCCATATAGGCTGGGCAATACGATGGTTTTTTGTGTTTTGTCATTTATCCTTTTTGAGCAGATTCTTTTTAAGCCATTGCCATGCCTCGTTGCTATAAAGAGGCCGCAGCTTTGGGAATGCTCTTGCAAGACGAACATCCTGTTTCTTTTTTAAGTTAAGCAGCTTCTTGACCGGCTCCGTGTAAAACTCACTTTCCATAAACCGTTCAAACAGTGAGTTTCTAAATTCTTCTGCACGCTTAGTGTAGGTATCAAGAAAGTTGTTTACCTCAGCTTGTATGGTTTGCAGTCTGCCATTTAGTCGAAGCAGGTAGCGCACTGTAATAAAAAGATCACATGCAATGGCTGCTAACAATACCCCCGCCACAGTATAAAGCACCCAGTCTTCCCACCTGCTCAGAAATGCAAGCGTGTATGGATGCAGATAGCGCAGCATAAGCGTGGACATCAGCCCGAACACCACCGCGCCCAAAAGGCAGATGCGGCCCCGAAAATTAAATGGATAGTTCGTGTAATCCCACCAACGTGCGTGGAACAGCTTTTCAAGCAGAATTGCTGTAAGATATTCAAGCGCAGTAGTCAATACCATGCAACCGAAAAACAGTAAAATTAGATTATCGGTACGGTTGTATAACAGCGCGATAACCAGAAGCGCGCCAAATCCATACACCGGACAAATCGGCCCATTGAGAAACCCTCGATTTATTAGCCGCCTCTCCTCGACTGAGCATACAATTGATTCATAAAACCATCCAACAAAGCTGTAAAATATTAGCAGTAAAAACCATTTTGTAATAATCAGTATCGCTATCACCTCATCCGGTTTGATTATAGATAGTTATCGCGCTTATTAACAGGCATATCTCAGCTTCAAGCGACGGAGCAGGCGGCTGTATCCCACCTCTGCACTTTCCATGACGGCACAGTACTTATCCGCAATCAACACAATAAACGATTCACGATATCGTGGCAAACGAAAGGTAACCGGCCACATATGGTTGTAGATAATGTCTTTTTCCATATCACTTAAAGAAAAATTCATCGTCGCATTACGCAGGGCAATTGTAGGATGCACAAATGCGTGCAGACCCTCAGGCGGGCGGGTCACATGCCAGTCATATAAAAAGAGGTCATGCAGTAGCGCACCTCTTGCTGCGGAACGATAATCAAGTTTTAACATTTTGCACAACCGAAAGCTGATGTATGAAACAAACAGGCAGTGCCTTAAGCAACTGATGCTTCCGTGCTGCATATAGGTCTTCATCTGCTGTACCGCTTCGTGGTCTATAATATCCGCAATGCAAAAATCAAACTCTTGGTCGGTTTCAAGGTTTGATCGCAAGGCCTTAGTTTGTTTTTTCATGCGTACATATACTCCATTACAAAAAATTGAATCATTACTAATTAAACCAGAAAACACTGTCATTGTAAATCTTAATTTTGCCCAGCCGCCTTACTTATGTATGGTTCTCAATCTGTCTAGTTATTGGGCATCACCGATATAGTGTAAAATTGTACGATATTTCATGCAGGCATTTGCTAATATAACGATATAGAAACATAAAAGTATACAAGACCACTATAAATTTATTCTTCCGCTTTTTTTAGCACCGTACAAATTCCAAACACAACCAAAACAATACCTACCGCAATATTAAGAATCCTTGAGAAAATATCTGTCATAAACAGATTAACTGCGCTACCAAGCAGTGAAATCAACGAAAGAAAGACTGCCGTTGAACAAACTGCCCCCAACCCAAACAGATAAACATCTTTTTTTATCATTTGCTTCTCTGCAAGCCTTGCTGAAAAAACACCCGCCCAAAACAAAATGGTTAGTGGATTGGATAGTGTAAGCAGCAGGACGTACAAAAACGTATGATGGGTCTGTTCCGGAATACTAACTTTAAAAACGGAAAGAAACGATAACCCAAACGCACCAAGGATGTTATCAAGGCCGAATACGACAACTACCACACCACCCAGCAGCCGGAAAACATGTTTTAGCTTGCTGCTTCTGTTTAACAAAGTATCGATTCCAGCCACAGCAGCCAATATGTATAAGAAATCGACCAATACCACTGCCGCAACGCCGGTAAGCGCTGAGCATAATCCCTTATTGAGCGCTGTATTGAACAGATACATACATACCGGCCCCACCGCTAATTGCAGCAGCATACCGAAGCGAAAGCCTTTAATAATCATGAGTCTCTCCCCTCCCGGGCTTCTCACCGGTTAAGCTCTTCCTTTAATGTGGAGAGTACAATCAATGTATTGCTCTTTTTTATGCCTTTAATTGATTTGAGTCCGTTGCTCAAAAAATCCTCAAGTTCTGCGGTATCGGTTGTCACAACTTTAAGAAGATAATCATATTCACCTGCCATATGATGACATTCAAGCACCTGGTCGAGGCCTATAACCTGCTCCCGAAATCCCTTGATATTCGCTGATGTTTCTATGTTTACAAATACAAACGCCAGGATATTATAACCCATCTTTTTGTGATTGAGCTGCACTGTATACCGGTTGATTACCTTTGCATCATCAAGCTTGCGAATACGCTCCGCGACCGCTGGAATGGAAAGCCCAACCTTTTTACTAATCTGTGAAGCGGTGTTTTTGGCGTTTTGCTTGAGAAGATCGAGAATAGATCGATCTATGGCGTCCAGAAGAATCTCCCCTTTGATTTATTTGATAAAGATATTATACTGTATTACTTTCCTATTGTAAATATATTTACGTAATTTGTTATAATATTTAAAGCTACAATGCGCATTTGGTTTGCTTTCTAGTTCTTGTTGATTGCAAAAACATACATATAACGGGCAGTAATCCAAAAAAAGAGCTTGGAATCTGTTAAGCACAGGTTCCAAGCTCTTCGGCTTAATATTTGGTTATTGAGGCAAGTTATCAGTATTTCGACATATAGCTCGAGAGCATGGTATTTTTTACATCCCATAAGCGGAAAGAAAGGTCAACGTAATAGCGATGGGGATTCTCAAAGCGCTTGACCTCGTCCCATAACAGCTCAATCTGCTCAAGGCAATAATCACGCGTTTTAGAGAGTTCCGGGGGTTGATACACAAGCTTTCCGCCCAAAAATATCTGTTTTAGCATCGGCTTTGCAACGATATTGGATAAGAACTTCTTCTTCCATATCTCAACCGGGTCGAAGATGGTAAGCCCGTTATCAACGCGCAGTTCCTCACCCTTTATTGTAATATAGTCGGCAACCGCCATGCCGGTTTCTTTCGAAAACAAGCGATACACTTCTTTAAAATGCGGTGTGGTAACCTTCTCTATGCTCTCGCTGATCTTGATCTTCGGCACATAGGATCCGTCATCGTTTTGCACTGCCACAAGCTTGAATACTCCGCCAAACACCGGAGCACTTTTTGAGGTAATCAGATTTTCGCCAACGCCAAAGCTATCCACACGCGCACCCTGCAAGAAAAGGTCACGGATAATGTACTCGTCCAAAGAATTCGACGCTACAATTTCAACGTCAGAATATCCGGCTTCATCCAGCATTTTACGCGCACGCTTTGAGATATATGCAATATCACCGCTGTCGATACGGACACCCAGCGGCCGGTACCCCTTTGGCTTGATAATCTCATCAAACACGCGAATAGCATTGGGAATACCCGATTTTAGCACACTGTAGGTATCAACCAACAGCACACAGGTATCGGGATAAATCTCAGCATATTTTGCAAACGCCTCATACTCACTGTCAAACATCTGCACCCAACTGTGCGCCATGGTACCCGATGCAGGGATCGAGAAAACCCGATCAGCAATGGCACAAGAGGTACCATGGCAACCGCCGATATATGCGGCACGCGCGCCCAGAATGGCAGCGTCACTGCTTTGTGCACGGCGGGAACCGAATTCCAGCACACGCCTGCCCTGCGCAGCACGCACAATGCGGTTGGCCTTGGTCGCAATAAGCGATTGGAAGTTGATGGTGAGAAGAATCATCGTTTCTAATAGTTGTGCCTGAATCACCGGCCCGTGAACCGTTAAAATTGGCTCATTTGGAAAGATGGGTGTTCCCTCCTCCATCGACCACACATCACAGGTAAACTCAAATTCAGCAAGATAACGCAAAAACTCTTCGCAAAACAGATTCTTCCCCCTGAGATATGCGATATCCTCTTCGGTAAACTTAAGGTTTGTGATAAAGTCAATTACCTGTTCCAGTCCCGCAAAGATGGCAAAGCCCGCCTTGTTGGGAACCTCACGAAAGAACATATCAAAAACCGCAATCTTATCCTTCAGCCCATTTCTCAGGTATCCATTGGCCATCGTTAGCTCATAAAAATCAGCAAGCATGGTCAGATTGCGCTGCTGCGCCCAATTTGTACTCATTTCAAATTCATCCCTTGTTAAAATAGTATGTCGGCTACTACCTCTATGCCGCCATCAAGCATGCTGCCAAAGAACACGGGGTTAAGCAACGATGCGCTGTGCGCGGGCGCATCGTAGGTGTCCACCAGCGAGACAGGCACAATAACCCTGCAATTGCGGTTCTGTTCGTTAAACCATGTTTTTATGGCGGTTGCAAGTGTAAAGACGCAGATATCGGTACAACAGCCTGTAATAATAAAATTATGAAACGGCTCAATCAAGCCATGCTCCATCAGTCGGTAAAAGCCATTGGTAGAACTCTTTGCAATCGTTTGATCAATAAATCCGCGAAGCTCTTCTACAATCAACGGCTCATCCGTGCCCTGCAAACAATGGGGAGGAAATCCCGAAAACTCCGGAGAATCCGGGCTGTGATGGTCGCTGACTGCAATAAGGCGAATGGCAAGGCTTTTGCACTGTTGTGCAAAGCGGACTGTTCCCGGAATGAGTGCCGCAACCCGTTCGGAATACAGTGCGCCATGCTTTGCAAATCCATTGTTGAGATCAACGCTGATTGCCAAGGTGTCGGCAGCGGGTATTGATTGCAGGCGAAGGGACGGCAGACAATCCATTTTGGCCTGCAGCACAGAAAATGCAGCAAAACTATTATCGGTCATTTTGGCACCTCATAAAACAGTCGATGATAGTAATTATAACAACACTACCTATGATTTGCAATTAACTGAGCGATTATTTTGCATTCGTGCGCAGTCAATCGCCGGTTTAGCTTGGTACGCTTTATATATCTAAGCAGCTTTCGTTTACCCCGCCTGCGCGCAGAAAAGATTGGAACCTCATCACTATGCACGCGGACCTTTGCTTTGGGATGAGAAAAATAGACGATCCCCTGTGCTGCAGCAGAATAGCCATTCCGCTTTAGCAGGCGAGTGATAACGCGCGCATGGGTTTGCACCTGCTTTATCGGACTGTAAAACCTGCGGGCATACTTTGCCCCCGAAGCGGCCTTGTTCTTTTGCAGGATAGCAACGTCGCTGTCGTCGCCGCGAATAACACCCTTATGGTTCTTGGTTTCTACTACAAATATCCCATTGGGGCCGACCACAACATGATCCATCTGTGCTTTGTGCTTCCCGTTTTGTATCGTTACATCGGGACATACAAAAAATCTTCCCGGCAGGCACTTGAGTGCTGCGGTAGTTGCAATCTCCCCCTCTATGCCATGCCGTAATAGCAGCATCTTTCTCCGCTCCTTTTGAATGAGCAGAAGAGGCAACAGTAGGATAAGGCTGATTGCATAGGTAAAAAAGATCAGTGATACGCCCAAAAGGGCTGAAAGGATATACAGCCCGATGCGAACAGCACACAGTTTATAGCTGTTGCTAACGGTATTGCCAATCCTTGATTTAAAAATTTTTGCCATTAACTTTTTGTTCCTCCAACTTGAACACTTCAGGCATGAACAAATACCCCCGGCAAAAGCCGGGGATATCTATCGTTTCTTAGATGCCTGCAAAGCTACTGCTTGTTGATGTGTGCGCACAATAAGGATGCAATATCCTGTATTGCCGCTTGCTTATTCACCGCACCGATGTTATATGCAACCATCGGCATACCGTAAACCACACAGGTTTCCTTGTTTTGGCCAATAGTATAGGCACCGGCGTTCTTCATGCTAAGCAGTCCCTTTGCTCCGTCCGAACCCATCCCAGTAAGGATAATGCCGACTGCGTTCTTGCCTGCTGCCTTTGTAACCGACTCGAACAACACATCCACTGAAGGGCAGTGGCCGCTCACCTTCTCGCCGCGCTCACAGCGCACATAGTAACCGCGTGTATCCTTGACCAGACGCATCTGATAATCGCCCGGGGCGATTAGAACACGCCCTGTTATTACTCTGTCGCCATCCTCCGCCTCCTTAACCTCCATCTTACAGATACGGTTGAGGCGCTCGGCGTACATCTTCGTAAATTTTTCAGGCATATGCTGCACAATAACGATGCCCGGTGTAGTAACCGGCAGATCCTCAATAACCCTCAAGGTAGCATCGGTACCGCCGGTAGACGCGCCGATGGCGATAACCAGATTGTCCGCAGCTTTTAGCGAACCTAACAGCACGCGTTCGGTCTTGCTTGCTAAAACGGGGCGCTTAAGCCGTGCCATAGAGGCAATCTTTACCTTGATCACCAACTCATGCGAGAAGTTAAACAGATCGGATGAGGATTTAACCTTGGGTTTGCTAACAAAATCAACGGCGCCTGCATCAAGCGCATCAAGCGCATTGAGCGGCAGCGACGTAACAACCACCACCGGTGTAGGGTGCTCCGGCATCAACTTCTTAATAAAGTCGATACCATTCATCTTTGGCATCTCCACGTCCATGGTGATAACCTGTGGACTTAGCTCCTTTATCAATTTGAGCGCCTCCACGGGATCGGCTGCTGTGCCTACAACCTCAATTGCGGGATCGTCGTTTAGGCTCTTTACCAAAAACTGTCGGAAGAGGATTGAGTCATCCACTACCAGCGTTCTAATCTTTTTTATATTCATAGCTAAAACCGTGCCCTTCCGGCTTATTGCAATCTATTACAAGCCTGTTTGCCTCATAGGTGTGTGTGATATAGAAAAAACGGAGAAAATACATAGATGTTTATATGTAAAGCTTTTATGCTTTGCAGTAAATTGCAGGCATAATATACTTATACTTTGAAGCCTCACGCGTAATGGTTTCGGCGTGGCCAATAAAAAGGTGACCGCCAGGCTTTGTTACGTTGTAAAACCTTTCGACGAGCGCCTGTTTGGTTGGCAGATCAAAATAGATCATTACATTCCTGCAAAGGATAAGGTCAAACTTTTTAGCGAATACAAAGTTGTCCATCAAATTGAGTTGCTTGAATACAACCTCGTCACGAATCATCTGTTTTACCTGATAGGTATCGTCATCTATGCGGTCAAAATATCTTGTTTTCCATGCTTCCGGCAAATTCTGAAGCGAATCGGCAGCATACAGGGCCTTTTGGGCCTTATCGAGCACCTTAAGCGATATGTCGGTTGCAAGTATCTTGGTTTTCCATCGCTGTTTATGTGCACCAAAATAATCCGCCAGCGTCATTGCGAGTGTATACGGCTCCTCCCCCGAAGAACATCCGGCACTCCAGATTCTGATTTCATGGTCACGATTGTTCTTTTCAAGCTCGGGGAGCAGGACATTCTGAAAATATCGAAAATGCTCCTCCTCACGGAGAAAATATGTGTGGTTTGTTGTAAGCTTACTAATAAGCAGCGACATCTCTTTTTTTGTTTTATCGCTCAGCACCTCACGAAAATAGTCGGTGTAGTTCGTAAAGCCTTTTTCGTTTAACGTAGACGCCATACGGCTTTCAATCAGCGTCCTTTTTTTAGTAAGATTTATACCGTAGTTTGTTTTTAGGTAACTCGCAATCTGTTCAAACTCAGAATCGGTGAGTGTAACCATTTCAGGTCACCAAGCCTTTCTGACATAAGCCGTATATTCCATGCATCACTTGCATGGTTTTATGGGAAAAATAGCGACAAGCGGTCAGCCTGTCGCTATGCAAGAGCCTGAACTATTTCTATTGGGATACGGCGTTGTCTGTGATAGTTACAATTTCCTCAATTTCATCGTCATTGAGTAGTTTCTGGCAGTCAAGGATAAGCTTAACCTGATCTTGAATCTTTCCAATCCCCTTGACATACCTGCTTGAGCCATTTTTACTGAAGTTTGGCGGTTGCGCAACGTTTTCATCGGCAATCTGCATTACCTCTTCAACCTCGTCTACGATGATTCCAACAGAGCTGCCGGCAACATCTACTACAACAAAGCAGGTTTTATCGTCATAAGGACGCTCCTCCTTGCCAAAACGCAGGCGAACATCAAGCACCGGAATGACCTTACCCCTGAGGTTGATGATTCCTTTGATGTAATACGGAAGCTCAGGAACCACTGTAATTGGCTGCACAACAATAATCTCGAGCACGTAACGAATATCAATACAATAGGATTGTTCATCAATAATGAAGGTCAGGTATTTCTCTTTTAGCGAATCTTCCACATCTTCCTGAAAACTCTCTAAATATTGGGCCATAAGTACATCTTCCTTTCAACTAAAAAATACCCGGGTGCTTAGTTATTTGCAATAAGGTTTTTGATATCTAAAATCAAACTGATGCTGCCGTCGCCTAATATGGTACAACCGGCGATGCCGCAATCTTTAACATTAAAGCGATTAAGGTAGCTTGGCAGGGGCTTTACAACTACCTGCTGTTCTCCAATTAGCTGGTCGGCTAACAGGCAGACAGCTTTATCCTCCGTTTCAACTAGAATGATAATGCCGTCCAGGATGCTGTGTACAGCAGTTTCGATGCCGAACGCTTGGTAGAGGCGAATTACTGGATAGCATTCTCCACGTATCATCACCATCTCGTTGTCGTTAACATCCTTGACAATCTGTTTGGCGGAAATCTTAAACGATTCCCGAATGGAAGTAATGGGTATTGTCATGATAGAACCGCCAACAGAGATCTCCATGCCGTCAACAATGGCGAGCGTCAAGGGGATCTTAATATTAAAGGTTGTTCCTTTTCCAAACTTGCTGTCAATGCTGATTGAGCCGCCAACCTTTTCAATATTCTTCTTCACAACGTCCATGCCGACGCCGCGTCCCGAAAACTCCGTAACTACTTTGCTGGTAGAGAAACCGGGCAACAGGATAAGGTTGTATATCTCTTTATCGGTGTACTCCGAATCGCTCTTGGAAAGCAGCCCATTCGCGCGCGCTTTCTTAAGGATGACAGACGGATTGATGCCGGCTCCATCGTCTGAAACCTGTATAACAACCTCGCCCGCGGTGTTTTTGGCGGTAAGCATAACCCGTCCCACACCGGTTTTGCCAAGCGCAAGGCGCTCCTCTTTGGGTTCCAGGCCGTGATCCATCGCGTTTCGAATCAAATGCATTAACGGGTCGCCAAGGCTGTCGATGATGGTCTTGTCAACCTCGGTTTCCTCACCGGAGATAATCAGGTCAACTTCCTTCTCCAGCTTTTTACTCATATCCCGAACGATGCGGTTCATCTTGTTGAAGACACCTGAAATCGGCACCATGCGGATAGACATCACAATATCCTGAAGTTCGTCGGTCAGCTTACGCAGCTGACGCGATGCCTTTGTAAAGTTCTCAAGCTCCAGTCCCTTTAAATCGGGATTTGCAATAACCATTGATTCGGTAATCACAAGCTCACCGACAAGGTCCATCAATTCATCAAGCTTATGCAGGTTTACGCTGATAAGGCTTTGCTTGGTCGCTTTGCTCTGGACAACGGCGGTATTAACGCTCTCAATCTCAGCCATTTGCTTTTGGAGCTGCTGCTGTTTTTGTTGTGTTGCAGCCTTCGTTTCTTCAATTACGTGCGTATTGCTGCCCAGTGGTTCATATGATTTTATGTACAATGAGGATTCGATAATTTTGTAAATCTCCTCATTGTTTGTAAACGGAATAAAGGAAATGATAAAGCCGTTGTCAATAATCTGCTTGGCAGATGCCTGATTTATCTCTATATCCTCCGGCTCATACACAAGCTTTTCACAATAATCCTTGAGGTTGTTTACAAGCATAAAGGCGCGGATGTTCTCCATCTTGCACCCATCCTCAAAAAACACACGAACAACACTCATGGGCTTTTCCGGTTCGGCGGATTCGGAAGGTTGTTCCGGCATCTCTTGCGGCTCCAGCGCTGTACTTTCCCGCGGTTTTTCTTCTTCAGCGGTTGGTTCAGGCGCTGAAAGATCTACCTCAAACGATTTTTTCGCCTTGGATTTACCCTTCGTACGCTTTGCCTTTCCGGTCTTAATGAACTCTATTTCGCTTTCAATACGTGAAATCAACTCATCGGGGTTTGCGGGGATTGTTGACTCATCCTGAATCGTCTCAATCTCGTTTTTGATGAAATCCGAGCCTTGGAACACGATATCGTAGATTGAGCTGTAATCGGATGCCGCTTCACTATTCTCACGGATTATGTAGAACATGTCCTCAATACGGTGTGCCACAACCGAAACATTCTCAATGCCCATCATGGCCGCCGAGCCTTTAATGGTGTGCATGATACGGAATATCTCGTTGATATCCTCCTGATTCATCACATTGCTTTTTTCCGAATTAAGCAGAATAGCATCCAACTGTTCCAGCAACGTATTGCTTTCAAAGATAAACGTATCCAGCATTGATTCAAGATTTGCGTCAAATTTGTTCATTCCATCACCTACATAATACAGATTTCAATGCCTCTGTTGTTATATTTACAATTCATCCGAAGCTACGCCATGTAAGGATAAATAATAAATTTGAATGGTTGCTGAATTTTTTTCGCTAAGTTACGATAATAGAAGTAGACCTAAATAATACGTCAAGGGGATAACAGCATGTCGAACATACTCAAAATCACAACACCAATACTTCCAAAAAACTATGTAAACATGGTGCGTTCCGGTCAGCAAATGACACAGGACGTGTTTAACCTTGTCGATTTATCTAAGGTAACAAAGCCGAACGATCGCGGTGAAACGCCAAATAACAATACACTTAATCTTGCAACCGAGCGCCAGACAAAGGGAGCGCTTACCGCTCTGCTGTCAGATCCCGCTTTGGTGGCATCCTCTCTTAAGCGACTCATTATGCTGAGTATTGTCATGACAAGAACCGCGGCAGACGCCTCAGCAAACGTTTCGCTGGATAGTATTCTAAGCTCGCTTATGCTGCGGGAGGGTGAGCTGTTAACGGAAATCTTCAGTCAGCAGCAAGGGATATCGGCTTTTCAGGGAGAGTTCTTTGAAGTCTTACGCTCTTTGTTAGCGGGAAATGCGGACCCGCAGCTGCGTGAGAGTATCGGACAACTGTTAAAAGCCATTACCGGACAAATCTATTCTAAGGACATCCTCGATTCCATTAGTGCAAACCTTGCGAAATTCGCACAGCTGATGCAGGGGCTGCCGGATGTATCGGACGCGCTGGAAAAGCTATCAATGAACTTCAAAAGTATTGCTCCCGACAATCCTGAGTTTTCACAGCTGAAGGATACACTTATCAGTGTTTTACGAGAGATAAACGACAGTATCTATGCAAACAGCAAAACCATGAGCCTGACTACCTTAATTGTATATAATCTTTCCAAGTTTGTAAACGAAAAAGATGCAATTACATCCGTTTTTGAGCGATTTTTGAGTTTTGTGCCGGAAAACCAGCGAAATACCCTTGAAAAACTGCTTTCACAGCACCTTGCGACCGCGGAAAAACAAAGCGAAAGTGCTGTAATTTCCTCCAAAGTTATAGAAGGGTTAACACGGTTGATTGAGCAGCATCTTAGTCATCCCCCAGGCTCAATATCCGGTACGGCAGAGGTTTATAACCTGTTGCAAAGCCTTGCCGCCGCGCCCACAGTATTTACGCCGTTGCTGCATTATATCTTGCCGCTGGCAGATAGCGAGACAACCGCACTGGCAGAGCTATGGGTGGATCCTGAAGACCAGAGAAAAGAGGCAGGAAGCAACTCCTGCAAAGTATTCTTTACCGCTGAGATTGACGGCCTTGGGCATTTGGAATTTGATATGCTGGTAACCGGTAATACAATAGATATGAATATGTTCTGTCCACCGGAGCTTACGGAATATTTTGAAAACTACGCACAGCGTGTTGCTGCTCTATGCCAAAATATGCCATATACCTTTTCATCGGTTTTAGTATTACCGTTTGAAAGACAGCGACAGTTGGAGGATATCTTTCCGAAATTAAGAAGTAAAAGGAGTGGTGTTGATGTTAGAGCCTAAACAAAGTGAAAAGGCGGTAGCGTTAAAATATAACCCGCAATCCGACATGGCACCGATTATCGTTGCCTCCGGTTATGGCTATGTAGCCGAGAAAATCATAGATATTGCCGATCAAAGCGGCATTCCTGTTTACCGTGACGACACCACGGCCAACATGCTCGCAATGCTGGAGATCGGCAGCAATGTGCCACCAGAGCTATTTGAGGTTGTTGCTGCAATCTATGTTGATTTGTTAAGGTTATCCAGTGATATAAAAAAGCAGTTGGCGGAGAATGAAAAAGATTCCGCACAAAAATAGAGCACCATGACCCGCCTTAACCGGCGGGTTTTCTATTCGTATTTTTGGCGTTTGAGTTGAAGTCGCTGTTGTTCCCATAAAAATGTGAAAATGATATCCTGCTCTTTTTCAGTTATCCCCATGAATTGGCAGCCATATCCCCACTTTTCACCTGAAAGCGCCTGCTTTCTAAGTATCTTTGTCTTTACGCGCAGATGTTTTTTCCCTTGGTTAAAAAAGAATTCAAAGTGGCTGCCTTCAAGAAATAGCTGTTCCGCAATAAAATAGATGCCGCCAACACTGATATCCTTGATTGTAATCTTAACAGGAGCCTCAAGCTCTATCTTATCGCCGTCGGCTGAATAAACAAGATAAATGTTGGTGCGGAAAGTTGTCTTCACCTTAATGCTTCTTCGGCGTTGAATTACATCCAGCAGATTAAAATCGGTTAGGATAAGCCTATCCATTGTTGCATCTCTAACTGAAGTTAGATACCAGCAGATGCCTCTCATATCATCGTACGCACAGATTTTTAGGTTTTCTCCCCTCTCAAAATGAGGAAAAATCTCCCCTACAATCTCCATATGGTCCTCGCTTAAATCTACAATAAAACCCTTAGCGAGAAACACATCGGTCATGCTGTAGATCTCCACTTTCTGCTGGACTATTCTCAAGCAAAACACTCCCCTGCTGTTATGCGCTACCAAACATAATCTCATTGTCAGAGTAATAAACCATCACGTTGTTTTGATTTTCAGTTAGTTGTATATGGGAACTTCCCATCGTAATGCGTGTGCCGGTATATATCGTGCCCTTACATATAACCTTACTGGTGTTAGGACTTTTAAGCTCTTCTGCCATTACCTCGTATCGTTTGGCGAGCTTTTCCTTCTCTTGTGTAAGTATCTGGTGGTTATAGGTCGCTTTCTCTAAAAGCTGTAGTTTTTCCCGGGAAAGTGTTGATGCATCCTTGGCATTCAAATAAGTAATAGCTTGCGAAAGCTTAAAAATATCAGTCGCCATCTGCTTAAGGCGGTATCGGATGGCATTCATCTCATCAACCAATGTTGTGGAAGAGCCAAGCGTTAGTTCGGTACGGGCGTGGGATGAAGAGCCGATGCTCTTTGCAATAATATCCAGTGCCACTACATACGTGCCGCCAATGATACATGCATTTCTTCCTTTGAGTTCCAGCGTACCGCCGCATTTAATGTTACAGTACATAATGGAGTTCGCCGAAACCGAGCCCTTCGCTTCGATAGTCGCATTCTCCAGAAAGCTTGCCGAAAGGTCGGTACCGGCGTAGATTTTACCGCCGCCTTGTCCGTTTACACCGGTAACGGTAATCTCCTTCTCTGCATGCAAGTAAGCGGATTCAACAATTCCGCTTATGCGGATGCTCCCCCCCGCTTTAATGGAAAAGCCCGATTTCACATCGCCTCTTACAACAACGTTTCCAATAAAATCTATGTTTCCGACCGAGTTGTCCACGTCACCGCTCACGGTAAAGGTATCATCTATTTCAATAGCATTGCTACGTTGGGTAAGGTTCCCGTCTACACCCGCGTAAATATGTTTGCCATCATCCGTAACCAGTACGTTTCTGCCGAGCGGAAGCCGTGGCTCCCTGCCGCGTGCAGGCATAATGTCTTGTCCCTTGACCGTCTGGCCTTTTGTGCCGTCTGTAGGCGGAACAATATCGCACAAAACCTGCCCTTTTGTCACATTATGGATGAGGTTTAACTCTTTATAATCTACCGAGCCATCTACATTCAGCTTGGGAATACCGCGTGCCCCCAAAACAAAATGATTGATAATCTCTCCGTCCTTACCATTCTCCGCAGCAACACCCTCTGCCGCAAGCACCTTGCGTTCATACTGTTTGCCAAGCGCAAGCCGCTTTAATTCTTGATCTTTGAGCCCAACAATAACACCGGCATCCTTGAGTGCTGCATAGAGATTTGGCAGGGTAATCTCCTCACCGCCATTCTCCGGTTCGATTACCGTAACATACGCCCGAAGATGGTCATCGGAAATTTCAACACGATACTGTGCATTAACCGGTTCAGCTTTGATAATGATCTCTGGGCTTTGCCCGTTTAATTCCGTCACGCTCATACCTCCTGTCATATTGAACCAATCGGCGGCGTTTTCTGCTAATACTCCAGGTTAGCTTTGCCGATGGAGCGAACCATCATAATACCCGTCTCAGAAGCGAATTCCACTGTTCTTCCATAGTTCTTTCCGGTATCCTCCGCAAGGATTCGAATGTTCAGCTCAGCAAGCTTTTTCTTCACTGCAGTAATGTTGCGTTGCCCGATATTCATAATGTTTTCGCCCGCACCGTATGTGGTATCAACCTTAAACATCTGGGCACCGCCGGCAATCTTTGCAACTATTCGAAGCTTTGATGCGCCAAGCATTTCCATCTTGTGAATGAGAAGGACGATAGCGGTATCGGCGTATTTCATCTTATTATCATTTTGTATATAAAGTTCACTGCTTGGCAGCATGATATGCGCCAGGCCTGCAACATGTGTTTTGGCATCATAAAGGCAAATACCTACACAGGAACCAAGTGCATATGTAATCAATCGGTCAGAATTCGTGACCGCATTTAAGTCGGATATGCCCACCGTAATCAGGTTGCTCATATGTCAATCCCCAGACGTTCCATTATAATTTTCAGTGAATCTATCTCGGGGATAAGCAGCATACAGCTCCGAACCGACTCGCTGGAGCCAATGAAATCTTCTTCAACGTAAAGCACTTTATCGCCCGTCATACCAAGCTCTACGGCTGGTACGCTTAAGATTGCACCCGCCATATCAACCGTAATGGAGGGCACCATGATATTAATTTTAAGTCCGGTCAGGGAGGAAATTGCATTCACATACGAGCCTGCCATAATGTTGCCAATCTCATTGAGAGCTGAAAAATCAACCTCAGTAAGCTGGGTATAGTCGGTTATCTCTTTGCCAAGCAGAATGTTAACCACGATATGGGCAAACTTCTGTTCAAGAATAAACATAATCATTCCCTTGATGTCCTGATGAATATGGGTAAGTATTCCCACCACAATATTCTCCGGCCCACCAAGAATGTAGGTCAGGTCTGTAAAGTCTATAACCTTTACTTTCGGAACAGACATCTGCACCGTCTGCATCAGCATCGTTGACAGGGCAGTTGCGGCATTTCCCGCACCAATATTGCCCAGTTCACGCAATACGTCAATGTGCATATCGTTTAATTGGTCGTATCGCAAGGTACCCATAGCTATTACCTCCTTGGCTGTGGTGTTTTAGTGTCAGCGAAGGTTGTTGACCGTTGCCTGAAGTTCATCTGCTGCCTGCACAACACGCGCGTTGAATTGAAATGCACGCTGAGTTGCTATAACATCCACCATCTCTTTGCTCATCTCTGCATTCGAGGATTCAATAAAAGCCTGTTTGAGTGTATAGTCTTCGCTAAGCACCGCCTCACCGGAACCGTCTGTTGCGGCATAATAGTTGCTGCCCTCCTGTGAGAGTGCATAGGGATTTGCAAAAATAAAGATACCGATGCGGGATACCATATCCTCAAGCTCAAGCATCGTACCACCCGACGGATTGAGTTCGATTCTGGATTCGTCGGGGCTAAGTATATAATCACCCGAGGCGGTAGCAAGGTATGCGATGTCGTCTTCCAGCTTAACATAAAAGTTACCGGACCGTGTATAGAAGCGCTCCCCGTTTGCGTTTTCTACTGCAAAGAAACCTTCACCAACAATCGCAAAGTCAAGCTCTCGGTCAGTTGGCTGCAGCGCCCCCTGATTGAGCTGAAGTGTGACGTCTGAGAGGCGTACTCCATGCCCTATTTTAAGGTTGTTGGTAAGCTCATCCTGCCCACGATGAATGTTGGAATATAGCAGATCAGAGAAGGATGATGCCGATGTTTTAAAGCCCGGGGTTGCCGTATTCGCAATATTGTTCGCGGTTACATCCATACTCTTTTGCAGGTAGATTACTCCTGCAGAAGCTGTGTAAAAAGCGGTGTTCATAGATTAACGCCCCTTCCTGATTATACTTTTCCGATTTGGGTAACTGATTTTGTATTGATGGTATCAATGATTTTAAGCGCCTGACTGTAGGTTTGAAAGGTTCTGCTGGCATCCATCAGCAATGAGGTTTGTTCTGCCATATCAACGTTGGAGCTCTCAAGTTTACCTTGTAAAAACGAAGTGGAATAGGTTGTATCATACCGTTGTGCCTGATCGGGGTTGTTATCAATATAAAGCCCCTCCGCATATACAATAAGAGAATCGTAATCTGTTGGATAGGCTAGACTGATACGGTCTACCGGGCTGTCGTCTTCGCCTGCATAGATGTATCCATCCTCGTCTACTGCAAAGTTTGCAGTTCCCAGCAGGATTGGTCCGTTCTCGCCGAGCACCCTTCCCCCGCCCTCAAGAACCAGATATCCCTCGGCATCCAAAGCGAAATGTCCATTTCGTGTGAGTAACGGTGTCTCAATTCCTTCATCAAACGACTGAAGACGGAAGAAGCCGTCGCCAACCAAAGCGATGTCGAACGGTATCTCAGTCTCAGTCAAGCTGCTTTGGCTGTAGTCGGTATGCAGCACATCTGCAAACCGCACAATGGAACCCTTGCCGATGCGTCCGGAATTGCCTGTTTCTATTCGTGCAACAAGCTGCTGGTCAAAGGTGCTGGTGGTCAGCAGCTTCTTTTTATATCCCGCTGTTTTGATGTTTGCAACATTATTGCTTATAGTATCAAGCGACCGCTGCATCGAAAGCAGCCCAGAGCCCAGTGTATAGAAACCTCTTACCATAATAGTATCCTCCTTAGCGCAGATGCGGAGTATCTCCGAAATTAGCCTTTTATGTAAGCTTCGACCGTCTTTCTCATCTTGGCCAAGGCTACGGTATGCAGTTGGGAAACTCTTGATTCACTCACCTGTAAAACCTCGGCAATCTCTCTTAACTTAAGGTTTTCATAATAGTACATTGCAACCACCAGCCTCTCCTTTTCAGGCAGCTGATCAATCGTACCAGAAAGCAGTTCCCTAAATTCGGTGGCAAACAACGCTTCTTCAGGCGCATCGGCGACGGCACTCATGTTTGCGGCAGCTACCTCGGCGCCCGCCACACCGTCCTCAAGCAGCTCTTCAAATGAAAGGATGCTAGCACTGTATGTTTGTGCCCTGTTAGCATTGAGCTCGTCCATTGTAATGCTTAGGCGTTCGGCCAGCTCCTGGTCGGTCGGTTGGCGGCCCAGCTTTGACCAAAGTGAAGTGATTGCATGCTCCATATCCCGCGCATTCTTTCTCACGCGGCGCGGAACCCAGTCCTGCCTGCGGATGAAGTCAATGATTGCGCCCTTTACACGGATAGATGCGTAAGTTTCAAATTTAACCTCTCTATCCTCATCATATCGCTCCACGGCATCCATCAACGCCATAATGCCCTCATTGATGAGATCATCCTGATCCCCTACACCGCGGAACAATGTGCCCATCTTAATTACAATGTATTTTACAATATAACTGTAATGCATTACTATCTCATTGCGCAACGCGGGATCTTGGGTTTGCCTATAGTGCTGCCACGTCTCATAGTCTATCTGATTTTCCGGTTTTGTGAACAGCTTTCCCACCCCCCGCGGACAAAACTATATTGCAATATTTCCGATTGCCTGTATTTGTACCGAGTTATCTATCTCGCTGAACGAAAGCACTACGATACCGCTTGCGAACTGATCGGCGAGCCGTTTAAAATAGATACGCACAATTGGTGATGTCAGAATAATGGGCGTTGGCATTAGCTCCTTAATCTTATTAATTTGCGCTATCAAGGATGTTGCAATCTTCTGTACCGTATCGGGATCAAGTGCAAGATACGAGCCGTGCTCAGATTTCTTCACCGCGCCCATGATGATGTTTTCCGTCTCGGCATCAAGCGTAATCACATGCAGTTGATTGGCGTCTGCGAATTTTCGTGTGATGGTGCGCTTTAGCGCTTGCCTTACATATTCTGTGAGCATATCGGCATCTTTGAGCGAGGAGCCATAGTCGCCCAAGGTTTCGATGATGGTTTCCATGTCTCGTATGGGTATCCCCTCCCGCAGGAGGTTAGAAAGCACCTTTTGCAGCTCACCGGGCGTTATAATACCGGGGATAACATCTTCCACAACCACCGGATTGTTCTTTTTAAGGTTGGAAATCAGCGTATTAACCTCCTGGCGGGTCAACAGCTCATGAGCATGCGATTTAATTACCTCAGACAGATGTGTAATGATGACCGAGGTCGGATCAATGACAGTATAGCCCGCCATCTCTGCCGCCTCTCGTCTGGATGCCGCAATCCATTTAGCGGGAATACCAAATGCCGGCTCAATTGTATCGATGCCATCGATATCTTCGGTGACTTCACCCGGATTAAGTGCAAGATAATGATCTACCAGCACTTCGCCCCTGGCTATCTCCTCGCCCTTGAGCTTGATTGTGTACTGGTTTGGGTTAAGCTGCCCATTGTCTCGCATTCTCACCGATGGGACAACCATACCCATATCAATCGCAAACTGTTTGCGGAACATTACAACTCGGTCGATAAAGCTACCGCCGGTGGTTTCATCCACAAGGGGCAGCAGACTGTATCCAAAGGTCATTTCAATCTGTTCTACAGAAAGCAACGTGTATACATTATCAATATTCTTATAAAAGCTGGTTTCCGAAAGCTCAACCTCCGGCTGCTCTTGTGCGGCGGTTGAAGCAAGCAGTGCCTTATTCATAGAATTGCGTAATCTAAGGCCAAGTGTAATAAGGGCAACGGAAATAAGAATAATCTGAAAGGGCGGAAAACCGGGTATCAATACAAGAAATGCGGCAACGGTACCCGCAATAATAAATGCGGTAGGCTGCGCCGCGAATTGTTTGGTAAGATCGGTATTCAGACTGTTTTCGGATGCGGTACGTGTAACCAGCATACCGGTCGCGGTAGAAATGAGCAGCGCCGGAAGCTGCGTAACAAGACCGTCGCCGACTGTGGCAATGGCATAGGTGCTTAACACCTGTTGAAAATCCATACCGCCCATCAGCATGCCGGTAATCACACCGCCAAGCAGGTTAATTACCGTAACAATAATTGAGATAATCGCGTCACCTTTAACAAACTTTGAGGCACCATCCATTGAGCCGAAGAAATCAGCCTCGCGCTGGACGTTGGAACGGCGCAAGCGTGCGGTTTGCTCATCAATTAACCCTGCATTAAGATCCGCATCGATGGCCATCTGCTTTCCGGGCATTGCGTCAAGGGTAAATCTTGCCGCGACTTCAGACACACGCTCAGCACCCTTGGTAATAACCACAAATTGTACGATTACGATGATAATAAAGATTACGAATCCAACAATCGGGTTGCCGCCGATAACAAAATCGCCAAACGCGGCGATAACCTTTCCTGCGTCTCCCCCATTGGAAAGGATCAGACGTGTACTGGAAACGTTAAGCGACAAACGAAACAGCGTAGTAATCAGCAATAACGATGGAAAGGCAGAAAACTCAAGCGATGTCTTTATGTACATTGACATAATAAGGATGACCAAAGACAGCGTAAGATTGAGGATAAACATCATATCCAGCACACCAGCGGGCAGCGGGATAATGATAAACAGAATGATAATTACAATAAAAATCGCTATGCTGTTTTGGAATAACTTCATGTGCATCGTCCATTCCGCCGCACATGCGGCAAGAAAATTCTCATATATCCTCCGCCCCGCATATCACAGCATCAATGCGAAACGCCAAATCGATTAGAACAAGTGAATAAGCCAGATGTACCGCCTACTTAGCGATTCTGCTTTCCTTTATTCTTGAGGTTATATACAAACGCAAGCACCTCCGCAACTGCGACATAGAAGCTTGCGGGTATCTCATGGTCAATCTCAACTGCATCAAACAAAGCACGTGCCAACGGAACATTTTCGGTTACCGTCACATCATTTTCCTGTGCGACCGAAATAATACGTAGTGCAATTAGGTCTGCTCCCTTTGCTACCACAATCGGTGCGTTATTTTCACCGGGCTTGTAGCGAATGGCCACGGCATAGTGGGTTGGGTTTCGGATAACAACATCGGCGGTGGGCACCTGCTGCATCATGCGCATCTGTGACATCTGCCGCTGTTTTTCCTTAATCTGCGCCTTAATCTTAGGGTCACCCTCCAGCTGCTTGAACTCCTCCTTAACCTCCTGCTTGCTCATGCGAAGATTCTTTTCGTAATCCCACCATTGATACACAAAATCAAGCACGGAGATTCCGAGAAAGAGGATGGCAATGGTTAGTACGAGTGATACAGCGCTATCCCCAATATAGATAATGCCCTGCATTAAATCAATTTCATATAACGAGGGCAGTTCCTCCAAGCGTTCCAGTATCTCATTGTATAGGATTGAAACAGCCAAAATAATCTTTACAAGCGCCTTGAGCAGTTCCACGATAGAACGAATGGAAAACAATCGTTTAAACCCCTGCAAGGGATTCAGGCGGGAAAACTTAAACTTAAGCGCTTCAGACGCAAACAGAAAGCGCGTTTGCAGCCCCGAGAAGATGATGGTAACGAGTGCCGAAATGAGCAAAATCGGTCCGCACAATATTACGGTGGCAATGATAAAATCACGAAACACCTTAATCGCTTCCGTTGTGGTAAAAAGGGTAATCTCGGCAAGTTTTCCGAAACTCTGTTGTATAAAAAGATTAAGATACCCATACATAAAGGAGCTTAAAAGCTTAAGTGAATTGAACATGATAAGAAGGGAAAACGCACTTACGATATCTTTGCTCTGAAAAACGTTGCCCTTCTTGCGTTCGTCACGTTTTCGTTTGGGGGTGGCTTTTTCGGTTTTAGAGCCGGCCATGCAATAACTCCCCCCAAAGCGTGCAAAAAGTAGTTATCCGTAGGCGATCACCTGAATCGCCTCGCTCATTGTTGCAAAGGAGCGATCAATTAAAAGTTGAAGATAGGCTGACATTGGCCCGACCAGAATAAGCAGAACCAATATTCCAACGAGAACTTTAATCTGTATGTTGATTACAAAAACGTTAATTTGAGGGATGGCCTTCATCAAAACGCCCACGCAAGCCTCCGAAACAATCTCAATTGCGATGATGGGAAGTGCAAGCTTAACCGAAAGCGTTAGAATAGCTGAAAACAACTGCGCGATATAATAACCAATCTCCAGATGGAAGGTAGTAACGCCAACCGGAACAATCTCATAAGAAAGCATCATCATCCGGATTGTGGTCAAATGACTGTCGGACATGAAAAACAGCAGATAGAAGATGATGTTCATATATGAACTGCTCAGCGCCATTTGAACATTGCTGGATGGGTCATACACCTTAGCCATGCTAAGCCCCATCTGCATATCCATAACCTCTCCGGCGATCATAATCACCGAGAAATACAACTGAAAAATAAAACCATATAACCAGCCGATCGCAAACTCCTTAAGCGCGATGTATACAAACTCTGCCGCGCCGCGCACAACAACCGACTGGCCCGAAAACGTGTAGAACAGCACAACCGAGATTGCGAGCACCAGCCCGCCCTGAAGCAGTGCCGGTACGTTCTTGCGCGATAAGATGGGGTGAAACAGTATCATGCCTGATATCCGTATCAGCACAAGAAAAAACACCGTATAATTGCTGAACGAGATATCAATCATCATGTTATCCTCTAAATAATGTTATTGCTTCCCCTGTGTTTATGTGGCTCGTTTATGCTTAACAAACTCAATAATGACTGCCTGTTGTCGCCGTTTATAGCCAAGCAGCACGCCACCGGGCGTGCTGCAGGCTTACCTGCAGCAATGAAAACAAGGACTTGTTTTCAAGTTGACTGCTAAATTGACACCATCATAGCAAAAATCATGTTCGAGAAATCAACCATTGTTGTAATCATCCAAGATGCCATAAGAAGCAGAATCAACGCAATGGCAATGAGCTTTGGTACAAATGTCAGGGTCTGTTCATGTATCTGTGTCGCAGCCTGCAAAACCGAGATGAGAAATCCGACTGCGATGCTGACAATCAGCACTGGCGCCGCAAGCTTTGCAGCAGTGATTACTGCTTGACGCAGCAGAGCGATAACATCTCCCTGCTCCACACATCATTCTCCTTCCCCTGATAAAATTGATTGAAAAGCTAATTAAAGCTTGCTAAGAGCGATTTTACCGTCATTCCCCAACCATCCACCAAAACAAACAGCATAATTTTAAACGGCATCGAGATGGTTACCGGCGACAGCATGATCATTCCCATCGACATCAAGGTGCTTGCAACTACCATGTCGATTACCAAAAACGGTATATATAGCAAAAATCCCATGGTAAATCCGCGTTTCAGCTCACTGGTGATGAATGCGGGTATTACCACCGTCATGCTCAACTCCTCATAGCTTTCGGGGCGTTCCTGTTCCGCCGCCGTGCGAAAGAGATTGAGATCAGTGCGGTAGGTCTGTGTGAGCATAAATTCTTTGAGTGGTACCGCGGCTCTTTCAACAGCCTCCTCTTGGGTGATAACGCCCTCTACGTAAGGGGTGTAGGCCTGCTGTTCGATCGTACTAATCACAGGCGACATGGTAAAAAGGGTTAAAAACAATGCAAGCCCGATTAACACCTGGTTTGGCGGAGTCTGCTGCAAACCAATCGCATTTCGCAGTAGACTGAGCACAATGATGATGCGGGTAAAGCTGGTCATCATAATTAAAATGCTCGGCAAAAGGGCAAGTATGGTCAGAAGCAGCAAAATATCAAGCGCTTCTATGCGCTCCTGTTCCGATTCCGCACCATTAATCTGGATTGAGATTCCAGGGTCGGATGCGTATACCCCCATGCTGAACAAGAAAAAGATCAATACAGCTACAATGGAAAGCGAAATAACAAAACGCAGCATAGGTTTTTTTAAACGCTTCCCCGCTGATGCCTTGCTCAATTTAATCATGCTCCTTATCCCGTTTCCCGACACCAAACGAGCCGTATTTCTTCAGACTTTCTTTGAATGCATCGCCAAACGAAGGCAGCGTCTGATCCGAAGGCTGCTGTATCATATCCTCTTCCGAAAGCTCCCCAAGGTTTGTGACGGAACCTGAAGATATGCCGATGAGCAGATGCTTCCCGCCCATCTTGACAATAGCAATGAATTTATCTTGGCCAAGGGATATCCGGTCAACGACCGTAAGGTATTTGCTTGCAGCAGATACACCCATCCGCTTGCCAAGCCATCTTGTGGTATAAAACGCCAATACAACAATAGCCACAATCATCAAGATTGCCCCAGCTACCGAAAGGAATTCGCCCAACCCACCGCCTCCTCTTTTATTGATGCGGCTATCCGCTTATGCCACACGGACATATAGGACAAGCTGCCAGGAGGTTAACCCAAGATGTTTTTGACCGTCTGGATGATTCTATCCGGTTTAAACGGTTTTACAATAAAGTCAAGCGCGCCAAGCTTAATGGCATCCACCACCATCGATTCCTGCCCCATAGCAGAACACATGACAACACGCGCACCGCCATCCATGCCCTTGATGCGCTTTAATGCCTCAATTCCGTCCATGTTGGGCATTGTAATATCAAGAATCACCAGATCGTGACGTCCACTTTGATAAGCATTGACAGCGATTTCACCATCACCTGCTTCTTCAATCTCGGTATACCCGTTCTTTGTCAGAACATCCTTGATCATTAACCTCATAAATGCTGCATCATCAACTACTAAAATTTTCTTTCCCATATCTGTCCACCGCCAATCTTAAGATATACCGTTTAGAAACTCGGTATTTTTGAGAATTTCCGTTATTCTAACGCCAAAGTTATCTTCTACTACAACGACATCACCTTTGGCAACAAGCTGACCGTTTACAATAACATCAACCGGCGCGCCTGCTTGTTTTTCAAGCTCTATGACCATGCCCTGACTAAACTCCAGTATGTCTTTGATCTTCCTTTTTGTTTTTCCAATCTCAACCGTTACCTGCAAAGGAACCTGCATAATTAGGTCCAAATTCGTGTGTGGTCCTTCCGGTACCGGCTGCCCCAGATTTGGAAAGCTGGGCAGATTAACACCGTGAACATCCACCGGCTGCCTGACTGTGTCCGGTTGTGTATATCCATAGCCCT
The DNA here is from genome assembly GCA_023421245.1 of Bacillota bacterium. GTDB lineage: Bacteria > Bacillota > Clostridia > Oscillospirales > Ruminococcaceae > Acetanaerobacterium. The sequence goes on along the minus strand of JAEZTV010000034.1, from coordinate 63,274 downwards.
GCTGCGGATATTGCGGCTGCGGATACGAAGCTGCCGGGTGAGCAAAGGCTTGTTGCTGCGGCGGATAAGAGGCCTGAGCAGGAGGCATAGGCGGCTGCACAGGCGGCGGCGAAACGGATGATACCGGTGCTGAAATATTGCTGAAATCCGGCTCGTCATACACCTTTTGCAGTAGGCTTTCAGCCGGTTGTGAATGTTCGGGTAGTTCCGCGACCGGCTCATCTTCCTCCTGATTGTTCATCAAACGCGACTGAGATATAATCTCCTTTACCAGCGGCATCTGCATGATGCTCATAAACTTGCTGCGGGTAATATCCTCTATCATCAGGTCAAAATAAACGACAACAACCTGTTCTTCTTCATTTTCCGCGATATTCTTCCTGAAATCAGCGGAATCAAGCACATAAGCAACCGGCGTGGATATGTTTATCGAGCGCCCTAAAAAACTTGACAAAGCAGTTGCGGACGAGCCCATCATCTGGTTCATAACCTCGCACACAGCACTGATACTGATCTCATCAAACACATAGTTTTCATCCGGCGTCGGCTCTAAGCCCATCAATTGGTCAAGGATCAGTTTGACATCCGTCTGCTTAAGAATCATGACGTTTGAGCCTTTAATTCCATCGATGTAGGTTATCTCAACACACATTGCAGGCTCAAGTGGTGCATATTCGATTTCTTTTACCACCTTAACTTCAACCTGCGGGGTAGTAATCAACACTTTTGTGTTTAACAGTGTGGACATGGCCGTTGCGGCAGAACCCATACTGATATTTAGAATCTCTCCTATCACGTCTATTTCGAAGCTTGACAGTATGCCGGTCTCCGTAGGTCCGGTAGTCAGGTTGCCTTTAATGTCAGGACTCATGTGAAAACCCCATTTCTACAGAATTTCGCTGAGTTGAACAGCTTTATGTTTTTTATAGTTGCCCATCTTACCTCTGAACCAAACCTTTGGTCCAACCTTGATGTCAACAACATCCGTAATAGGTTTATCGAGCATAATAATGTCGCCCGGTTGCAGGGTAAGAACATCGCTGAGTGTAAGCTCCGTCTCACCGAGTGTAGCTGTCATTTCAAGGCCGGAGTCCTTCACAGAGTTAAAGATGATGTCTCTGCGCTCGCTATCCTTCAGTCCATCAAGTCTCTTATCGCTCTTGATAGAGCGTGCATTCATCTTCTTAATAATCTCTTCAAGATTAATGGCCGGGATACAGATACTCATGTTCCCCGAGATGCCTCTCATTTCGATATCGATAACCGTAATAAGAACGATATCATCGGGGGAGATTGTTTGCATGAGTCTTGCGTTGGTTTCGATGCCTGCAAGCTGCGGATCCATTTCGGCATAATTCTTCCATGCGTCCTTAAACAATTTTACCATGTTCTTCAGTACATTTTCAATAAGAGAAAGCTCGATTTCAGTAAATTCACGTTCAATTGAAACGATTTCTCCGCTTCCCCCGAGTAATCTGTCGATTATGGAAAACACCATGTTGCGCGATATCTCAATAATGATGGTTGTATCCGGTATCCCGGGGTCCTCTATGTTCAGATCAACAACGCCCATCATAACCGCATCGGGCAATGCATTGCTGAATTCGTGATAGCGCTGCTCCTCAAGCTGCGTTACACTCAACTGGCAGAACATACGCAGAATTCCCGTGAGATAAGAGGAAAGGCTACGCGTGTAATTACTGTGTATGCTATCAAGTTTTTTGAGCTGCTCCTTGGTGAATTTTTTGGGGCTTCGAAAATCATATTCCTTTATCTTTTTTTCCGAAGCCTTTTCGTCAATCTCATCAAGATCCAGTTCACCGGTATTGAGACCCATCAGCAGTTCATCTATCTGCTGCTGTGACAAAATATCTGGCATATCGAGGGTTCTCCTTTTTTGCGGGTTTAGGGGGCGAGCTTTCGCTTATGGTAAATAGTCCTGATCTACGGTGTATTTGTCCTGACCGAAGAATTTATCAACAAGCTCTTTAAGATTTGCGTGGTCGTCCACATCGATATTCTTTTCAACGATTAAGAGCTCAACCCTACGGTTGGTTTTTCTGCCCTCAGCAGTTGTGTTGTCGGCAATTGGGCGATATTTTCCATATCCCAAAGAGCTGAGCTTTTCGGAATTAATCTTACACGCATCCTCAAGATATTTAAGCACCGCATTCGCGCGGCCGGAGGAAAGCTCGCGGTCGTCTACATGGTAGTTCGCATCCTCGAGTACCGATGCGGTATGTCCCTCAATGCGAATTACCCCAATCGAGTCCTCCGCCTGCTTGATACCCGCCCCGATATTATCAAGAACCGTTTTGCCCTCTTGCCGCAGAACAGAACTGTCAGGGTTAAAAAAAACATTGTCGGTAAATCGGATAAAAACATAGTTTTTTCCGCTTTCAAGCTTGATGCTTTCCTTCATCTCGCCATCGCCCATTGCATTTACGTAATCTGAAAGCAAATTATACAGCATTTCGACATCAATCGGTACATCAGATTCCTCGGCAACCGGAGAATCACCGATGCCGCTGCCCGTGTTGCCAACTTCACCAAGGCCTTCTATCGTCAAGTCATCGGTAATTACCAGCTGGCTTGTACTAATGCCTATGTTTGATAAGGCAGCCTTTAAAAACTCCCATTTCTCCTCACTTACGGTAGACATGGAATACAACATTACAAAAAAGGTTAGCAGCAATGTAACCATATCGGCGTATGTATTCAGCCATTCACTGCTGCTGCCCTCGTCTTGATATTTCTTTCTTGCCATTTATCTTTCCCTCCCCCGCCAAAGCATCGTACCAAAAAGCTAAGCTACAAGCGGTTACTTTTTGATCTTAGCCGGTTTCCGGGGTGCTCGTTCGGTATCGTCAGAATCGAGATTTGCGTCTGAAGTATTCTTATGTTTCTGTACAAAGGACGCCGGAAGTAACCGGTAAAGCTTTTCAGAGATAAACCGGGGGTTTTCTCCCGATTGAATTGCGAGAATACCTTCACTGATAATAAGCTTGCACAGGTATTCCTCTTCATGCCGCACCTTAAGCTTGGAGGATATTGGCAGGAAGACAATGTTACAAAGCATTGAGCCGTAAAAGGTTGTAATAAGCGCAACCGCCATACCGGAGCCGAGCTTGTCCGGATCATCCATCTCTTTGAGCATGAGGATAAGGCCGATGAGCGTGCCTATCATACCGAAAGCAGGCGCAAAGGTTGCGCCTTTGTCATACAGAGCCCTGTCCTGCCCGTGACGCTCGTCAAGAAAGTCAAGCTCATCCTCGAGCAGCGATTTTACCTTTTCGGGGTCTATTGCGTCGACGACCATCATAATGCCGTTGCGCAAAAAATCGTCGTCGTCGTCTCTAAGCTCATCCTCAAGGGCAAGCAGGCCTCTGGAACGAGCCGATTTTGCAAGGGTAACAATCCGTTCGATTTCCGCGACAGGATTATATTTTTGAGGGAAGAAGATAATCTTAAGATGCTTGCCAATCTTAGCAAAGGATCTTCCGGGAAATGAAATCATCAGCGTTGCAAAGGTACCGCCAATCGTAATTGCAATACTGGGATAGTCCACAAAGGTTAACATATTCAGAAAATTAATTTGGTTGGCAAGGATAAAAGCTTCTCCCTCGGCAGGCATAGAGAATACCATACCGAAGATTACAAGAACAATAGAAGCTATAAAACCGATTAATGACATTAAATCCATTTGGCATCACCCTTTTATCTTTTCTGGGGAATTCACCGATAGATTAGTTGAATTTACCGAATATTCTACGCTTATACGCGATAATTTTCTCAAGTATCTCGCCGGGGGTCTCACCGACAATCAGAATTTTTCCGTTTAACAGCTTAATTGTAGTGTCGGGAGTTTCCTCAATCGATTCGATAAGATCGCAGTTGAGCATAAACTCCTTAGCGTCCTTTTTGGTTACCCTCGTAAGCTTAATCATGATTATTCTCCCTTCAAAAATGCCTTGTTCAAATAGACTGTGAAGTGCCGCATAGGGCAAACCCATATTGAAGTGAATAAAGGGGCTCCGTGAAAAGCCCCTTATTCACAGATTATGAACTAGCGCTTGAGGTTTACAAGCTCGCTTAGCATTTCATCGGTTACCGTTATGATTCGGGCATTGGCCTGAAAACCACGCTGCGTGGTTATCATATCGGTAAACTCAGCGGATAGGTCTACGTTTGACATCTCAAGTGTACCTGCCTGCAGCCCGCCGGAACCGGAGGTTCCCGCAACACAGATGTACGGGTCTCCAGAGTTTGCGCTCTGCGAAAAATAGGTGTTGCCTTCTGCGTTGAGACCCTCTGGGTTATTGAATATCGCAAGATCGATGCGCCCGAGCACCAAGGTGCCATGAATGGCGTGGTTACCCGAGATTACACCGTCGGAACCGATCGAGATGCTGGTAAGGTCCTTGACCTCCTGCAGCGCAAAGCTCCTGCCTTCCTCGGTTTTAAAGGTTCCAAGCTTGACAAGCTCTTCCCCGGTAAAGGATTTGGGGGTTCCAGTAGTAGTATCGATGGGAACATCTATACCAGCTAGTATGAAACCTCCGCCTGGGATGGCATCTTGAGAGATGTAGTTGCCGTTACCATCCACAATACCCACTGTGGTAGCGGGATCGGCCGGATCACCCGGCGTGCCGGATGCGATTAGAAGATACTGGTTGATCTTCGAGATATCATCAAACTCTTCGAGCGGGTCAAAGGTGATTGTGACAGTGGTCCCTTCCAGCACTGCTTTGGTAGGTACACCGGGCGTGCCTTTTGCAAAGTGAACCGTCATATTGCCGTTTTCACCCGTCCCAATACAAGTTAACGTAGCGCTCTGCGTTAAATTACTGCGCAGAGTTACTGACTTTTCATCAAATGCCTGATTGTCCTGCACAGGCGGTACGGTAACCTGAATCTTGCCGCTCGACGGCGCTGCGGTTCGGGCATCCGCACCCGACGCGCCAAGCACAAAATTACCGGCGGAATCAATCACGTTTCCGTTTGCGTCAATGGTCAGCATGCCTGCGCGTGTATAAAACACGTTGCCCGCGGCATCTTGTACCTGCAAAAAGCCCTGGCCCGCAATCGCGACATCCATACCGTTATCGGTAGGCTGAAAGCCCGACTGCCCCATCAAAATGTCGATAGAAGCTACCTGTGCGCCATAACCCACCTGTGTTGGGTTTACACCGCCGCGAAGCTGTGTTCCCTGTGAGGCTCCGCTAAGGGTTTGATAGTATACATCACGAAATGTAGTTCTGGACGCCTTAAAGCCATAGGTGTTGACGTTGGCAATGTTATTGCCGATTACGTCCATTCTGGTTTGGTGCGCCCGCAGGCCGGCTACGCCGGAATACATGGCTCTTACCATTTGTGTATACTCCTTTTCTTGGAACCGTCAGTTTCATCTGTCATTCAAAAACTGAGTTAACCTCCAAAAGGTCCGGTTAAATAATTACGGTTCCTTCAATATTTGTGAATACGTTCCCATTTAGGTCATCGCCGTTTAATGTGGTCACCACAGTGCCATTTTTGATGCTGACAATAAATGCTGTTCTGTCAATTAAAATCAGCGTGTCGTCAAGCCCCTTTTCCTCCGCAAGCCGCATTCCCTGACTCAGGCGTTCAAGCTTTGCATCGCCAAGCTCAATACCTCGGTCAACGATTCGGTTCTGCGCATGCTTGGAAAAGTTGATTTGCGCCGTCTGGCTGCGCTGCTGCGTTTGCAGAATCTCAGCAAACGCTGAGGTCTGCGCATCGGTCGGGCGCTTGACGGTTGTATGCTGCGGCAGGGTGATACCCGTGGTAACCGAAATTGGTCGGTTGATATATGTACCGTCTGCCATAGAAATTATCCCTCCCTGGATTGATAGCTTCGTAGTTTTAAACTCAAGCCTCGCCTGAATCAGCAGAATCGGTTGGATCTGTGGGATCGGTGGGGTCGGTTTCGTCGGCCGGATCTGTGGGACCCTCCGGTGAATTGTCCTCTTCGCCTTCCGCAGGTGGAGTTGTGGCGGCTACCTTAATTTCCATCAGATTTTCGAGTGTAAATGCCTTGCCGTCAATGTAGAATTCAAACCCGCCTGAGGAAAATGCAATTCGCTCCACAACGCCGGTTGTGTTTACTATCTTGCCCGCAGAGTCAATCTTTGCGGCGACCACCGTCTTGCCAATCAGCGAGGATGCAAAGGTTGCATTAGAAGAGTACAGAATATCTTCTTGCATCTTCAGCGCTGAAAACTGGGCAAGCTGTGCCATAAACTCGGTATTGTCGGTAGGATTCATAAAATCCTGGTTTGAAAGCTGCGCCGCAATCAGCGAAAAAAAGTCCGAGATGTCCAAGCTGGAATTATCCTCAGTAGACAACCAATACTCATGGCCGCTCTCGGTGGTGTATACCTTTTTACCGCTTGCAGCTGCGTATTGGGCGTTGTATGCCGAAATTCCGCTCATATTACGCCTCCTTTCTTGAAACTACACGTAGCAATTTAGGATTGAGGCTGCCTTTAACACGCGAAGCTGTGATACCGTATTCTCAGCCGCACTCGGCAACTGCGTAATCAGTATCCTTTGTGAATGCTCCGGCCGTTCCTGCTGACGCCCGCCAAGCATGGAAAACTCGCCGCCGGATGCCAGATTGTTAAAGGATTGGTTTTCAACAGTGCAGGTTTCCATCTGGATGTTGTTTGCCTTAAGCGCCGTGCGTAGCTCGGACATCTGTCCATCAAGCAGCTTTGCGGTCTGGTCGGTTGCCGTCAGGATGCTTAGCGAGAGCTTTCCTTGTTCTAGCACCAGCTTGACCGTAAGCTCCCCGAGCATCTCCGGCTCAAGCCTCATGGTAAACTCAGTCTTGCCGTTTTTGAACGCTTCGAGCACCGCGGTTGCCACCTGACTAGCGGGCGCTGCCTCGCCGGGCACATGCGCTGCGACCGGTTCGGTTTTAAAACTTAATCCCAGCTCGTTAAGCCTTTTTGCAAAAACATTCATCTCGCCGGTATCCGGGGTGGTTTTTGTTTCGGGAGGCGGTTTTTGCTCAGATGTTCTTTCCGCCGAAGCCATCTGCGTTCTGTGGGAGCCTGCCTGCTTGTGCGCGTCCGGTTGTTGCTCAGCACCAGCTTCATCGCCCTGCGGACTTGTGGCTGTTAACACGGGTGCTGTGCCTTCGTCTGGAATTGCCGCGCCGGACAGGCAGGCTTGGAAGGATAGCGCGGGTTGTTCTAACTTAGGGGCTGCATCATCTGCGGCAATCTCCGGAAGCTCTGCCGGTACAGCTTGCTGAAGGGGAGTTTTCGCAGGTTGCGCAACATCATTCGGGGTAACCGCCATCAGCTCGGAGGGTTGTGCAGGCAATGTGGGCTTACTTGGTTGATCCGTCATGGTGGGCACAAGCGGAGTAACAGCTGTAAACAATGTAACAATCTGTGCCGCTGCCGCAGCCTGTTCGCTTGGCTGCTCCGGTTCCTCTGTGTGGTGCTCCTCCTGCTGCGTAACACCTTCCGCCTGTTTTCCGGAACTTGGCTTTTGCGGTTCTTCGGGCTTACCAGCATTGTCTATACGCTTATGCAGTTCGTCAGCAAACGTGGTTTTGTCCGCTGCCCCATCCCGTTTTACCGCGTGCGTTTTGGGGCTGGTGGCTTGAATGGGTATATCGGTATAAATCTTTGTGGTCATACTCTTTCACCTCCTTTCAATGTTATCCCGTATATTATAACAAATTTTGAAGGAAATAAATACATGCTTTATAGCACTTTTCCACGTTTTTTAACGGTTTTTATACTGTAAAACATGAAAACTGCGCAAATATTTAGCCATCTATCTGCTAGGTTGCAGGGGAGGGTCATTAGCTTGACATGCGGGTATTCGCCACAAATTCTTCAATCAACACCTGCAGTTCCCGGTTTTCTTCCACAAGATATTCCTCATACTGCCGCTCTTTGAGCTTATCGAGGGTAGAGATATCCTGTGAAACCTTCACTACCACTGCGACCTGTTCTTTTACCCTAATTTCGGCAAGGCGCACCTGCTGCATCTGAAACTTAATGCGGTCATTGAGCAGGTTAAGATAGCTTTTGCGCAACAAAATATCCTGCGGCAAAATTCCTTTTTGGGTTTCAGCATTGAGCTCCCGATTGCAGCGGGCATATTCTTCCCGCAGGGCATGGAGCGTTTGGGTTAGCTGATCCAGCTTTTGCCTAAGTTCAGCCAGACGCTGCTTTTCATCTCTAAGCAGCTGATTCTTATAATCAAGCATCTTTTCCAATGAAAACTCGAATCGTTTCATTGTTGCAGCGTACTCCTTTACATCAGCGCATTCTTCATCAGATCAATCGTCTTTTCGTAATCGAGCACCTCGTAGATATCCTGACGAAGGAAGTCATTAACCTTCTCTATCTTGGCAATGGCGGCATCAAGCGCGGGATTGGTGCCCGCTTTGTACGCGCCTATGGTAATGAGGTCGTAGTTTGAGTAGTAGACCGACAGCACACTGCGCATGCGGTTTGCAAGGTCCAACTGCTCCTTATCTACAATCTCGTTCATCAGACGGCTGACACTTCCCAAAATATCGATTGCGGGGTATTGGTTGCGCATCGCAATTTTTCTAGAAAGCACGATATGCCCGTCAATAATGCCTCGTACGGTGTCGGAAATCGGCTCGTTGACATCATCGCCTTCTACCAGCACGGTGTATATTCCGGTAATGGAGCCGGTTTCAAAGTTACCTGTACGCTCGAGCAGCTTTGGCATCACCGAGTAAACCGAAGGGGTGTAACCGCGCGAGACCGGCGGTTCACCCGTAGCAAGGCCAATCTCACGCTGCGCCATCGCATACCGGGTCAGGGAATCCATCATCAGTAAAACGCTTTTGCCGCGATCCTTAAAATACTCCGCAATGGTAGTTGCGGTTAGAGCACATTTCAGGCGCTGCATCGCGGGTTGGTCTGAGGTGGCAACCAGCAGCACCGAACGCGCCATGCCTTCCTCGCCAAGGTCACGCTCAATAAAGTCGCGTACCTCTCTGCCTCTTTCTCCTACCAATGCGATTACATTGATATCCGCTGTCACATTGCGGGCTATCATACCAAGCAGCGTACTCTTTCCCACGCCGCTGCCGGAGAATATCCCCATTCTTTGGCCCATACCACAGGTGAGCAGCCCATCAATCGCTTTTACGCCAAAACTCAGGCGGGTATCTATTCTCGGTCTTCCAAGCGGATTGGACGGGATGTTGGTGACATCGTAGTATACGTTACCCTCCACCTCGCCTTTATCGTCAATCGGTGCGCCGGTACCGTCAAGAATGCGGCCAACCAATGATTCGTTAACCTTTACCTTTAGTTTGTCGCCGGTAGATTCCACAATGCTGCCGGGGCCGATACCGTCAATATCATCATAGGGCATAAGCAAAACTCGGCTTTCGCGGAATCCCACCACCTCTGCCTGCACCGTTCTGCCGCCCTGGCCCGCATAGATTCTGCATACATCGCCAATGTTTGCAAGCGGACCGATCGATTCTATCATCAGACCGATGATCTTATCCACCTTGCCATAAAAGGTTACAAGGCTTTTTCGGCGCAAGGTGCTTTTAATGCCCTCTAAAACCAAGCGTTCACACATCCCTTATGGTAACAATCTAATCCCTTGTAAGAATCTCTTTAAGGTTGCAAAGCTGCGTCTCTACACTGGCATCCGCAATGCCATCGGGTGTTTCTACAATACACAGACCCGATGCCCCATCCTCCAACACCTCAATCTCGATGCTACCCGAAAGATCAAGCAGCTCCATTAACACCGATTTGTCGGTGATGCAGCTTGTGCTAGCATCCGTCTCTGAGATGGTTATCTTAACCCAGTCGGTGTTCTTATAGCTTGACAGCGCACGCTCAACGATTCCCACAAGCGCCTTATCATCCTCTTTTAGTGTTTTACCCACAATCTTTCGAACAATATCGACTACCAGGAGTTTGATGCTCTCCTCGGTGCCGTCAATCAACTCTCTCTGCCGATCGTCAATCCGGTCAAGCAGCGCTGTAATGTCATCAAGTTTTGATTGGAGCTGTTGCGTTGCCTGCTCTTTCCCCTGCACAAAGCCTTCTGCACGCGCTTGCTCTTTAAGGCGGTTCGCTTCATCCGCTGCCGCTGCTGAGATCTGCTCGCCCAAGGCTTGCGCTTTCGCGTGTGCTCTTGCAATAATGCTATCCGCCTCCTGCCGTGCCGCATCAAGGGCCTGCTTGCACATCTCCTCGGTTAGAAATGCAGTATCCGCGGTGTGGGAGAGAAAAGATGATGTGTCCTGCTTTGTATCATCGTCAGTCACCGGAGGAGATGCTTTATGCGCAGTGGACGCAGGCATGGAAGGAATGAGAACACTCTCTTTATAGTTTACCTCCTGCGCCTTGACGATCCTAGGCAATGATATCATCCTTTCCGCCCTTGGAAATGATCAGCTCACCATCCTCTTCTAACTTGCGAATAATAGATACAATGCGCTGCTGTGCTTCTTCGACATCGCGTATTCTGACGTTGTGCAGATACTCCATGTCCGACCGAATGGTTTCGCCCATTCTCTGGGACATGTTGGCAAAGAATGTTTCCGCCACATCGCTGTTTGCGCCCTTGAGCGCAATCACAATATCCTTGGAATCCAGCTCACGAATAAAGCGCTGGATAGACATATTATCAAGGCCGATGATATCTTCAAATACAAACATGCGCTTGCGGATATCGTCAGCAAGTTTTGGATCCTTGCGGGCCAGTTCGTCAAAAATATGCTTTTCTGTTCCGCGGTCAACCTGGTTTAGGATATCGGCGATATACTTGACGCCGCCGATTTCGGTAAAGTCCACCGATACTACGGAGTCAAATTTGCGTTCGAGGATACGCTCAACATTCTTAATGATTTCGGGAGAGGTTCTGTCCATTCTCGCGATACGCTCAACCACGTCGACACGTTTTTCCTTGGGCAATTCGCTGATAACCGTGGAGGCCTGATCAGAGCGCGCATAGGAGAGAATCAGCGCAATTGTTTGCGGATGCTCATTCTGTATGATAGCAAGGAGGTTCTTATAGTCTGCCTTACGCACAAACTCAAATGCCTTGGTGCGCAGTGAACGGGTGACACGCTCCAAAAGGTTGTTGGCCGTTTGCGAGCCAAAAGCCTTTTCCAGCACATTTTTAGCATAATCAAGCCCGCCTTCGGTAATTACCTTTTGCGTTAAACACAACCCATAGAAATCGTTTAATATCTGTTCAAGTTCTTCGGCCTCAAGGCGGTACAATCGGGCGATCTCATAGGTGAGCTCCTCGATCTCGTCCTCGTGCATATATTTATATACCTCGGACGCATTGTCCGCGCCCATGGAAATAATGACGGCTGCCGCCTTCTGCTTCGGGGAAATCCTACTCTTAGTAGAAGCCATCGTCGTCATCTCCCTTTAACCATGTTCTGAGAAGCTGTGCCGCAATATCAGGGTTTTCCTTCGAAAAGTTCTGAATCTCCCGTTTGAGTGCCAACTCTTTTGTTTCGGTCACCTCAAGCTTGGCAACACCAACATCGATCGGCGGACGGGGTGCCGGTTTGCTTTCGCCAAAATGTTCAGAAATATTCCCCACACTTTCCCCTGCCATCGCTTCTGCAAGTGCCGCGTTTTCTTTCTTGCGGCGGTGTGCGCGTACAATGAGCGAAATCACAAGTATCAGCAACAGCATGGCCGCAAGTGCACCGGCGCCAACAATCGCAAGCATTCGGGTATTAAGCTCCGGAACAATAATGCCATCCGGTTCAGCAAACTTCAGGTTAAGAATGCTGACATTGGAGGCATCTACACCTGCCGCCATAGCAACCGCATGGGTCAGGCTTTCCCTATCGCTTTCGGTCATTACCTCGCGGTTTACCATAACCGAAATTGAAACGGCCTTGCGCTGGGCGCCGTTCTTTTCGGTCTGTGTTTTGATATAGCTTACAAGATAATCCACACTGCGGGCGCTGCTGTTGCTTTGCGAGCCGTTTCCCGCATCCACATCTGGATAGGTTGGTACCTCAGCGTTATTTTCCACACCGGCAACGCCGCCCGTTGTCGTCTGCGAATCATTCGATTCGGCAATCTCCTCATGGCTGATCATCCCTTTATCATCCACCGAAGGAAGATAGCTCATTTCTTCGGAAATCATCTTATCATAATCAAGCTGAACCGTTACGGCAACCGAAACACCACCTGTGCCAAAAGGTCCGGAAAGGATGTCCAGTACCTTCCCCTTTAAGTTTTCTTCTACCTGACGTTCGTAAGAAAGGCGCAGCTTGTTCTCCGAGGAATCATCAAACTGCGAATCACCCGAACTTAGCAGCTTGCCGTTGCCGTCCACTACCGAAACATTTTCGCCCGTAAGGCCGGGCACGCTGTTTGCAATCAGCGACTCAATACCCTTTACCTGAGAAGCGGTCAAATCATAGCCCGCATACATATCCACTTTGGCGGACGCCTTTGTCTCGATCCGCTCAGTAGACAAAACATACTGGTTGTTGTCCGCCATCGCAATCGATACACTGGCATCCTTCACATGATCAATCGTTTTTATTGCAGCCGCAATGTTTGCCTCGGTTTGAAACCGCAGGTATTGGTTCTTTTCAAATTCTGTACTGGTAAAGCCAACATTGCTGCTGAAGATGTCGTATTTTACGGCACTGCCGGAGTACCCCGCAATGGAAAGATTCATCAGCGCCTGAGATTCCGCTTGCTTTGGCACTTTAATGACGCCGCCGCTTTCCACGCGCACTTCAACACCGTTTTCTTGTAGCATGGCAATCATCTCGCTGCTTTGAGCCGAATCAAGCCCCTGTGCAATCACTACATACGAATCAATATTAAGCACCACCGCCAGTACTATCGCAAACAACACGATTCCGCCAATCGCAGAAAAATAGATGACCCTTTGCTTTTTGCTTTGTTTTTCCCAGAATTCCTTTGCGGCGGCAAGAATCTTCTTAAACTGTTCGTCCATATAGATTCCCCAACTGTTCCATAATAATATCGGGCCATAGCCCCTGCCTGAAGATAACTACGTTCATAAGCAACACCACAAACCAAGAGCCAGCACGCTAGGTCATGGCAAAGCTGTTATATACCCATGTTCATAATCTCTTTATAGCTGTCCAGCACCTTGTTTCTGACCGATTGCAGGAGCTGAATGGAAAGGTACGCCTTTTCTTGATTAATCTGCAGATTATGAAGCGCATCGGTATCACCAAGCACAAGGTCATAGGTATCCTGCATCTCAGCGGCATTTGTTTCTTTAACATTGGTAATCGCCTGATCCAAGATGCTCGAAAAAGACATCTGCCCTGTCTGCGGTACCGTTATCTTATCGGTGCCGCGCAATCCGGTCAGGCTGCCGATTGGTGTAATAGGCGTAATGGGAACAATGAATTGATTAGACATACATAACCCTCCCTTTCAGGTTAAAAGAAATAGCAGATTGCTGGGTGCGCACTGTTATCTGCCGATATTGAGCGCGGACATCGCCATCGCTTTAATGGCGTTGAGCGCGGTGAGGTTTGCATCATACGCACTGGAGGCCGACATTAAGTCGAGCATCTCCTCGGTGGTGTTGACATTGGGCATCAACACATAGCCGGCTTCATCCGCATCGGGATGACTTGGGTTATAAACCGGCGTAAACGGGGTATCGTCCTCGATAACCTCCTTCGCACGCACGCCGCTAAGTTTATCGTATTGTTGCATACTGTTTGAAAGCACGTTACGAAAGGAAGCGGTTGCGGCCGCGCGCTCTTCGAACACCACAAGCTTGCGCCGATAGGGTCCCCCTTCCGCGGTACGCGTAGTGCTGGAGTTTGCGATGTTTTGCGAGATAATATCCATGCGAAACCGCTGTGCCGTCAAGGCCGATCCACTGATATCCAAAGAACTGAGAAAAGACATGTCGTTCCTCCTCTTTATTATGAGTTCTTAAAAACTATCTGGTCCCCTCACTGATTACGTGCCGAAGGCAGCTCAACCGGTGCGTAATTTTACTGTTATAATAATCATATTCGATTTGCGCCTTGGCAAGCGCAAGACCTTCCTTGTCGGGGTCAACGTTGTTGCCATCCTCGCGCATAGATGTAGTGGCATCCTCCTTTACTACAGCCTTAATCTGTGTCGCAACCCGACCGGTGTTACCGGCAGCATCCTTCAGGAGGGTGTACACCGTTTCAAAATCTACATATTTCGCCTTGTAACCCGGGGTTTCAACATTGGCTAAATTATGCAGTGTAACCGTTTGCTTTTTCCATACCGCATCCATTCCCTGCTGCAGCAGATTAAAAGAGGTTCCGCTTAAAATGTTCAAAATCATACCTCCTGTAAATTAAAGTAACGTTCACCTTTCAGCACAGTATTTCGCGCCGGAAAATCCGCTTTAAAATAAGCGCCGAAACATGATCAAACTATATTAATATTCTGGATGTAATGCCCATTATAAGACAAAATCACCAAGACACCGATGATTTCAACACGTTCGGTATCCCAGTGTTATTTAAAAATTATCCGTTTGGATTTCCAGCTGTATGTAACGTTTGCCAGACAAGTATTTTTGATTGGGATGTCTTTTATTGGTGTAGGCTGCAATATACAACGCGGTGAAATGAGATAAAAGTCCATTGTAAAACACACCCCCAACATATAGATTGCACCAGCTTGATATATTACCACATGTTAGATTATCTTGTTTGATATATTAAGGTTTATGTTACACGAATTTTATCCAATTGTCAATGAATCGGCAGGATATATCACGATTTGCCGTTCAAAATACTTATCTTTTGAAACATTTTCACCAAAGTTGTCGAGCAGAGGATGAAATTTCACGAATTGCATCGAAATTACCAGATGAAAAAATAATTACAGGTAAAATGTTTCCTGTGTTTATCATATGAAAACCGAAGAAAACACTAAAGTTTTTAAAGGATTAACCGATAACAAAAATAAGGATATATATAACCGCATGTGTTTCACTTCTTCAATGTACTTTTTTCAGTCTCAGCGGTGTTGTTTTAGCAAAACACATGTGTTCTAAACTTACGCCGACAGTTCGGCAGAAACGGAGCTTATTATGACGATACGTCCATCAAATATCTCTCAGCTTTATAAGGCTTATATCCCCGAACCAAAAAACAGCAAAACCAAGGCGGAGCAAAAAATTGCAACCGGCGACCGGCAGGATCGTCTGGAGATTTCCAAGGGTGCTGCCGGCGTAACACGGCAGCAGACGATTTCCGCCAACGTGTCACGCGAGGTCTCGGCAGGCACTTCACCGCAGCGGTTAGCCGAGCTAAAAGAAAGCGTCGCGTCCGGCACCTATAATGTTTCAGCCGCCGAAATCAGCTCAGCGATACTTTTTGGAATTCGCTTATAACCGCCGCATAACGAAAGGATGGATTATCATGAGCAAACTTACCCCCTTCTACTCCATTCTGGATGAAAGCGTTACTTTCTACTCTAATATGCTTGATTTTGAGCACTCGAAGTATCAGGTTATCGTCCAAAAGGATGTCACCCAGCTTGAAGAGATGCTCAAGGTAGAACAGGCAATGATTATGAAGGCAGGCGTTCTTGAGAAGAATCGCACTGCCGCACAAGCCCAGCTCGGCAAAGAAGGGCTGACACTGCTTGAGATGGCGGACAGCGTACAAGCATCTGACCGTAAGCTGCTGCTCGGGTATCGCGAAAAGCTTCTGGATGTTCTGCAGGAAATTAAAAATGTTAACGCCAAAAGCATGCAGCTCCTTGAGCTGCGTTTAAAAAACACCGAGGCCACCCTGGAGCGCTCGGGCTACATACAGGATATGCACACCTACAACCAAACCGGTATCCCCACCCAAAATGACGCGGGAATTAACAAAAATCTGATTACAAAATCTGTTTAATATCTGGAGGGACTTGACATGCGCCCAACGTTTTTAGGGTTTCAGGCTGCACGCAGCGGCCTTGTTGCCAGCCAAAAGGCCCTTGATATTGTGGGAAACAATGTCGCAAACATAAACACGGAAGGTTATACACGTCAGCGTGTCGATTTAATTTCGATGTCCGCATCCGGCGTTGCCAGCCGATATGCCGTGGGGAATACAACGCTTGCCGGGCAGGGTGTTTACATCTCGGGGGTCAGGCAGATTCGTGACCCATATCTTGATGCGCGTTATCGCGAACAATCTGCCTATCTCGGTAATCTCGAGACTGTTGTGGCCGCTTACAACGATATGGAAAATCTATTTGATGATGTAACCTCTGCCGGTCTGCAGGACGCCATGTCAAAATTTATGGCACAGCTTCAGGATGTTACAACAAATACCGAAAAGCCCGAGATTGCAAATTCGGTACTGACCTCTGCAAAAAATCTTGTGCAACTCGTAAATTCTTACAATTCAAAGCTTGATCAGCTTGCTTCACAAAACCAGACAAGCCTTAACGTCTGTGTACAGAACGTTAATTCAATTTTAGAAAAGCTATCATCGCTTAATAAGCAGATAAAGGACGCATCCCTCTCCAATACCACTGTAGATCCTGTTAGCGGCGAGCGCAGAATGCTTGGCCCTTACGGCCCAAATGAGCTGTATGATGACCGCAACCTTTTGCTCGATCAGCTTTCGGTATACGGTGAGGTGGATGTTAAATCGGAGTCGGACGGCACTATCACCCTTACTTTCGGCGGTACGGTTGTGCTTTCGGGTACAAAGGCCGATTCTCTCAGCCTTACGCAGGACACATCAGGGAAGAACATCCTTACATGGCGCCGCTCGGGTACAACATTTGATGCAAACGAAGGTGCAATCTCTTCTTATGTAAACATTCTGGAAGGCAAGGGCGGCTATGCACTTACCGGCGAAAACTTTTTTGAAGGCATTGAGTATTATCGTGAGATTATCAGCTCGTTTGCAAATACCTTTGCAACAGCCTTTAACGACGCTAATACGATCCCGATTCTTGACGGCAGCGGCAATCCTGTTCTGGATGGCAGCGGTAACCCGACTTACTCCGGCGGAGCATTATTTAAAACATCTGATGGTTCAGCCGATTTTACAGCAGGCAACATCCGCATTTCGGATGAATGGGTTGCAAACCCGCAGTTTATTCTGATGTCGGATGCCCCCAGCGAGGGTGAGCTTGCAAACTCAAACATTCTTAAAATGATTTCAATGTTTAATGATAGTACGCTATCCTTCGGCAGTGCGGGTGTTCCGGCGCAATATACCGAGTTTACCGGCAGCTTTGAGGGCTACCTGATCCATTTTCAGACGAAACTTGGCAACCAGAAGGATTATTATGAAGGTGCATGTGCATCAACTACCAGTGTTGCGCTTGAACTTTTGGACTCCAGAGATGCGGTTTCCGCCGTTTCAGAAAATGAAGAAGCGATTAACATGATGGTTTACCAAAAGTCTTACAACGCAGCAGCAAGGCTGATTACTGCGGTAGACGAGATGCTGGATGTGCTAATCAATAAAATGGGTCGCGTTGGCTTGTAACGATTGAACAATCATCCGCTATGAATGGGAGAAGAAGATTATGAGAATTACGGGAAGTATCACGCAGCGAAGATTCCTGACAAACTACAGCAGCAGTGCGGAACGCTTAAGCAAGTTAATGCAGCAAGCAACGGATCTGCGGAAATTCAATAAGGTTTCGGAGAATACCGCTGCTGCCTCCAAGGCTTTTTTAGTCAGAAGGCAACTTGCCCGCATTGAGATGTATGAGTCAAACCTTAACAACGCTAAGGATATCCTTTCTTCTGCAGAAACCTCGGCGATAACGGTAAGCAACAGCATTAAGCTTGCTTCTACCACATTGTTAAAGGCATTAAACGACCCCAACGGTGCTGATCGTAATGTGTTGACCTCTCAGATTGAAAGCTACCGCGAGGAAATATTAAAAACGATGAACAACTCGTTTGCCGGCCGGTACATCTTTGGCGGCACAAGCAATGAGGCGCCCTTCTCGCTTGACCCTACCACAAACCGTCTGCTGTTTAACGGCGTAGCAGTGTCTGACCCCGCTGTTATCGATGCAATGAATGAGGATGTTTATGTCGATATCGGGCTTGGACTTGAATTTGATTCCGGAACCGGAAAGCTCGATCCGCAGACTGCGCTTAAGATTTCTACTTCGGGCCTTGACTTTCTAGGCTATGGGCTGGATGCCGACGGACTGGAAAACAACATCTGCGACGCGCTTACCTCTATTTCCGAGCTGTTACGAACTGAAAACTTTGACAGTGATGCCGTGCGCCAGTATATCGATAAGCTTAGTACAATGCATGGCAATTCACTCACCGCAGTTGCAGATATCGGCAACCGAATTAATTATATTGAGTACAACCTCGATCGCCTGAAGGCTGATGCCCTTACCCTGCAAGAAACCCAAAATGGCTTAGAACTGGTGGATTCTGCTACCGCAATAACCGCCCTTAAGAATGAAGAAACCGCCTATAAAACCAGCTTGCAGATTGGCCCGAGGCTTATTCAGAATTCTTTATTTGATTATTTGCGCTAGTTTTTCGACTTCCGGTTATGTATGTTCATTTAAATCTTTGACATTATAGAGAGTGTGGTGGTATTATGCAGTTGATTACGAT
Source organism: Bacillota bacterium (assembly GCA_023421245.1). Taxonomy (GTDB): domain Bacteria; phylum Bacillota; class Clostridia; order Oscillospirales; family Ruminococcaceae; genus Acetanaerobacterium. Next base: position 44,653 of record JAEZTV010000034.1, on the reverse strand, counting down.
CACGACTGTGCCAATCTCAATCGAACTGAAAACCTCGCATGCGCAGCTGAAGAATAATTCGGGCAAACAATCGATGGGAGTTCCGAAGCTATCAATGAAGCATAATAAGGGCGGATATAAGCTTGAATCCGAACCCATTAAGGTAAATATTGATAGCTACGAGTCGATGAAGAGCGCGGGCATTATGTCGCCGCTGGACACAACCTTTGATGCAAAGGATAAAGGGATTCGTATTGCCTATCAGGCAACGGCCCGCTATGCCGATGAGGGTGACACACTTGCAAATATTCATCCGTCCGCAAACCCAATTCCGGCACTTGCAAAAAACTATTTTAACCGTGATATCGAAACAATGCTAAGCTTTATTCCCTCCCAAAAGCCGAATATTACATGGGACAAAGGCATGCTTAACATTCAATATGATATGGATGAGTACGACATTGACTGGGAAAAGGCTCGCCCCAGCTTTGAGTTTATTCCTCCGACGATTGAGTTAACAGTGCTGGAACGCCCATCGGTAGTAATTGAGTATATTGGCGGTCCAATCTATGTTCCGCCCAGTGCCGATCCAAATTATGAACCTACCGTATTCGATATGCAGGTATAATTTAGAGTCTCGTTTATTGTTTTGCAAGGGATATTCTCTGCTGAAATGATAAACGAACTCTTTATTAATGGTAGACTTGCTTGTGTTATTTACGAAATAAAATACCGCTTGGGAAGTGAGTAACAATGAATATTGCCACGAGAGATTTTGGCACCGTTAGAATTAATGAACAGGATATTCTTAATTTTTTTAAAGGAATTCCCGCCTTTGAGGAGTATCACAGATATGCCCTGATTCATTACCCGCATGAGGATATTGCACCGATGTGGTTGCAGTGTGTAGAAAACAGCGCACTGTGCTTTATCGTTCTCGATCCCTTTTTGTATTACGAAAACTATTCCCCCCGCGTCTCTGCTGCCGACATGGCGGAGCTTGGTGCAAAAGGCGCTGAAGAACTTCGCTTTTTTGCGATAGCTGTTGTACCAGAAGATGCAAAAGATTCAACAATTAACTTGAAAAGTCCGCTTGTTGTAAATGTTGGTAACAATCGTGCAATGCAGTGTATCCTGGAGTCGGATTATCCGTTGCGCTATCCCCTATTTTCGGGCAAGGGGGAATTGTAATGCTTGTAATTACACGAAAGATTAACGAAGGCATTGTCATCGGCGACAATATTGAACTGATGATTGTAGACATTACGGGCGATAAAGTAAAGCTTGGCATCAACGCTCCGCGTGAAATCAGGGTGGTGCGTAACGAGCTTTTGCAAACAGAGCAAACCAATAAAGAAGCGGCATCTATGAAAGCAACGGTAGTTTCTAACGATTTGATATCACTGCTTGGCAAAAAGCCCGGTAACAATCACACCGATTAAAACCATTCTTGTTTTTGGCAAATTTAATGGACAGGTCCATGCTTACCGTGTTCGGTAACCCATGGCCTGTCCATTTTAAATACTTTTTAAAAGCAAAGCATCCCAAACTGTATAAATAGCTTACAATCGTTAAAAATAGGTGCAGGGCACAACATAACACTGTGCACTAATATTACTTTGGAGGGACCGCATTGAAACGATATATTATTCTCATTGCTGCCGCACTCACCTTAGCTGTAATGCTTTCGGGATGTACCAATAACAAGAACAACACCTCATCGCCGGGAGGAACCGCATCGGGCGGCGTTGTATCGGATATTATGAACGGCGTATCTTCTATGGCAAGCACCGTGGAGGAAGACGTTTCCTCAATCGGCAGTGAGATCATGCCCGATGAGAACGGTGACAACGCGGGCAATGTTGAATCCGGTGAAGAGGCATCAAAATAATGCAGCTGACATAAAACAATGGGCGACGCCAATAACTTGGGCGGCGCCTTTGTTTTGTGTTATTTAAGCTGTGCAATTGTCACGCCGTCTTCGCCTTCACCATATCTGCCAAGGCGATATTCCCCCACATTGGGATGTGTTTTAAGATGCTGCTGAATGCCTTTTCGCAGTACGCCGGTACCTTTGCCGTGGATAATCGTCACCAGTTCAAGACGCATCATGATACACTCGTCAATAAACCGGTCAAGGGTAAGCAGTGCCTCCTCCAGATTCATGCCGCGCAAGTCGACCTCGGTTTTTGCTCTTGATTGCTCCAGCGGCTTTACATTGCGGCGGCGGGTGATTTCGGGCTGTTTTTTTGCTCTGGGTGTCTCAACCAGCCGGATGTTGGAAAGCGGGGTTTTAGTTTTAAGAATGCCGGCCTGTACGACAACCATTGAGTCTTTATCAATCGCGCGGATTACGGTGCCCTCCTGCTCAACATCGACCAGCAACACGGTGTCGCCCTCTTTCAGCGGACGGGGCAATACATAATGCTCGTAGTGCTTGACTACTACAGGATCGGCCTTATCATGAAGCTTTGTAATACGAGAATTAAACTGTGCCTTTGCCTCAGCGGCAAGCCGTGAAAATTCCTCGCTGTCTTTTTGCTTCTTAAGCTCGGTCAGCTCCTCTAGTAGCCGGCCGGCCTCGTAACGTACATGCTCCACCACATTTCTTGCTTCACGGCGAGCGCGTTCAAGCTCTTTTTCGCGTTGCTGCTCCAGCTGTTTTCGGTGGCTTTGTATCTCCGCATTAGCCATTGCAGCCGCTTCCTTCTCCAAACGAATATACTCCATCTCACGCTCAAGCTCTTGCCGGTTGTGCTCAAGCCCGGAAACCACATCCTCAAAGCGTGTCTGGTCGCTTGAAACAAGAGAACGCGCACGGTCGATAATCGTGCTGTCCAACCCAAGATGCTGTGAAATGGCAAAGGCGTTAGAGCGCCCCGGTACACCAATTAACAGCTTATACGTAGGCCGGAGGGTTTCAACATCGAATTCACAGCAGGCATTTTCTACACCTTCGGTCTCAAGCGCATATACCTTAAGCTCTGCATAATGGGTGGTTGCTGCAATCTTACATCCTAGCCATCTGAGATGATCAAGGATTGAAATAGCAAGCGCCGCGCCCTCTACGGGGTCGGTGCCGGCGCCGAGCTCATCAAGCAATACCAATGTTCCCTCCCCTGCCTCAGCAAGAATAGAGACAATATTGGTCATATGCCCCGAGAAGGTGGAAAGACTTTGCTCGATACTCTGTTCATCGCCAATATCCGCAAGCACGCGGTTAAATACCGCAACGGTGCTGCCCTCCGCACAAGGCAGCAGGAGGCCGCACATTGCCATAAGCACAAACAACCCTGTGGTTTTCAGCGCCACGGTCTTTCCGCCTGTGTTTGGACCGGTGATTACCAATGTATCAAACTCTTTACCAAGCCTAATATCGGTAGGAACCACCTTGTCGCGCGCAATCAGCGGATGACGTGCCCTGCGCAGGTCAATTTCCCCTTCACGGGCGAGATTCGGGCGGATGGCTTGCATCTTATCGGCAAGACGAGCCTTTGCAAAATACAGGTCGATGTCCAGCATACAGGCATAGCTTGTGCAGGTATCGTCCGCACATCCGGCGCACAATACACTCAGCGCTGCAAGGATGCGTTCAATCTCTGCACGCTCCTTTGTCTCAAGCACACGGATCTCGTTGTTTGCCTCCACAACTCCCATCGGCTCGATAAACAATGTCGCACCGCTTGCAGAGGTATCGTGCACAAGCCCCTTGATTTCGTTTTTAAATTCCGCCTTGACCGGCAGTACATATCGACCGTCACGCTGGGTTATAATGGTCTCCTGCAGATACTTTTGGTAGGTTTGCGAGCGCACCATGTGCTCAAGCAGTTCTCTTGCCTTGCCCTCTGCCCGTTTAATCCGGTGACGGATATCTGCAAGCTCGCTGCTCGCATTATCATCCACCTCTTCCTCCGAACGGATGGCTGAAAAGACCGCATCCTCTACCGTCTTGTTCGGCACGAGGGATTCGAACAAAAAATCCAGAGTAGTCTGAACGTTTTCGCAGTGCTTGCGCCATTCCACCACCGCGCGAATGCTGCGCAGCACCGCCGCCACAGTGAGCAGCTCCCCCATCGAAAGAGTTCCGCCTGCAGCTGCACGTCTTAGGCAGCTTGTTGGGTTATTAATGCCCGAAAGGGAGGGAGCGCCAAAACGCGCAAGCAGCATGTAGGCGTCATTTGTTTTATCCAGCTCGCTCGATACAGTATAATAATCAGCGGATGGCATAATCTCAAGCGCCATATTGTATGTATCGGCGCATTGGGTCTCGGCGCCCAATAGTGCGAGCACTTTGGGCAGTTCTAATGCTGCGTAATGTTTTTTTATATTCACCATATGGGTAGTTCCAAACCTTTCCGCTCAGAAATCAGAGCTTTATGGCCGATGCCGTCAGGTATTAGGGGGCAGCGATTTTAGAAATTCCAGCGTCTTAAAGCTGTGCCCAATACGAAAAAGGGTATATGTTTCACTAACTTGCGCAAGCGACGACTGGCTGGGCTTTGCTAAGGAAAATAAAAACAGCTTTTCAAAATCGCTGTAGATAATATACCGCATTGCGGTCAGCACCGCCGGAGACAGCCCGACAACCTGTTCTGTAAATGGCATTTTGGCGCAGTTTTCACACACAATCTTTGCGCTGTTTATGTAAAAATACATCTGCTCCGCCTCAAAACATCCGCATATATCACAGCCAATCAGATTTGGCATGTATCCTGCAAGCCCAAGTGCCCTGAGCTCAAACAAGGCCTTGAGGAGCTGCGGATCACGAGAACCCCTGTCCAAAAAGTGCAGGCAGTTTAGTAACAGACGCAAAAAACCCTCCGCCTCCTCTTCCTCCGGTGCAAGGCTTTGGGCAAGTTCACACAGATATCCCGCAAGCGCCAGCCGGTCAACATCATTACGGATTCCGTAAAACACGGTGATTGTTTCCGCATGATCAACTGTATAATGGTCTCTGCCTTTATATATCTGAAAGCGCGAGTAAGCAAACGTTTGCGTAGAAGCCATCAGCTTGCTTTTAAGGCGTTTGGAGCCATTGGCAAAAGCACTGACCACGCCTCGTTCTTTGGTGAGGATAGTCAGTGCGCGGTCTGCTTCATCGATATCCCGTGCTCTTAGCACAACTCCCTCCGTAGAGATCTGCATCTTGGGGTTCCTCACTTTCAGGCTGACCCTGCCGGTTAAGGATATCCCGATATTGTAGATATGCCTCAACACTCCCGGTATCTTCGAATAATTTCCATAAAGCTTCCCTGTCCACAATTACCCTACCTTCCTGGCTTCTTAGGTGCACCAGCAATCCCATATGAGGTATATACCTTATACATTCTATCCTCTCCGGCACAGCTTGGTACCTGTAAAGACTATGATGTATTAAGATTGTTGCCCCCATACAAATTTATATGTGCGGTAATGTGGACCATATTCAGTGTATTTTTACAAAGCTTAAGGGGTTAGTTTTGTGCAAATCAGTTATATCCGAACGAGCGAACCAAACCATCACGGTTGCGCCAATCATCTTTTACCTTAACCCAGGTTTTGAGGTTTACCTTAATATCAAAGAAACGCTCCATATCCCGCCTTGCTTCGGTCGCAACCTTTTTGAGCATCGTACCGGCCTTACCGATAATAATACCTTTATGTGTTTCGCGTTCACAGTAGATAATTGCGTCAATATCGATGATGGTGCCGTCTGCACGCTCTTTCATCGATTCGATGGCAACCGCAACACCATGCGGAACCTCCTCTGAGAGATTGCGCAGCAGTTTTTCACGGATCATCTCGGCGGCAAGTACACGCTCGGGCTGATCCGTTACAGCATCGTCAGGAAAGAAATGCGGCCCTGCCTGCGCATATGTGTCCAGCTCCTTGAGTAACACATCTACGTTTTCGCCCGTTCTGGCCGAAAGGGGCACCACCGCGGCAAAATCAAACAGCTTGCGATAGGTATCAATGCGCGGGATAATCTCCTCTTTTTGCGTCAGCATATCAATCTTATTTACTGCAAGAACCGCCGGAATTTTCTTTGCGCGGAAGCTCGCGATCAAATCAAGTTCCGCTTGGATCGGCTCACCCTTAAAGTCCACAACGAGTACCGCCACATCAACATCGGCAACCGATTCGCCAACCTGCTTTACCATATACTCTCCCAACTTCGTCTTAGGCTTGTGCAAGCCGGGCGTATCGATAAAAACATATTGTGTTTCTTCTTTCGTCAGCACACCGGTAATCCGCGTACGTGTAGTTTGCGGCTTTGCACTTACAATCGCAACCTTTTCACCTATAATGCTGTTGAGCAATGAGGATTTTCCGGCGTTGGGTTTGCCCACTATTGCAACAAATTCACTCTTTGTTTTGTACATGGTTTCCTCCGTTTTTAACTGCATAATACCGGTCCGTCTTCCGCGTCCATTTTCCAATTTTAAGTATGAACAAAACCGAACACACAATGGATAGACACAGCAACACTATGCGCCATGGAAAGCGGATAAAATGTTCAATAATCTCTTTGAACGTTTCAACATTCCAAAACAACAGCAGACCCACAATAACTGAAAAGCAGGATGTCACAAGCACTGCTCCCGCCGCGATATCCTTTGCCGCCTTCGCATGCAGCGCGTACTTTTCGGTAACAAGATCAACCGCGGCCTCTATCGCCGTGTTGAGCATCTCAGTCGCAATCACAAGAGAAATGGTCATAACAAGCAGGATATACTCGCCGCGGGTAAACTTATAGAATGTTGAAAAAAACAAGGTGTAGCATGCTACTATGATATGAATACGAAGGTTGCGCTCGTTGACAATACCGCTCATAATCCCAGCAACAGCGCAGCGAAAGCTCTGGATAAAGCCTCGTAAACCATGTTCGTTATTTTTCATCGTTTAATACATAGCTTTCGCCCCTGGGCAAGCCAAGGCTGGCGAGTACCGCCTCTTCCTTCTCCCGCATGCGCACCATCTCAATGCCGGCATCCTCATGGTCAAAGCCAAGCAGATGCAGCATGGAATGTACGGTAAGGTACGCAATCTCTCTGCGCAGAGAATGCCCGTATATCTCCGACTGTTCCACCGCTTTTTCAATCGAAATCACAATATCTCCGAGCATCTGCGCGCTCGTTTCGCGGTTGATGTCGTAGCTGCCGTTCTCTCCCAGCGGAAAAGACAGTACATCGGTGGGCATGTCCTTCCCGCGGTACTGGCTGTTTAAGCTTTGAATATTTTCGTTGTCTACAAAACTGACGCTTACTTCGTAATTACCGTTCATCTTTTCAAACTCAAGCACAGCGTGGCAGCAGCGTCTTATCAAAAGACGAATACCGGTGGGTATCTTTACCTTTTTTTGCCTGTTTGATATCAATACTTTTGCGCGTTCCATTCTTTGGCCTCCTTCGGTTGTGTCAAAAGCGCGGCTGCAAAATTAACGTACCCTTTTTTTCTCCTCATAATACCTGTCATACGCCTTAACAATGCGCTGAACCAGCACATGACGAACGACATCTTTCTGGTTCAAGTGGATGGTTGCGACATCCTCTGTCTCACGCAGAACCTTGGTAGCTTCTATTAAACCCGATTGTTTGTCCTTAGGCAGATCAATCTGTGTGATATCGCCGGTTACAACGGCTCTTGAGTTTATTCCGAGCCGTGTTAAAAACATCTTCATCTGTTCGGGGGTAGTATTTTGTGCCTCATCTAAGATAATAAACGATTCGTCAAGCGTTCTGCCGCGCATATATGCAAGCGGCGCGACCTCAATATTGCCGCGTTCAACGTACTTTTGAAAATTCTCAGCACCCAGCATATCAAACAGAGCATCGTACAGCGGCCGCAGATAAGGGTCTACCTTCGTTTGCAGATCGCCGGGCAGAAAGCCAAGCTTTTCCCCTGCCTCCACCGCAGGACGGGTAAGGATAATACGATTAACCTCGTGGGCGCGAAACGCGCGCACCGCCATTGCAACAGCAAGATAGGTTTTACCCGTACCAGCGGGACCCACTGCAAATACGATGATGTTGTCCTTCATAAGCTCAATATATTTTCTCTGGCCCAGCGTCTTTCCCTTAACCTGACGCCCTTTGGCGGTAATACATACACTATCCTCAGCAGCCAAAGCGTTGATCTGATTTTCGTTGCCTTCGTTGACCAGCGCAATAACATAGCGCAGGTTCTGCTCGTTAATTGTTTCACCCCGACTTAACAGGTTAAGCAGTCCATCAATCGCCCGGCACGCATACATTACGTTCTCTGGCTCGCCCGATACCTTAATATCATTCTCACGGTTGACAACCGATACACTAAACTCCTGCTCAAGAATCTTAATATTAGAATCAAAGCTTCCAAACAATGCAAATGTGTGCTCCAAGCGGTCAATGTTAATAACCTGTTCAATCATTTACGGTTTTCCTCGTTCCATTCTCCTGCTGTAATGTCGTATGTTATGCATTATAAAAGGCTCTTTTCAGTGGCGCTTCGCCTGCATGCAGTCAGTAACGTATGACCTGACTGCACATGCAAAGGCAGCCGGGATACAAGCGGCAAGATACCCGGGCATAAGCGATATACGATATTATCTGCTGCGTATAGCAGCAACGGCCATGCTATAGCCATTGTTAGTTTATTATATCACAATTATAAGTAAAAAACAGCGGATTCATTTCGAATTTTCGATGAAAATTTCCTGTTCTCTTGCAATATCTGCGTTTGCAACCAGGCTAACTGTGACGCTGTAACGGTCTCTTTCCTTTTTTACACTTATATCGCGTGAAATTACCTCTACAATGTTCAGCACGTTTGTTTCATAATCGGCAATAAGATGTGCCGCTGCTTTTTTAGCTTCTTCAACCGAAACTGCCTTTTTGTGCTTTACTAGCTCATAATGAACCTCCTGTTTGTAATACAGTGGCAGCTTTGCACCAAACAGTGTAAGTGGGGTTCGTATGCTCTCTAACCGATAGTCAAAATCGATCGGTCCACAGAACCAGATTGGTATTTCGGCATTTAAAAATGAAATCATGCGTTTGGTACGCCGCTTACCTGTTTCGTCCGAAACCTCTACCACCAATGGAATATCGAATATCTTTTCCTCTTGTATTTGTGCTATCACTTTTGCACTGGAGTGCGTGAGAAGGTTAAGTCCTGTTTTCCCCTGCATCAATCCGCTTACGAGCAGATCACCCTCCTTAACGGAATCTCCTTTTTTAACAACCGCCTGCCCGTCATGCACCTCTACGCGAATGATTTGGCCCGATCTTGCCGCTACAATATTACTTGGCACATCAACCGTTTCCATCTTTGGCTGCAATACCCGCTCTCTAACTTCGACATATGCGCTCGTGCCCGATATATTGACTGCAATCCATGACAGGCGGTCAATCTTTCTCATGATGTTCTGCTTGGCAATTGAGATGTCGATATCCCTTTTTAGCACTCCCGGCTTAATTCCTTCACTCTCCAGTACCTGCATAAGCTCAAACTGTGTAATCTCCTTATTGCCGGATATCTCCACCGACCATACAAACTGTGACATTGTGAAGATAAAAGTAAAAAAGATGACTATCCCAAGAATAAGCCCTGCTCGTTTATTATATTTTCTAGTATAAAACGGCAGGCCGTATCGTTTTTTTACTCGTAACCGTACACCAGCTCGGCGCGCATAGGGGCGTAGTTTTTTATAGTCACGCGCTACGGTAAAGGCAACGAGATCTTCCTCTTGCTTTGTGACGTTCCAAATAGCAATCCCCGCACGTGCAAGCAAATTTAGAAAACGCTCAGTGAACGCGCCGCTTACCACAAACGTTACATATCCTTTTATCCATCGCATCAGCTTTACAACAAACACCGTGGAACTCCTTTCGCTGCCGATAAGTTGTACACCGCACATCCAGCATTTATCATGTCAAGAACTCGACCGCGGTGATAAACCCCTCTACCACCAGGGTTTCTCCCGTCAGGCATTTGAGCGCAAGCGCCCTTCCCGAGAACTTGATGACCATTCTCCCCGCGTTAATTCTGATGCAGTCCTCGTTGTATTCGAGCACCCCCTGTGAACCGTCAATGGTCGCCTCGCGATTCCCCATCATCTGCAACAGCGCAGTGCCCGCGATCGCTGTTTCGGGAAACTCCAATAATTTTGCAAGTTTCCCTGCACCGCCACGCGCCGTCTCCTTCTTCTCTTTTTGTCTCTCTTCCCGTTGTCTGCGTGTCATCGGCCTACCTCCATTACGCGAATACTCCCTTCGCGTCAAGCAATTGCTGTCACTCACATACTTTAATATATATTTGAAAGACACTAATTTTATAATCGAACACACCATATATATAAAATGATGCATTAACCCCAGATTGTGAGGTAACGTATGGACAGACCGTCTAGCCACGTCAAACAACATCTTCGGGCATGGAGTATTACGCTGCTTGTTGCGGGGATTGCCATCCTGTATTTCTTCAATGCTCAAGCCATTGGGGATGGGATACGCCGCGGGATGGATGTATGTGCCGGCACACTGATTCCATCTTTGTTTCCGTTTATGGTACTATGCACCTTTTTGGTGCATAGCCGTTTTATCGATTATATTTCCGCCCCGTTTTCACGGCTTACAACACGCCTGCTACGGCTCCCTAGTTTTACGGGAGCGGTTTTTATTCTAAGCCTTGTGGGAGGCTTCCCTGTCGGCGCAAAGATGATTTCCGAGCTATATAAAGAAAACCGTATCACTTCCCACACCGCTTCACGTATGCTGTGCTTCTGCGTAAATGCAGGGCCTGCGTTTCTGATTACCGCTGTGGGCAGTCGGATGTTCGGCAGCACCGCAGCCGGTCTGTTATTGTTCTGTTCACAGACTGCCGCAAGTATCGTAATTGCGCTGTTATCCCGCACGTGGATGCAGGAACCACCGCAGCATCATACATTTCAATCCTCACACAAGCCGCTTGTACCGGCCTTTATCGCCTCGGTCAACAATGCCGCACAAGCAATGATTTCGGTCTGCGCCTTTGTGATTGTATTTTCCTCAATTGTTTCCTTTGTTCTTTCACTTGAAATAACACAATTGCTTGAAAACTTTCTTCCATCCCTGCCATCCGGTATGATAAAAACAATCCTCTACGGCACATTTGAAGTGACACTTGGCTGTTCTGAAAGTACCGCTGTCAGCGGCGTTGTGTCGATATACCTTGCATGCGCTATCTGTTCGTTTGGCGGGATCTCAGTCATGGGGCAGGCAGTGTCCTTCTTTACAGGCCTTTCAATTAAAACACTCCCATACCTTATTACCCGTCCGATTCATATGCTTTTTTCCTGCACAACACTATTCTTGTTAATTCGGCTCTTTCCCAATATGTTGACAGTATTTTTACCGCTAAATAAAGGTGTCATAGTCCGTACCTTCTCGGTAGGTCCTAGCGCTTCCGCCGTACTGCTGCTATTGTGTGCAGCACTTGTTAGCAGTAACAAGGATCACGCATTCGATTAATTTGATATCTGCCAATCTACTATGGCAATCTGCATTTATCTTTGCTACAATATATTTATGCAGAATAAAGAGGTAATAGGTGGTGGAACTGTGAAGACTAGACTTCGTTTTTTCGGCAAAGAAATTTCCCCTTCTTGCAGTTATTGCTCCTACTTTGTATCGGATAGTGAACAGGTGATGAAATGTGTAAAGAACAAACACATTTCCGAGCAAGGCAAGTGTAAGCATTTTATGTATGCACCGCAAAAACGTTCACCCAAAAGTCCACTGCTGCTGCCGCAATATACCGAGGATGAGTTTAAGTTGTAGACACATAGCAGGAGTATTTTATAATACATATACTTTTCAATATTCAAATCAGCCGGCATCGCTAAAAAGGTTAATGCATATCTGCTTTGCTTATCTTTAGAGAAGATTTTGTAATAACTATTTCCGCTCATTTTTACGTGCTTTTGCGATTGAATTAAAAAGTTGTTGTTTTTACATTTTAGGTATTGACGAAACGATGCTGATTTTGTATACTAATATACGTTGCATCGCAACGAAACTGTGCCAATATGGGGGCGTAGCTCACCTGGGAGAGCGCTTGAATGGCATTCAAGAGGTAAGGGGTTCGATCCCCCTCGTCTCCACCAAAACAAGGCTTGCGAGCTAACTCGCAGGCCTTGTTTTTTGCCCTCGCATTGCATATAATGAGAGGGATAATTATGCAATCTAAGCACATAGGTGAAGCATTTATGGTTGATTATCAGTTTCAATATATTATGGAGCCAAAAGATAAGAATCCGACTTGGAATCGGGAAAATCCCAGAAAGAAATCTTAGATGCATTATCCTTTGCCGGCCAAGAAAACAAATAGCGAGGGCAACAGGAAGTTGCTTTCATATCATCGCATTTTCCGCTATAATAAACTCGAAGGCGGTGATGATATTGGAAACCAAAGATGTGATGATAGAGCTTCGTAAGCACCATAATTTATCCCAGGATGAAATGGCCGAGCGGCTTTTTGTAACCAGGCAGGCCGTATCGCGATGGGAAACCGGCGAGACCGTTCCCAATACGGAAACCCTCAAGCTTATTTCAAAAAAGTTTGGGGTATCCATTAATGCGCTCTTGGGCGCACCACCTGTACAATGTCAAAGCTGCGGCATGACGTTGTATAGCGATGATGTAAAGGGCTCCGAACAGGATGGAAGCAAATCCGAAGAATATTGTACCTACTGTTATGGAAACGGCACTTTTCTGCGCCCTATGACCTTGGAGGAAGCGATTGAGCATAATATCGAGCATCTCAATGAGTGGAGCGAGGATAGCGGTGTAAGTATCACTCCCGATGAGGCGAGAGCGCAGCTCCGGGAATTTCTTCCAACGTTAAAGCGCTGGAAGGCAAAGTAACCATATCGCGCCAAATGAAATATGCCCGTTGAAATCTTCCGATTTTAACGGGCTTTCGCTATTGGCAGGCCAAGAAAATCCCCTCCAGGCTTCCCGCAGGAAGGGCGGCATGGATGCGGGGATACAGATTCTCCGCCAGCTTTTGAAGATATCCCCGGGCTTCCGGCTGATGGATATCCAGAGCGATACAGACCGCAGACGCGGCGGATCGCAACGCAACGACCGACTGCTTCTTTGACAGCGGCTCAAATAACGCTGCGATGCGTTCACGTTCGTGTGGCGAAATATCCAGCCTGCGAATATCGCCGTGGGCAAGCGCCAAACCGATGGCGTTGGTTGCCACCGGCTCGTAGAGATTGATGAGCAGCCCCTCGTAATCAAGGCAATAGGCATTCAATACGCGGATACACAGCGCCGGTTTAAAGCGCCGCAGGAAGTCCTGCTCAAGCAAAACGCGGCGCAGATACTCGATGATATAGTCCACGCCCAAAAGCGTTTCCGGAACCGGATGGCACAGTTGATAGTCGATGTCGCAGGGGATCTCGTGGGCGAAATAGCGGTAATGATACCGCTTGGAAAAACTGCCGATGCTGCGCAATGTGCTGCCCAGAGAGATGTTATCAATCTTCGGGGCGCTGAGACAGGCCGCCTGCCAGAGCTTTTGGGCGGTCTGGATTTTCCCCTCAATCGCGGTGATGCCCTCTGAAAAGCGGCGGTCCAAATCCCAGTCCTGTACGGGTTTCAGTGTGGATGGATTATTCGAATCAATGCCCAAAACATAGCAGATGGATGCGAGAAGCTCCTGCGCGGTTTCGATTCGCACGGAACTGCTGTCCCCCATCGTGTAGGAACGCACCCACCTGCCAAGAAACTCCCACAGCTTGATTTGCGCAGCCATTGTGTCGGCGTCAGGTACCTCCTGAAGCGAAAAAGCGCCAACGGTTGTCAGCTCATTCTTCATAGTCCTCCTCACCCTCCGAGCCTTCGTATTTCTCGGCCTCACCGCCGCGAAGGATGCGGCACAGATTCTCCAGTGCCGTTCCCGCCAGATACTCCAGCGACCCTTGCGCTTTGCCGTCGAACACCGATTTCATCGCCTCAATCAACTCGTCATCAGAAAGGCCGTCCTCAGATTCGTTCTTGAAGTAATAGAAGATGTCCTGCAGCTCGCCCAGCGTTTATTCGTAATTTTGCTGCGTGATATAGGGCGAATTGCAGAAAGCTGTCACCAGCTTTTTCAGCACACCTTCGCCGAACTCAATCCGCCCCGTGGACTTGAGCGCCTGAAACCGCTGATCGGTCAATCAAAGCATTGCTCCCCCGTCAGGGCTAAACCAAAATGACCGGACAATTCATTGCACGCATCCAGCTCCTGCATGGCGGCAGCCATTTGCACTTGGATGGGAATGAGCAAAAAATTCTGCTCGATAAAATCACCCCCTATACCTACATACACCCTGCGGCGGAGCATTACAAGACTTGAAATTTGAGCGATTTTGTGGTAATATAAGAGCAGAAAATGAGAGAAAAATTTGACGCTGAGATGCCGTTTGGCACCCCAGCGTTTTTGTATCTAATCTATAACCGGAATACAAAACTCACAACATCCTTTTTCAACCAAGGCGAATTGATATCGTTCCATAATGGGACGGCTGCAATCCATCTGCACATCCTCTTTCGTCAGGAGATCGGCAATAGAAGTCCAAAATCTTTGCATATCTTCGGCCGTGTGCGGGATTTCAAAGACGAGATATGCTCCGGCGGGCAACGTACCGCGTTGAATGGCGGAGTCCTTCCCGTCGCTGTTCGTTGCAAAGCAAACATCATACCGGCAGGCTTTCGGATCTGTGACGGAGGAATTATCCCAAGCGATGGCGTAAATAGTGCCGCCTTCGTTCCAAAGGCCATGTTCCTGTATCCAATCCTTCATTTTTTGCATCAGCTGGTAATTTTCCGGTCCGTAGGCCCCGGTGCGGCGCATATAAATGATGGACGCGGCGGAGATATTCTCTATATGAGATTTCATGAAAATCATCCTTTCGGCATGGGGTGATTTGAGCGTAACAGCTTATAAAATTTATTGCAACCGGTATTTTAAAAAAGATGAAAAAAGGGGTTTTAGTATATCAGAAGCTCTGCTATGATAATCCTACGGCGCCGTAAATAACATGAAGGAGCACGATATTTATGGCAGAATTAAAACTGAATACCATCGGAACGATTTCCTGCAACGAGGGCAATATGCGCATTGTTTTGGACAAAAACTATGCCCCTGCCCTGACCGGGCTGGAGGACTTTAGCCACATTCAAGTCTTATGGTGGTTTTGCGTAAGTCCCGTTACCCAGGAGTTTTCCCGAATGGCTGTGCGGATGCGCGCCAGCAGCTCGTTGTTTCCAAAGGGCTTCGTTACATAATCGTTAGCGCCCATATCCAGCACTGAAACCTTATCCATTTCATGATACCGTGCCGATAGTACAATCACGGGGATATCAGACCATTCACGGATGCTTTTGATAACCTCAATTCCATCCATATCCGGCAAACCTAAATCAAGCAAAATTAAGTCCGGCTGATGGGATACGACCACTAAAATTGCCTCGCTTGCCTTTGCGGATTTCATCACATCATACTGATGCGCCGTTAAAAACGCAGAAAAAAATTCATGAGTGTTCTGTCATCTTCAACGATAAGTATTGAATGCTTGCAGTTCAATGCATCCGCCTTTCAGCCTTCACCTGAAAATAGTTTTTTGTAATTACTCGGCACATAATATGGTGCTGTTATTTGCTGCCGGTGCTGTCATCAGAAAGTGGCAGTATAAACCGAAAGAGTGCTCCTCCGTTTTTTCCGTTTATGCCTTCAATCGTACCATCGTGCGCTTGAACAATGGTCTTGCAGATGGAAAGCCCAATTCCCAAGCCACGGGAAGAAAATTCGTTTGTTTTATCCTCATTTTTTCTCGTTCTATCGCAAGTGCCGTTTGCGCCTTTAACTGGTTAGTCACTGTGCTTATAATTAATGTAACCAGCAGCATTATAATGAATGTAAGCGGGAAACCAAACGTAAAACTAAAGCCCAGACGTGGATAGGTTATCAAATAATCGTAAACAAATGCACTGATGAGCGTTGCAATAATCCCGTATAAATAGCCCGACATTATGCGGGAGACGATAAGCACCGACAGGATGTAGATAACAATGATATTCTGATTACCAATCTGATTCCGCCATAAAAGCTCAGTGATAATCACAGCTATAAGGAGCACCCCAAAAGTTTTAATCAGTTCTTTCCACACACAGCTTCCTGCCGTAAGCCATTGCACGATCGTCATCTTAGGGCCGGCAAATTCATTTTTTTCATGCAACCAGTGCTTACTCTCGTTCATTACGCCAACAATCCCTTCCCTGCAGATGTTGCTTCGCAAGACCGGTGTGTTCTAAAAGCAACCAGACAGACTACATCAATTGACCTTTTTTTGTAAGTTTATTTGTTTGGTCCTTCTATTTTAGCATAAATGACCATGAAAAAAGCTAACTCCCATTTTGCGCAAATGACTATTGTTTTGGCTGTTGTGGCTGTTGTGTATGTACTTAATTTGCTATTGCACCAACATTCTATTTTCAGAGCATAAGATACCGGGCTTTTCTGTTGCTATATGAAATGATATGTTATACTATATCAAAAGACAAACCTTGAAAAGCTTCAGTCGCATAAGCCGCAACAGGTAACGAAGCTCTTCTCTTTTGCAGTTGCCGATTCATTGCGATATATCAGGTCTGCGGGAATTCCATATACATTTGTATTTGTCTATATTGTAACGTTTCGCGCAAATAGTTACGGCACAAAGAAGTCCATACCAGTAATTCGGCTTACTTACAGCATCTTTAACTTCTTAATACGCCGATTCGTTTGTGCCAGTTTAAAGGTGATAAAACGGATTTTCGGAATTTTCTATAAACATTCATATATATCAATATTATACTTTGCTTATTTTATAGTTGTTTGCCAAAGCCGCACCATACAGTTGCATAACACAGAAAGAAGGATGCCCACATGAACACGTTCGGCGAGCTCACGCTTGACCTTCGTTCCCTCGTAATATTTCGCGGCCTGCTTAAGGATAAGGTGGTTCACCGGCTTTTACGTCTATTGGAAGCCATTGACTCCCCCACCGCAGAGTGCGTAAACCAATACTCGGCTTTGATGGCGCAGCTATACCCGTGCGGCGATAACCTAACCGACTATCTGCTGCGCCGCGTATTGCTGGATGACAACATATATATCCGCCTTGTGGCACAAGGCCGGAAGCCGGATGCACATCTTACGCGCTGCGTCGAGCAGGAGCTGTGTAAAATCGGGCGGATTGCTCGATTAGCCGCTGCTGATGTGTGCGCAACTCTTGGGTATGCGGGCTATCTGCCCCAGTGGCAAACCAGCAACATTGACTTTGCTGCCTCATATCTGGGTGCTGCGAGCACTGCTGCCACACGCGGGTATGGCATGTTTGCCGAGTATGCGATGTTCCAGCGCAAGGGAGGTGTGCTTGTTCCTGTTGAGCATCCCGACCCCATCCGCCTTAGCGACCTGTGCGGTTATGAGCATCAGCACGAGGAAGTTGTTCGCAATACCCTCGCGCTGATTGCGGGAAAGCCCGCTGCTAACGCACTGCTGTACGGCGATGCGGGAACAGGCAAGTCTTCTACCGTGAAAGCGGTGGTAAATGAATATTCCGAGCAGGGGCTTCGCCTAATTGAGCTTACCAAAAACCAGCTTCACGAGATACCCGATATTATTGTCGGACTTAGCGATAATCCCCTGAAATTTATTCTGTTCATCGATGATCTTTCGTTTACATCGATTGGGGATGAGTTCAACGCGCTCAAAGCGGTACTGGAAGGCTCTGCATCCGCAAGAACGCAAAACTTCGCGATCTACGCCACCAGCAACCGCAGGCACCTGATTAAAGAGCGATTCTCCGACCGCGAAGGGGATGATATCCATCTCAACGAAACGATGCAGGAAATGGCGTCGCTCTCTGACCGATTTGGGTTAAGTGTCGGATTCTATAAACCGGACAAGCGGCAATACCTTGATATCGTACTTGCGCTCAAACACCGGCATGATATTGTGATGGAGGACAATTCGCTGTTTTTAGAAGCGGAACGATTTGCCACGCTGCGCGGCGGACGTTCCCCGCGTGCGGCGATGCAGTTTATTCTGCAGCTTAAAGCCAGATAGCTTTTTAAATGCAGCATTACCATACAGCAAAAGCCCACCCTGTGACGGGGTGGGCTTTTGCTGTATGGGTTGAGCCTGCTATTTCTGCGGAAATACTACGGTAAGGAGCATCTTAAACCTGCTCTTTGCAGCAACCGCGTGGGGAATATTTGCCGGCATTACAATGGTCTGGCCGGCACTCACCTCAGACTGATTATCGCCGATTGTAATGAGTGCGGTTCCCTCCATCACCGTCAGCATGGCGTCACCGGTAGACGCGTGGCTGCTAATCTCCTCCATTTCATCAAACGAAAACAAAGTGATGCTGACTCCCTTGTTTTGTACCAGTGTTCTGCTTACAACCTGCCCTGACTGATATGCAACCAGATCGCACAGATAAAGCGCCTTTTCAAATTCGATATTTTTTAGATAATGATTGCTCATGTTGCCGCCTCCCTTTTAAGGTAGATTTCTTTTTATTATCAGTTTCCCTGCCGGATATAAATATTCGGTTTCTTTTCAGGGAAGACCAGATATGTGGATACTAGCAGTATTACATCAGCCTCGCTGCGATGCGTCTTGTTACACGGCAAAGCTTGTGCGATACATCGCCGCAATATCTTCGCAGCCGAGCGCTACACAGGTGTTTTGTACATTCTTTGCCTTGCTTGCTATATCTGCGTACCGCGTTATTTCCTCGGCGGTAATCTGCTCTTTTGCGCCGAGCAAACGCGCCAACTTTTCTTCAAGCTCGTGCACCGCAGAAAAGTTCAATGCGTCTAGAATCTGTGCAATCCGCTGCGGCTTATACTCTTGTACAAAGCTTAGGAAAGAGCCGAGCAGTAATCCGTTTGCACGGCCATGGTCAACCCCCTTAAAATAGGTGAGCGGATAACCCATTGGGTGCACCACCGAAGTGCCGGTCTGCGCAATCACAACACCGGCGAGCATTGACGCATACAGAAGCCGTTCACGCAGTTCAAAGGTCAATTCCTCTGATTGGAGCGCGTCAAAACAGGCTGCAATATTCTCAATGCTTTGTAACGCAAGCATATCGCTCATAGGGTTTGCACGCACCGTAAGCATCCCTTCCACCGCATGAGAGAGGGCGTCAATTGCCGTATTGATTGTATTGCCTATTGGGAGCGCCATGGTATATGACGCGTCAAGAAACGCTACTTTGGGGAAGATATGAGGTGTAGAGATGCTCATCTTGGTCTGTACCTTATTGTTGGTAAGCACCGCATATGGGGTCACTTCCGAGCCTGTTCCCGCAGTAGTGGGCACAAAGGCCATGGGCAGGACAGCACTGCCGTAGCTGCCCGAAAACAGCTGCCCGGGTGCAATCTCCTGGCGCGCAAGCAGGGCTATGGCCTTTGCTGCGTCCATCGGCGAACCGCCACCAATGGCAATCACAAAATCGACACCCTGACTTTTTGCATACTCTGCCCCATCATATACACATTCTATCGTAGGGTTTGCCATCACCTTATCATATATCGCGTATGCGCTGCCTTGCGCATTAAGGATCGATGTAATATCATCGAGTGCACCGCACTGCTTTGCAGAGCGTACCCCGGTAACAATCAAGGCATTTTGCCCTAAGGATGACAAAAGGTGCGCGTTATTCTTGATACACCCTTTGCCGACAATAACCTTGGTTGGCATGTGAAAGAGTACTTCCATTGTATTACAACCTCATTTTCAAAAATCAGCTCGTTTGCAATCAAACGCAAGCGGTTGTTGCGCTTATGTTCAGACGTACTGTGCTTATTGTATATATCCGGTATTATAATACCGCAGCTTACCTTTTGTATTTTTCTTATATTCAATGGCCTGTACCGGACACGCGCAGATACACGCCATACAATGGGTACAAGCAGTGCCCCACTGTGGTTTTGCGTCCACTATTGTGATGTTGTTGAGCGGACACAGCACCGCGCACCTTCCGCAACCGGTACAGGCAGCGGTTGAATAAAACCCCTTTGCGCTGACAACAAACGGATAAAAAATGGAGTTCACAATCCCGCTGCGCAACCTGTCGGCCACAGTGCATTTGCGCTGCACAAGCATTTTGTTTGCGCTTATTTTACCCGCAATATCGGCAAGTGTTTGGTCGGCTCGCTTAATAATTTCCTGCGCTTGCCGATGATTCGGTGCATGATAGAGCGCAATGTAGTTTTCGGGCATTACAACCTCGGCAAGGCCCATCAGATCAAGGCTGTTTGCGGCGCAAAATCGCTTTGCATAATGTGTGGCGTTGCCGACACTATCACCGCAGGTCAAAACGAAATAGACCTGATTGCTGCCCGTACGCGGTACAGTTTTTATGTAGTGCTCCACAACACGCGGTATCCGCCACGCGTAGGTCGGGCACACTACCACATACGGCGTATCGGAGTGCAGCGGGTCTTTGCTTTTCGATTTGATGCGGTCATTGATCGATACAATCGTATCCCCAGTCAGCGTACCAAGTAGCTGCGCCGCATAGCGGCTGTTTCCAGTCCCCGTAAAGTACACAATCAACCTGCCGTTCCCTCCTTAATTACGGTGATATTTGATGGGGCAAAAATACAGCCGTCCCGGTAATGCCTCCGCTTTACAAAACACTGCCGGCTTAACTGAGTTCGTCCAGTGTACAACGATACGCAGGAATAAACTGCTCCAAAAACACCTTTACCTCCGGCAGTGGGTTTTCCTCCAACATGCATAGGGTCGACTGTTTTGCGGTTTTAAATTCACCGTTGCCCGCATGCTCCTCTTCTATACATTTTATAAGCGCCGATAGCTTATCCGCCGCCTTAACAAGCTCAAGCTCCTCCGATGCTTCGTCGGGCAGTAATAAGCCGGTGTATTCTTCCTGCATATCATCGGGCAGCATGCTAAGCAGCCGGCCGGCCGCTATTTGCTCTACGTGCTTATATGCACTGCGGATATCGTCGTTTAAGTATTTGACGGGTGTGGGCATATCCCCCGTTAGAATTTCAGGCGCATCGTGGTAGAGAGCAAGCAGCGCCACTTTTGCGGTATCTACCGCCCCCCCAAACCGTTTATTATGAATAACAGCTAGCGCATGCGCAATTACCGCAACATCAAGCGTGTGCTCACTTAAGCTTTCCGAGCGGCTGTTGCGCATAAGGCCCCAACGATTGATGTATTTCATGCGTGAGAGCATCGCAAAAAAACCGGTACGCATTTTATCCTCTCCCCCTTTTGTTGTGGCTTTTCATTTATTGTACCGCATAGGCTGTCGGAAGTCTATATAATGTCTACTGAGTAATTAGAAAATGCAGTCGTTGTGCGGCCTTAAACATTTTTGAATTATTCATCGACATCAAGGAATGCCTGAATTGATAGAGATGACCTGTTTAAGTCATTTTTATCAACCGTGTGCTTAAGCATAGGCATTACATGAAATCCACATTCGATACTAAGCGGTGACAATCTTTATTATACTCACCAAGGAAGTATATAAAGAATAAATTATCAAATACTATTGTTGCATTATTCTAAGGGTAAGCTAACTATCATAAGGGAAAAGAGGTGAGCTTAAATAATGGCCAACAACAGGCAGGAAAGAAAAAAAGAGGCACAGAACAAAAACCAAAATCGCGCCCAGAATGCACAACAACAGCAGCAACAGCAACAGCGACAGCAGCAGCAAAACAACCAAAACTCCAACAATTTTGAGAACGAGAAGTAGCTCGGCCACAGAATTTCTCCTGTTTTCATAATGAGAAAGGGCGTACAAACAGGCTGCCAGCCTGCTCGTGCGCCCTTTCTTCGATAACCGTCTACGACCTTACCCGCCAAACACCTCGTCGTAATTTAAGTACTTCCATTCGATTGTATCGCCTTCGCCAAGGATCTGCTCCTTGGCACCGAGCATACCCATCTCACCGTTGTAATATAGCAGCCAGCCATCGGTATCGGTACTGTCAATTCCGGCAATTGCCGATACATAACCGTCCGACTCGGTTGCCGCGGGAAGCTTACCGTCACTCAGCGCCGCCACGGTTGCGTCCATTGCTGTAGGCTGTTCTGCGGTTAGGCTCACCGTACCATCGTACAATATCACGTCTTGGGACGCGATAATACGCACCGATACCGCGATACTATTTGCATTACAACCCGCAAGCAGCAGCAACGAAACCGCGAGAAGCAGTGCAAGTGCCTTGATTGTTGTTTTCCTCATGTAAAAACATCCTTTCTGTTGCCCCTGCCGTTTCGTTTTTGTTGCTGCGGCAGAGGATAATCTATTCGGAACTTGTACCGTGTTTTGGTACAATACGAATACACTGTCGGTTGATACTTTACGCGACGCAATGAGGCCTTCGCAAAACAAAAGCCGGCGCGATCACTAAGCGCCAGCTTCGTTATATCACAAAACCACAGCACAAGACAGCGTGTCGCATTGTACGCCGCCTTGCTGCGAAAACGTCGGGAAACCGGCAGGAAACCGAAGGTTTCACGCTCTGACAGGTGCGGTTATTCGCCGAACACCTTTCTATAGTCTTCCTGAAACTTTACAATACCAATGTCAGTGAGCGGGTGCTTGGTCATCTGCTCAATCACCGAGTAAGGAATGGTTGCAATATCTGCACCTGCAAGCGCACAATCTGTAACGTGAATGGGGTTGCGAATGGAGGCAGCAATAATCTCAGACTCAATGCCATGAACCGAGAACATATCGCTGATGGTGCGAATCAAATCGATGCCCGGCTGAGAGATATCATCCAATCTGCCGAGGAACGGGCTGACAAACGCAGCGCCGGCGCGCGCGGCAAGCAACGCTTGATTTGCGCTGAAAATCAGGGTCACATTTACCTTGATTCCTTCCTCTGCAAGCACCTTAGTTGCCTTTAGGCCCTCTACCGTCATCGGAATCTTTACGACCATATTGGGGTGAAGGGCTGCAATTTCGCGTCCTTCCGCAATCATGCCTTTGGCATCAATGGTAGTTGCCTTAACCTCACCCGAGATGGGGCCGTCAACAAGCGTGGTAATCTCCTTGATTACATCAACCAAATCTCTGCCCTCTTTCGCAATCAGGCTGGGATTGGTGGTAACGCCGCAGATTACGCCAAGGTCAACAGCCTTCTGAATGTCGGCGACATTGGCAGTGTCAATGAACAGTTTCAAATTAAAACATCCTTTCGTTATGCCGTCTCAGCAAATATTATCATGATTTATTACACTCGTTGAATTTTATTAAAGCCATGACAAAGTCGTGTGCTGTAAACATCCTTAGTGTTGCCAGATACCGCAAAACAAAATCAGGCGGCAAGTAATACTTGTTGATTTAAATTAAGTCTATATGTTCATGCACAACCGTATTACAGCTACTAATTATAGCATACCGTTATTCGAAAATCAATCTCGTAACAGGCAGCAACAGACTAAGCTTTAGGTAAAATATTAAACACAGGTTACCTTATCTAAATCCTTTCGTAAGCGCTTGATAATCCTTTTCTCCAAACGTGAGATATACGATTGCGATATGCCTATCATGTCCGCAACCTCTTTTTGCGTGCGCTCAATGCCGTCGCTTAGGCCAAATCGCATCTGCATAATAATACGTTCCCGGTCGGACAGTCGGTCAATTGCCTCGTGCAGCAGAGTCTTTTCAACATCCTGCTCGATATGGCGGCTGATGTAATCGCTGTCGGTACCAAGCACATCGGAAAGCAGAAGCTCATTACCGTCCCAATCGATATTGAGCGGCTCGTCAATGGAAAGGTCGTTCTTATATTGACTGCTTTTTCGCAGAAACATCAGTATTTCATTTTCGATGCAGCGCGAGGCATAGGTAGCAAGCTTAATGCCTCGTTCGGGGCAGAAGGTGTTTACCGCCTTAATCAGACCGATGGTGCCGATGGAGATGAGATCCTCCACCCCTACTCCGGTCGATTCGAATTTGCGCGAAATATACACTACCAGACGCAGGTTATGTACAATCAGTGTCTGGCGCGCACTCTCTTCATCCGTTTCGAGTTTTTTGAAGATGACGGTCTCCTCGTCAAGGCTCAGTGGCGGCGGAAGCGTCTCCGGCCCGTTGATATAATGCAGCCGGTCACACAGGCCAAGGCGGATGAGCAGCCTTAGCACCTCGTACCGTATTCTTGCCACTGCCGTCACTTTAGCTTTCATAACACCTTGCACTCCGTTTCTCTGTAGAAAATTCTATGATTTGTGGGTTTAGAATACAGGAATAATCGAGGCGCGTCATCGTTTTTTGCGAAATGCCGACATACACCTTATTGCATAACCAATGCCCCTTGCCGTGTTCCAACTCAAAGCTGTCCGGTATAAACGCAAACAGCATCCCTTCACCCGAAACATCGTGATAGGGTATGATACGCACCGCGGTGGCAAATTCGCTCGCGGCAAGCTCCTGCATGGCGCCCGCGGCATCGGTACGTGATATAATTTCACACAACCGTGCGGGCAGCAGCCCGCGCACATCGCCTATACCGCACACCGCCACAGGATATTGTGAAAACGCTTCTTTTAAGCTGTTACCGGTATCGACTATTGCATCGAGCGTTACCTTTCTGCCAAAAAATTCGATGGTAACTTTATAGCTTAGTTGCACCGGAGCACGGCGTTTGGCGATGTAGTTAACAACGGTCATACAAAGATATGCCACAATCGTATAGATAACAAGGTCAAGAACCGAGATATCAAAATAAACGGTGCTGTTGTTTACAAGCATCCCCCTAGGGCTTGACAGGAAATAAAGCGCAGAAAATATCCCGCCAAACAAAAAAGTGCTTACCATAAACACGCAGTAGGCACGTAAAAAAATCCTTTTATTTTTCAGTCCGAATGCCGATGCGGCTATCGTCATCCCAAAGAACGCCCGCAATACCAAATCAAGCGGCAGTACAAGGCTCGGCACAAGAATAACCAGCGAATAAACGCTGCCCAGCATCGAAGCCATGAACATACGCAGTCTTTTTGTCGGCGCAGGTGTGAGCTTTGCCGTCAAAATCAGCAAAAAATAGTTGATGAGCAGGTTTACCCCAAGCAAAACGTCTATGTATACAATCTGCTCCCGCACACCCTACCCCCACCTTTTAACCCAATTATAGAGGCAAGAGTTCTTATATTTTGTCATATTATATGCGGACATCTTGACGAAAAATCAATGTTTTATACTGCTGCTCCTACGCCGTGCATGTCCAAAATACAAAAAACAGGGCGAGCCTTGCGGTTCGCCCTGTTTTTTCGCTAATGTTATATTGCTTGTCGTTTTCCTATTTGTCTTCGGTCGCCTGCCGAATCTGCACACGGCGGATTTTGCCGCTGATAGTTTTAGGCAGCTCCGTAACAAATTCTAGGATGCGCGGATATTTATAAGGCGCGGTCTGATTTTTTACATACTCCTGCAGCTCTTTCGCGAGCGCATCGGACGCTGTATAATTCTTCATGAGTACCACGGTAGCCTTTACAACCTGACCGCGTACAGGGTCGGGCGCTCCGGTAACGGCGCATTCGAGGACTGCTGGATGCTCCATTAAAACGCTTTCAATCTCGAACGGGCCGATGCGGTAGCCGGATGCTTTAATGAGATCGTCGGTACGCCCTACATACCACAGGTAGCCGTCCTCATCACGCCACGCGGTATCGCCGGTGTGGTACAGCCCATCATGCCATACCTGATTGGTGAGCTCCTCGTTGCGGTAATACCCACGGAACAGCCCGAGCTGTTTTTTGTCGGTGGTGCGTATTACAATCTCGCCGACCTCGCCGGTATCAACGGTGTTGCCGTTTTCATCCACCAAATCGATATTATATACGGGAGAGGGCTTGCCCATTGAGCCGGGCTTTGGCTGCATGCCCACAAGGTTTGCAACAAGCACCGTCGTTTCGGTCTGGCCAAAGGCTTCCATCAGCTTTAGCCCCGTGTATTCGCGGAATCGGTTGTACACCTCGGGGTTGAGCGCTTCTCCCGCGACAGTTGCATATTTAAGGGCGCTTAAATCGTAACCCTCCATCCCCTCTTTGATAAAGAAGCGATAGATTGTAGGTGGTGCACAGAAGGATGTGACACGGTACTTTTCAAGCTTTTGAAGAAGGTCGGATGCCACAAAACGGTCAAAATCATACGCAAACACCGTGGCACCCAAGAACCATTGGCCGTACAGCTTACCCCAGGCAGCCTTTGCCCAGCCGGTCTCAGAGACCGTCAGGTGCAGGCCGTCATCGGGAATGTTGTGCCAATGCTTGGCGGTTACAATGTGCGCGATGGCATAGGAGTTATCATGCAGCACCATCTTAGGGTAACCGGTGGTGCCGGACGTAAAGTAGAGCAGCATGGGGTCGTTTTCGAACGTTTCCGGCCGCTCAAACACACCGTCCGATGCGGCAACGGCATCATCAAAATCGATAAACCCGTCCATCTTACCCCGCACCATATACTTTGACCGGATCTCGGAATAGTC
This sequence comes from Bacillota bacterium, assembly GCA_023421245.1. Classification (GTDB taxonomy): domain Bacteria; phylum Bacillota; class Clostridia; order Oscillospirales; family Ruminococcaceae; genus Acetanaerobacterium. The sequence continues at coordinate 18,146 of JAEZTV010000034.1, read as the reverse complement.
CTTGCACGCATCCACAACATGCTCTGCAATTTCGCCGTCGCCGGTACATACAATCGCCGTAACGCCGGCGGCCTCAAACCGATACACCAAATCCTTCTTTGTCAGCAGGTTGGTTGCGGGGATAATCACAGCGCCAAGCTTCATGAGCGCTGTAACCGTGTACCAAAACTGATAATGACGCTTTAGTATCAGCATAACCCGGTCGCCTTTTTTAATGCCGCCCTGTGCAAATACCGCAGCGGCACGATCACTTAAATCCTTGAGCTCACCATATGAAATGATGCGCTCTTCGCCCTGTTCGTTGCACCACAGCAACGCGCGGCGCTCAGGTTGCTGTGCGGCAAACTCATCCAAAACATCATACGCAAAGTTAAAATGTTCGGGGCAGTTTGCCTCAAAGCCGGATAAAATGCCATTTTCATCAAAGCTTTCTTTACAGAAGTTTTTATAATATGACTCTATCATAGTTCAATCATTCCTTTCACGTCATTACGACATACCCGCAATACTGAGCAGGGTTAAGAAACAGAAAAAATTTATCCTTTAACATGGAAACAGTATAAGACCCTCGGCGTTCAGGTCTCATTCTTTGTTTTGACTTTTAAGCACGATCGCAAGGAATTTACAGTCCGCTCCGCCCGTTGCAATCATGCCGTGTCCATGACCGGAGTCATAATAGATAGCGTCACCAGGCTCGAGATATTCGATGTGTCCTTCCATGGCGACCTTTAGCTTGCCTTCCAGTACAAAGTCAAGCTCCTGCCCCTCGTGATAGCTCAGGTGCATTGGTTTAGTCTGTTCCTCTTCACTATAGGGCGCGGTAACCAAAAACGGCTCCGCAAGCTTGTTTTTGAACAGCGGTGCAAGGTGCTGGTAGCGAAAGCCTTTGCGGCGCTCGATGGGCAAGCCCTGATCCTTTCGCACCACGGTGTAAAATGAAAGGCGGGGATTTTCGCCCGTCAACAGCTCTACAATATCCACCCCAAAGCGCTCGGAACACTTAAACAGAAAGGTGAATGAGAAATCTGCCTCACCATTCTCAAGCTGCCGGTACTCTGCGGTGGTCACACCGGTAGCCTTTGCCATCTCGTCCACTGTAATCTCCAAAATCTCCCGCAGGGTTCGAACTCGCTCGGCAATCTCAACAATCCTAGGCTCCATTGATAAATCCTCCCCAGTTTACTTTTTGTGGATGATAAAGCAGGGTAAAACAAAGACCCGCCCCATCCGATACGGAATTGGGACGAGCCGGTTATTTCTATAGCCCGCGGTACCACCCAATATTGTGTTGATACACCACTTAAGCAAGGTTCTAACAAACCTCCGACCTTAACGCAGTCATACGGGATAACGCTACTGACCCTCACACAGGGCGTTGACGTTCCGGCTCGGGAGTGATAAGGCACATTACCCTTGCACTGCCGGCTTGCACCATCCGCCGACTCTCTGAAAATGCAATGGAAAACCCGTCTCCGTCACAGCCATTATCTATATTGTTAGCTTTATAATAAATGGAATCCGTCATTTTGTCAAGACGATTTTCGGGCCGTAATCAGATATGCGGCGATGTCAATTGGATGCGTTGCAATATAATCCGCCCCCGCTGCCGCAAGCTCCTCTTCTCCCCGAAAACCCCATGCCGCACCGATCGAGAGAATGCCTGCGTTTTTAGCCGTCATAACATCGATATCGGAGTCCCCGATGTATACACACTCCTCCGGTTGCATTTGCAAGCGCTGCATGCACTGCATCACTCCGTCCGGCGAAGGCTTTTTGGCTAATTGCTCTGAGGCACCAATAATGATATCAAAAAACTTTGCGCCGAAAATCATCGTTAAGAGCTCAACCGCAAACGCATGCGGCTTGTTGGTAACCACGCAGGTGCGTATTCCATTAAGGTGCAGCACCCGCAGGAGCGCCTCTATGCCGTCGTACGGCGTGGTTAAATCCATAAAATGCTTGGCATAATGTGCTGAGAATGTCTCTTTGACCGCAATCTTTTGCGCTTGGGTCACACCCGATAAGGTGGCGCGCTCGATGAGTTTGTCTACTCCGTTGCCTACAAAGCAGCGGTAATCATCTGTGTTGTGAACAGAAAAGCCATGCTGTGCAAGCGCATAATTGCAGCTTGCGGCAAGATCGTCGAGTGTATTAAGCAGTGTTCCGTCAAGATCAAAGATACAACATTTCATTAACATCATGCCCCTTTCATGCCGTTCCCTGCACCAAAGCACAAGGACGCTCTTCCCCTTTACCCGTACTTTACTATCTTACAACTAAGCAAGAGGGAAACGCAAGACAAAAAACGGAAAGCAAGGGGCCGGCTCTGCACCGACCCCTTACAGCAATTTCCCGCAACGCTTACATAATTGTGATGTTGCCCATATTAATCTTGAGGTTGATAGCACATGCGCCATCGAGATATTCAAACGAACCCTTTTGCGAGACAAAGTCTTCGGTGTTCATTCCAAACGATGTCATTTCTGATTTACCGGCAAAGCGGTTTAAAAAGCTTCCCATATCCGCCTCAAAGGCAAGTGTAAAACCGATATCCTCGGCAAGCTTGAGGTCGATGTTGCCCATGTTAAGTTCGGCATCAATTGCATCGGTAAACGCGCTGTTGCCTGTAAGGGATGTGTTGCCTGCATCAACCGAGATGTTAAGCGTTTTTCCTTTGACATCGCGCAGGTCAACGTTTCCTGCGTCCACATCAATATCCACTGTGCCTACGGTTGCGGTTTTAACATCAATGTTACCCGCATCGCACGAAAGAATCATTGAATCGGCCAACGCATTTTTTATTGTGGTATTTCCGGCATCCAGTTTAAGGTCAAGCCGCTTACAATTAGGATTCGATACCGAAAGATCCCCCGCACTGAGCTTGATCATGATCTCTTCGTACTGTTTTTCAGGCAGGCTGATGTAGAGCTTGGTATGGGTAATGCCCGTAAAGCCAACGCTAACTCCGTTAAGACGCGATTCAATGACTGCCGTATTGCCCGATACTTCAGTTCTCAGGCTGCGTTTGCCTCGTACCACGCCCGCGGTATCCAGCCTGATTGTGGCAGTATTACCCTGCACCGGCGTAATCTCAACCCGTGCGGCATCTACCCTAATCTCAACACGGGTTGCGCCAGAAAGGTCAAGTGTTTTGGATTGACTGTCATCCGCAACAAAACTTACCGAAGAATCAACTCCGTCAAATACCTCCGATATAAAATCGCCGATATTAAGGCCGATGATGGAGCGGTCGCCTTGAATAATTCGGCCAATCTGGTCGGCGGCAACGGGCAGCCCCATCAAAACGGCCGCTATTCCAAAGCCAATAACACACAAAAGTGAGACTACGGTAACGATTGCGGTAATAATAACTGCTTTTTTCATTGCACAGCCTCCTCCTTCTTATCCTGCCGGTACTTACGATACAAAAAAATGCACAGCCATGTGACCGAGAGCAGAATCAGAACCGAAAGCGCCATAAGAAATATGCCAACCGATGCAAGCAGCGCCATAACTACCCATGAACCCATAACAGCACCCGCCGCAAAGCCGGAAACAAACACCGCTCCCCCACTAATGAGCACCGGCACCATGGTGACATACATAAACACCGCAAAGAGAACGGACAGGATGAAGAGGACCAGATAGGTAGTCTGTGCATTGCTCTGCGGTGCAGGCCTTACGGGCGATGTATAGACCGTGCCCTGCTGTGCACCGGCCGCCGCAACCACCGGCGGTACGGACGCCATGTAAGCACGCGATACGCTGTTTGCAACATACTGCTCTGCGTTACGAACGGGATCGCCCAAATCTTTGCAGATGTCTTCCTCCGTTTTACCCTTTGCGAGTCCTGCTGAAAAATGCTCCTCAAAATCAAGGATGATTTCTACCTTTTCGTTTTCCGGCAATCCGGTGAGATGTGAGTTGAGCAGCGCCAAGTAATCATTCTTCTTCATATCCAAGACCCCCAATCACCTTGATGACTTGTTTGTTGAATTCGGACCATTCCTTAAATTGCTCCTTTTGCATGTCGAGGCCCTTTTGCGTTAGCCTGTAGTATTTGCGCGGCGGCCCTTCGCTTGAATCCTTAATATAAACCTCAAAATAGCCCTCGTTCTTCAGCCGTCGCAACAGCGGGTAGATGGTACCCTCAGCTACCGGAATATCCCTGCTGATTGCCTCGGCAAGCTCGTAGCCATACTTGTCTCCCTGCCGTACCAGTGAAAGCACGCACAGTTCCAGCACGCCTTTTTTGTACTGAACATTCATGTAACGACACTCCTTTCCGATTTGCTTCGCTGTATACAGAAAATAAACACATACCTTTCTCTATTTGCTTATCAATCCGACTACATTATATAACAAGCTACTGTACATTGCAATATACTATTTAAAAATTAGTACCTTGCATAAAACTATATACAAGGTACCAGTACATTTATTCCATTATGCACAAATTATTCCCTTTCGAGCGATTGAACACCTCTCCGTTTTAAACGACAGGCTTTTTAATTGTTAAAATCTACTGTTTGGTTGGGAAAGCTGTACAAGACTTGACGGTCAAGAATGTGTCCGTGTTTTTAATGCAGGTTGGAATCATAGCTGCTGGTTTGGGTGCTAAGCCCCTTTTTAGCAAGGCGGGCATTAAAAAATTCTTTGGTCAGCGAGTAGATTACCGAAAACACCGGAACACCCACGAACATCCCCACTATGCCAAATACGCCGCCACCGACAATGACTGCGAACATCACCCAAATTGGCGAAAGTCCGGTAGATTGGCCCAGAATTTTGGGAGCAATAATATTGCCGTCAATCTGCTGAAGGATAAGTACAAAGACCGCAAATCCAATTCCCTTCATCGGATCGTACAATAAAATAAGGATGATTGACGGAATTGCCCCGATAAACGGCCCAAAGTACGGAATGAGGTTGGTGATGCCGACAATAACCGAAACAAGCAAGGCAAACGGAAAGCCGAAGATTAGCATACCGATATAGCACAAAACGCCAACCAGCAGTGAGTCGATAATATTACCCGTAATAAAGCCTGAAAAGATTCGGTTGCTTGAGCGGGTCACCTCGATGGCTTTGTTTGCAAAGGCCTGCGGAAAGAGCGCAAACAAAAGTTTTTTACTCTTTGCAAAGATACGTTCCTTGGCGGCAAGCACATAAATTGAGATTACAACACCCACCACAAGGTTGAGCAGCACCGTAGTAAATGATTTGGTAAAACCGTACACATAAGGCAGCGCCTTTGCAATAATCTCTGAAGATTTATCGAGCAGCCCATCCAAATATCCAAAGATGGATTGCATCTGCTGGTCTACAAACGTTTCTGCAAAGCCAAGCGACAACATCAGGTCACGCAAGCCGCTCATAGCGTTGTCATAATACGCCGAAATATTTAGGCTTATGGTTCTTAGGTTGGACGCCACCTGCGGCACTACAAACATCATGGTGCCTGTAAGCAGGGCTGCCGCAATAAGATAGGTTGCGGTAACTGCAAGACTGCGCCGCATCTTGGGCCGCGCCTTCTTTTTGCTTACAAAAGCAAACATTTTACTCTCCAGCCAACGGCATAAAGGATTGAGCACATACGCAATGGCAAAGCCGTAAACAAAGGGAAGCAGCAGGTTTCCAACCTTTGTTAAGAAGGACATTGTAATCTCCAGACGGCTTGTGATGAGATAAAACAGGATGCCACCGCATATGACCAGTAACGCGTAAACTGCAATTGTTGTGTAGTTTTTGTTCCATTGTATTTTCATAGTATTCTCCTCGCCCTTCCGTTTGTTGTCGGCCGTGCAAAAGCGTGCGCCGCAGCGGCTATTGGCCGTAGACCGCTTTTGCCACTGCTACAGCCTCATTGGCATCCTTTGCGTAATAGTCCGCACCCATCTTGTCCGAATACTCCTTGGTGAGCACTGCACCGCCCACACAGATTTTGCAGTCTACCGCTTCCCTTTTAAGGGCTGCGATTGTCTCTTCCATGCTTCTGATAGTGGTGGTCATCAAGGCGCTCAGCCCAACCAGCTTTGCACCGCTCTCTTTTGCGGCGCGCACAACGGCCTCCGGCGCAACATCGCGCCCAAGGTCGATGATGCGGTAGCCGTAGTTTTCAAGCACCACCTTGACGATATTCTTGCCGATGTCGTGAATATCGCCCTTGACGGTACACAGTACCACGGGCATATCCTTACGCCGCTGGCCTTTTGGCATGGCCTGATTTACCAGCTCAAATGCAACCTTTGCGGTTTCGGCGGCCTGTATCAGCTGGGGCAAGAACAACGAACCCTCCTCGTACTCTCTGCCGACTTCATCAAGCGCGGGGATGAGGTGCCCGCTTACAACCTCAAGCGGCGGCAACGTTTCAAGCAATTTGCGCGCCTGCTCACGGCACTTCTCTTTCAGTCCCTTTTTGATGTAATAGGAGATGCTCATCTCCTGCGCAGACACTGCCGCCGGTGTGCTTGCAGGCGGCAGCTTCAGAGCCGCATAACGCTCTACATAGCGTTCACTGTTTTGGTCGATACCAAGCAGCACTTCGCTTGCATACACCACATCCATCATCGAGCGAAGATTGGGGTTAATAATGGGCAGGCTTAGCCCGTTATGCAGTGCCATGGTGAGAAATGTGCGGTTAACAAGCTCGCGCTCGGGCAAACCGAACGAGATGTTGGACACACCAAGCACAGTTTTGACCCCCAGCTCCTCGCTGACCGTCTTGATCGCCTGCAGGGTTTGCATGGCATTTTCCTGCTGTGCGCTGACCGTAAGGGCAAGGCAGTCGATATAAACATCCTCTCTCGCAATGCCGATTTGCACGGCACGCGCGATAATACGCTTTGCAATCTCCACACGCTCCGCCGCAGTATCGGGGATGCCGTTTTCGTCCAGCGTAAGCCCCACCACGGCTGCGCCGTATTTCTTAACAACGGGCAGGATATTTGCAAGCACCGCCTCGTCACCATTGACCGAATTGACGATTGCCTTGCCGTTGTATGCACGCAGCGCCGCCTCGATGGCGGCAGGGTCCGAGGAGTCAATCTGCAGCGGCAGGTCGGTTACACTTTGTATTGCCTTGACAACCGCCACCAGCATCTCCGGCTCATTTACATCTGGAATTCCAACATTCACATCCAGAATCTCCGCACCCGCCTCCGCCTGTTCGATCGCCTGGCGCAGAATATAGTCGATGTTGCGGTCTTTCAGCGCCTGCTGAAACATTTTCTTGCCGGTTGGGTTGATGCGCTCGCCAATCACACGCACGCGGTCAAGCTCAACCATACGCGAGCCGGAGCATACCGCATAGCGGCGCGGGATATCGCGTTTAACAGGGATCATGGCCGCGACCGCCTGCTTGATTGCCGAGATATAGGTTATATCGGTGCCGCAGCACCCGCCGACAATTGTCACGCCAAAGCCGATACATTCGGCGAGCGTTTGGGCAAACTGCCCCGGCGCAATGGCGTACATGGTGTTGTCGGGGGATGGAAGCCCGGCGTTTGGCTTTACCACAACGGGCAGCGTAGTATATTGAACCAGTTCGCGCGCAATCGGCAAAATCTCAAGCGGGCCAAGCGAGCAATTGATGCCGATGGCATCCGCGCCCAAGGCCTCGAGTGTTAATGCCATGGCACGATAATCGCAGCCGGTAAAGGTGCGCATATTTTGTTCAAAGCTCATGGTACACAAAACAGGAAGATTACAGTTTTCTTTTGCCGCGAGCAGTGCCGCCTTGCATTCGTACAGATCGGTCATCGTTTCAATGACAACAAGGTCGGCACCCGCGGCGGCGCCTGCGCAAACCTGCTCTGCAAATAAACGGTATGCCTCCTCAAATTCAAGCGGGCCCATGGGCTCAATCAGCTCACCAATCGGACCGACGTCCAGTGCGACATACGCACCAAAGGCAGCCGCTTCCTTCTTCGCGATGGAAACCGCTGCGGTAATTACCTCGCTTACGCTGTAAGGTGTATCGGCCAGCTTCTTAGCGTTTGCGCCAAACGTGTTGGTGTATATGATGTTGCTGCCGCTCTCAAGGTAGCCTCTGTGTACCTTTGCTATCATCTTGGGATGGGTGATGCTATAGGTATCGGGGCATTCCCCCAGCTGCAAACCAAGCTGCTGCAGCATGGTGCCCATAGCACCGTCGAGTACCAGTATGTCGTGCTTAATGCGTTCTTTCAGTGCAAGCATCGGCGTCCTCCTGTGTATAGCTACAGCTTTCTCGGTTTGTGCACTCGGCACATCCTCCGGCGGGCATATCACTCCTGCGTGAAACAATACCCATAATCGCGGTTACGGATTTTTGCGGGGTTAACAGGTGCTGCGCTGTTTCGGCCAAACCGATCTTCCTTTGCGCATCAAGCAAAGGCAAAAAAACGCGGTGCACCGTAAGCGGCAGGTCGGCGTAGCCGGGTGAAAACCGCCATGTAAGCTTTTCGTCCGCCGCGCATGCCTCCTGCTCGGCCGCTGCCTGTACCATGTCGCAATAATCTTCAATCAAAGCGTTTGCACAGGCATCTGCCAACAATGCACGCAGCGGCGAGATTGCCTGGTAGCGGCGGGACAGCGCATCGATAGAAGCCCCCAGCGTTGCCGCCATCAGCACGCATTGCCGGCTATTCTTCAGGTGACGGGCAATCGCTTTGCCCTCCAGCATAAGGGTGGTATCTGCGACCGAAAGCACGCCGTCACCCTGCATAAGCGGAAACTGTGCGCACACAAAACGCGGCGCAGCTGCCTGTTCGACCTCACGGGCGGCTGCCGTGATATCGCGCAGCATATCGTCATCCGGCGTTACCTTTCGGTAGCCAAGATAACGCACCGCCTCTTTAATGTCAACTTTAGGGGCAAACATTTTGCCTTGCAGAAGCTGCCTCATACCATGGGGGTCTCGCTTTCTTTTTGGTTGCTGTCCTCCAGCAGGGATGCAATGCTTTCGGTAATTTTGCGCGCAATCGGCGGCTGATTCATCGTGTAAAGGTGGATGCCATCCACCCCGCTTGCCACAAGGTCAATAATCTGCTCGGTGGCATAGGCAATGCCGGCGTCGCGCAGCGCTTGCGGGTTGTGCCCGTAGCGGGCTATGATACGGCTAAACTTGCCGGGCAGCTTCGCGCCTGTCATGGATACCATGCGCTCAATCTGTTTTGTATTGCTCACTGGCATAATGCCCGCCTGCACCGGCACGGTGATGCCCTTACGGCGAATCAGATCAAGAAAGCGGTAGAAATCGTCATTGTCAAAAAACAGCTGACTATTGAGGTGCGTAATGCCCATATCCACCTTGTGTTTGAGATGCTCAATATCCTTTTCCAGCAAGTCACACTCGGGGTGACCTTCCGGATAGCAAGCACCCGCAATTCCAAAATCGGAGTGTGTGCGAATAAAGCGGACAAGATCACTTGCATACCGAAAATCGGTCTGCACAGGCATGTCGGGTGCACGGTCGCCGCGCAGGGCAAGGACGTTTTCTATCCCGCTGCGTTTAAATTCCTCCAAGGTATCCCTTACCTGTTGTTTGTTTGAGTTGATGCAGGTGATGTGCGCAAGCGGTTCTATGCCGTGCTTTTGCTTTATTAAGGTGGCAAGCTCGCAGGTTTTATCGCCGCCATCGCCACCCGCACCATAGGTAACACTAATGTAATCCGGATGAAGATCACCCAGCGCATTGATTGTATTGTAGATGGTCTCTACAGAGGATGTCTTTTTTGGGGGGAATACCTCAAAAGAGTACACCACCCGCTTTGTTTTAAAAATCTCACTGATTCTCATTGATATCAAGCTCCTTTTTGCCAAAGCACTAAACCCATTATAATGCATTGAATGTGCGGATACAACAAAATGTTGGTTGCGCAATGCCCCCAACATTTTATTTTGCATTCTTATTGCCGCGTTAAAAGATTATTTCAGCGCAGTAAGACGTTCTACAGCTGTGACGGTATCCTCGCGGCTGCCAAAGCCGGTTAAGCGGAACCAGCCCTTGCCGCATTCGCCAAAGCCTTCGCCGGGCGTGCCGATGACATTGCACTCGTGCAGCAGCTTATCAAAAAACTCCCACGACGATAGTCCACTCGGGCATTTCAGCCAGATATAGGGCGAGTTTGCACCGCCAATACACTCGATGCCCAGAGCATCCAAGGCTTTTTTAATGATGGCGACGTTCTCAAGGTAGAAATCAATGTTTTGCATCACCTGCCGCTTCCCCTCGGCGGAATAGACCGCTTCCGCGCCGCGCTGGGTGATATAGGAGGTTCCGTTAAACTTTGTGCTCTGTCTGCGGTACCACAGCTCGTTTGCGCTCATCTCGCCGCCCAACCCTTTGAGCTTGAGCGCTTTGGGCACTACGGTATAACCGCAGCGCACACCCGTAAAGCCCGCAGTTTTAGAAAAGCTGCGAAACTCAATGGCAACCTCTTTGGCACCCTCTACCTCATAGATGGAACGCGGCAACTCAGGATCTTTGATAAACGACTCGTACGCGCCGTCAAACAATAAAACCGAACCATGCTGCTTTGCGTACCGCACCCATGCCGCAAGCTGCTCCTTGTTCATCACAGAGCCGGTGGGGTTGTTTGGTGAGCACAGGTACACAAGATCGTACCCCTCTTTGGGCGGTACCGGTATAAAGCCGGTCTTCTCGGTACAGGGCAGCAGCGTTACGCTGCGTCCGCTCATAACATTGGTGTCGATATATACGGGGTAAGCGGGGTCGGCAATCAGCACCGTATTTTGGGTGCAAAGGATATCGCCGATATTGCCGGTATCACTTTTAGCGCCGTCGTTTACGAATATCTCACTCTTGTCAATCTCCACGCCGCGCGCACGATAGTCGTGCTCGACAATTTTCGCCAAAAGAAAATCATATCCCTCATAAGGCCCGTAACCGTAAAGGGTCTCCTTTTTCGCCATATCGTCCACTGCCTTATGCATGGCGTCGACAACTGCCGGTGCAAGCGGCAGGGTAATATCGCCGATACCAAGGCTGATGACCCGCTTGTCGGGATGCGCCTCCTTGTACTCTCTGCTGCGTCTTGCCACCTCGGCAAATAGGTAAGCGCCTTTTAACTGCTCGTAATTCGGATTGCTGTAAGCCATTTTTTATCGTCCTTTCCCAACTATAATTGGTCTAATAATTGTTTTATTTATATCTGCTTATATTTCTTGTATTATACTAAAAATAGATTTCTCCGTCAAATACATGCTCGGCGTTTCCGGTTAAAAAGACGTCGTCGCTTTGCTCATCCCACCGCACGGTAAGTGTGCCGCCGCGCAAGGTTAACCGGACGGTGCGCCCTGCGTATCCGCACACACAGGCAGCCACCGCTGCCGCACACGCGCCGGTGCCGCAGGCAAGCGTTTCGCCGCTGCCGCGTTCCCATACCCGCATCTTGAGATGCCCATCCTTTACCTCGACAAACTCAGTGTTTACGCGTTTGGGGAAAAGTTCGTGCCATTCAAACAGCGGGCCGATTGCATTTAAGTCAAGTGTATCGACATCTTCTATAAAAAACACCCAGTGCGGGTTTCCCATAGAAAGTGCAGTGGCATGCAGCGTTTTTCCATCCACCACTACGGGTCGGTCGATAAAATCAACACCATCGGCGGTTATAGGAATCTGCTGCGGTGCAAAAACCGGCGCACCCATATTTACCGTGACGCTCTGTACCGTTTCTTCGCGGATGGTGAGCGTTAGCTGTTTTACCCCTGATACGGTTTCCACCGTAATCTCGGGCTTTTTCATGATTCCCTTGTCATACAGATATCTGCCCACGCAGCGGATGGCGTTGCCGCACATGGCACCCTCGCTGCCGTCGGCGTTGTACATGTACATTGCGGCGTCGGCTACCCGAGACGGGCAGATGAGCACCAAGCCGTCACCGCCGATGCCAAAATGCCGGTCGCTCACGAGCCGTGCCAGTGCCTGCGGGTGTGTCAGCGCGGGCTCTGTGCTGTTTATCTTCCCTGTTTCGGTTTGTTGGATGCAGTTGACAAAGATGTAGTCGTTACCCGCACCGTGCATCTTGGAAAAAAGCAAAAACACCACCCTTTCATACGTTTTTCATGCTGTCGTGTACCCTATCATATGAAAAACGCATAAAAAGTGTCAAAGCCGCGGAACAGCATCCCGCGGCCTTCATTTTATACTATTTCTGTTCCTCTTTTGCTGCGTAGAGCCATATCTCCTCGTCCTCGTGTTTTTTGGGGCGAGCCATCAGGTCAGCCAGTGCGTCCTTTGCACTTTTATCCTCGTACAAGACGCGGTACACCTCGTTGACAATAGGCATCTCGACCCCAACGCTTTGCGCAAGGCGGAAGGCACACAGCGCACTGCGGTAGCCTTCCACCGTCATACCAATCTCGCGGATGGCTTGCTGCGCCGTTTTACCCTGTCCGATCAAAATGCCTGCACGGCGGTTGCGCGAATGCATGCTGGTACACGTAACAATCAGGTCTCCAAAACCTGAGAGCCCCGCAAACGTCTCGGTACGCCCGCCTAAGCGCACACCCAAGCGAGCCATCTCGGTAATGCCGCGTGTCATAAGAGCCGCCTTGCTGTTGTCGCCAAGCTGCAGCCCATCGAGGATCCCCGCCGCAAGGGCGATGATATTTTTAAGTGCTCCGCCAAGCTCGACACCTACAACATCATCATTGACGTAGATGCGCAGCGATGCGTTCATCAGCGCATCCTGCACAAATTCAGCCGCCTTATGGTCAGTGCTTGCCGCCACAACGGTGGTCGGTACGCCGCGCGCGACCTCCTCGGCGTGAGAAGGGCCTGAAAGCACCACAATCCTGTTGTGCGGCAAGTGCTGAGCAAGCACCTCCGACAGGCGCTTTAAGCTGGTTTCTTCCAATCCTTTACCGACGTTTACTACAACGATTTCCGGGGCGATGACATGAGAAAAGCGCTGTGCAACCTCCATTACGGCTCCCGAGGGTACCGCAAAGATTACAAGATCACAGCCTGATGCACATGCAACATCGGTGGTAAGCTTAACCGAATCGGGCAACTTAATGCCCGGCAAAAGCCGCCTGTTCTCCCTTTGTTGCGAGAGCAGGGTAACCTCGTCCTCAAACGCTGACCATAACGTAACATCGTGGTCGTTGTTCGCAGTCATTACCGCGAGAGCGATGCCAAAGCCCCCCGCACCCAACACGGATATTTTCAAAAAAACGCCTCCTGTCCACGTAGTGGAGTTCAGTCCTTCTTTTTGCGCTGAAACTTCGGCTCGGTTCCGGCAATCAAGCGCTTTATGTTCGCACGGTGCATATAGATTAAAATTGCGCCGATACAGGCGGTAAGCAGAGTATCCACCAGCACAGGCTGCTGCAGCCATACGTTGATCAGGCATGTCGTAACGGGGTAGGCAACCGCGGCTATGATGGAGGATATCGATACAATTCTGGTAATGAAAAAGATGATGAGAAACAGCGAAATTACGATGACAAACACGCGCGGATCAATCATCAGGGCGATGCCTGCTGTGGTAAGCACACCCTTTCCGCCTTTAAACCCAAAAAAGATCGGGAATATATGCCCGAGAATTACAAACAGCCCCGCCACACATGCGCCATACTGCGGATTAAGCTGGGCCAAGTGTTCAAAAATAACCCTGCCCAACACCACCGATGCAACGCCCTTAGAGAAGTCGCCCAGCAGCGTTAAGATGCCCGGCAGCTTGCCAAAGTTTCGCACTACATTGGTAAGCCCCGCATTGCCACTGCCGTACTCACGCACATCCTTTTTTGCCAGTGTGCGCGATACAATAACCGCAAAGCTTATGCTGCCAAGCAGATAAGATACCACTGCGGTAAGAACAACATATAATACCTGAGTAGCCATGAAACATTCATACCCTTCCGTTTATGTCTAATATTCAGGATGATATACAGAGAATACACGCTGCGTCGATCATTTCAAACGCTGGCTCGTCAGGCCTTGCCGTCACCGCGCTCCCGAACGATCATGCGTATTGGCGTACCGGTAAGACCAAATGTTTCGCGAATCTGGTTTTCGAGATACCGTTGATAGGAAAAATGGAACAGCTGGGCACGGTTGACAAAGCACACGAAGGTCGGGGGCTTTGTGCTTGCCTGTGTAATATAGAATATCTTAAGCCGCTTGCCTTTATCCGACGGCGGCTGTACGCGCGCAGTTGCATATGCAAGCACCTCGTTGAGCTTGCCGGTGGAGATGCGCGCCGCGTTCTGGTCGTGAACATGCTTTATCATATCGTACAGCTTATCGACCCGCTGCCCTGTTTTGGCGGAGATAAAGATGAACGGCACATAGGACATAAAGCTAAAATTCTCGGCAAGGCTCTTGCTGTATTCATCCATGGTGCGGCCGTCTTTTTCCACCGCATCCCACTTGTTAACGGCAATAATGCTTGCCTTGCCCTGCTCGTGAGCATAGCCCGCCACTTTGGAGTCCTGCTCGGTAAAGCCTTCGAGGGCATCGATAATCACCACGCATACATCCGCACGGTCTACCGCCATGTACGAACGCAGCACACTGTACTTTTCTATCGCCTCATCCACCCGCGCCTTGCGGCGGATGCCTGCGGTATCGATAAACACAAAGCGTCCGTTTTCGTTTTCAACCACCGTATCCACCGCGTCGCGCGTGGTGCCCGGAATATCAGAAACAATAACGCGCTCCTCCCCCGCAACACGGTTAATGAGCGATGATTTCCCAACATTCGGTTTCCCGATTACCGCAACCTTGATATATTCCTCACCGTAATCGGTATCATCAAAATCGCCGAGCTTTTCATATACGGCGTCAAGCAGATCGCCCGTACCATGCCCGTGTACGGAAGATACCGCAACAGGGTCACCTAGGCCTAAGTTGTAAAACTCGTAAAAATCGGCGGGCGGATCACCAAGTGCATCGCATTTATTGACGCAAAGCACAATGGGCTTTCCGCTTTTGAGCAGCATAGATGCCACTTCCGCATCGGTCGCGGTAACGCCGGAGCGCACGTCGGTGACAAGGATGATAACATCGGCACTTTCTATTGCAAGGGTTGCCTGCCTGCGCATCTGCGACAGAATAACATCATCGCTAAACGGCTCAATGCCGCCGGTATCGGCAAGCATGCAGGTTTTGCCGCGCCAATCAAACTCCGCATAGATGCGGTCACGCGTTACGCCGGGGGTGTCCTCTACAATGGAAAGACGCTGGCCTATGATTTTGTTAAACAGTGTAGATTTACCCACATTGGGACGACCTACTACTGCGATAATCGGTTTTGACATATTGGGGTATTGTCCTTTCTTCGGGGATCATATGCCCAAATAAGGGACATAGAACCGATTGAAATAGATGCGGAGAAAGCATTCTTCTGTATGGCAAAACTCATTCTTCCGTTTTATATTGGCATAAAAATGGTGCTTTCATACCATGCAAAACAACAGCTGCAGAAAACATATAATGCCGCACTGTTTTCAGGGATGCAATCCGCACACGGTACGCAAAAGCTCGGCACCGCCGCAGGGCACGCACAGGATGGGTACGCCAAGCGTCTGCCGGACTTCGGTGACGGTAACGCTGTCGAGGAACATGTCCTTTTCGTGGCGCAGCATCACCTCGGGAATCAGAAGCGCTTCGCCGAGGTCTTTACCCTTGAGCGCTGCAATCAAGTCGCCACCCGTAACAAGGCCCGCCACCGTAATGGTCTCGCCAAAAAAACGATTGCGGATTGCGACTACATCACAGGTTAGATTATGCCATTTTTCTTTGAGCGCGTCAACCAGTTCGGCAAGAAAAGGCTGTGCATCGGCACCTGTTGCTATCGTGACCCTGCGCACGGTATCGCAGGGCTTTGTATCCGCAAGCTCAGCGTAAAATTCCTCGCGCATCAGCGCAATCATACCCACGCCGTTATCGAGCTGGGCAAAGTCTTCGTAGCAGTCGCTGTCGGGCAGGGGAAGCCCTGCTTTAATATAAAATTCATCTGCAGGATATGCAAGGCGGGTGCCGTGCTCTGCGTAAAATGCCGTGGAAAACTCGCCTGCAATGCGAATGGTTTCACGGGCACCTTCCATCGTATACGGCGTAAGCGGAGCAAGCCCGTCACGGTATTTCGTAATGCCTACCGGTACCAGCGCAATGCTTTCCAGCGCCGGATACAGCCCAGACAGGTCGGCAAGGCTGCGCACCAGTTCCTCCCCGTCGTTTATCCCCGGGCAGAGCACCAGCTGTACATTGATGCATATGCCGGCGTCTGCAAGCGTTTTCAAGTGCCGCAGGCTGTCGCCCGAATGCTTGTTTTTCATCATCTGCACCCGCAGCCCGGGGTTAGTGGTGTGCACCGATACATTGATAGGGCTAATCCTCATCTTAACAATGCGCCGGATGTCGTCATCAGACATATTGGTAAGGGTAATGTAGTTGCCCAGGAGAAACGACATGCGGGAATCATCGTCTTTAAAATAAAGCGTCTCACGTAAACCCTTGGGCAGCTGGTCCACAAAGCAGAAGATGCATCCATTTTTGCACGAGCGCTGTGCATCCATTAAAAAGGTGTCGAATTCCAGACCAAGCTCCTCATATTCGCCCTTTTTTATATCTGCTGAGAAGGGCTGTCCGCCGCGCAGATATTCAAGGTGCAGGATGCGATCGGTCATGTAATAGCGATAATCCAGCACGTCGTTTATCGTATTATTGTTAATAGAAAGTAGTGTGTCGCCCATACGCAACCCCGCGCGAAAGGCAGGGGAATGAGCATCTACTCCGCAAATAAGCACCGGCATTGACTGTCACCCTTACTAAAGTTACTGGTTTCACCTTTCATAAAACAAAACCGCGGTAAAACGACCGATAACAAAATAGAGAAGGTCTCCCTTCTCTATCGCGGTCAGCACTATGCTTCTTTTTTAAGAATCTCTTTGCCCTTGTAATACCCGCAGTTAGGGCAAACCCTATGGGGCGTTTTTAGTTCCCCGCACTGTGTGCATTTGCTAAAAGCCGGAAGCGGAAGCTTCCATACGTTGGAGCGCCGTTTGTCTCGTCTTGCCTTGGATACTTTCCTCTTTGGTACAGCCATGCCGTGCACCTCCTTATACCTAAAACTTATGGATAAGCCGGCATAAACCGGTCGCTTAATCAAGCAATTGTTCCAGTGCCGCCAAGCGTGGGTCACGCTCCTTAACTTCGCAGGAGCAAGCGGTATGATTGTGGTTTGCACCGCATATCTGACACAAACCCTTACAGTCGCCGCTGCACAGCAGCTTGACGGGAACCGTCAGAACAAGGTCAGATGTAACAAGCTCCGTAAGGTTAAGCGTCGCATCCTCCAACACCACAAAATCGTCGGTTTCTTCATCGTTTAAGCTCAGCACCAATACATGGTCAAAGCGGTGTGTCTCGGCGCGCTGAAACGGCTCAAGACAGCGGTCACAATCGGCACCCAATTGAAAGGTGGCAGTGTAAGTAAGTGTGACAATGCCTGTTCGGTTTGCAATCTCACCCACAACATGAACCGGTGCCGTAAAGGGACACCTGCCCCAAAGCGATACCTGCGAAAGGTCAAACTTGTGGTCAAGAGCAATCTGCTCGTTCTCATTGTCGAAAAGCTGACGAAGCCCAATCAGCATAAAAAACAGCCTCCCAACAATCAATATTAAGGCAGATACACACTTGCAGAAAAGAAGCCGACAAAAAACGCCGCCGTTTCGGCAGCTCATAACGCCACGGGATATATTATAGGGGGTTAATGCCTGTTTGTCAATACATTTCGCACTATAATTACGCAAAATAACACGCATCTTACAACAGACACAGGGCAGCGGTTCCCCTTGTGCACAGTTAGAATAAAAAGAGAAAACATGATGGATTAATAAGAATATCCGTATGGATACCCCGATATCATCCTTGAAAAGCAGACACCATATATAGTTATAGTATTACTGTATATATAGCATATTATCTGTATTCTTACAACAACTTCATCTGTATTTATTGTAAGAAAAACTCCCGTTCGTGCAAAATGCAAAAAAATGTGATTGTGTAGGATTGTCAAACATCTTGGACAGAGAAGATAGAAAGAGATTGTCGAGGTGAAAGCCAGTTAAGAGGCCTCATGGGCAAGTTGTTAGAACGCCTATTGTGAATTTGGAGCTGTTTATCGAAG
>JAEZTV010000026.1 GCA_023421245.1 Bacillota bacterium | reverse complement strand
AAAGAAGCCATAGGGAAGATCAGAAACGCTTCTATGCTTCACATTCTTTCTTTTCTCTTCTGGACTTCGATAAACAGCTCCAAATTCACAATAGGCGTTCTAACAACTTGCCCATGAGGCCTCTTAACTGGCTTTCACCTCGACAATCTCTTTCTATCTTCTCTGTCCAAGATGTTTGACAATCCTACAGTCTACGCAGGCCCGGGTGTTATTCTCCTTTATCGTTTGCAGCTTGCAGCAGCATCTCCAGCGCATTTTCAATCTCTTCGCGTGTTTGCTGCTCAACATCCTCGATGATTTCAGCCGCCTGATTGTTGTTGTTTTTATCCCGTATGTTCTCACCTTCCGCCTCTCCTGCGTTTTCCTGATTTTCCTCCTGTACGTTACCTTGGTTCTCCCCCTGTACGTTGCCTTGGTTCTCACCCTGATTCTCATTTTCTTGCGGCTGACTGGATGCATCCTGCTGATTTTCATTGGGCTTTTTCTTTTCAATACCGTTTAGTTCGGTGGGCAGGTCGGATGCAAGAAGCCCATGCTCGGCAAAGGCGCCTACCTCATCGGGCGAGAAGCCGTGAATAAAGCCGCCGAGTGCAACCGAGCAGATATCACCTGCAACAATCTTCTCGTCACATATGATGACGTTTGCGTGCACCTCGTCGTCGGAGGGATAGTTAAGCACCATATACGTCCAGCGTTTTGCACGCCTGCCCTTAAATTTTTCAAGGTTCATCCCCTGTGTTTTTTGCAGCTCGTTGTAGCGCTTATACACCTCGTCAAAGTTCTCGGGCAAAATAATTTCGCATACCTCGATGGGCTCATCGCTTACATCCCATCCATACCCTTCAAGAAAAGTGATGCGCTCTGCATTGTTGGAAGCATGAAATTTATCCTTGTTGCCCTTTTTATTGTCATCCCCTTTGCCGCCTGAAAAGATATTGAACAGCCCGATAACCAGCAACACTAACCCGACAATGACTACGCCTATCATCAGCATCTTTCGTTTTTCAAGCTTCATAGACATAATAAACATAATCTTGTGCCCATCCCCCTTATATAAATACCGCTATTGTTCTGACGGTTTGTACTAGATTATATGCATACTACTTCGTATTCAAGAACAGTACAGACAAATTAGCCTTTTGGTGTTATTTATGCAAAATACCCCGTTTGATATAATTGTTATCAACAATTTATATAAAAAGTGTTGAAATTTCTGAATTGATGTGCTATCATGTATTTGTTGCTACATTTTATGATAATTACTACTTCATCCTTTTCCCATGCTATGTATGTCTCTATCCCCGAAAAAGGCCGGTCTTATTCAGACCGGCCTTTTTCTATTAATATTGATTACGCCGTCTATTCAGCATAATAGTTGTTAATAATTTGAAAAGTTCCTTTGTTTCTCATGAATTAGTGGTTGCTTTTTACTGAGTGTTATTATATTATTTAATCTAGCAGCATTGGGATGGGCAGATTTGCCGTGTCCCTTTCTAAAACATTGGTAATAAAATAACCATGCTGCAGTAAATCTGATTTTCTGGGACACTTATTATGTTAGCCGGATTTATTTTTATGGAGGTATATCAATCATGACGAAAAAACTATATGGAAAACGCGCCATTGCGCTTGTGCTTTGTGCCATTTTGCTGTTTACCCTCGCCGCGTGCGGCGGCGGCGATGAGCCCGTTGAGGAAAGTTCTGACATCCCTTCCTCCTCTTCTGCTGTTTCGTCTGCTCCAGCTGAAAAGATCAGCGAGGATACCGCGAAAAAGCTTAATGACGCAAAAACCCTCAACCCTGAAACCGTTTCATGGATTAGCATCCCCAACACCAACATCGACTACCCGGTGCTTCAGTCACTGGAGGATAACTTCAAATACGAAACCAAGGACATCGAAGGCAAAAAGAGCAAGCTCGATACGAGCACTATAGACAAGGACGTTGCCAAGAATTTAGGCGGAGTGAACGCATATATCGGTGCAATTTACTATGATAACAGGGCAAACGTATCCACCGACCCTGGACAGTCTTCACGCAATATGTTGATATATGGCCACAACTGGACCAACATCCTTGACCCTTTCCGCATTGGTAATAAAAAGGATTACGATGTGATGTTCGCACAGCTCAAAAGCTATACCGATGAGAGCTTTGCAAAGCAAAATCCTTATATATACCTGAGCACGGGCGATGAAACGCAGGTGTACAAGGTATTCGGCATTGTATACTTTAACGCCTTCTGCTCCAACTACATTGACCCCAATCCCGATGATGCAAAATACCAGAAGCTGCTCGATGATGCTCAGGCGCGTTCGCTGTTCAAATACGACACCAAGGTCAGCACCGATGATAACATCATCTCGCTGATTACCTGTTCGCGCAAATACCCCAAAAGTGTGACACAAGGTGATGGCTTTAACATTCAGCGTTTTGCCATTATGGCACGCCTGCTCCGCGACGGTGAGAGCGATAAGGATGCCGTTACCGTAACCAAAAACACCGGTAATGTTGATCCCAAGTGGACGATGAAAACCCACAGCCTGTAACCTGTTTATCTGCCCCCGCTTGACACGTCAAGCGGGGGCTTTTGCATGCCATACCCCAAAATCTCCTTTCATGCTAATCTGCACGAAAAGCATGTTCATATTTTTCGTATCGCCGCACCGCAGCAAAGCAGCGGGTTTAAAAGAAAACTTCCCGCCCAATTATGATAATTTCCGGTTGAACATACAGATGTGTGTATGGTATAATCTATATTGTTTTACTTACAGTTTTTGTGCCCGAGCGGGCAGCTGCGAGATCAATCCCTTTGGAGGTATCAATATGGATCATATCAAACAAACTTTGTCTAAGCTGGCAAAGCCCACGCATCTTTGTGCGGCGCTTGCCGCTTTATTGATAGCAGGTATTCTTGCTGATACTGCCATATGGGGCAGCCTATCCGCAATGGGTAATGCTGCAGAGCCGGTTTATCAGCCAACCAACACCCTGACGATCCCAACCTTTGAGCCAAACGACTTTATATTGTCCAAGAGCGCGCGTCTTACCCTTCCTGCACTTGAGCTTGCCGAGGGCATTACAATGAGTGAGGAGGAGCTCAAAAAGGAGCAGGAGCTTATTGAGTCACGCAATAAGACTTCCGCATCGGGCGGTTCCCGCGCGCAGATTTCGTATGGACCGGTTACCGTTTCGGGTAACGGTCAAGAAAACCTTACGGCATGGAAGGCGGTAAACGCGGACACGATTGCATTCTTGCGCATCCCGGGCACCAATATCAACTACCCCGTTATGCGCGGAACCTCTTACGAACACAAACAGCAAAGCGGCGCGTACGGCAGCAAGCCCGGTGCTATCTGGGTACATACCGGCAGCCTTTCTTCCAAGGCCGGCATGCAGGGCAATACGGTCATTACAGGCCACAACTGGGGCAACTGCACCGGCGGGTATCCCTTTATCGGCAATGTAACCAGTGCCGGGCGTATGGATCAGCTGCTCTCTTACACCTCCCCCGCCTTTGCTTCACAAAATCCATATATCACACTGTCCATCCCGGGTCAGGATCTTACACTGGCGGTTATTGCAGCGTTCTACGTGCCCAACATCTATACAGACAGCGACAGCATTTATAACGGCAATGCCGCATCGCTTGCGGCAAGAGCCAAGGCCAGAAGCCTGTTCTCTTCCGGCGTCAGTGTTTCAGACGGCGATAAACTGGTCACCTTCTTTACCTGTTCCCGCTATCTTAACACCGGTGCAAAGCAGCGCTTTGTTGTGGTGACCAAGGTTTTGTAACAATTCATTGTAATGCAGCGGCGGCCTGAAACAGGGCTGCCGCTCTTTTGTTGTATATTTCAGGTGGCTCTGCGTCAATAATTTACCAGACGCGCTGTGCAGTAATTCTAATGCAGCGCGGCACTCATAGGATAAGATGGTAATAACACTAAAAAGAACTGTTAATATTTTTATGGTTATTTTCCGCATGCGGTATGCTATAATAAGCAGGCTTACTTAGTTTCTCCAGTTTATTTGGAAACTGACTGACCGTAATGGTTAAATGTATTACAAATAATTGTTATTTTCCTATCTGCAAAATCGGTTTGCTTATTCGGAGGTTATGTATGGTTACGAAAAACAAATGGGGCTCCAGCCCTATTTTCAGGCGTTTGCTTCCCTTCTTTGCATGCGTGCTTGCCGCATGCATGCTTGCAAGCTGCACCCAGTCAAACCCCATTCCCCCATCGCAGATTGAAAGCTCCCAGCCCATTTCCTCGCAGCCAGTGGAATCGCAGCCCGAGGCACCGCCGTACGGCGAGCCGATTGCCCCCAATGCCGTGCTTGCCGAAAAGCTGGCACAAACCTTTAAGCTGGGGGATCCCAAGGGCTGGCTGACCATACCCGGCACCACGGTTGACCATGCGGTGCTTTATAACTCTGAGGATAACAGCTTCGTCAAGACGCGGTCTAACTACGATGGTAAATATGATTTTGCCGGAATCTTGTTTGCCGACTTTCGCAACACGCTCGCAGACCGTACGCGGCTTTCACGCAATACGGTGGTATATGGTCATAATATCGAAACAAACGGCAGCAGCGACGGCAAACACTTTTCGCAGCTTCTTAAGTTTGAAGACCTTCAGTTTGCGAAAGAAAACCAGTTCATCTCCTTCTCAACCAAGGATGACGAGATGCTGTGGCAGATATTTGCCGTGTTTACAACCGACATTGATTTTTATTACATTGAGCCGGAACCCACGGATGAAGGCTTGATGTACATCGTATCCGAAGCAAGCGTACGCAGCGAGCACCATTATGATGTGGACATCACCCCGCAGGATAAGATTTTAACCCTGTCCACCTGCACCTACAAATACGGACGGTTTAATACAGATCAGCGCTTTGTTGTTATGGCAAAGCTGCTGCCCGGCACCGAAGGAACCCCGGTTGAGGTATACAAGAATGAGAACCCCAAATTGCCCTCATTTGTAAAGTAGCTCCAGGCAAAAAATGCTTATATAGCCGCGCAGTGACCGCATTTAGTAGTCATTCAATAAACATTAAAATAGGGTGCCGATGCACAACAAAGGGATGGCCAACGGCCATCCCTTTCTAATGATATCAATTCTATTTGTTCGTCTTTTTATTTTCAAGCGCCGCACGCACAAAGTCTTGAAACAACGGCTGCGGACGGTTTGGTCTGGATTTAAACTCGGGGTGGAACTGAACGCCCACAAACCATGGATGGTTGGTCAGTTCAATAATCTCCACCAGACTTTTGGAGGGGGAAATGCCCGCAAGCAGCATCCCCGCGCCGGTGAATGCCTCGCGATATGAATTGTTAAACTCGTAGCGGTGGCGATGACGTTCATAGATGAGCTCTTCTTGATACAGCTTGCGCGAACGGCTGTTTTCTGAAAGCTTACAGGGATAGAGACCCAACCGCATTGTGCCGCCTTTGTTTGTAACCTCGCGCTGCTCAGGCATGATGTCGATGATGGGGTTTGCGCAGCCTTCATCAAACTCGGTGGAGTTTGCATCGGCAAGACAAAGCACATTGCGTGCAAACTCAATCGATGCCGTCTGCATCCCCAGGCAGATGCCAAAGAAGGGTATTTTGTTTTCTCTGGCATAGCGTACCGCTTCGATCATACCATCAATGCCGCGATCCCCAAATCCGCCCGGAACAAGGATGCCGTCACACCCTGCCAGCTTTTCGGCCACATTAGCGCTGTCAATGTTCTCGGATTGAACCCAGCGTACAGTAACCCCTACATCGTTGGCGGTGCCGCCATGATGCAGCGACTCTACAATGGAAAGATATGCATCGGGCAGCTCAATATACTTGCCGACAATACCAATCTCCACTGTCTGGGTAATGCTCTTAATGCGAACCACCATATCGGTCCATGCAGCGAGATCGGGCTCATGGTTTTCCAGCTTAAGATGGTGGCACGCGGCATCGGCAAGCCCCTGTTCCTCGAGCATGAGGGGAACCTCATACAGGGTCTCGGCGGTGTAGTTTTCTATTACATCCTCGCTGCGTACGTTGCAAAACAGTGCAATCTTATTGCGCATATCGTCGGGCAGGTGATGCTCACTGCGGCACACGATGATGTTGGGCTGAATGCCCAGCGAAAGAAACTCCTTTACGCTATGCTGGGTGGGTTTGCTTTTTAGCTCGTTAGAGCCTGCGATATACGGTACCAGCGTAACATGAATAAACAACGAATTTTCTCTGCCCACCTCGGTGGAAAGCTGGCGAATCGCCTCAAGGAACGGAAGGCTTTCGATATCGCCTACCGTACCGCCAATCTCGGTGATTACAACATCTGCACCGCCCGATTTTCCAACGCGGTAGATACGATCCTTTATCTCATTGGTTATGTGGGGAATAACCTGTACCGTACCGCCAAGGTAGTCGCCGCGGCGTTCTTTTGTAATAACGCTCCAGTATACTTTACCCGCGGTTATGTTGGAATTCACCGAGAGGTTTTCATCGATAAACCGCTCGTAGTGCCCAAGATCAAGGTCGGTTTCGGCGCCGTCATCGGTGACAAACACTTCACCATGCTGGTACGGACTCATTGTGCCCGGGTCAACGTTGATATACGGGTCAAACTTCTGGATGGTGACCCTGTATCCCCTCTCCTTGAGCAGCCTTCCCAGCGATGCCGCCGTAATGCCCTTGCCGAGCCCCGACACAACGCCCCCGGTTACAAAAATATACTTGACAGCCATACATATACCCCCACAAATCATCCGGTATTTTTAATATTCTGATTCAAACCACTAATAGTTTATTCTACCCCTTTTGGCTGTTAAGGTCAAGGCAGATAAAACGATTAATATAAATTTAGCTGTAATAATCAAACAGCAGATCGTTTTGAGGCTTTGTCCTTGAATAAATGGTATTTACATGATAACCGCACCTTCTTTTATTGAACGGCCTGTACCATTTATGCATAAAAACAAGGTTTTGCGGCAATGTCAAAACCTCGTTTTCTATAATATCTGTACGTTCGAGATCTCTGCAAGCTCAATATAAACAGGGGAAAATCTGTTTCTCAAGTTCAGCATAGGGGGTGCCTGAAACAGCTCGGGCATCGCCTGCGTCCTCGCAATAGGCAGGCGTATCGTGACACTGGTGCCCTCATGCTCCTTGCTGTTGATGGTCATTACGCCGTTATGACGTTGGATGGTGTTGCGTGCGAGTGTAAGCCCAAGACCGACATTCCGTAAGGGTGCGTTACCCATATCGTATGAAAAGTTCGGCGAAAACACGCTGCCAAGATGTTCTTGGTTGATGCCGCTGCCGGCATCGGTTATGGTCAGAACCGCACTGTTTGAAACGTAGCGCAGTGAAATGACGATTTGGTTGCCTTCACGGGTATAGAGAAAGGAGTTGAGCAGCACATTAAGAATCGCCTCGGACAGGCGGGTTTCATCTACCATAACAAGGTTTGAGTCGGGGGATTCCTCCATATCCAAATAGACTGGGATGCCCGTGCTGCGTGTGACCGATTCCACCGTCGTGTATAAATCGCGTATATACATCGAAAAGGGTATCGGGCTTGGGTTGTGCGATGGAATACCGTTTACATCTTTCATATGGTCGGATAAGTGGGCAACGGTGCGCAAAATAGAATATGCGTTTTTCTGTATCGCTTTAACGTATTCAAGCGAGCTGTAGTCCTCTGCCGTTTCAAAACGGTGACTGATGGTTGCAAGCGCACTGAAGATGTAAAAAAGCGGCTCACGCACATGTTTTGAAAAGGTAGCGATAAAACGCGAAACATCTTCATCATCACCGGATGGAAGTTCGGGCGCTTGCGATAACTGCACAAGAATATACAGCAGCATTCCTTCGAGCATGAGCGGCGTCATGGTACAATTAAACCGTGAATTGCTTATATGCTCCATAGAAAATGAGTATATTTTGTTCTGGCCAAGCAGGTGTTTTGCAGTCTGCAGCCTGCTTTCAGACAACGCCGAAGCAAAACCGTTTTTCAGTTTATACTGCGGATACACCCTACCTGCACATTCACTGAGCCATTCCAGTTCAAATTGATTGTTTATTATTATAATTGGAACGTCGATCTGTTCGTAAAGACCGATGGCATTGTTTAACAACTCTTTTTTGTCCATACAATGCTCCTTTGAGCCAGTTAGTAGGCATATAGTAATGCGGCATCTCGTGCGACAACAATATATTACCATACTAGAACGCAAAAATGCTAGACCGCTGGTAGAAATTAATAGGAGATATTTTTGTATTTTTAACTAAAAATGCGCACTGTGTCACATTTTTCAGGAATGCGCGGTCCATATATGCTGTTATCACACGAATTGTATACCAAACACATGAAGAAAGCAGAAAATAAAAACAAAATTTTAAGTTAAATTTGTGTCAAAGTTCTTGTATGTTTGGTAGTTTTGGTATACAATAATATCTGATTGGATAGGTGGCGAATCTCTTTCACTTAGCCTGTTCTTTGACGCATTGATGGCTAGGTACATCCTTTTACCAAAACGATGTAGCAACAGCCTTTATGCGATGATGCGTTCCGCACTACATGTCACTCCAACACGGGGAGAATGTGCTGAAACCCGGGCGCATCCCATATCCTTTACGCGCACGCTGCCCCTATTATAGATTTATCTTTGCGGATGGGGGTGCGCTTATTATTACAATCTTGGCCGGCGCAAAGCGGCAGAATGGAGCTTGAAAACTATGGCAATTAAAGTTGGCATCAACGGTTTTGGCCGTATCGGACGTCTTGTGTTCCGCGCTGCGGTTGCACAGCCCGAAATCTACGAGGTAGTTGGCATCAACGACCCCTTTATCGATCTTGACTATATGGTTTACATGGTAAAGTACGACACCATTCATGGTCAGTTCAAGGGCGAAGTAAAGGCCGAAAATGGCAAACTTGTTGTAAACGGCAAAAAGATTTCCGTGTTTGCCGAGAAGGATCCTGCAGCCATTAACTGGGCGTCTTGCGGTGCTGAGTATATTGTTGAGTCCACCGGCGTGTTCTGCACCACCGAAAGCGCTTCGGCTCACCTGAAGGGCGGCGCGAAGAAGGTTGTAATCTCCGCTCCCGCCAAGGACAAGGACACCCCCACCTTCGTATGCGGCGTTAACCTTGAGAAGTACGCAAAGGACATGACAGTGGTATCCAACGCTTCTTGTACCACCAACTGCCTTGCTCCCCTTGCCAAGGTAATCAATGATAAGTTCGGCATTGCCGAGGGTCTTATGACCACCGTTCACGCCACCACCGCTACCCAGAAGACTGTTGACGGACCTTCCGCGAAAGACTGGAGAGGCGGACGCGCTGCAGCCGGCAACATCATCCCTTCCTCTACCGGCGCTGCCAAAGCAGTTGCGCTTGCAATCCCTGAGCTTAAGGGCAAGCTGACCGGTATGGCGTTTCGCGTTCCCACCCTTGATGTATCGGTTGTCGACCTGACCGTAAAGCTTGAGAAGCCCACCACCTATGACGATATCTGCAAGGCAATGAAAGAGGCCTCCGAAACCACCATGAAGGGTATTCTCGGTTACACCGAGGACGCTGTGGTTTCCTCTGACTTCTATACCGAAGAGCGCACCTGTGTGTTCGATTCGAAGGCCGGTATTGCACTTAACGACACCTTCTTTAAGCTTGTTGCATGGTACGACAACGAGTGGGGCTATTCCTGCAAGGTGCTTAATCTGATTCAGCACATGTATACAGTCGATAACAAGTAAGGCACTAACAGTATATTCTTCCGCCTGCGTTTGCGGTAATTACTTGTTGACGAGTTATAATATCGTGTTACCAAACCGCCCTCTGCTTTTGTAAAATTCACAGAAGCAGAGGGCGGTTTTTGTGCTGTGCAAAGATTCCCGCAAAAAGCAAGATTTCTTGCGCCACGGGTATTCCTCCTGCTGATTTTCGGAATCGGGTCCATTACCTCATATTCTTTTTCAACAAGTGCATCCCAGCTCTTCTATTAAAAGCTCTCTTCTTTAAACCGAACAAGCCAAAACCACCCGCATAGTTTTACGACATAATATGTGCTCTTTATTCCAATACTAAAAAGGCACCACCTTTGAGCGCATCTTCTCATAACAATCTTATTTATGCGCACAATGCACAAATCTCGATTTTACACAATAAATGCGTTACAGGTTGAAATGGCCTGTAATATCCATGCCTTCCACAAAAGGCTTGCGGGGCTTTTAAGGTGTGATGTCCGACCTGTACATACTGATTTTTATGATAAATGATTATAAAAATGTGATAAATAAGATAAAATTTAATATTATTTATAAAAACCTATTGCTTTTTGTTAATTTATCAATTATAATGGCCTTGAAAGTCGAGCTGGAACAACCTAAGAGGTCTGACGTCTGATTAATTAGCATTTTAACTATATTCTCTATTATTTCTCCTTGGGGGTCGCACGCATGAATCGTATTACAACCACCCGCGAGCTATCCATGGTTGCCGCAACAAAAATTCGCGAAATGATTCTTAACATGGATATGAAGCCGCATGATAAGCTACCCAGTGAGGCAATACTAATGGAGATGCTTGGTGTAAGCCGTTCTACCGTTAGAGAAGCGATTAAGCTTTTAATTGCGGAAAACATTGTAGAAATACAACGCGGCAAGGGTACCTATATCTGTAAAAACCCCGGCCTTGTAAAGGACCCTTTAGGCCTTCACTTTGCCAACCAGCTCAATCTGCTCAATCACCTGATGGAAACCAGATTGATGATTGAACCTCAAATTGCCTATCTTGCCGCACAACGTGCCACGAAAAAGAACATTGAGGCACTGCGTGTTGTAATTGAACAGATGGATAAAGCAAACACGCAGAAAATTGACTATACCCCTTTTGACGTAGCGTTCCACACAGCCGTCGCGGAGTGTACACAAAACGACGTCCTGCATCGAATATTACCCATTATATGCGAATCTATCCGCGAGGGCTATGTGGAAACGGTTAACGTCGAAGGAAGCTTTGAGCGAGCTATTATAAGCCACATCAAAATCTACGAAGCAATTCGAGAAGGAGGTGCCGATGCCGCTAAGCTGGAAACCGAGAAACACATCAGGCAAACATTAGAGGATTCGAAATTGTTGGGAGGATTCAAAAAATGAAAAAAACTTTTGCACTGATTCTTGCGCTGGCAATGTTCGTTACCGTTCTGGCCGGCTGTACACAGGCCAATGCACCCAGCAGCAGTGCTGCTCCTGCACCGAGCTCAGAGCCTGCACAGAACAATGAGCCTGCCACCATTACACATTGGTATTGGGCAGATAACTCTGACTACTCGGCTACAATGCAGGAGATGGTAGCTGATTTTAATGCAACAAACGGCAAGAATATCACTGTCGTTGCCGAGGAATACCCTTGGGACGGCGGCGCTTACAGTGAAACCATCTTTACTGCCGCTATGGGCGGCGGCGGCCCTGACACCGCTTCCTGGAAGCTGACCGCAACCCCGCTCTTTACCGCAAACAACCTGCTTGCGTCGCTTGATGGGTTCATCGGCAGCTGGGAAAATAAAGATGAGATTGAAGAAAGCCTTTATGACGTAATGCGCGAAGCCGGTGGTTCCGACAGCATTTACGTAATGCCTTGGAACACTCAGGTTCTGTATGTCTACTACAGACCCTCGCTGTTTGCACAGGCCGGGGTTGAAGTTCCCACCACATACGAGGCATTCCTTGAGGCTTGCAAAAAGCTTACCATGGACACCAACGGCGATGGCAAAACCGATGTTTACGGCTTTGGCATGAGAGGTGCTAAGGGCGGACAGGAGCCTTGGGGCAGCTTTATCTGGGCGCGCGGCGGAAACTTCGAGAATTTTGCTTCCGCCGAAGCAACAGCCGGTATGCAAGACTTTATTGATCTGTATAAGAACGGTTATACTCCCCCTACCGCCATCAGCGATGGATTTAATGAGATTATTGCAAACTTCAAGTCGGGTCTTACCGCTATGACGGTTCACCACATCGGTTCTTCCGCCGGCATGGTCGAGACCTTTGGCGATGACGTTGACGCATTCGTATTCCCCGGCAGCAAGGGCCAGTGGACCTCGATGGGCGATACGGAGAACGTAATGTTTGAATCGTGTGAGAACAAGGAAGCGGCCTTTGAGTGGCTTGCATATCTCGCAACCGGCAAGGGCCAGGAGACCTGGTGTACGGTTACAGGCAACGTACCTGTCAGCAAGTCGGTTCAGGCTCTTCCCTTCTTCCAGGATAACAAGTTTATGAAGGTTTCGATTGATGGCGCTCCTTATGCGGGCATCTTCCCGATCCTTGATACCACTACAGAATGGATTAACACCATCTGGCCAAACACGGTAGCATCTGCGCTGGAAGGCTCCACAACCGCACAACAAGCTATGCAAACACTTCAGGATGAGCTTTACCGCTAACAACTAACCTTTTATTCACTAATAAATCAACACTCTATTGACTATTGTACTAACTACTTCACAGCAAACGCACTTTTGATTTACTCACTATCTTATTACAAATCAATAACTAACTTACTACCTTCTGACCAACTAACATCTGACTACTGGCGCAGCATTTGCTGTCGGGCTGCAATGAATAACGTTGTAGCCCGACTTTTTTTAAAGAGAGGTGACCTGAATGCAAAGAAGAAAAACCGATATCTGGCCATATCTGCTTGTTGCTCCGGCGCTCATCATTGTGCTTGCCGTGGTTTTTATCCCCGCCGGCAACGCAATCCTGATGAGCTTTCAGAACTATGATCTGAGACGACCAAACGATATGGGGTTCATCGGTCTTGCAAACTATATTAAGGCCTTTACAGACACGCTTTTTTGGCAGTCGCTTGGACGAACGCTGGTTTGGGTCATATTCGGCGTAGGATTCCAATTTTTATTCGGCTTTGCGCTTGCATTGCTGCTCAATAAAAAGTTTGCCGCGCGCGGATTCTTCCGTTCCGCCAGCCTGATTCCATGGGTTACACCCGGCGTTTTGATTGCGTTGATGTGGCGCTGGATCTATGACGGAAACTTTGGCGTACTCAACGATATGTTAATACGTCTTGGGTTGATTGAAAATGCAATCCCCTTCTTATCGCAGCGCGCCACTGCATTTCCGCTTGTAATCCTCACTATCGTGTGGCAGGGTATTCCCTTCTTCGCACTCATGATTCTTGCGGGTCTTCAGGGTATTCCCGGAGAACTGTACGAGGCCGCTGATATTGATGGTGCACACGCGCTGCAAAAGCTGTTTCGCATCACCATCCCATCGCTTAAAAATACAATCTTTGTTACAACGCTGCTTCGCATTATCTGGGTTGCAAACTCCGTGGACGTCATCTTTAATATGACCTCCGGCGGACCTGCCTACTCTACCCAGACACTCAGTGTATATATCTTTAATCAGGGCAACGCGCTCAACCTTGGGTATGCATCCACCATGTCGGTTGTTATGACGTTGCTGCTGCTGACGGTTGCCATTCCCTATCTTCGCAATATGTTCAAGGGACAGGGGGGACAGAAATGACCGCATCGATACGCGCACGCGGTAAGGGACACCTTTCGCACGTTCTTATCGGACGTGTTTTGTTGCTGTATCTTCCGCTGATTGTGCTGTTTTCGTTCTTAATATTTCCCTTCTACTGGACCTTTGTAACGTCAATTAAGCCGGAAAGCGAACTTTTCAGTTCCCTTATAACCTACTGGCCGATAAACCCCACATTGGAATCGTACACCAAACTGTTTACCGATTTTAACTTCTTCAAACCGATGTCCAACAGCTTTGTTGTTGCCGCTATTACCACCATCGTATCTCTTACCGTTTCTACTCTTGCCGCATACGCGTTTTCCCGCTTCGATTTTAAGGGCAGAAAACCGCTGATGATTATGTTTTTAACAAACAATATGTTTCCCACAGTGCTGCTGTTGATTCCGCTTTATGCCATCATGCGCAGCCTTGGGCTTTTGTATACACCTATTTCGCTGGTACTTGCATACACCACCTTTACCATTCCGTTCTCGATCTGGCTGCTCAACGGATATCTGCATGACCTGCCCATGTCTCTTGAGGAGGCCGCTATGGTGGACGGTGCAAACCGAGCGCAGGCCTTCCTTCGCATCATTCTTCCTGTACTGGTACCCTGCCTTATTGCAACCGGCGTATATATCTTTATGACCTCCTGGAACGAGTACACCTTTGCGGTAATGTTCACAAACGAGAACAACCGAACCATCCCTGTTGCGCTGAAAAACCTGATTGGTCAGCTTGGCGTACAGTGGGGGCTTCTTACCGCGGGAGGCATCATCACCATTATCCCCGTTTGCGTGATGTTCTTCTTTGCACAGAAGCGCTTGGTAGAAGGTCTTACCGCCGGCGCGGTAAAAGGATGATTTGCCGCAACAACACAATACGATAAACCAATGAAGCTGTAGTAGTAATAGAATTCCACTTTAAAAAGGAGCAACATGTATGAGCAACGAACAATTAGCCTTAACAGCACGCAAGCTTCGGGCAGACATTCTTACCATGATCTACGAAGCACAGTCCGGACATCCGGGCGGCTCGCTTGGCTGCGTGGAAATCCTTCTCGCGCTTTATTACGGAGCGGCGAAGGTTGATCCCCAAAACCCCGGTTGGGAGGAGCGCGACCGCATTATCCTGAGCAAGGGGCACGCATGCCCCGCACTGTATGCGGTACTGGCCGATAAAGGCTATTTCCCGCACGACGATCTCAAAGGCTTCCGCCAGATTGACAGTCACCTTCAGGGTCACCCCGATATGACCAAGACGCCCGGTGTTGACGTTAACACCGGCTCGCTTGGGCAGGGTGTTTCCATCGCCACCGGTATGGCGCTTGCGGCGAAGTACAAAAAGGCCGATTACCGCGTGTTTGCGATTGTCGGAGACGGCGAGCTGCAGGAGGGCCTTGTGTGGGAGAGCGCGATGAGCGCCGCTCACTATAACCTTGACAACCTCGTTGTGCTGCTTGACCACAACAACTGCCAGATTGACGGTCATTGCACCGAGGTTATGTGCATTGGTGATCCCGTCGAGAAGTACCGTGCGTTTGGCTTTGAATGCTTTTCTGTTGACGGCCATAACGTAGACGAGATCATTGCTGCAATCGAGGCTCCCTCAAACGGCCGTCCGAAGTTTATTCGCTGTGAAACCTTCAAGGGCAAAGGCGTTTCATTTATGGAGGATGTTCCCGGCTGGCATGGTAAGGCACCAAATGAGCAGGAGTACAAGGCAGCAATGCAGGAATTGGGGGTAGAGACTAATGGCTGAGGCAAAATCATTGCGCGTCGCTTATGGCGAGGCACTTGTTGAACTGGGTGCAAAAAATGATAAGATTGTCGTACTGGATGCAGACCTTGCGCATGCTACGATGACCCATATGTTCGCAGAACAATATCCCGAACGTTTTTTTAACCACGGCATTGCTGAAGCAAATATGATGTGTGCGGCGGCAGGCTTTGCACATTCGGGGCTTATTCCATTTGCAAGCACCTTCGCACTGTTCGGCACAGGCCGGGCTTACGAGCAGATTCGAAACTCCATCACCTATGTAAATGCCAATGTAAAGTTTGGTCTTTCACACTCCGGCCTTTCCGTTGGTGAGGATGGCGGCAGCCATCAAAGCATTGAGGATATTGCCCTGATGCGCGTTCAACCCAACATGACCATCTTTGTGCCCTGTGACCCCATTGAAACCAAAAAGGCGGTATTTGCCGCCGCAGAGATTGACGGCCCTGTATATATCCGTGTTGCACGGCCGGTTGTTGAGGTATACACCGAGGACAGCACGCCCTTTATCCCCGGTAAGGCAAACGTCATGCGCAACGGCACCGACGTCTGCATCATTTCGATGGGATTGATGATTCCCATGGCGCTTGCCGCGGCAGATATTCTCGCCGGCGAAGGCATCAGTGCTGCTGTGGTCAATATGCATACCATCAAGCCTTTGGATACCGAAACCGTGCTGCACATGGCAAACAGCTGCAGTGCGGTAGTTACCGCGGAAGAGCATTCGGTAATCGGCGGTCTTGGCTCTGCTGTCGCCGAGGCTCTGTGTGGCAACAGCTGCGCAAAGTTTGCCCGTGTTGGTGTTCAAGATCTGTACGGTAAATCTGGCAAGCCCGCACAGCTGTTTGAAGCATACGGCTTGACCGCAGAAAACATTGCCGCAAATGCAAGAACACTTGTGAAAAGCAAATAATCCCCCGTGTTGTAGCTGCGCAACTGCTGTACCGCAGCACTGCGCAGCTTTTCCTTCGCTTACTGAAACCTTATAACATTTCCCTCGAATTTGATTGGTTTATCATAAACCGGAAAGGCACGGATATAACAATGAACATTCTACAGTATGAGTATGAGGGCGAAGGCCTTACCCGCGTATTTGAAAACGAGAAATGGATGGTCGGCATTAAGAACTGGAAACCCGCCAACGATATCGCACAGATTGACTGCATTGAGCGGCACAATGAAACGGACGAGCTTTTTGTGCTGCTTGCGGGTAAGTGTGTACTAGTCTTTGCAAACGAAGAAAACGGCACGCTTGTATTTGACGCGGTGGATATGCAGCCAAATAAGGTTTACAACATCCCCTGCTCGCTCTGGCACAACACCATTACCACCAAAGAGACCAAGCTTATTCTGGTTGAGGATTCCGCTACCGGCATGAACAACAGCGATGTGCTGAGTTTAACCCCCGAGCAGATTGCAGCCGTTCAAGAGCTTGCAAAAAAATATCTATAGTGCCCTTATCTATGAAGGCTTGATCTCTTGCTTTTCGGCAAGAGATCAAGCCTTTTTCGTGATTATAATCTGCCCGTAACCCTTGTAGCAGCTGCTTTGAGCATCTCGGTCCGGTAGCAAGCCGACACCGGATTATATCGTAAAAGGATACCGTTACACCATCCCTTCAGCCGGGTGCTGCAAATCGGATATCGAGATACAATAAAGAACGGATGCTTTCGCATCCGTTCTTTATTGTGGTTAGTAATAAGTTCTCACCTTGTGAACAAGGATTATCTGGTCACCTTTTTCACTGCTACGAAGCCTGCGCCTGCAAGAGCAAGGGTAGCAAGCACGATTGCAATTGCAAGGGTGTTCGCATCGCCGGTTTCGGGGTTTGCGGGAGAACTGGTATCCTTCTCAGCTTCTGTAACAGAAGGCATCTTGGTTGCAAAGATAGCATACTCACCAAGGCGGCCGGAGGTCTCGAACACGATAGCGCCATTTTCGATGGAAGCTACGATCGGCTCACCAACCAGAACATCATTTTTTACAGTGTAAACGTATGCGGTAGTGCCATTCTCGTTCTGCCAGTCGTTGTTGAAGTTAACCGAGATCTTGGCAGCGTCCTTTAAGTAGGGGTTGCCGGGGAAGTTGATGTACTTTACATCCTTGTCACCGGCAATCTTGGCGATTGCATCGGGAACGCTGGTGGTCGCAGCAAGGAACAAAGAGGTGTCCTGCTTGCTTACCTTAGGAAATACAACGCTGTAGGAAGCGTAGTTGATGGAAAGCTTCTGCTCTGCATCGGCCACACGGGCAAATACGTCGGCATCGATTACAGGCTCAGTTGCGTTGAGCTTGTAGGTATCGTCGGCCTGGGGAATAAGGTCTTCCTCGTAGTGACGGCCATTGAACATAGTAATTACCTTGGACATTGTACCTTTAACCTTGTCGCCGGTAGAGGTAACCTGAGCCACAACAACGGTAATGGTGATTTCATGCTCTTCCGCGGTAATGGTGGTCTTGGGGGTAAGCTTAACCGAGTAGATTACCTTACCGTCGGGCTCGGTGCTCTTTTTGTAGCTGATGGTAAGCTTGCTGGGGTCGGAAGAAGCTACGCTCAGGCTTTCTTCGCCGTTCCACTCGTCAAAGTTGCCACCTGCGGCAAGGTTAACGGTTACGGGCTCGTCGGTAAACTCAAGCGTTTCGGGGAAGGTGGAGCTGCCGGGCACTGTGCCGATTATGTCACCGCTGATATCCGCCGCAGATACAACTGCGCCCAGACTCAGCATCATTGCTGCTGTCAGAACCAATGCGATTAGTTTTTTCATGCTTGTTTCCTCCTTGAAATAATGTGGAGCATTTTGTTGCTCTGGACCTATTATACTCCACACATCAAGCAGAAAGCAATACCAAAACGACATTATTGTGTAACTAATTTGTAATCATTTTATGTGCACTTTCAACAATATCTCGGTATATCTTGGGCTATACAAAGGTAATTTTAAACTATGTAATTGATTGTAAGGTTCAATTATTACAATTTGGTTATTGCCCGCCCAGTATATGGCGGGTGCCGGTAAATTTTCTGCCCATATAAACCGGTTTGTTCCTGCGAACACAAAAAGCTCCATAAAATATGGCTTATGTTATGTAAACCACCTTAATGCTTCACACAACCCGCTTGTTCGAATTGTATAAGTGAAAAAGGCTTTGAAGGTCATAAAAATCCCCTCAAAGCCCATGGTTATGGTATTCCCTTACCCTTCAATTACCTTTTTTGTAATAGATTCGAGAATCTGCTCGGAATCTTCGCACATTACAAGCACCAGTGTGCCGTCCTCAAGCTCGGTTACCGTGGCATTCTTTGCATGTTCATATTGGTCGGGCAGATAATGTTCAAACGCGCGCCGCTGGTTTTCCACAAAGGTATCCAGTCCATTTCGTACATCATCGCGCTTACCTTCGGCAGGCATAATAACTGCGATGCCGTAGGCACTTATGTTCCAGGGCGAGATGCTGATTGCGTATGCAGCAGCGTTCTCGGGAGAAAACTCAATCAACGGAAACACCATATCCGCCATTTCGTCGTCCGGTGCGGTTGAAATGGGAAGGGAATCATTCTCTTCTGTGCTGCGTGCCGCGCGGATGGCTTCCGTGTAGAGTGATGTCAGTTCCTCTGGTGTCTTTTTTACAACGTCATCAGGTTTGGGCTGTCCTGCACTGCAGCCTGTAAACAAGATAGCTACCGCTGTTAGTACCGCGAGAATCGTTTTTTTCATGGGATAACTCCTTTATTTTTGAGGTATGGCGATCACTCCCGCCATAAGAGCAGTGCCCTTATATCCCTGTTTTCCTGCATGGAATATATATGAAAAGAGTGCCGCGAACAAAGCGCGCAGCACTCTTCCCATATTAAACCAGAAATTCAAACCTACCAGTTCCACCACTCATCATCGTCATCATGGCCATATTCATCCCCAAAGGCATCATAGGAGCTTAGGTGCTTGGTACAGGTACCGGGGATATTCGAGCTTTTGTAGTAGCCGATGGCAGAGCCAGGGCAAAGGGTCGTTGCAAGCTCGCCTGATTCGGTGCAATAGGAACGCTGCACCACGCCGCTTGCCACAGGGAAACTGCCGGGTTCCTCATCAAGCTTGACAATCTCCTGCATAACCTGTTTCCACGCGTACACGGGAGGATAGGAGCCGGAGTAATGAATGGTCTTGTTTCGCTCGTAGCCAATCCACAAGCCTGCAACATATTTGGGGGTTGCCCCCATAAACCACTGGTTGAAGTCATCGTCTGATGTTCCGGTTTTACCAACAACCTCGGCACCCTGTACCTTTGCCGCACGGCCGGTGCCTTCGGTTGCACCATTAACGACTTGGTATAGCAAGCGGTTCATAATATACGCCGAGTCCTCGCTGATTACGCGGTTGTACACCTGCTTGTTTTCAAGCACTACCTCGCCGGTGGCGGCATCGAGCACCTGCGTATACGAGTACGGTTTTGTATAGGTTCCGCCGTTTGCAAATATTTGATAAGCACCGGTCATCTCCAGCACCGTCACGCCTTCGGTCAAACTTCCCAGTGCAAGCGGCGAGCGGTCAAGGTCGGTTTTAATTGTTCCGCCAATCTCTTTGGCCTCAATAAGCGTTGAAATACCAAGTTGGTTCTTTATAAAGTCAAAGCTGCGGCGCACAGAAAGCATATCGCACACCTTAACTGCGATGGTATTGGTAGAGTTCTGTATGGCGCGTACAATCGTCATATCGCCATAATAGCTTCTGTAATGGTTTCTGGGCCATCCGGAAAGCTCGGTGTCTCCGTCTTTCACGCCTTCCAGCGGCGAATCTTCTATAACAGAGGAATAGGTAATAATATCGTAGTTGATTGCGGGCGCATAAACCGAAATCGGTTTGATAGAGGAACCGGGCTGGCGTTTTGCCATCGTTGCATAGTTAAACACACGGTCACTTACCTTTTCGCCTCTGCCGCCTGCAATGCCCAGAACCCGCCCATGCGTATCGGTAATCACCATCGCCGACTGCGGAGGCTGCTCGTTGGTGACGGCCTTAAACGTTGCATCGTCGTTAAATTTTTCGTCGAG
This sequence comes from Bacillota bacterium, assembly GCA_023421245.1. GTDB lineage: Bacteria > Bacillota > Clostridia > Oscillospirales > Ruminococcaceae > Acetanaerobacterium. The sequence continues at coordinate 17,249 of JAEZTV010000026.1, read as the reverse complement.
AATTGCCTGTATTCGTGGGTCGATGGTGGTATAGATGCGGTAGCCGCCGCTGTAAATTCTGCTGGTGGCCTGCGCACGGGTCATACCTTTTCGCGCTACGAGGTCGGCAATAACCTCCTCAATTACATGATCTACAAAATAGCTCTGGGTTGAGCCAAACTGCTGCATTGCCTCTTCCTTTTTGAAGGCAAGTGATGCAGATTCTTTTAACGCCTGATTATATTCGGCTTGGGTAATTCTGCCCTGGTCGTTCATCTCAAACAGAATATAATCGCGCCGTTCCCTATTGTTTTTGCTGCCTTCTGTGGTAAACGGGTTATAATAGCTGGGGTATTTTGTAATAGCGGCAATGCATGCACTCTCCGCAAGGGTGAGTTCACCGACATCCTTACCGAAATACAGGTTGGCCGCCGCCTGCACACCGTTTGTATTGTTTGAAAGGCCGATGGTGTTTAGGTATGCCTCCAGAATATCATCCTTGGAGTACACTTTTTCCATGTTAATGGCGCGGAAAATCTCCTGCACCTTTCGGGTGATGGTGACATCATCCTCACCTGTAATATTTTTAATTAGCTGCTGAGTAATGGTGGAACCGCCCTGCTGACTCTGCCCAGTCAAGTAGCGCATCGTAACGCCCGCGGTACGGTACCAGTCCACGCCTGAGTGCGCGCTGCCCAAATGGTCGTCAAAACGTTTGTCCTCTATCGCGATAAATGCCTGCTGCGTGTGGTCGGGAATATCCTCAATACCAACCCAAATACGGTTCTCCCCGCCGATCAGACGTTGCAGCTCATAGGTCTCGCCGGTTACGGAGTCTTCGGCATAGATGATGCTGGTATAGTTTTGCTTAAAGTTTCTAAGGTCGATAACATCATCGGCGTTAATCAGGCGTAGCACATACACCGAAAGTACCGTGGCAACGATACAGCCTGTGATAACTCCCACCAGCATGAGGGTGGAGATAATTCTTCCGATTACGGAGAATACCGCCTTTATAACATGCCAGGTATGTGAGCTTGTTTTATTCTTTGCTGTGCTGCCTGTCGTCTTAGGATTCTTCGGCGAACCGTTTTGTTTGGAAACGTAAGCCATAGCCGCAGTCAGCCTCCCTCTTAGTAATATAGTAAGGCAATATTCGCCCGCAATGTTTGCCTGTCAAGCATCAAGTTGCTGAGTTGTGTGTCACATTTTAGTTTATCATCATATTATAAAACCACAACACAAAACCAAGTGTTTCCCAAATGTGAACCGAAGACTCGCTATGCGTAGTTGGTTTTTGGGTAAAACAAATTCCTTTGTCGTGTATCGGTACAGACCATGTAAAGTACGGATAATGGCTGCTGTGCAGCCATTATTGAACTTATTATATCATAGTATAGAGCCAATTGCGAAAGAATAATTCGCAAATCAATAGAAATATTTGAGAACAAACGCATACTTACCCAATCTGCTGCCAACAATATATCAAATGAATGCCCATCAAATGCTATGACGATTCGTTTGCTTACCATCAGGGCTTGTACCCAAGCGGCCACAAGTCCGGAAAGGCAGGAACGTGCTTTATGAATACCGTATTGCGTTGGTTGCTGTGTACAGCAGCAACCGTAGCACTTGTTACCGTGTTTGCTAACTATCCAAAGGTCGGTAACAATATCATTTCAGATACCGACACCTCTCATGCCGCACACACCACGCCCATACCGGTAGCCGAAACAACCGTGATTGATTCCGTACCCGCCGCCGAAAAGCAGGGCTACTTTTTAAAGGAGCATGACGGCAGGCTGGCGGTGTTCGCAGCCGGCAGCTCCGAACCGCTGTATGTATTTCACGTAAGCATCGGCACCATGAGCGACTTTGATAAAGACGCGTTGCGCGAGGGTATCTTTGCGCAGGATCTGACGGAATTGCGAGACCTTGTAGAGGATTACACCAGCTAATAAAACGATGCTTGTCCTTCGATTACGATAGAGCGTCTGCTTTTGCAGACAGGCAAGGGGCGGAATTCCGCCCCTTTTGTCTTTTAAAAGTTAAGACCTATATCAGCCGCGCCAGCTTAAGGAATCTATCACCGAAAGTGTCCCGGGGTTTACGCTGACGAGGGTGTTGTCCGACGCCGTATAGAGCAGTCCGTTTGCCAAAATACCGCGCCTCAGTTCATCCTGCGGCTTAAGCGTAGCGCTTGCGATCTTACCCAAGCGGGTCAGCCCTTCGTTGGCAACGCGGTACAGGCTGTAGCCGCTAAACTCCCTTTTCAGCTGGTTATCGCTCACCTTGCCGGTGAGTGTTACGGGAATACCCAGCAAACCGGTTTCTTCATCATACAACACCGCGTTAGATATGCGTAGCGCTTCGGTATAGCTGCCGCTTGCGCCAAGTGTAACGCTGGAAGCCTCTTTGAGTGCTCCGTCCTGCGTATAAAACAGCGAAGCCGATAAGCCCGCTCCATCTCCGGTAATCGAGCCTGCATAAACACCGAGCGCGAAAGACTCGGTAAGCGTAATCAGATTATCCGGCAAGGCGCTCGGCTCTGTAATAGTTTTTTGCTGCAGTACATCCTCATCTGTAAAACCGAATACCGCAAGTAGCAAGTTCTTCTCTTTTGCAGCGATATAGGCATTGTTTCCGACAAAATACGCACTGCCCGCCTGCCCTGTAATGGAAGCTGTTGCGGTTTTAAGCAAGGTAAGCTCTTCATTAAGCACTACAGCGCCCAGCAAATACTCCGTTTGCTCTGCGCTTTGCTGCGTGATAACCCGCACACCGCCATCGGCAGCGGCGCTAAGTCCAATTATTGTTCCGTCAAGCCACCCGCGCGCCACCAAAGCCCCGCCCTGAGAATCAAACGATAGCTTTAAGATTACTGCAGCGGCTGTATCGTTTTGAGATGCCGTATTAACAAAGTAAACACCGGTTGGCGAGCAGTATATCTGTTCCGCTCCGCCGAGTATCGTGCGGGTGTTTACCGCAGCGTCACTGTCAAACAGGTGCAGTGTGCTCACCGTTACATAGCTTGTGTCGCCCGCATCCTCGGGCAGAATAACGCCGGCCGATCCAATTGGCCTTGCGGCGGCTTCTCCGCCCCATGCACTGTCGCGCACGCTTGGAACAAGCGCTTCTATGGGCAAAGTATCTGTATACAAAAAGGTCTTTCGCTCAGATAAAATCTGGATCATCTGCCCGCTTACAAGCGACCCGCGGTATTCGCCTTCCTGTGTAAATTCGCGAACCAGTATAGGGGTTTGGCGGTTTGTGATGTCGTACATCAACACCGTGGTGCCGACACTCTGCATCTGCTCTGTTTTTTGCGCATCGGTTGCCTGCGCAACGGTAAAGCTATAATCGTTGCACAGCAGTGTTAGGGCGTTATCCTGCTGATACAGCGCAATGACATAACGGTCATCAACCGCAACCTCAATCTGCGAAGCCAGCGTCAGCTGGCCGTCCGGCGTGGTGTTTGCAATCATTACCGCGTCACCAGTCGCGTAGTAAAGATAACTGCCATCGGTCTGGAGGATATCGGCACTGCCGCTCTTTTCCTGTTTGGAAGCACCGAACAGCGCCGCTGTGTTAGCATCGGTCTTGCCTTCGGCTGCGGCCCCATTGCCGCCGCCCATTCCACCTTCGCTTTCTTCCCGACCGTATCCGCCGGAAGGTACATGGCCTGCATCGGCGTCATATCTTGCGTCTGCGTCCATAGCGCTCAATGCCATCCGCACAGCCGAGTAATCCTGCGCTTCTTCCATCACCGCAAACTCCTGCCGTTGGTCATCCTGCGCTATGCCCTGCATCATGCCGGCGTCAGGTTGCGCGGCGGGCGCCGCCGAATCTGATGTGGAAAGCTGCCCTGAAAACAGGTTGGCATATACTATTGCAGCACAAACAATCAGGCCGGCACACAGTACTGCGGCTGCGCGCTTTGGCGTAAACCATACCCGGCGCACCTTAAGCCCCGGTTGTTCGTCCTGCAGCTTTTGCAATAGAATCTCGGGTGAGATACGGTGCGAGGGAATAATCTCTTCATTCAGTTCTTCAAAAAACGGTTGTAAAAATTCGATGTCGTATTCCGGCAGATAGTTTGCCATTCCCCCGTCACCTCCTTTCAAGCTCAACGCGCAGCTTCTTAAGGGTACGGTAAAGCTTAGAGGAAACCGTTCCCTGGGGGCATCCCAGAATCTGTGCAATCTCCCTTGTCTTGTATCCTTCCACCACCGCCAAAACCAAAACTGTTCGCTCTGAATGGTCGATGGTAGACAGCGCCGATAGCAGTGCAAGGCGTTCATCGTTATCTGTATTTAGGTCAAAAGCAATCACATGCTCGGAGATGTCCTCCGGCGAAAGCTTCTGGCGGTTGGTGACATACTGCTTAATCTTTCGTTTGCAGCGAATGCTGATAATGCGCATCATCCACGCCTTGAACAGCTTTTCGTCCCGCAGGTTTTTAATCCCGCGAAAGCCTTCCAAAAACGCTTCAGATACGGCATCCTCTGCATCTTCCCGGTTGCCAAGCGTATAATAGGCAAAGCGATACAGGTCTTTGTGTATCTCGGTGTAAAGCTCACCAAAGGCCTCTTTATCGCCTTGTTTTGCCTTATGTACCAGTGATAATGTTATGTCCATTGCAGCACCACCTAATTTGCACTGCACCTATATAGTGCGCAATGCATAAAGTTTTGTTGCCGACGGTTCCTACAATTTTTTCAGCGTAATCGCACCGGTTGCAGGGCGCGGAATTCCATAGCCGTAACATGAGAATTTACGCTTTACATTGTACTATAAACCATACGGTAAGCTGTTAACAAAATGCGAACGTTAAACCATCACACCCACCACAAAAGTACTTGATATTTAAGCGGGCAGCGCTCATAATATTAAGTAAGGTTTCATTGTGTGGTACGGGTCTTGGACGGCTTGTATATAAAAAATCTGTGCCATTGCAGCAGATTGCAATGCCAAGATGCCGCTGTGCCCGACGGGCAGGGAAGGGGGATAAGATGGATAACGAAAAAAGATTGAAACAGTTAAGGCTTTTGCAGCGCATTGCCGGCGATATTGTGGGCTCATTTTTATATGCCGCGGGGGTACACTGTTTTACCTCTGCACATAACATCGCACCCGGCGGTGCGACGGGCATTGCAATTATAGTAAACCACCTAACAAATCTACCGCTGGGTATGCTGATATTATTCATAAACATACCGCTTTTGCTGCTGGGCTGGCGGTTTTTGGGGCACAAGTTCACCATCCGCACCCTGATTTCGGTCGCCTTTGTGACTATATTTATGGACTATGTCGTGGTTTTGCTGCCCGTATATACCGGCAACACCCTGCTCGCCTCGCTGTTTGGCGGCGTTGTAATGGGCGCGGGACTTGCCATTGTATTTATGGGCGGCTCAACGACCGGCGGTACCGATATCGTCACGCGGCTTGTACAACTGCGCTACCCGCATCTGCAGCTCGGACGCCTGATATTTATAGTAGACCTGCTGGTCATCGCGATTTCTATGCTGGTGTTTCGCAGCATAGATTCGGCACTGTATGCCATTATAGCAATGTTTACAACCGGCAGGCTTATCGATGCACTGTTATACGGGCTGGATACCGGAAAGCTTGTACTGGTGGTCACCGCACAATGCGATGATCTTGCAAAAAAGATTATCAGCGACCTCAACCGCGGGGTAACAATTTTAAACGGCAGGGGCGGTTATTCCGGTGCGCCGCGTGATATGCTGGTGTGCGCGGTGCGAAATTCGCAGTATTTTAAGCTTAAGTCGCTTGCGTATGAGCTTGACCCCAAAGCATTTATAATTGTAACCAGCGCAAGCGAAATACGCGGCGAAGGCTTTAAGCCCATTAAAGACGAGCTGTAGCGTTATGACGCGCGGTCTCGGCTAATTTCTCCCCCTATTATAGATAACTGTTTTGGCATGCAAAATGTGACAAATTTAATTCACAAAAATTGAGGTGTGATTTTATGCAAATCGCACCTCAATTTTGTTATCGGGGGCCGATATCCCGTTACAGGATGGGCTGCATAGATTTTAGGAATTCGGGTGCGCGGTGTTCGGGAATGATATATATCGTGGTCACCTGTGCAATATTGCCGTTTAGTCTTTGCGAAGCTGCGTTCTCAAACGCTACGGTATAAAACTTTTCGCCCGGCTGCACCAGATGGCTTGATACCGATGCCTGCACAAGCTGTGCAATCTGTACCGGGTCGCTGAAGCGGCGGCTGCTTAAAAACTCCACCATCTCATCGGTAAGCTGTGTGCCTTCGGTGGTGTATGCATACTCCTTCGCATACTCGGCATGTGCGATATCCACCTGTTCCATCATAGACAAATAGAGCTCCTGCGTTGTGACAGAGTAACGGCTTGCATGGACAATGCCGCCGAACTGCTCGCCGGAATAACCGGGGGAATTAACCCATTGATAGCTGCCGTACCCAACAAGGTATGCACCGGCAATGCCGCTTGTGTCCGGCTCGGTGTTAATCTGCCATCCAAGCCCCCGTAATACGTCCAGCGTATTTTTGTTCCATGAAAAGATGCGCTTGGTAACGTTCTCCTCTACCGGGCCCGTCATGCTGTTTTCCGGAACGGCTACGTTCGTATTCTCATAGGAGAAATGCAGATTGATCTGCAGGGTAAACAGCTCACGCTCAGCGGGGGAGTGCAGCTGCTGCTGTGTCGTGGCTGCGGCATCCCGCTCAAGTGCGCCCAATAATGCCTCTGCTTGCTGCTGTGTAAGGCTGGTTGCCGTCGGCTCCTGCTCAAGCGTCATATCATTGCGCGAAACCGATACAATATCCTTCGCGCGAAGGAATGCGGAAAGATCGTTCCGCACGCGGAACTCCTCGATTCCATCGAGTGCATACAGCTCTTCCCTTGCCTCAATAGGCGTTTTAGAAAAGTAACGGGTTATTGTTCTGCCGTTTTTAAGGGTATATGTGATATCGGTGCTGGTTTGCAACAACCCTTTTTGTGCAAGTGAAGCTGAGTTATAATCGTTGTCGTTAATCCCTTTAAAGCCTTCCCCCTGTGTAATGGCCCTGTGCGCGGATACAACCTGTGCAATAATCTGCGGATCGGAATAACTGCTGTCATTCTCCTGCTGATAATAATGATATGGGAGGTACTTGCCATAGCTTGTATCACCGCTGCCGCCATAGCTAATCTCCACCGTTTGAACCCTTTCAGGGTCTGGCACGCGCTTTGCGTAACCAAAACCACCCGAATACAGGATGCCGGTATAAAGCAGCACCACTACCGCAGCGCCCGCAAACTGAAGCAGCATCCTGCCAAATGTTTTAAAACCGCGCGCAAGAATTGCTTCCGCAATAAAGTAGGCAACGAACGCACCGAGTAAAAATCCCGCCGATGCGCTGATCCAGTTGTTTGCAATCGTCTGCGAAAACAAAAGCGAAATCAGTATGCCTGCGATATCCGCCACAAGCAGCTTGGTAATAAGCTGCATTGTACCGCTTGGACGCGAGATTCCGGCCAACTCGTTGTCGCGCCGGCGGAACAGAAATAGTGTGCACAGAATAATCAGTGCGATTGCAACCGGCCAGATTACGAGACTCGTAATGGTATAGGAGTGGTCTGGTGTACTGTTCCATCCGACAAAAAGTCTGCGAAACGGCGACGCAATAGGAGAAATTGCGATGATAAAGTCGTCAAGCCATGACGTTGAGGTATACCCAATAAGTGCGATCGAAAGAAAGAAGCGGTTTAAAAGCAGCACTATGCTGGGCGCACCGCACATGGTCAGCGCAAAGATGGCGGTATCGAACACCGTACCGGTATTTACCGCGCAAAATACGGTAATGGCGATAATCGCAACCGCATAAACAAAGTAGGAGGCTAAATCCACCGTCCAATGCATCCAGCTGTTGTCATACGCTTGCAAAATGCCCTGTGCCGCAAATAGTATTACCGCGTTTAACAGGTATGGAATAAACAGTATGGTTATTCCGCCCGCAAGCTTGCTAAACAGTAGCCTTTCCCGTTTTACGGGCAGTGCACCGAATACATCTACCGCCTGACGGTTGTGCATAAATGAGCTTGCAATAAGCCCGACTACAAACGCAGCAATAATTGTGATAAGCAGAAAGAACACAAAATTCTCACTGCTGTAAGTTCCGCTAAAGGAGCTTGAGTAGTAAACTTCCTCCACCGCGTTTAATCTGCGGCGCGCGAGCAGGTTAAGGCTCTGGCTGATAAACGGAAGCGGCCCCGACAGAAACAGCAGTAAAAAGAATGCCACCATCAAGCCGATGCTTGATTTTAAGGTGTGCAGATACAGGCTCAGTCCGCGGCTTTTAGCCGATAAGCTGGCTGAAGTCATAGCCCGTTCCCTCCATTTCATACAGGAATATCTCCTCCAGCGTAAGAGGCAGCAGCTCGACAAACAGAGGACTCAGCGCTTCCAGCCGCGCCTCGATCTCGTCGTGGTTGCCGCGCAGCACAAGTGTTGCCACCCGCCCGCTTGTCTCCACCTTGAGTGCGCCAAGCGCCGCAAGCCCGTCGACGGGAATATCACCTGCAAACGCTAGCTGCGCCTTGTGCATAGTGTCCTTGAGGCTGTCGTAATCGCGCTCGATCACCATGCGCCCGTTATGCAAAAGTCCTATCTTTGTGCACAAATCTTCCAGCTCACGCAGGTTATGCGATGTAATCACGGTGGTAAGCCCCGTATCCGCTGCCTTTTCGGCGATAATGCGTTTTAACAGCGCACGCATCACAGGGTCAAGCCCGTCAAACGCCTCATCCAGCAACAGAAAATCAGGGCTTGCACTGAGTGCCAGCAGAAGCGACGCCTGCCGTTTCATACCCTTCGAGAAGGTGTTGATACGTTTTTTTGTATCGAGCGGGAATATCTCACACAGGCGTTTGTAGGTTTTTTCGTCCCATCGCGAGTAGAAATGGCGATAGAATTCTGCCATTGCCGCAATGGTATACTGTGTAAAAAAGTACGGCTCGTCGCTGACAAAGAAGATGCGGTCCTTGACCTGTGTATTTTCAAAGGCGGGCTCTCCGGCTACGGTGACGGTGCCGCCATCGGTGCGGTATACCCCCGCAATAATACGCAGCAGGGTGCTTTTACCCGAACCGTTCGAGCCAATCAGCCCATAAACCCCTCCGCCCTCTATTGTAAGCGAAACGCTGCCAAGTGCTTTGGTTTCGCCAAACAGCTTGGTTATCTCGTTTACCGCTATCATGCCTGCCACCATGCCTTTCCGGCTTTATGCTTATATGGCATAAACCCACAATAAAGAATCATATAACCGAGCCTCGCTACAGATTGCAAGTCGCGTACAAGCAGTCTATTCATACCCCTGCCTCCCCGTAAACCCTGTCTACAATGCGGGTAACCTCATCCTTATTAATATTTACCAATTTACATGCATTACACGCATTGCGCAGTTTCTCTTTCGCCCCGCTTTGCAGAGAATCGTTGGTTGTAACGCCTTCACAGACGAAGCTGCCCCGCCCCGGTGCCGAATATACAACCCCGTCGCGCTCAAGCTCCTGGTATGCCTTCTGAACCGTGTTGGGATTGATGGCGAGCTGTTTGGCCAGTGTGCGTACCGATGGTAACTGCTCGTTAGGCTCTACCACCCCAAGCATTGCAAGGCGCAGGATACTCTCCTTTAATTGCTCGTAAATGGGTTTGCGGCTGGTAAAATCAATGGATATTAACATCGCCGTAACCACGCCCTTTCCGGCTTTATGCGGCGCACAAAGCCATTATGAAAAAAGGAATTCCGTCAATCGCCTAAGCTGTGCCTATTGTACTATATGTCTTAATACAGTTATTATACTCCTTCCCGTTTTTTCTGTCAATCGAAATGAGTGCGGGGCACAAAAAATGCGAGCCTTACGGTGCTCGCATTTTTTATGTATGTTACTCCGGGTTATTTTCGTTTTGTTCAGGCGCAGGCGGGATTTGTGTATTTTCCTGCGGGGCTGGGTTTACAACGGGCGGTACCGGATTACCCTGACCATTATGATAGACGGGGGCGGTGTATCCCTGCTGTACAGGTGGTGCGGCCGGCTGCCACTGCGGGTTTTGCGCACCATAGATCGAGATAGCCGGCTTGTTGCGCATACTCATTACAAAGAACGGCTCGGTAACGCCAAACACAATCGAGAGCACCAAAAACAGTACCGCGTTGCGGGGGACATAGTCGGTATAGATACGGTACATTGCAATATAATACAGTACGGCGTACCCGATAGACAGCGCACTGATAAGCAATGAAACCAGAGAAAGCATGATGGTTGCGTTGGAGGTTTGACTGAACAATCCGTCGTATCCGCCGGCACCCGTGAATGCCCCATATGTATCTGCAAGCATACTAACGGTAGACGCCAGCTGTACCCCGGCGTAGATAAGGCTGCCAAGCCGCGTCACGATAGAAGCAATAAGGAGCCACAAACGAAGGCTTGTAGTTTTACCGCCACGGTAGTTGATATCATCCGCGATTGCACCTTTAAGGTAATCGTTGGCAATCGGAATCCAAGCAAGCCATGGTTTGTTATAACCGCGATTTTTCGCAATTTTATAAAACGCGATTGCGCCAATTACATACAAAACAAAGCCAAACAGCACCCCTATAACAATTGCAACCCCAAGGATTGTGAAAATGATACTCAAACTGCTATCCATAATTATCCCAGCCTTTCAATCATTCTGTTGCACCGCACAACAGCACTTAACCCGTTTTATATCCACTGAATAAATCAAAAATCGGCTTGCTCAGCAGATATTATTTATTGTAACACACCATCCCTATAACTTCAACCAAAACATGCCATTATAGTTCAATAAACTAAAGTGCCGTTCCCTAATAAACGGAAACGGCACTTGCATGGTAGCGTGATAACAATAATGATATAACTGCTATTCTTCTTCTCGCATCTGCTTTGCTTCCTCAATCACAGCAGTCTCAAGGTGTGCCGGCAGCTGCTCGTAGCGCGCAAAGGTGATGGAATATCTTCCTCTGCCCTGTGTTATTGAGCGCAGAACGGTGGTAAAGTCGCTCATTTCACTCATCGGCACCTCAGCCTCGACCATCTGAAGACCGTCGTCGGTGGGGTTCATGCCCAGAACACGCCCGCGGCGCTTGTTCATCTCGCTGATAACATCACCGGTATTGGAATCGGGCACAATAATCTTTGCGCTGCCAATCGGCTCAAGCAATACAGGGGATGCTTGGGTAAGGCCCGCCTTATACGCAAGCGACGCCGCCATTTTAAACGACATTTCGGAGGAGTCTACCGCGTGATAAGAGCCATCCACCAATGTGGCCTTCAGGCCGACAACAGGGTACCCCGCGAGCACGCCCCGCGTAATGCTGTCGCGCAGGCCTTTTTCAACCGCCGGGAAGAAGTTCCTCGGCACCGAGCCGCCGAACACCTTCTCTTCAAATATCATATCCTCGCTGTCGCAGGGCTCAAACTCAATCCATACATCGCCAAACTGGCCGTGGCCGCCCGACTGCTTTTTGTGCCGTCCCTGAACCTTGACCTTTTTGCGAATAGTTTCGCGGTAGGCTACACGGGGGCTTTCGAGCAGTATCTCAACGCCGAATTTGGACTTAAGCTTAGAGACAAGCACATCCAGATGCTGCTCGCCAAGACCGGAGAGCACCTGCTGCTTTGTCTCGGTGTTCAGTTCAAAGCTAATGGATGGGTCTTCCTCCATTAGACGGAGGATGCCTTGTGCGGCCTTGCCTTCGTCTCCTTTTGCCTTCACCTTAACCGCCATGCTCATACTGGGCGCGGGGAAGGCGACCGGCGCAAAGCTCACAACCCGCTTTGGGTCGCACAGCGTATCGCCCGTAATTGTTTCGGAAAGCTTTGATACGGCGGCAATATCTCCGGCGCTCACTGCCTGTACATCCTCTTGCTTTTTGCCCTTGGTATAGATTATTTTACCCAGGCGTTCGGGGTTTCCTGTTCGTGCATTAATGGGGGTAATATCGCTTGTCAGCTTGCCCGAAATCACCTTAAAGTAGGAGAGCTTTCCTACAAACGGGTCGGCAACTGTTTTAAACACAACCATTGCAAGCGGCGCGGCTTCGTTGCATTCGATCTCAACTTCATTACCCGCGGCATCCTTAGCCGTTTCAGCGGCATTGCTTTTTGCGGTAGGCAGAAGCGAGCTCATCGCCTCCAGCAGCAGATCAACACCCGCAAGTGTAGTGGATGAGCCGCATAGAACGGGGGTTAAAGTGCCCTTTCTGGTTCCTTCCACCACACCCTTGGTCAATTCCTCGGTAGTAAACGGTTCACCCATGAAGAATTTCTCCATCAGCTCGTCATCCGTCTCTGCAATCGTCTCGCTTAGGGAGGCAAGCAGTTCGTCTGCGGCACCCTCGGGTACGGGAACCTCGGTCGCCTTGCCGGCGCCGTCATAGCGGTACGCCTTACCGGTAACAAGGTTAATATAACACTGTATCTGCCGGTCCTCAACATGCGGCACCACAATGGGGCACACCGAAGAACCGAAACTCTGCTTTAAACTTTCAAACGACTTTGCAAAGTCGGCGTGCTCGTTATCAAGCTTGGTGACAAACACCATGGTTGCCATGCCTTGTTTGACCGCCATTTTATAGGCCTTTTCGGTACCGACATTGACGCCCGATTTACCCGATACCGTAATAAGTACGCTTTCTGCGGGACGCAGACCCTCGCACATACCGGCCTCAAAGTCAAACAGTCCGGGGGTATCGATTATATTGATCTTTCCGCCCCCATATTCCACCGGTGCCAGGGTGGCGGAAACCGAAACCTTGCGTTTAATTTCTTCGGGATCAAAATCACATACCGTATTACCATCCGTCACCTTTCCCAGCCGATCACTGCCCTTTGTCAAAAACAAAAGAGCCTCCGCCAATGATGTTTTTCCGGAACTACCGTGTCCTGCCAAGGCAACGTTTCTGATTTTATCAGCCGTGTATTGCCTCAATTTCCTTCGCCCCTTTCTTCGGCTCCGCCCGATGCCTGGTGTGCGCAAGCCTTAAGATACCGCGCCGATTCGCCGAATATTTCCCCACTCAAGCAGATGCCGGTTTATCCTTTTCCCACATTGCGGCATAGGGTATCGTTGAATCAACGGCGCTAACAAATATTATAGCTTATTTACACATATTTTTCAATGCGCAATTTTAAAGTTTTGTGCTATGTGTGCATTCAAACTGTCAAAAAAACGGCGGCCAAATTATGTAGATTACACAGTCTGGCCACCGTATTCGTATGTCTTTCGCAAAAACAGTGTACGTCAGTATCTTCGTAACGATAAAAATGCCATGGTAATGAGTGCCGTCACCAGCTGGTAACACAGCAGCAGCAGAGGGTTTATCAGCGATATTCCAAAAAAGAAGGTGAGAATGGTGGTTAAGGCATATCCCATAATGATAAACACTGTTTGAATGACCGATGCAGCAGCTCCTGCCGTGCGGATCTTAACCGCTGCCGCAAGGGTATCGAGCAGCGAAAGTGAGCCGCCCATTGTCGCTGCCTGTGCCGGAGCGGTATCGGTATGCGCAGTCTGCCGCGCATACACACCGTGCAGTTGTGCGGGCATAATCTGTACCAACTCATAGTCCAGATCAAACAGGTCGGTAATCATCTCGCGGGTAATGTTAGGGTCCGTAGTGCGTACCAGCAGCGTCATGTGCGCGCGCTCCAACCGCTTGAGCTTTGTATATATCTCTTCGGCCGCATGATAGGAAATCACAAACATCGACGAAAGCTCGCCGCCGGCCGCAAGGTAGAGGATGTGCCGTCCGTCCTGCTGATACTTGTGTTCATATTCGCGCGGGGGAATCTCAATGCCATGGTGACGCATCAGCTCACGGTTTCCGATGAGTACGTGCTGCTCATTCACCCACGCCGAGATGCCCATGCCTTCCTCGTATACAATGTCTTCCACATCTTCAAGGATCTCGGTACGCCCTTCGATAATCTGGAAGAAGACGTCGGACATGGTGCCGCCCACCTTCTCCATAATGCTTGCCGCCGCAAGAATCGAAACATCAATCCTGCCGCCCTTAAAGGTGCGTATGCCATGCAGCGTAATACCGCCCGAACCAAACAGCTCCCCGGCTTCCACCACCGCGGCGGAGGCATCGGATAATAGCTCCGCACCCTCACCGCCTGCAATCATCGTGTTTTGCGGCACAAGGCTTTGGGAGGCGCGCAGCAATGGCAAATTCTCACCAAACAGCGCCGTAAAGGGCGAGCATACACAGATAACCGCGGTAAACACCGTAAAACAGGTAAGGATATCCCGGTACAAGAAGTAGGAGGATGCAGCAAGTACCACGGCTGCACCCACACAAATCGGCGATAGGATGCGACTGCCGCCTTTATCCTGCGCGCCGCTGCCTGAGTGGCGAAGCAGCCCTTGTAAAAAATCCGCGGACTGCAGTGCAGCGATTCTGGGATGTCCGTCCGCCAAAAGCGGAGCCATCTCCTCCGGCAGTCCCTCCCCCTCCAAGATACGTATGGTATGCAGCGGCTCACCGCTGCCGATAACTGAGAGGTTGCGGTTTACGCGAACCGCCGACATCAGCCTGCCCACCGATTGGAACCATAGTCCTACCACCGCAACCGCACAGTACATCTGCGCGTTGGGGTTGGTAAACAACGCGGGGTTAATAATAAACGCCAGGGTGTAAAGCATGGTGGATAGCATTGCAATTGCCGCCATACTGTCTCCGTCCGCTTTGAGCCGAAACAGAGAAATCAGGCCGCTGCCAAGCGAGGTAATACATACGCCAAAGCTAATGAGCGAGAGCGCAAACAGCGCAAACGCAAACATTCTGGGCGATTCCTGCCAGTGAAACAGCGCAGGCACCGGCAATACCGTCGCGATGGTGGAAAGAACCAGGTAGATCGATGCCGCGCAGGTCAAGGTCAGCACACCCAACCGGGCAATGGCAAAGATAACATGTTTACGCAGCACGCCGTGCACACGCTCAAGATCATCGGCACTGTTTAAATCATCTTCACGAAGAGGCTGCTCGTCCTGATACGCAGCATCATGCTCCTCCTGCCCCATCATACGGTACGCCTGCCAGCGGGTATGAGCGTCGGTGGGATGCTCTACGGCAAGCCCCCCTGCCATCTCCCCCGCAAATTCCGCATCGGCAAGGGGCGCAGTATCAAACTGTCGTGTGGCATCGGCTACGGCTGCAACCGCGCCGGGGTCTGCCTCCGGCGGCACAGGCACCGCATCCGCCAAGCGTTGTGTACGCCGCAGAACAAAGCCCGAACGGACAGTCTCTTGCGGCAAGGGCGGCGGCTCATCCTCTGCCTGTGTGATTTGGTGTTCAAAGGCGGGTGGGTTATGTTCCGGCTGCATGGGAGCATAGCGTTCTTGCTCCTCGTAGGGGTACCGCTGCTTTGGCGCGGCATCGGCAGCAGGCGTTGTTACATCATCCCGCGTTTCATACGCCGATGCCTGACTGTACCGGCCGTCCGGCCTGTTCCGATCATCTCCCCCTGCGCGCCGGTCCTGTACCGCTTCGTCGGCTACCCTGTACCGCTCGCGCAGCGCCGCGTATTCCTCGTTGATGATATCTTCGCGCCGGCGGCTTTCTTCCCGCCAAGCGGAAGGGCGCCGCGGCAGCGCATCGCTATCGCCGCTTCGAACCGCATCCTCTTGCCCGCTGCCGAATGTGTCGGCACGCTCCTGCGGTGCGGAAGGCGCATGGTATTCGCCAAACACGGCGCTTTCGCGTGAGATACGAAATCCGCGCGCCGGCTCGGGCGGGGCTATGGGCGAAACCGGCCTTTCAGGACGTGCCGTCCCTGCCGCAGAACTGCCTTCACCGGACGGGCGGTCATATTGCCCGAACTGCGGGGTAGGCATGTCCTCTGCCTGCCTGCTCTCACCTTGATTCACCGACTGCCTGAACGGCTGCGGGGCCTCGCTGCCGCCATCGCTTGAACGGGGCGCTTGCGCGCGGTCGCGCAGGGCCGAAAACCCCACTGATGTATTCTCACCCTGCGGCGGCTGTGCCTGCTGTTTGCGCACATCATCCTGCTTCTGGCTTTTGAGCCGTCTTGCTTCGGTGAGAATCATATCCAGATCATACTCGTTGTCGTACATAACCGTCTCTCCCCCTTTGTGTCCAAAAGGTCAAACAACTCATGTCCTCTGCTTTTGCCTATCTCTTTTTCGCGCTATTTTTCTGCCTTGCTATCTCGTACATCAGAATGCCGCCCGCCACCGAGGCGTTGAGCGACGAAACCTTGCCGTACATCGGCAGCGACACGATAAAATCGCATTTTTCTTTAACAAGGCGGCTAAGGCCTTCGCCCTCGGAGCCAATCACAAGACCGACCCCGCCGCCGTAATCCTGCTCGCTCCAGTTGTTCCCGCCTATATCGGCACCATAAATCCATACGCCGTTTTGCTTGAGCTCATCAAGCGCTTGGGCGATGTTTGCGACCCTTGCTACCGGCAGATGCGCACACGCGCCTGCCGATGCCTTGTATACGGCGGTAGTCACCGACGCGCTGCGGCGCTTTGGAATAATCATACCGTGCGCGCCCGCCGATTCCGCCGTGCGGATCAGCGCACCGAGATTGTGCGGGTCCTCAATCCCATCCGCAATGATAATAAAGGGGGAGTCGCCCTGCGCTGCGGCCGCGGCAAGGATATCCTCTATCTCGGCATAGGTCACTGCCGCAATCAGCGCTGCAACCCCTTGGTGGGACTCGCCTTGTGCAAGAAAGGTGAGTTTTTCGGGAGAAACCTCCTTAACGGGAATACCCTTCTCACGGCAGATTGCCACAATCTTTGCAATGCTGCCCTGCCGTTCACCCTTGCTGACCATTAAGCTGTCAATCTGTGCATCTGAACGCAGTGCCTCAAGTATGGCATTTCTGCCTACAATAATGTCGGTATTGTTGTCTGACTGCTTTTGTATCATCTGTCGCTCCGTTTTGGCGTCTGTGCGCCGAATTTATTTTTGATGCTTGGAACTCCCGGCGCATAGTCATCCGCAATGTTCCGGCGCCGCCCTGCAGCGGGCCGGTTCTATGTAACGGCAGCGAAGCAGCCGTTGTGGATTTATTATATCAAGAGCAAGAAAAACTGAAGGTTTTCCAAATGCCAACCGAAGTTTGGCTATGATAAGCGTCAGCTTAGCTATGCTTGCGGTTATTATACCACAAACAGACTGCAAAACGACTAATGTCGTTTTGCTTAGGACATAGTCCTTGCAAATG
>JAEZTV010000001.1 GCA_023421245.1 Bacillota bacterium | reverse complement strand
CGGCGCCCCTGACTGTCTGCTTATTTTCGATCATATATAATGCGAGCTGTGCAGCGCGCTCCTCCGGATTCCCCTTCACTGTACCGTGTCCCCTTCCACGTTTATTCTCATAGCTAGTAATATATATATGCAAATAAAACGTGGTGTTATGACTTTGTTTTTGGATAATATGACACGGCCACGGTTTCTTGCTTAGGGGAGGTAGATGGGGAAGGACGGGGCCTGAAACTATTTTGCAAATACGTTATGGCAGGTGCGGGAAGTGCTGATTTTCTCGTGAGACGGGAAACTTTAAAGAGTCCTTTGTGTATTTGGCATAGCTCATCGGCAAGCATTACTTTTTGCGTTTTCCTTATTATAAAATCGCTCATTTGTGTAAAGCGGGTATCACTTTTCTTTATGACAATGTATAATTGGGGTATGTGTAGGTGCTTTGAAGCATCAAATGCGGAAATTTGCAAGGAGGGACTTAACGCGAAATGTAGATTTTGCAAACATATCACTATTTAACTAATAGAAGAAAGGTGAAGGCAATGATATCAAATTTACAATCTGCGAGTGGTAAAGTTTATGAAATATCTAAACTGGTAAGCGGAGACCATCAATATGTAGACCGGCTGTATCAATTCGATTATGTTCCAGAGCAGTTGCAGGGCTGCTTACATATTAAAACACATGGAAATGACAAGCTGATTCATGAGGCTGACCCTTGTTTTTCCTTTGAAACGGACGAAGACATCGATGTTTATATTCTGTATCCTGATAAGCAGCCTGTTTTACCCAAATGGCTGGAAGATTTCGAGCATATGCGCCTAAACGTCACACGAATCGATTCCATGTCATCTAATCTGAAAGGGTACTTTGGAATATATAGAAAAAGCTGCAAAAAAGGCAAGGTAGTGCTGTATGGCAACTCCCCTTCGTATATGCTGGAGCAGGATTGGTATGTCAAAACAAACGGCGCCAATTATTGTATGTACAGCGTATGTATAAAGCCTTTATAGCTTTACTGTAAGCATATTGCGCGGTTTGTATAATTTGGATTGCGCGAAACCGCGCGGAGGAAGACGGAATTTGCAGTTCTCGCCTTCAAAAAGTGCGCGTTTTTCGGGGCATCATTACAGTGAAGTACAGGGGTTCTATATATCCAGTATACAACCAATAAAAATAACACAACGAGAAAGCGGTAAAATATACAATATCTTGCCGATTTCTCGTTGTGTTATCCCAGAGGAGTTAAAGGGTATTAGCAGCGTTGGGAGATTCAGTAAAATCAAAAGCATCTGTACCATCAATCACCCAAAAGACAAATCTGTGCAAGACCTGCGAATTTATGTGGGGGCAATCTTGATAATGAATACGCTATTTACAGATGAAGCTATTGACACCGGACTGCAAAAATGTTACTGTTAAAATGCGGAATGGTTTAGCGCCCAACTAAATCAAACTGCGGCCGCGCCTCTTGGCGTGGCCCGCCTGAAAGGGTGAATGTATATGACGTGGTTATCCCAGCACAGGCTTACGGCTGTGCTGATTGTTTTGTTGCTTGCGGCAGCGGTGTTTTTGACGATTATGCTGTGCACACCGCCAAAACAGCAGCCCGCGAAGGTGGTGGTGTACAAGCAGCCGGGGAGTATTGCCCCGAACAAAGAAATCGCGGTTTGGGTGGAGGAAGCTCCTTTGTTTGTTTATGAAACGGCGGTCAACCACAATCGCCGCTGGAGCGAAAGCCCTGATACTTCTACGGCGGCGATGTCTTACTTTGATTTTGAAGGGCGCGTTAAGGTGGAGGTTTCTGCGCAGGATGTGCAAAGTGCTGTGGTGCGGCCGCTTTCACTGGGCATTACACCGCAGGTTAAGGACGGTGTTGCAAGCTTTTGGCTTGACCGGCCCGCACATCTTACCATTGAATTGAATGGCGACTATACACGGGCATTACACCTGTTTGCGAACCCTCTGGAAACTGAGATACCGGATGAAGACGACCCAAATGTTCTGTATTTTGGACCCGGTGTTTACGAAACCGGAATCTTCGAAGTGAAAAGCGGGCAAACGGTGTATCTGGCCGGAGGAGCCGTGGTTTATGGCGGCATTATCGGTGATGGGGTGGAGAATGTGCGTGTCATGGGACGCGGCCTTTTCGATGGTGGTATCTATGACCGCTGGGCCCAGACAACCGTACCCGTAAACTTCAAAAGCAGTAAAGATATTCATATCGAAGGCATTGGATTTATGAATCCGGCAGGATGGACGGTGAACGCCTATTTCTGCAAGGACGTCACGGTGGATAATATTAAAATAATCACCGCCCGTTCCAACGGCGATGGTGTTACGCTGCAAAGCTGCAGTGATGTAATGGTTACCAACAGCTTTGTACGCACATGGGACGATAGCCTGGTTGTAAAAAACTATGACAACGGCAACACCGACGATATCCGTTTTGAAAACATTGTGGTGTGGACCGATCTTGCCCAGAGCTGCGAGGTCGGCTACGAAACATATGGCGACAGCATGCAGAATATCACCTTTGAAAACATCACCGTGCTGCATAACTTCCACAAGCCGGTTATGAGTATTCACAACAGCGATCAGGCAGAGATTCGCAATGTAACCTTCAAAGGCATCACCGTAGAGGATGCTCAGATGGGGGACGGAGATGGCACGCCATATCTGATGGAAGTGACCGTTGCCAGCAGCCAATGGAGCAAATCTCCTGCAAGAGGTCTGGTGGATGGCGTGTTATTTGAGGATATTGCGGTGCTTGGCGGTAAGATACCGGGAAGTAACTTTCGCGGATATAACGAGAATTCTATGGTGCGAAATATTGCCATCAACAATCTTACCATCGGCAGGCAGCGTATCACCAATATGGCGCAGGGAAAGATTCAGGCGCTGTTATATGCGGAGAATATCACTATTGACGGCGTGCGGCAGGGGGTGTAGGCGGATTGAAAAAGCTTAACATCCTTTTGGCGGTGCTTCTTGTTGCGGTATTGGGCTTTGGGGCTTTTGCCGCAGCTGCCCATACAGTACCTGCGGCTGAAATCATCGTTGTTACTCCGCCGCCGCAGAGTGAGCCGATTGTGCCGGAGTGGGCAAAACCCGCAGAGGCTCCGGAGGTGGATTTTGGCGAGAACATTGCGTTCAAAGCCCAAATGACCACCACAGGGTTTGTTCAGTCCTACAAGGCGGATCTTTCCAATGACGGCAGCCTGATGACCTATTGGGAAGCAAAGGAATTTCCCGGTGAACTTACAGCACAGCTCGACGATGAATATTCAATCGGGCATGTGGTGATACGTTTAAATCCGGCTGCAATCTGGGCTGTGCGTACGCAGAACATCGAGGTGCAGCGCAGTGCAGACGGAGAGTTGTATACACAGCTGCTCCCCGCCGCCGATTATGGGTTTGATCCGTCCAATGCAAATACTGTTGTGATAACGGTTCCTGCGTGGGGGGATGCGCTGCCGACAGCGCGGTTTATCAGACTGATCTTTCACAGCAATACGGGCGCTACAGGTGGGCAGGCTGCCGAGCTTGAGCTGTACACGCAGTAGTTTGCTGCTAAAGATGAAAGCGCAAGAATCGTATGTAATGCATTGTTACCGCTGTTTGGAACAGCATCACGGTGTGCAAACCCTACCGTGCTGTTTTGCAGGAAAGATATAGACATGGTTTTAGCGGCAAGTCATGTATGCTGTTGTGGCTATCACTGCAAGCAGACAGACCTTATCTACCTTAATGTCTACTGAGTAATTCAATAACGCAGTAGCTATGCGGCTTTAAAAGCACTTCGTGTATTCATAGACGTCAAGGAATGCCTGAATTGATAAAAATGGCTTGTTCAAGCCATTTTTATCAATTGTGTGCTTCAGCATAGGCGTTATCTTATAAAGTGGAAATAGTATAAAACCATATCGCTGGGAGGCGCGGACATGATAACCATTGATGATATTGCGCGGCAAGCAGGAGTAAGCAACACTACTGTTTCAAATGTTATACACGGCAGAGTCGGGCGCGTGTCGCAGCAGACGATTAACAAGATTAACTCTATTATTGAGGCCACCGGTTATGTGCCTAACATGTCCGCCCGCGCCTTAGCGTCGCGCTCCTCTAAGGTGGTTGCGCTCATCAACCATTTAGACCCTGAAAAGAGCGGGAACTTTATGGAGGATCCGTTTCATAACACTCTGATTGGCGCAGTGGAGCAGACCTTGCAAAAATACGGATACTATCTGATGGTGCGCACGGTGTCGGGCAGCGGCGAGCTGAGTGCATTTTTGCGCAATTGGAACGTAGACGGCTTGTTTTTATCCGGTGTGCTGGAGGAAGAGAGTCTGTACGAAACCTTAAAGTCGCTGCGGCTGCACATTGTACTCAGTGACAGTTATTTGTCGGATTATAAGAACATGGTAAACATTGGCCTGCAGGATTATGAAGGTGCGCGCATGGCTACCGAGTATCTGCTCTGCCATAATCACCGCCGTATCGCGTTTGCGGGGCCGCCTATCCGTTCAGGCGGCGTGGTTGAAAAACGACTGCAGGGGTACAAGGCAGCCTTAGCGGCTGCGGGGGTTTCTTTTGACCCGTCGCTGGTGTATGAACGCGAGTTCACCACGCAAAGCACGATGGAACTGGGTGCGGCACTGGCAAAACGCACGGATGTCACTGCGGTATTCGCCACAGCCGATATTATGGCTGCGGGCATTATGTCGGGCCTTCAACAAAGCGGCAAACGGGTTCCGGATGATTTTTCTGTTGTGGGGTTTGACGATATCAATTGGTGTCGTATGACCAACCCGATGCTGACCACCATTCATCAGGATGCAGGGAAAAAGGGTCAACTGGCGGCTGATTTTATGGTGCGTTTGCTGGAAGGAAGAAGGATTGACGAGCGCAATGTGGTGTTGCCGGTACGCCTGGTGGAGCGCGGCAGTGTGCGCAGCCTGTAGATCGGCTGGCGTTTACGCGGGTTCAACCGGACTAGGTAAGGCGATTTGTATTTAGGGGCAGCTTCGTAACGCATTTTGGCAAGGGGTTTGGACCCATACGCTCAGAACCCCTGTACCTGAGCGGCTTAAAAAGGTGCGAAAACCGTAAAGCGGTGTGATTTTTATGTTGTGGAGGGAAGCTTGTTTATGGATTGCTTTGCCGCTGCCGTTAGTACATGCGGCAGCGGCGGTATGCGAATTATTTTCCTAAAACAATATAGAAAGAGTCCTTGGTTTTGTGGAAAATGTATAAGTTTAGCGCTAAAGTTTCGGCGAATCCACTATTTACTTTTTGCACTTAGGTTGTTATGATTGGGTTGGGCGCTAAACCATCACAAAACACGGAAACAGGTCCGTTTTTAAATTTTTTTTATAAGGTTTGACGCTAAACTAAAGACCGGAGAGGAGTTTATCAGTAATGAGAAAGCTGAAGATCACAAGTATCCTGCTAGCCCTGCTTATGGTTGTATCCCTGTTGACTGCATGCGGAGGTGGAGTTAGTCCTTCTTCTGTAGCACCAGACCAACCCGGCTCACCGGACGGTGACACCCCACCCTCCGTTGACGAGAATGTAACGCTGACACTGGGCATCTATCCGGTAGACACCGATGAAGCCGCCAAGGCGGAGCACGAAAAATTCATCGCCCTTTATGAGGAGAAATACCCTAATGTAGAAGTTGTGCGCCAGAATTATGAATACGCGCTCGACACCTTTGTTCCGCTTGCCGAAAGCGGCGGTCTGCCGGTGGTGTTCACCTCGTGGTTTACCGAGCCGCAGAAGATTATTGCAAGCGGCTATGCGGCAGATATCACCGATTACCTTCAGGAACGCGGCTGGCTTGAGAAAATCCATCCCGGTATTGTGGAGCTTCTGAGCCAGGACGGACGGGTATACGGTCTGCCCAGAGATGCTTACGCGCTTGGTTTGATGGTTAACCTTGATATGTTTGGGGCGGCCGGATACAAGAATGCAGACGGTACCTACCAATACCCGAAAACATGGGATGAGGTGGCACAGTTTGCAGTAAAGATTAAAGAGGCTACCGGACAGAAGGCTATTGCCATGCAGGGCCAGGATAACGGCGCAGGCTGGCATTTCAGCAATATTGCGTGGAATTTTGGCGCCGAGATGACCAAGATGGATTCAAGCGGTGTGGTATCAGCCAATCTTAATACGCCGGAATTCATTGCGGCGCTTGAGTATGTTAAGAGCCTGCGCTGGACATACGATGTACTGCTTGACCCGAGCACCATTAACTGGGGAACCGGTTACGAAGCGCTCGGCACCGGCACCGCTGCAATGTACATGGCTGCTAACGACGGCGTTAACCAGCCCCTGAACTATGGCTTAACCCCCGACGACTTTGCCATTATTCCCATGCCAGCAGGCCCCGGCGGGCAGTATCTGCTGCAGGGTGGTACGCCTTATATGTTCTCACCCGACGCAACCCCCGCACAGATTAATGCGGCGCTTGATTACATTGAGATTATGGGCAGGGTTCCCGTGCTCAGCGACGAGGTGCGTGAAGGTCTGCGGGTTACTCAGGGCAACAATAAGGAACAGGGAATCCCCGTATTGCCGCCCTTCCCCTTGTACACGGACCCCGCCATCATTGCAATGCATGATGAGGTTGCAGCGGAGTTTAACAACATGGATATCCGCCTGTGGCAGGATTATATCAACATGATGCGCTCCAAAGATGCCATCCATCCCGAAGAGCCGGGCCTTACTCAGGAGATGTATGCTCAGATTCTGCAGGCCCTGCAAGCGATCTTCACCGATGCAAATGCTGATTGTGCAGCCTTAGCCAAAACCGCCAACGATAACTATCAAACCCTTTTGGACAGCTATTACGCAAGCCTGTAATATACGTCGTATTGCAAAGGGTAAAGAATTCTTGAAAGATGGGATTTCGCTCAGGTTTATAAAACTATAGCGGCTGCATAACGTTTTCAGCGTTAATGCCGGGGCTTTCCGCTCCAGCGGCTTGCCCCGGTATTGTTGCGGTATTCCGGTTAACTGTGTTACATTAGTGGCAATTGATGTAGGATTTAATTCATGGTGAGGTGAAGAAATATGCAAGCTAACAGTAAAACCGGTCTGTATAACAGGCCCAAGATGCGCAACAATGTCAGCGGCTGGCTTATTATGCTGCCGGGCATTATTCTGTTTGCCTTTTTTGTGTGGGGGCCGCTGCTGGAAACCGTACGCATGTCGATGTATACCGCCAAGGGTTTTACGCTTACCGAATTTGTAGGCATTGATAATTACCTGCGCGTATTTAAGCATCCCAGCTTTTGGCCGGCAATCCGCAACACCTTTCAGTATACCCTGTGGTCATTGCTTATTGGCTTTTGGGCGCCGATTTTAATGGCGATTCTTATGACCGAAACGGTTCATTTAAAGGGTTTCTTTAGAGTGGGGACCTACTTTCCCAACGTAATGCCTGGTCTTGCGACAATTATAATATGGGGATACATTTACGGCAGTGACAAAACCGGTATCCTGAATATCTTCCTGAGCTGGTTTGGTATAGATCCGCAGCGATGGCTGAATGTTTCCTATCTTACCATACCGCTTATTGTACTTTCCATGACATGGAGAGCTGCCGGCAGCACGGCGCTGATCTACATCGCGGGGGTAAGCAGCATCAATCCCGAGATGTACGAGGCAGCTGCCATTGACGGCGCTGGTGTGTTTCGGCGCATCCGTCATATTACCCTGCCCAGCATCCTCAGCCTTGGTAAAACCATGCTGATTCTTCAGATTATTGCGGTATTTCAGATTTTGTATGAACCGCTGATGCTCACAAACGGCGGGCCAAACCTTGCGAGCATTTCAATTATGCAGCAGGTATACAACTATGCGTTTCAAGATTTCAATTATCCCATGGCATCGGCGTTATCAACGCTGATCTTCATTATTTTGATGGTGCTTACCGTCGCGTATTTTGCGGTTACCAAAAAGATCGACGATTAGGAGGGTGGCAGATGTCTCGTAAACGCAGTTTTTTCTTTGACAGATATTCAACCAAAAATGAAGGCGCCATCCGTCCATATGATTTGCACGCGCGAAGTGTGCGCGTCTTTAGCGTTGTGATTTTCATTTTATGTGTGATCATGACCATTATCGCGGTTTTCCCGATGATATGGGCTGTTCTCGCGGGGTTTAAAGACCCGACGGAGTTTAACCAGAGTACCCATCTTTTGCCGGCAAGCTATGATTTCTCGGGCTATCTTAAAACCTGGACCAACCTTGGTTTTATACTTTTTTACCGAAATTCATTGATACATATCTTAGGCGGCGTGGTATGCGCGGTGCTGTTTAACGGGATGCTTGCCTATGCGTTAGCCATCCTTAAGCCGTCAGGGCATAAGGCGGTGTTTGGCCTTGTGCTGTGGTGTATGCTCATTCCTCCCACAACAGGAATTGTAGCGCTATACGTTAATATTAATCGTGTAATGAGCGGTGTGGGAGACATTATCGGCGCCACCTTGCGCGGCTCAATGGCGAGTTTTGTGCCGTTGTGGCTGATTATGGGGGCAAATGCCTTTTGGGTAATCCTGTTCAAGCAGTTTTTTGAACGGCTGCCCAGAGATTATATTGAGGCTGCCCAGTTGGATGGATGTACTAATCTGAATATATTCTTTCAGATTGTACTTCCGCTGAGCAAATCAATCATCGGGGTAATTGCTATCTTTGCTATCACAACGGCGTGGAGCGATTTTCTGCTCCCATATTTAATGCTCAACAATTCCCGGTGGCAGACGGTTATGGTGCGCCTGTTTGCGTTTCGTTCGGATATCCGCACTACATCAACCGATATTCTGCGCGCAGTGGTGTTCGCGCTTATTCCGCCGACAATACTATTTACCATATTCCAAAAGCAGATTACCCAAGGCGTAGCGGTAGGTGGTATTAAAGGCTAACAAGAATGGATGGAGACTAAGAACATGAGAAAATTCGCCGACCGATATTTTCAGGTTGACCCCTGGAAGGTGGTCGAACAAGGATTTGACCCCGCTTATGCCCAAACGGCCGAGTCAATTTTTTCGCTGGGCAATGAGTATATGGGCCTGCGTGGATATTTCGAGGAAGGTTAT
Organism: Bacillota bacterium; assembly: GCA_023421245.1. Classification (GTDB taxonomy): domain Bacteria; phylum Bacillota; class Clostridia; order Oscillospirales; family Ruminococcaceae; genus Acetanaerobacterium. The sequence goes on along the minus strand of JAEZTV010000001.1, from coordinate 46,864 downwards.
TCCGGCGAGAGCCTGCAGGGCAGCTATATCAACGGCATCTACGAGCGCCGTATGCTGGGCAGAAGCGGATATAAGGGGATGCTGCCCTTTACCGAGTTTATGGTAAACACGGTAGATTGGTTGTATCTGCGTATTTCCTGCAACGGGCAGGCACTGGATCTGGCCCATTCGCGATATCGCTCGTTTGTCCGCAGTCTGGATCTTCGCACCGGAGTTCTTACCCGCTCGTTTATCTGGGAACCGGATGAAAACACCAGCCTTAAGATGGAGTTCGAGCGGTTTTTGTCTATGGAACGTCCCGGCATTGGCGGGCAAAGACTAAATATTCGGGTGCTGCGGGGCAGGGCGGATGTACGGATGCAGGCAGGTCTTGATTTTTCGCGTTTGCACGTAAGTGCACAGGCCAACTACTGGAACTGCACCGGAGCCCGATCCGACTCTGACGGCTGCCGTATTTACGGCACTACCCACAATACGCGTCAGACTGTTTTTGCGCAGGTCCGTTTTACGGGAATGGAGGGCATTCCCATTAAGGACTGCGGCGAAAAGCAGGCGGCGACAGTATTTACAGCAAGCATCGGACAGGAGGAAAGCCTTACTCTTACCCGGCTGGTCAGCTTGCTTCATTGCAAAGAAGAAACCTGCATGGACGCGTTTAAGCTTTCATGCGCCGCGGTGTCCCGCGAGCTGGAAGGCTTTGATTACGACCTGCTCAAAGCGGAAAGTACCCAGTGGTGGGCAAGGCAATGGGAGGTTTCCGACATCGAGATACAGGGCGACGAGGAAAACCAGCAGGGCATCCGTTACTGCATTTTTCAGATGCATCAAACCCTGCATACGGCCGACCACAGTGCCGTCATCGGCGCAAAGGGCCTTACGGGTGAAGTATACAACGGTAACTCGTTTTGGGATACCGAGGTTTACTGTCTGCCTTTTTACCTGTTTAATAATCCCCGTGCGGCAAAAAGCATCCTGCAGTTTCGCTATGATACTCTGCCAAAGGCCAGAGAACGGGCAAAAGCGCTGGACAGCAAGGGTGCATTCTATCCCATTGCTACCATCAGCGGGCGGGAATGCTGTGACCTTTGGCAGCACGCAAACCTGCAGCTGCAGGCGAGCTCCGGTGTGATGTACGGCTTGTGGAACTATGTGCGCATTACCGGAGACCGTGAATTTCTCTACACGCAGGGTGCGGAGATATTAGTTGAGGTGTGCCGCATGCTGGCTACCCGCGGTGATTTTAACCCCAAGACCGGAGCATACGGCTTTTGGGGTGTTATGGGGCCGGATGAATTCCAGATTATGGTCAACAACAATTGCTATACGAACTACATGGGGCGTAAAACGTTCTTGTATACCCTTGAGGTACTGGACGAGATGAGAAAAGCCGCCCCTCAGCAGTACGATGCGTTGGTCAAGAAGTTGGATCTTACGTCCGGCGAGCCGGAGGACTGGGCGTATAAGGCGCAGAGCATGTATATCCCCTATGACGAAAAGTCGATGCTGTTTGAACAAAACGATGGTTTCTTTAATCTGCCGCATCTGGATATTGGTACAATCCCGGTAGAAGACTTTCCCCTGTACAGCCATTGGTCCTATGATCGCATTTACCGCAACGATATGATCAAGCAGCCCGATGTGCTGATGTTCATGTTAATGTACGTTTCTTCCTTTCCGAATGATCAGATTGCGGCTAATTTTGATTATTACGAGCCGCGCTGTATTCATGAAAGCAGCCTGTCGCCGTCGGTTCATTCCATCCTCGCCGCGCAGATTGGCCGGATGGAACAGGCGTATGCGCTTTTTCGCTTTTCTACCCGCATGGATCTCGACAACTATAACCGAAACACCCGAGAGGGACTGCACACCACCTCCATTGCTGCGAGTTGGATGAATATTGTGTACGGCTTTGGCGGTCTGCGCAGCGACGGTGATAAATTGGAGCTCAATCCCTCCATACCGGATGTATGGCAGAGCTATTGTTTTCGGCTACAGTATCAAGGCCGCCTGATCTCTGTAACGGTTGTGTCCGGCTACGTTACCTTAAAGGTTGAGAGCGGTGAGGCGCTTGAGATTCTGGTGTTTGGCAGGCCGGTTAAGTTATCCTCACAGCCAATGCGCATTGCGTTCGTAAAAGCGGAGGAGATAGTGGTATGAACTGGGTGTTGTCTGAGCAAGGGTATTCGGCAGAAGCGGTTGCGGATACCGGAAATCGCTTTTTGATCGGCAATGGATACTTAGGTGTGCGCGGAACGCTGGAAGAAGACAGTAAGCAGCAGCTGGCCGCGGTGAATCTGGCAGGTATCTTTGATCGGGTAGGCGATGGATGGCGCGAACCTTTAAACGCGCCAAATCCGTTTTATACGACAGTCAAGGCGGGCGGGCTGCAGCTGCACCCCGCCCGCCTTTTACCCGTGGAGCATCTTCGTGCACTGAATTACCGAGCCGGTATAGTAACGCGAAAAACCCTATGGCGGCTGCCGCAGGGGGGGATAGTTGTGCAGTCAGAACGCTTTGTGAGTATGGCAAACCCTCATTTTATGGGGATGCGTTATACCATTACTGCGCACAGTGACATGCAGGCAGAGCTGTTTGCGGGCATTGATGCCGATGTGTGGGATATAAACGGTCCGCACTACAGCGAGGTTTTATTCTCGCAGCAAGACGGTATGACGATATGCGCTGCCTTTACCCGACAAAAGGAAAAGGCGGTAGCGGTGGCGCGGCGCGATTTTTTTGCGTCGGCGGGGCGGTTTGAAGCCGAACCCCTATGCGCAGGAAACCGCTGGACGGTTGCGCTGAAAGCGGGACAACATGCGGAGTTGATTTCGCTGTGCAGTGTGCACACCACAAACGATACCGGCGACCCCGTGTCTGCCGCGGCGGCAGCCTTGGCGGGGTTGGACGTTTCGAGCTACAAGCGGGAGCTGCAAAAGAGCCGCAGCACATGGGAGACAATTTGGCGTTGCAGTGAGGTGCGAATTGAAGGCGACGCACAGGCCGAACGGGCGATAAACTATTCGCTGTACCATCTTGGCTGCATTGCGCCGCGCGGCGGCAAGGCGCTTTCGGTCGCGGCCAGGGGCCTTTCAGGCCAGACCTATAAGGGCGCGGTTTTTTGGGATAGTGAGATGTTTATGCTCGACTACTATCTGTTTACGCAGCCAAGTGTGGCCAAAAGTCTGATACGCTACCGGATAGATACATTATCCGGAGCGCTTGAAAAGGCATCTCAGTACGGCTGGCAGGGAGCGTTTTACGCATGGGAAAGCCAAGAGGGCGGCATAGATGCTTGCAGCGATTATAACGTCATCGACGTTTTTACGGGCAGGCCGGTGCGCACCTATTTCCGCGACAAGCAGGTGCATATTTCTGCCGCCGTGGTATGGGCCATCCGACGCTACGTAGAGCACACTGGTGACGAGGCACTCTTATCCGAGGGCGGGATACGCGTGATTTTAGAATGTGCACGCTTTTACTGGTCGCTGCTTGTAAAGCCACTGCCCCAAAAGCTATATGAGCTGCATGATGTTATCGGTCCGGATGAGTACCACGAGCGGGTAAACAACAACGCATATACCAACTATATGGCAATGTTTACGTTTGATACAGCGCTGGAGTTCTCTGCGCAGATGCAAAACAAACACCCGGCTGCATGGAAACTGGTATCACAGGATACCGAAGCACAAACGCTGCTTGCCAACATTCAAGATGCAAAAGAGCACTTGTATCTTCCCGGGCCCGGGCCTGATGGGGTTATCGAGCAGTTCGACGGCTACTTTAAACTGGAGAATGCCGACCTTAACACGGTACGCGCACGGATTAAGGATCCACGTGAATACTGGGGCGGCGGAAGCGGCGTTGCGTCCGATACACAGATTATCAAGCAGGCCGATGTGGTGACAATGCTTGAGCTGTTTCATGAACAATATGACAAGCAGATTCTGCGCGCAAATTGGCTGTACTACGAGCCTAGAACCGAGCACGGATCGTCTCTCAGCGCATGCATGTATGCGCTGTTGGCTTGCCGGTTTGCAAGACCGGATTTGGCATATCCTTTTTTTATGAAAAGTGCGACCGCAGAAATTAAGGGCGGGGGCAAGCAATGGGCGGGCCTTGTTTACATCGGCGGAACGCACCCCGCGGCGGCCGGCGGTGCGTGGAAGACACTTGCACAGGGCTTTGGGGGGGTTCACCTTACCGCGGGAGGGGAGGTTGCCTTGACCCCTTGTCTGCCTGAGCATTGGCAAAGGCTTACCTTTCGTTTTGTGCATGGCGGCAGACTGTTGTGCGCGGATATTACACGGGAGAAGGCCAAAATTATTTTGGTGGATGAACAGGAGGCGCAGTCATGATAAAAGCGGTAATTTTTGATCTGGACGGCGTTTTGGTTCGTACCGATGAAATGCATTTTTTGGCTTGGATGCGGCTGGCGCAAGAGCTTGGCATTAAGAATTTTACCAAAGAGGATAACCTGCTGCAGCGCGGTGTAAGCAGGATGGAGTCCTTGGAGGTTGTGCTGAACAAGAGCAGCCAAAGGTACAGCAATGAAGAAAAATCAGTGCTTGCCAAGCGCAAAAACAGCTATTATGTCGAACTGTTGCAGGCGTTAAAACCGTCGGATGTATTGCGGGGCGCACGCCATGCGGTGGAAGGCTTAAGAGCAAAAGGCGTGCTTACAGCCATCGGCAGTGCCAGTAAAAACACACCGCTGATTTTGGAGAAAACAGGTCTGGCACCGCTGTTTGACGCGGTGGCCGACGGCAACGACATTGCCCGGTCTAAGCCGGATCCGCAGGTGTTTTTAGTGGCGGCGCAAAAGCTGGGCATACCGCCCGAACACTGCCTTGTGGTAGAGGATGCGGACGCGGGCATACAGGCGGGCAGGTGTGCGGGAATGAAAACGCTGGGTGTAGGCCCTGCCGCGTGCAACCCAAAGGCCTCTTTTCATGCACAGAGTTTGGCTGATCCGACACTGGACTGGCGGGAGCTTTTGGCATGATAAGCTTATTTCGCCGAAACAATCGGTAAATGCGGCGTTTTTATTTTGATCGTTTGTTTTGCTTTGAAAGGCTTTCTTTAGAAAGAAGGATTCGGCAGGGCTGGCGTCAACCACCGCAATTCGGCAATCATACCGGTAAACTTCTGTGAAAATAAAACAAGCTGCATTCTTGGATCCAAACAAAACAAGCCCACGTTCAATAATCAGAACGTGGGCTTGTTTTGTTTTAAGAAATGTGTTTTATGCACTGCTCTTATTGTGCAGTAAGCAAAACGCAGTGTTATAACGTTGTTGACGGTGCGTTAAAGTTGCTTTTTAGCTATTGCGGTATCATGTGCATCATAAAAACGCAGGGACGAACAAATAGGTGTTTTTGATAAATTGAATTCACTCATAAACCGTGATAAGGACAAATTACATTAGGAATAGATAAAGACATAATACGCATTACTGGGTATAATGATTGTAAACATGGCGAATATTATTGTGGTTTTTGTAATATTTCTATCTATTACAAATAGAATAGTCTAAAAAACTAGCTGAAAAAGCGCTTAAACTCACTTTTATTGGATTTATTTTTTGTGTAGCTTTGAATAAATGAAAAAGTATTTTAACCCAATAGTATATAGTGAATATGAAAAATAATCTGTGGTTATGACAAAATCTGAGCAGATTTGGTAAACCCGGCGCAAGGAGTTGTGCCATTACAATAAATATTGTGGGAGGTTATTCAGAACATGAAAAGATTTTTATCGGTGATTATTGCGTTAACTCTGGTCGTTGCAATGCTTGCAGCATGCGCAAGTAACCCATCTGCGCCGAGCAGCAGCGTGCCCGATGCTTCCGGTGGTGACAATACCCCCGTGGCACAGGACGCAACCTTTACGTTCCTTCATTATCATAATCCCGCTGAAAACCAAGGAACTGCGGCTGCATATAGCTTGGCTGCAGAAAAGTTTGAGCTCGAAAATCCAAGCATTAAGGTTGTAAAAGAGTTTGTAGCGCACGACGACTACGAATCCAACCTTAAGGTGCTTATGGCAGGCGATTCGTTGCCGGATGTATTTCTTGCTAAGGGCGACGTAATTTCGCAGCTTGCCGATGCCAATGTGATTATACCGCTGGAGGACGAGGTAAAGGCAGACAGCGATTGGTATAACGGATTTGTGGAAGGCGCAGATTATGATGGCTCTTACAACGGTCACTGGTACGCCCTTCCGTTCCAGATGCAGTCCAACATGGTGATTACTTATAACTCCGAAATTCTTAAAGAGGTTGGTTACGACAGCTTCCCCACGGTACATGACGACTGGGTGACCCTGATAGGCAAGCTCAAGGATGCGGGATATACCCCCATTGCACTTGGTAACGTTGCGCGTTGGGTTGCCGAGAGCTGCTTGTTCAACACCTTCTCTTACCGCTTTGTAACCGGCGAATGGTTTGAAAGCCTAAAGAACAATCAGGGTGCCAAATTTACCGACGACGCATTTGTGCAATCCTTGACCAAGTTTCAGGAGCTTGCCCAGATTGGCGCGTTTAACCAGGACATGAACTCGATTGACAACATGGAACAAAAGACATTGTACTACAACAAAAAGGCGGCAATGTTCATTGAGGGTGCCTGGTCGCTGGGCGATTTAATTGCAAATGCACCCCAGGACGTTAAAAACGCAACCGAATTTGCTAATATGCCCGAAGTAGTAGGCGCCGGCGGAGATAAAGATACCGTTGCAGGCGGGGCCGGTTGGGGCTACTGTGTCAATGCAAAGCTTACCGGCGAAAACAAGGCTGCCGCACTTTCATTTATTAAGGCTATTACCGATTCCGATTATGCAGGCTATGCCGCATCCATGAGCTTTGTGGCAGCATCCAAAACCACCAGCGTTGATGAGGCAGGCTTAGACCCGCTGTTTGCAAAATACCTTAAGGTTGCTGAAACAATGAAGTTTGCCCCCATCTACGACGTTGCGCTGCCTTCCGCTGTTGGTGAAGAGCTGTATGCAAAAACACAGGAGCTTTTGATTGGTTCGGTTACTCCCCAGCAGATGGCTGAAGAGTGCCAGCGCGTTTTGGAAGCCAACTACTAATACGCTTCTTTTCTTATTTCAGTTCGAAAATGCTGGCTTTACGGGTCAAGGGCTTTCGTGCATGGCTGCGAAAGCCCTGTGACCATCTTTCCAGATACCTGCCCACTCATACAACCGGAAAGGACGGGGTGTTTTGAAAACAAAACGCAATAGCAGTAAGCTGCCCATGATATACGGCGCCATTGCGCCGAGCTTTCTGCTTTACATTTTCATTGTATTTGTGCCTCTGATTACGACTGTCTACTATAGCTTAAACAAATGGGCAGGTCTGGGGGCATTAAAGTTTATCGGGCTTGATAACTACAAAACGCTTCTGGGAGATCGTATCTTCTGGCAGGCGGCCGGCAACAATCTTGTGATTGTCATCTATTGTGTGCTGGGACAGGTAGGTATTGCCCTGCTCATTTCATTTTTAATGACTGCAAAAACCCTGCGCTTAAAAGAGTTTCACCGTACGGTAATCTTTTTTCCTGTGGTATTAGCACCGGTCGTTATCGGGTTTGTTTGGCGGTTTATCTATAACACCGAATATGGTATGCTCAACTCCCTGCTGCGCCTTTTAGGATTGGACAATTTAATCCGGCCATGGCTTGATGATGCAGGCATTGTGCTCACGACCGTTTCTGTTCCTGTTATGTGGCAGTTTGTAGGGCTTTATCTTGTTATTTTAATGGGTGCGATATCGAGTATTCCGTCAGAGGTTCTTGAGATGGCGGAAATTGACGGAGCATCGGGACTGAAAAAGTCAATCTACATCACCTTGCCCATGATTTGGGATACGCTCAAAATTGCGATTATCCTCTGCGCGTCCGGCACCATGAAGATATATGACCATATCTTTGTCATGACCAATGGGGGCCCGGGGCGTGCGTCGACTGTACTTGCCTTGTACTGCTACGATACCACGTTTCGCATCGGAAACTTTGGGTATGGCTCCACCATCTCGGTGGGGATCCTCGTCATCAGCTTTTTGATAACGGGTATCATCCAGTTTAGTATGGGGAGGAAGAAGAATGCGTAAAATTAAGCACGCTGTAACATGGTTTTTTGTTAATGTGCCGCTGTTTTTGTTTTCTGTTTCGTGTATCTTCCCGGTAATCTGGTTAATGTACTCGTCACTGAAAAGCTCGCAGGAATTCGCGATGAGCCCGATGGCGCTGCCGGCAAGCCCCAACTTCGACAACTATGTCAAAGCGTTTTTGAACGCGCGGTTTGACGTATATCTGGTCAACAGCTTATTTAACAGCTTTGTATCACTCATACTGGTGCTGATTCTTTCGTTTGTGACGGGTTACTTTTTATCACGCTACGCCTTCCCCGGGCGAAATGCAATCAACATTATCTTTTTGCTGGGTATCCTTGTTCCGGTACATGCGCTGATGGTGCCGGTGTTTATTCAGTTTAAAAACCTTGACTTTTTAAACAAATGGTTTACCCTTTTGCTGCCTTATGTAGCGTTTGAACTGCCTATCTCAATATTTTTAGTGGACAGCTTTGTCCGTACCGTTCCCCGTGAGATGGAGGAGGCGGCGACAATTGACGGCTCGGGAGTGTTTAAAACCATGTTTACAATCATTCTGCCCATGTGCCGTCCCGTTCTTTCTACAGTTACAATACTTACCTTTATGCATGTTTGGAACGAGTTCCCCTTTGCGCAGATTCTTGTAAAAGACAACGCGCTTAAGACCGTTCCGGTGGGGCTGACCTACTTTACGACACAGTATTCCGTTGACTATACGCTGTTGATGTCCGCGCTTGTGATGGCGACATTGCCGGTCGTTATTATGTATATCCTGTTTAATAAAAAGATTATTCAGGGCATGGTGGCGGGTGCGGTAAAAGGCTAAAACGCGCTCGCAGCAGCAAACGGTTGGGAGGTATGACAGGATGAATCTTGAAGAATTTCATGACATCTTTCCCTATGTGCGAATGGTGCGCATTAAAAGGGCGCTTGATATGTCGGGTAAATGGCAGGACATTGACAATGTGTTCACCTACATCAATGAAGGGCGCGCCGAATTTATTATTGAAGGCATAAAATACTCACTCAAGCAGGGAGACATGATTGTCATTCCCCCGTATGCCACGCACATCATCATCTCACAGGGCTCCGAGCCGCTGGTGCAGTATATCTTTCATTTTGATTTTTATGAAGATAAGGACCGCCTGCATTTGCAATCGCTCGATTGCCTGGACAGTGAAGAAAAACTTCCCCTACCCAAACGCGAGAGGATATTGTCCGATAGCATCTTCATCGCCTCTGCCACCGAAAAATATAAACATATTATTCAAAAGACTTTTTTGTTGATGGATAAGGAGTTTGCCGAGCGGTGTGCAGGCTCTGCCATTATGCTGCGTGCGTATGCCATGGAGCTTTTGACCATCTACTTCCGTCACGCAACAGACACCCAGACAAATACTTCAATAAGAGATATGAAAAACTCAAAGTCATGGATTCACATTGAAAATGCCATAGAATACATTAACCGAAACTATCGTCTTGAGGAACTCGACAATGAAACCATTGCTGAGGCCATCGGACTGTCTGCCAACTATCTTACCAACCTGTTTCAGGAGCACCTTGGCTTTTCGTTGCACACCTATGTAATCAACCTGAAGATTGAAAAGGCAAAAAGGCTGATGATAACAGAACACGTTAATATTACCGAGGCCGCCGCACGCTCCGGATTTTCAAGCATCCACGTCTTTAGCAAGACGTTTAAGCGGATGGTGGGGATGACGCCCAGTGAATTTTTGGAGCGCAACGTGCTAAAGGGCAAGTTTGCGTCGCTCAAGACAGACGGAGGCACCGCAGACACGGCCGTATTTTACAGCGGCTGAGCACGGCACGGGTGTTCCGGATGGCCGGAATATCTATACACATTCGAAAGGGGACAACTACGTTATGTGGGTTGAGGGAAATTATCGCAGAAATCTGCTGGATATGCACATCGATGACTGGAATGAGGTGTTTTTGACAAAGCTTGACTGTAAGCAGTACGTCGATGCGCTTAAGGCCGCGGGTATGCAGGCGGCTATGGTTAAGGCAAAACCTCACACAGGGCTGTGCCATTATAAAGACCCGGGAATCGGCCGTATGCATAAGGGCCTGGGGGGACACGACTATCTGCAGGAGATGATTGAGTTATGCCACGCCGAGGGTATTGCCGTTGTCGTGTATTTCACACAGATCTTTGACAACTGGGCATACGACAACCACCCCGCCTGGCGGTGCATTGCACCCGATGGCAAGACATTTCGGGAATACAGGGGTACAAAGAATTTTAAAACCGGACGCTACGGCATTGTGTGCCCAAATAATCCCGAATATCGTGATTATGTCCGGCAAGGGCTGCAGCAGCTCAACCGCAGCTATGATTTTGAGGGGATGTTTCTTGACATGACCTTCTTCCCCGAAATTTGTTACTGCGCACATTGCAGGGAAAAGTACTTTGCGCAAACCGGCAAGGAGATGCCGCGCGTTATTGACTGGCAGAGCGAGGAGTTCCGCGAGTTTCAGCACATCCGTGAGCTGTGGATTCGGGAATACGCACTGTTTGCAACGCAATGTGTTAAGGAGATTAAGCCGCAGGTTACCATCGAGCATCAGTGTTCAATGGTTGCTGCACCGTGGATTAACGCCAGCAGCGAGTACCTGATGGACGCGGTAGACTGTGCCAGCGGCGATTACTACGGCGGCTTTTTACAGCAGACATTTATCAACAAATACTACAAGAATGTTACGGCGGCCCTGCCGTTTGTATATCATACCTCGCGCTGCGACCCGGAGCTGTTGCTGCACACTACGACAAAATCGGCCGAGGAGCTGCTGCTGCATGTCATCACGGCGCTGGTACATAACGGGGCGTTCTTGCTGGTAGACGCAATCAACCCCGATGGCACAATCGTGCCCGAGGTTTATCACGACCTGATGAAAACGGTGTTTGCGCAAACCAAACCCTACGAACAGTATGTAAGCGGCAACTTGTTAAGCAATGTTGCTGTGTGGTTTGCCACCCACGCAAAGTATGACCCCAACGAAACGGGCATTCAAATTACCGACAAGACCTTTGACACAAAGTATTATATGGAGGCACCTGTTGCGACAGCCTCTATCCTGCGCGAAAACAATCTGCCGTTTGAGGTAGTGGGCAGCCGCAATCTGAAAAACCTCAAAGAGGATGTTCTGGTACTCTCGCACGTTGCCGCGATGCGCGATGACGAGATGGCGGATATCGAAGCGTTTGTGCAGGCAGGCGGCAGCCTGTATGTCAGTGGGCCCATCGGCCACCCTCGTCTGGCAGAGCTGATTGGCGTTAAGTGCATTGGGCAAACCGAGCACGACTTTACCTATATGAGCCCCACCCCCGAAGGCAGCGATTTATTTGAGGGCTTTAGCCGTCTTGCACCGCTGACCGTATCCATGAAACAGTATCTGGTTGAAACCACCTGTGACGATTGTACCGTGCTTGCGACCGTGACGTTACCATATACCCCCACGCACAACGGGCAGTTTGCGGCGATTCATTCCAATCCCCCGGGAATTCACACCGGGCATCCTGCTGCAATCCTGCGCCGCACGGGCAAAGGGAAGATTTTCTGGGCTGCGGCCCCGCTTGAAATGCTGTCCCCCTATATGAGCAGACGTGTGTTTAAAAATATTATCACTTCGCTGTGTAAAACACTAAAGTTTACATCCAATGCGCCAAAGTTTGTCGAGATAATCGGTTGGCGTAAGGAGGAGAAGACCTATTTTGCGGCAATCAACCAGCAGGAGCAGCCGCCCGTTGCGCCGATGTATGATATCTGCATCGATCTGCCGCAACAGGGACTGCGCGCGCGCCTGCCGGAAAGCGGCGCTGAATTAACCACGGAACAAACGGAAAACGGCACGCGCATTCACCTGCCGCGGCTTGACGTGTTTATAATTTTGGAGGTCTACGGGTAATGCGGCACTGCATATGCAGCAGGTATCCCGTAGGGCCACCCACTCCGGAAAGGTATGGTGAAACGATATGAAAACCGCAAGGATATCCCCGTCCATGATGTGTGCCGATCTGTTTACACTCAGCCAAACGCTGCGCGACTTTGAGCAGTGGGGCGTAGAGTATCTGCATATGGATGTAATGGACGGAGAGTTTGTGCAAAACCTTTGTCTTGGTACCGATTTTATCAAACGCATGCGCGGCGCGTCATCAATTCCGCTTGACATACACCTGATGATTACAAATCCGGAGCGAAAGCTTGAATGGATTGACCCGCAGCCGGGTGAAATTATCAGTGTACATCCCGAATCCACGCCCCACCTGCAACGCTGTCTTTCCGCTATACGCGCACGGGACGCACTTGCGTATGCGGCCATTAACCCCGCCACCCCGCTCAGTGTTCTGGACGAGGTACTCCCCGATATTGATGGTGTATTGCTGATGACCGTCAATCCCGGCTTTGCGGGACAAAAGATGATTCCGCATATGACCGACAAGATCAGACGATTGCGCGCGCTGCTGGATAGCCGCGAGCATTTTGAAGTATCGATCGAGGTGGACGGAAACGTCAGCTTTGAGAACGCCAAAAAAATGCGCGCTGCGGGGGCGGATATGTTTGTGGCGGGCACCGCAAGCATCTTTACCGATGTGCGCCCGATGGAGCAGTCGCTTAACCTTTTGCGAGGGGCAATCAGCTAGCGGTTTTACCAAAGCCGGTTACGGTCGCCGGCCTTCGGCTGCAAGGTGCGGAGCTTGCTTTGGCAGGCTGTAAAACTGCTGACGAAACGGAGGAATTCCATGGAGCAGAGGCTTCGCGTCGGGATTGATATCGGCGCAACCAAAACTAATATCGGACTGATCAATACGCAGGGCAGCCCCCTGCACAGCGTGACGCTTAGCTCACAGCAAGACGGTGGCGCACAGGGGCTGACTGCAAAGATATGTGACGCGCTGCACAGCTTGCTTGCAACCGCCGGCGTTATGCTTGACGAGATTGCGTTTATCGGGGTGGGGATTGCCGGCAGCGCTGACACCGCCCGAGGCATGGCGAGCTACTGCCCTAATCTCGGTTGGGAGGATGAGGCTCTGGGGAACTACTTTTTGCGCGAGCTTGGACGCAACGTATCAGTTTCGCAGGACTCATGGGCGGCAGCATGGGCGGAGCATTTGTTTGGCGCGGGGCGCGGACATGCAGACATGCTGTGTGTCACGCTGGGAACGGGCATTGGCTGCGGTGTGGTGATAAACGAACGCATCTTTGCGGGAGCAATGAGTACCGCAGGAGAGATTGGTCACACCGTCATTGAGCCGGACGGCAGGCTTTGCTCCTGTGGTCAGCGCGGATGCCTTGAGCGGTATGTATCGGGAACTGCGGTGCTTGCCCTTGCGCTTGAGCGTTTTCCGCACAAGCTGCTGGGCAGGCCGCATAAGGCGCAGACAGTGTTTGAGCTGGCATACGATGGCGACAGTGATGCGCTGGAACTGATTGCTTATTGCGCTGACCGTCTGGCATTTGGGCTTGCAAAGCTGGTTAACGTTCTATCCTGCAATCTCATTGTGTTCAGCGGCGGAATGTGCGAGCATGACTTGCTGCTGCAGCCGCTTCTGCCGCTGCTTTATCAGTACGGTTATCCCGCATGGACAAGGCGCAGGCAGATGACCATTGCACGTGCGCAGCTTGGTGCGGCAGCACCGATGATTGGCGCTGCCTTTCTGGACAAGGGTGTACTCAAATAACAAAAGGGAGAACCAAACCATGCAACCGGTCTTTTTTAAACCCATACCCAGACCTGCCATTTGGGGCAGAACACTGTTGCGGGACTATTTTACATATGATGAATTCCCCCTTGGCATCGGGCAATCGTGGGCGTTCAGCGCGCAAGAGGGCGGTTCTACCGTTGTGCGCGAAGGGGAGTATGCAGGGCTTAGCCTGCTTGATTTATGGCAGAATCATCCTCGGCTTTTTTGCAGCAAACACACCCGGTTTCCGGTCATTATCTCATTGGTTGCACCCGAGGACGATTTGAGTATTCAGATTCATCCCGACAGCGAGTATGCCCGGCCGCTTGGGTATCCGTCTGGAAAAAACGAGGCGTGGTACTTTATTGAGGCAGAGCGGGACGCAAGCATTGTGTATGGCCACAACGCGCGCGACGAAGTAGATTTACGCGGTTATATTAAACGCGGAGACTGGGAGGGGCTGATTCGGCACCGGCCGGTATCGGCGGGGGATTTTGTTTACCTGCCCGCAGGGCTGCTGCATGCGCTGAAAAAGGGAAGCATTGTGTATGAGATTCAGCAGGCTACCGATGTAACGTACCGCTTTTATGACTACCGCCGTACCGACGAGCAAGGCAACGAGCGTGAGCTGCACCTTGAAGAGGCGATTGCCTGTATGCGATACGGCAGCGTAGCAGAAAATAACGAGCCGCAGCCCGTTCATGGCATTGAAAGTGGGCTGGATGTTACAACCTTTATTCAAAACGAATCGTTTTGCGTGCGCCGGTACCGCTGTAACGGTGAGGGATGCCTTTGCGCCACAGGGTATATGCTGGTAACCGTTGTCAAGGGCAGCGGGACGGCCGGCGGAAAAACGGTGCGCAGGGGAGACAGCTTTTTGCTGCCGGCGGGCTGTAAAACGGCGATTATCGGCGGTATGGAGCTTATGGTGACCTGCGAGTAGTGTCAGCCTTTTATGGACATCTCCTGTTTTTGCCGCCAAATAATCCTAAAAGGTTTTCGCTATCGGGTGCTGATACCGACGGATGACAAGCAAGCATTGAGTACCATGTCTTGCCGACCGATGCAGCAGTATAGAGTATCCTTTCAAACAAGGGGCCCACGTTCCTATTGCTGAACGTGGGCCCTGTTTTCTGCTTTATAGAGTGGGTTTATTTTGCGCGTTGTCGTTTATCAGCCGCCAAGCCCTCCGCCGCAGGTGATTGCGGCTGAGCCCGGGAAATCCCGTATGGCTTTGAGCGCGGGGAGTGTGTGGCCGTCATAGTCAAACAATGCCTGGTTTGCCCATTCATTGCCGCCATAGCCCTTTTCTCCGATATACTCACAGCCGGCCCGGAGCGACCAGTTTGTTCCCGCTACCGGCATCCATGCGGGCTCCCAGTAGATAAACCCGCGCCCCAAGCGGTTTGGCACGGCATAAACCTTCTCCATCAATTTGCAAAGAAACTCGGTCTGCCCCTCCGGCGTCATGGGGAAGGGCACCCGCTGTGCAAGCTCGTGTGTTGCCGCCATGCCGCGCCCAATACCGGCGGCAATTTCTTGTTCGCTGCGATACTCCTTCAGCGAGAAGCCCGTACTGGTTTCGGCAACAATCAAAGGCTTTTTATAGCGTACCGCAAGATCGTTTAAATTGTGCTCAAGGTCCTGCAACGTACCATGCCAGAACGGATAATAGCTCAGCCCGATGCAGTCAAAATCCTCTCCGCCGTTTGCGAGGTAGTTATCAAACCACTCGCGGTAAAGGTCGTTCCGCCCGCCGTTATCCAGATGCAGCATGATGCTGATGCCGCATTCAAGCTCCCTTACGGCCCGAATCCCCGCGCCCACCAGCCCCACGATTTCGGGGTATGCGGGCGTTTTTCCGTAGGGCCATAGAAGGCCGTTCGTAATCTCGTTGCCGATGGCGACCATCTGGGGAAGCGCCTTATTTTCCCGCAATTTTTGCAGTGTCTCTTTGGTATAGCGGTACACCGCCTGTTCGAGCGCGGCACCATTTTTGCCGCGCCATGCTTTGGGGAGAAACTGCTTTCCCGGGTCGGCCCAGAAGTCGGAGTAATGAAGGTCAAGCAGCCAGTCGATACCTAGTGCCGCCGTGCGTTTTGCCAGACGGAGCGTACGGGCATAATCATTGGTTCCGCCGCCATACGGTTCGCCGGACGCGGAATATGGGTCGTTCCAAAGCCGCAGGCGGATGAGGTTGGTTCCGTACCGCTTTAGGATGTTCAGGCAATCCTGCTGAGTGCCGTTATCATAAAATCGGCCGCCGCATTGCTCTACCTCTTCCAAAGAAGAACAATCCATACCGATGTACCATTGTTTCATGTAATCCTCCTCCGCCTGATAGTAGCCGCAGCCATATTACCGGTCAAACTTCTCAAAATCGTCCTCGCCGTACCGCTTTTCCATGTCGCGGTAGCGTAAGCGAATGATTTCATTCATCTTTAGGACATCCTCCTCGATACCGGTGTACTGGCATCGGATGCAGTAGTACTCTGTTCTGTCCTTATCGTAAAACATATCAAGATCAAGATCGCGCATAAAGCAGGAGGGGCAGCGATAGTTCAGTCTGCCTTTTCCAGATTGAGCCATGTGGTAAATACCTCCTTGTTCTTTAATACCCCTGTATACCCCAGCGTAAACATGGGGCTGAACGCGTAGCCTTCTTTAAAATACCCTGACTTTTGCCGCCCTTTGCAGGTCATAGAAATGCGGGTTTGAATGGGTGGAAGAATACACTCGGTATAATCCGCGCCCAGCATTACTTCTTCGCGGCATTTGTACTCGTAAGAAAGCTCGGTTTTGCTGCCGTCTTTGCCGACTGCAAGTGTAAGGCCGGTCATATCCTCAGGGTATTCTGTAGTGCCATAGCATGCAATTATATATTCGTCTATCGTCACTTCGGCATCCGGGTTGCTGAGATTTAAAATCCTACGGTCAAAGCGGATGCTTCCCGAGCCTTCTTCAAACGTGATAACTGTTTGCAACGTTACCGTAAGGCCGGAAAACTCAAGCTCTACCGGATCAAGCGTTAGGATGCGTGCGCTGCCTTCCTGTGAGAACCGCGCCTTGGTGCGGCACAGGCATAGGTCAATCTCCTCGCCGTTGTATGTAATCTTCGCGCTGCGCACCGTTCCTTCGCCCGCATAATGGGTAAAGTAGCCCGCGCGGTATTTCTCCTGAATCAGAAAAGGGTAGCTTGCGTCCTGTACATGCCGTGTACCGATGCCCACGGGCCATGCAAGCTTTGCGGCATATGGGCGCAGGTCCACCAGTGCGCCGCCCTCATCCATGTTAATGCAGGCGCGCAGGTAGGGGTCGCAGTACCAGAACACCTGCTTTTGGCTGCCGTATAGAATATCGCGCCACAGGGCACATTCCGGCTCGGAATATGTCTTGTTCTCCCTGTAGTAATCGGCAAATTCGCTCATGGTCATATCGATGAGCTTGCCCTCTTTTTTCAGTTTGCCATAATAGGCACAGCCATCGGAGTAGGCCTTGTAAAGCAGCTCGTAGGGGGCCTCCCATCGGCCCATCTTATTCATCCAGCCGGGGCCTACAAACATCATGTTGTAGGAGTAGCCGTTGTTAAACCGCGCCTGATAGCGGAACTGGTCGATTAGGTTAAACAGATACGGGTACTCGCCATCGCGGTAAATCATGCCGCGCAGAACATTCTGCGGATGGGTGCCGAAGTTTGAACCGTTGCCGTCGTAGCAGGCGATTAAATCACGGCTGAGGTGGGGGATTGCGACAATACCGCTGTCCTCCTGCTCGTTTGCGGCCGGTGCGTGGGTATTGGCCTTGGACGGTATCCATGGTGCCCATGGGCCGCCGTCCAAAAACGTATACCAGCTGTTGTTACAGGTGTGATAGGCTTTCGGCCCTTCCTCCCAGCAGGTGGCAACGGCGCATTTGACAGAAGGGTAGACCTCTTTGATGTAGCTTATCAGCTCGGCGTCCATATAGTACGAGCCTGTGGATTGGGGATAAAAACCGAAGCGGTCAAAGAACTGCTCAAAGATATCCCGCACAATCGCCTTTTTATCCTCCAGTGAAAACATCCAGATGCAAAAATCCTTTGTTTTATACTTCTCACGGAATTCCTTGCAGGGAAGACCCAATAATGACAGCCCGATTTCATCGCCATATGTTTTATGATGCTCTTTTGCAAGGCTGACGGCTTCGTTGTTATAAAGGCTTGCGTACGTCATTTGAATGGTCGTTTTCAGGCCGTTTTCATGCGCCAGGCGCTGCTGTGTTCTAAAGATATCCAGGCTCTCGGTCAAAAGCGCTTTGCGGGCAATGTCTTCCGGTTTACCATGCCCCGTGAGCCTTTCCGCGTACTCAGGCACCATCTCCGGCCGGTGAACCAGATTCAAAACCATTTTATTCATGTATGTAAAATCCCTTTCATATGAAACGTAAATTCTCTGCAAACCGATGCATCCAGCAGGTATTCCGGATGGGTTCTGGCACCCCAGCTGTCATCTCCGCCCACACCCATCTGCATGCCAAGCCGTATCACCGTGCAGTGCACCGGCGGCAGCTCGTAGAGATGCCCCGCATGCTCAAGCTCGAAGGGGGTGTACGGCAGGGCCGAAAACTCTATAGAATCACCTGTAAAGGCAAGGCCAATGCCCGCTTGGTTGTATACATGCGCCCACCGCACATCCATGTGATTGCCGCACTCTTGCGGACACAGGTAGCGGGCCATATTATCGGCTACACGGTTTTTGTAAACGCCCAGTCTGCCGCCGTGTTTACGGTCACAGTAGGTTTCCTCCGGCCCAAGCCCGTACCAGGCAAGGCGGTCAAAGCCGGCCGCCATCTTCAGCATTACACCAAAGGCGGGCATACAAGGCAGGCCCTCTGTTGGGTGATAGGATAGGGTAATATCAACCAGACCATCGCAATGGACAGTGTATATCATGTCGCAAAAGGCGGTGGGCTGTGTTGGCAGCATCAGGCGAAATGTGAGTGTAATATGCTCGGCTGTCTCGGTAATATCAGGCTTTGTGCGGATGCCGTACAACTGCTCGTCTGACGGGACTCTGATGCCTGCATACAGGCTTGCAAGCCTCCATTGCCCATAGCGCATCGCCATCAGATTGCCACGATCGTTATCCGTCGGTGCACGCCAAAAATTCGGCATGGGCGCGGTGTGAATCAGCTCTGTGCCGCGGTAGCGGTAGGAGCTGAGCGTTCCATATTGCAGGTCAAACAGCACCCTGAAATCATCGCCGGTTACGCCGATGTTGTAGTCCCCGTAAACAACACGCAGCGGCTTGTGTTGCTTGACTTCTGGTGCTCCCATAACCTTGTACGTGGTTTGCCCAAAGGCGATTTCATGTCCGGCTTCTGCCCATGCGGCATCCTCCGTGAGCCGGAACGAAACGTCTATCGTATATTCTCCAGCAGCGGTCTGCCGCTTAAATGGAATGGGATAGCTTGCGCTGCCTTGCGGCGCTACTGCGGTCGTCAGGGTGCATTCTTTAACCCGCATCCCGTCCTGCAGCAGCCCGACAACACAGGTAAACCGCTCGGTACCTGTGAACAGATACCGGTTATGAAGCTGGATGGCATGTTCGGTAAATGCAATGTCGATATTCTGATAGTTATATTTAACCTCCTGCATTTTAGGCGATACGGTGCCGTCGGCATAGCAGATGCCGTTGCCGCAAAAGATGCCGTCGTTGGGGCGGTCACCGAAATCGCCGCCATACAGATACGCGGGTTCTCCATGTGGGTTCGGCCACAAAATAGCCTGATCACGGTAGTCCCAGATAAAGCCGCCCTGATAGAGCGGGTGGGTTTTGGCAAGATCGGTGTATTTATGCATCGCACCAAGGGAGTTGCCCATCGCGTGCGAATACTCGCAGCAGAGAAACGGTCGCTGCGGATGCTTGTTTAAGAATGATTGAATCGATGCGGCGGATGGGTACATCTGGCTTTCCATATCGCTGGTGTCGTTATAGCGGCGGTCATGAAAAATGCCCTCGTAATGCACCAAGCGCGTGTCGTCCAGCGCGCGGAATTTCTGCGACATCGCGTAAAGCACACTGCCGCCAAACGCCTCGTTCCCGCAGGACCAGATGAGCACCGAGGGATGATTTTTGTCGCGTTGATAGGTATCATTTACCCGGCTGAGCATCATATCAAGGTACTCCTCCCGGTCGCCGGGAATCGCCTTGGTATAATCGGTAATCTCCCCGTCACGAGTGGTCCAGATGCCGTGGGTTTCCAGATTGTTTTCCACCATAACGTACAGCCCTAGCTCGTCGCACATGCCACACAGCCAGTTTGCGTTGGGATAATGGGCGGTGCGCACAGCGCTAATGTTGTTTTGCTTCATGGTAACAAGGTCCCGCCATACATCGTCCCGGGTTACGGCCCTGCCTGTTTTGGCGCAGAAATCGTGCCGGTTCACACCATGAAAAACAATGCGTCTGCCGTTGATGCACATCAGCCCGTCCTTAAGCTCAAACCGCCGAAAGCCGAAGTTTTGCCGAACAACCTCCATTAAGTCGCCCGCTTGATTGTAAAGGCAGATTTCAAGCAGATACAGGTGCGGGGCTTCCGCACTCCAAAGCTTTGGCTGCGAAACGCTAAACTCCGCGGTGATGGTAGATGTATTGCCGGATAGCATCTCTTGTAAAACGGATTGCTTCCCGTCATAGAGCGTTATTTGGGCGCTCCAGTGCTTATGTTCCGAAAGGCGCAGCCCAAGCTGCAGCATAGCATCACAATATGCATCATCCAGCAGGGTTTTGACGGTCAAATCCTCAATGTGCAGCTTTGGGACCGCGTACAGATACACCTCGCGGAAGAGGCCGGAAAAGCGGAAAAAGTCCTGATCCTCAAGCAGGCTGCCGGCGCTCCACCCAATCACCTCCGCCACCAGCTTGTTTTCCCCCTCACATAAGGCATCTGTCAGTTCAAACTCCGATGGAGAAAAGCTGTTTGCGCCAAAGCCGATATACCGCCCGTTGAGCCACACCGCCACGCAACTTTCGGCTCCCTGAAATGAGACAAAGACTCGTTTGCCTTTCATGTGCTGTGGCAGAACAAAGTATTTGACGTAACACCCAACCGGGTTATAATCTGCCGGAACCTGACCAAACCCGGGGGATTCCCAGCCATCCCACGGATATTGGATGTTGCAATACTGGGGCTTTCCATATCCTTGCAGCTGAATGTGGGCCGGCACCGTAATGGTTTGCCAGCCGCGGCAGTCAAACTCGGCAGCCTCATAACCGGAGATAATTGCCTGTTCATTTTCTGCATAATGAAAGTTCCACTCGCCGTTTATTGAATAAACAAACGAGCTTTTACCGCTGTCGGCCTCTTGCTTGTCGGCAAAAAAAGCATGGTCAGAGTGTGCGGCAACCCTGTGCTCCGCAAAAAAGCGGGGATCTCTGCGTTTATTGCGATCAAAATATATCATAGATTATGTAAGTTCACTCCTTATCGGCGGCGGTGAAGATTCTCAAGCGGCACCTGTTACTTCACCGAGCCGGTAATACCCTGCGCAAAGTGCTTTTGCAGGAAGAAGAAGATTAAAACGGTAGGAAGCGTACAAAACAAAACCGAGAGCATTAAAACGCCAAAATCGGTAACATAGCCGGATTTCAGCCCCGCAATGAGCATGGGCATAGTAATGCTATCGTCGCTGAGCATAATAACCTTCGGCCACAGGTAGCTGTTCCACGCGTTCATAAACGTAATGGTCATGGCGGCGGCGAAGGCTGATTTTTGCGTTGGGATATACATCTTTAAAAAGATTAAAAGTTCCGATAGGCCGTCGATTCTGGCAGCCTCAATAATCTCGATTGGGAAGGAGCGGGAGTTTTGACGAAACAGCATGATCATAAACGGGGTAGAAATCGTCGGAAGAATGAAGCCGAGCGTTGTGTTAAGTAGACCAAGTTCTGCGCTCATCTGATACAACGGAATCATGGTTGCGGCAAAGGGTACCATTACGGCAAGCAATATAACCGCAAACAGCCGGTCTTTCTTCTTGGTGTGATAGATTTCAAAGCCATAGCCAGCCAGTGAACAGATAATCAGGCTGCAGATGGTTAAAACAGACGCATATCGAAAGGAATTCCACATGGCAGTCCAGAGGTTGGTGCCCTTAACCAGGGTTTTATAGTTTTCCAGAAGATGCGTGCCGGGTATTAAGGTGCCCGAAATTACATCAACACTTTTGTTGGTGGCGGCAATCAGCATCCAGAGCAGAGGGAATACGGAGAAGATGCACACAACAATTAAGAAGATATATGAACCGGCACCAACACCGCTTGTTTGTTTGCGGGTACGGGCATATTTCAGGTTAACCACGCTTATCACCTGCCTTCATCTGCAAAAACGCTAAAACGGCAACAATCACAAGAATGACATAAGAGATGGCGGCCGCATAGCCGAAGTTTGGCATATACTTAAACGATAGGTTGTAGATGTAATGCGATAGTGTTATGGAGGCGTTGGCGGGCCCGCCGCTCGTGATGTTTACCGATTCATCAAACAGCTGCAGCGTTCCGTTGGTGGACATGATAGCCGTCAGCAGAATAATCGGCTTTAGCAGGGGCACGGTGATCTTAAAAAACACCTGAGAACGGGAGGCGCCGTCGAGCGTTGCGGCTTCGTAGATGGAGGGGCTGATATTTTGCAAACCAGCCAGATAGAACACCATATTATATCCGGTCCACCGCCAAATCAGCGCAATAATAATGACGAGCCTTGCGCTGGCGGGATGCCCAAGAAAGTTATACCCGGTCGAAAGAATCCCCAAGCCAACTAGCACCGAGTTGATATAGCCGTTGATGGCAAACAGCGTGCGAAAAATGATGGAGTACGACACCAAAGAGGTAGCGCACGGCAGAAAAATCAGGGTGGTGAACAGTCCCTTGCATTTTAGCTTTGGATGGTTGAGGATGGTTGCGATAATCAGAGCAAGGAACAGCATGATAGGAACCTGAATCACCAGATAGAAGAAGGTGTTGAGCAGCGCCTGAACAAAAACCGTATCCTCAAATAGGCGTGTATAATTGTATAGACCGGCCCATGTCATATTCGCGCCGATACCCGTCTTAAACGAAAGGGTGAGCGCCTTGAGCATGGGGTAAAAGCTCATTATAAAAATCAGGATGGCAGCAGGGAGAATATAGCTCCAGCCCGCAAGTGACTGACGCTGCCCCAAGCTCAGCCTAAAGCGTCGCGGACGTTGTGCAGAAAAAGCGTTTGTAGGCATGTTGCTTATGGTTTCTGGATATGTATCTTGTTTGATTCTCTTTATCTTCACGGGTAACTCCCCTTTTTTATCAATAACATGAACGTACAGAGGGAAATACGCGGTATTTCCCTCTGTACAACATCAAGCAATCAGCAGGTGGTTACACCCGTGCACCTATTTGCCCATCATAAAGTTTACAGTGTTCTCCGCTTCTTGGAATGCGGTTTTTGCATCCGCGCCGCCCTGAATATTCACAATCGCGTTGCAGACTGCGTCGCGTGCGTCGTAGTAGTACGCGCCGCCGTGGATAGCGGGAACATGGCCGGCAAATTCAGTGATGATCGACATAATTGCCTGACCGCCGAAGAACGCATTCGGTTCGCTGTATACGTCGGAATCCGCGGCGGGCAGGTAGGTTGCCAAAACGCCCGCGTTTGCAACCTTATCATAAAGCTCTGTAGAGCCGCCAAACGTCTTGGCAAAGAAATCGGCCGCAAGGTCAAGGTCTTTGCAGTTTGCGGTAACTGCCCACGTAGAGCCGCCGTTGTTGGAATAGTTGGTTGCGCCCTGTACACCTTCAAGAGAAGGCATGTTGGTAATCGCCCATTTTCCGGACTGATCCTCTTTGGACTGGATAGTAGCCGCAATCCAACAGCCGGTCATGGTACCTGCGACAGTGCCGCTGGTGAAGGAATCGGTGTAGCCCGACCAATCGGTGGCTTCTATACAGGTTCCGTCTTTGAGCATCTGCATGTAAACCTCGGCCACCTTGTAAAGGACATCGTTTTCGACGATGTAGGCATTGCCCTCGGCGTCAAACAGGGAAGCGCCCGCAGATTGCAGCATCATGTTAATGATATCTGACGAGCCGGCCTGACCGGAAAGAAGAGGCTTGCCGGTTTTGTTCAGCACATCCTTTGCCTGTGTAAGCCATGTGCTCCAAGTAATATCGGTAAAATCATCAAGGGTATAGCCGGCGTCGGACAGCACGTCGGTTCTATAGCCGTAGATTACGGCACCGTTGTCAAAGGGAACGCCAAAGTTCTTGCCGTCAATTACCGAGTACCCGGTCTTGCCCTCCGCAAACTGGCTGAAATCGATAGCGGTGTTTGTCAGGTCAACGAATACATCCGGAAAGCTTGCATAGTTCTTCTGAAACGCGTTGTCCTGTAGCAGAACAATGTCGGGGAGCTGCGAATAATCGCCCGAGGTGGCGATGGTTGTCAGCTTGGTCTGCACGGTGTCCCAATCTCCCTGATCGGCGACCTCAAGCTCAAAGTTTGGGTTATCCCTTTTGTAAATCTCTGCGGCGGCCTCCATGGTTGCGCCGTTAAAGCCCATATCCCAGCACCATACAACCAGCTTCTGAGCCCCGGCAGGGGCAGCATCGGAGACAGGCGCGGCAGAGCTTGTATCTGCAGGAGACTCGACCGAGCCTTGTGCACATCCTGCCAACAGACTGACTACCAAAGTAAGAGCGAGCACTAATGCGGTAATCTTTCTCATTTCATTAGCTCCTTAAAATTATTTCGATCACGGGTTAGCGCAATCGGTTGCTCAATTACAATATACATCTTTCTAAATTATGTGTCAATGTTATATAATACACAAGTAATTAATGATAATTATATGGTTAATGCATAAATATGGCCAAAAATATATGCGCAATAAGCGCAACATAATGCAAAAAAGGTAAGATTTTGGCGTTGGGTATCATATACTGCCACAGGTGTAGCTATTTCATTGAGTTGCCGATGAGCAGGCGGTAGTCGGAGCTTAGATAATCCTGCGTATTCTTTCCGCCCAGTTTATCGATTAACGTCTGACATGCAATGCCGCCAAGCTTTACCGCATCAAATTCCAGTCCGGTAACCAGGGGTTTGTTATTTTCCAGCAGCATACTGCTGTAAAACGTAGCAATCGATATGTCATCCGGAATCTTGACAGAGCGTTCTGCCAGACGCGCGGCCGCAAGGGAGCAGATAAAGTCGTCCATACAAACAATACAATCTGAGTGCTCTGCCAAAGCATCATCCACCGCTTGTGCAATCTGCGGCTCGTTTGTCATATTTAGATATGTCTTGCTCACAGCGCTGCCCTCGTGCTCGTCCAGCGCCAGTTGGTAGCCGGTTAAACGCTTTCGGTTGACAAAGAACTCCATTGATCCGCCAATCAGCGCAAGGTTGCGATAGCCGCGGCTCAAAAGCAGCCCGGTTAACATTTTACACGCACTTACATGATCATTATCCACATGGGTGACATCGGCATCCGGCGAAGAGCCGATTACAACAAACGGAAGACCGCTCTCTCGTAAAAGCTGTACGGGGTAATCGTTGACCATCGTTCTTGTGATGATTACACCGTCAACCTTATGATTGTTGAGAATCCTTTTGAGCTGTGAAAGATCGTTGCCGGTAATGCGAAACAAAAGCACATCGTAATCGTTATGTGCGGCTGTTTTGCAGATGCCGTTAACGCTCTTTTGAAAAAACGGAAGATCACCAACGCCAAAATCCTCCGGCATGGCAAGGCCGATGTTGAAGGTTTTTTTCTGCGCCAGCCCTTTTGCCATACTGTTTGGCCTATAGTTACGCTTGCTGATTAGCTGCCGCACACGTTCCTTTGTCTCTTCGCTGATTCTCCCTTTGCCTGAGATTGCACGCGAAACTGTCGTTTTGCTGACGCCGAGTTCCTTTGCGATATCGTCAATGGTATAGGGTTGTTGTACGTTCTTTTTCATGGATTATTTCTCCCTGCGTAGTTATTCGAAAGGAATGCGCGTTTGCCTTATTTGCGCAACGATGCGCAACAAGATTATACTATCAGGGAATGGTGCTTTCGTCAATCTGTTTTTTTTCGGCCTTTTATTACACCGCGCGGGACAAGAAATATTCCCCATCACTGCCTGGCGGTGCTGCTGCTAAAGCATACACGCCGGCATACTCTATGTGCATAGTTTCATAGGGTTTTAACTTTTCAAGCAGCAGCAAACAGAGTATGATAAACCTGTTTTGCGGTGTGGATGCTTTGTGTTATAAAACCGCAAAAAAGCCGTAAGGCGAATAGGGTATCCGCCTTACGGCTGCGCAACCTGTTGCAACACAGCTGAATTCCGCTTATCATCCTGTGCAAACCGCTGAGATACGTATGCAGCATTCATTCTACCATATTTCCTTTGTGCAGTCGGATAGTTGGCAGGGCAGTTTATCTTCAAAAAAGCCAAAAAATTGAATATATGTTGGTCATTATGTGGAGTTATTATTATTTTATTTGAACTTATTGATTTCCAACTGGAAAGATGTTATTATTATAACAACGAGTAAATGTTGATATTACTTGCTTTAGCAGCGCTTTAATTGTCAATTTTCAAATTGGAGCATTGAGCATCTTATTACTTTAATTCCGGTATCCCCTATCTGAGAATATAAAAATGATGAATTCACATTATCAAACCGGTGCGATCAATTTGGCATTTACAGAATTTGAGGAGGATACGGGATGCTGGCTCCATATTTTCGTAGAAAAAGTATTTTAACACTATTAGAGCAACACGAAGTGATGTCTGTTGTCCACATTGCCGAGGCACTGGGGGTTTCTGTTTCTACCGCACGCCGTGATATTAATCTCATGCTTGAGGACGGTACAATCGAAAAGAAACGCGGTGGCGCTTTTTGCATCAAGGCAGAGCCGCAAAACATTAGCAGACACCCGATTGCACTTTATGAAGACCATTCTGAGAGCGGCCCCAAAACCATGATTGCACAAAAGGCCGCAAAGCTGGTTTCGGACGGGGATATTATCTTTATTGATTCCGGTACGACAACCGGCAAGATGGTTCAGTTTATAACCGCAAAGAACGTCACGGTTGTAACAACCAACCTTAGTATGGTTCAGAATTACCTTCCCATTGAGGGGATTACCTTCATTTTGCTTGGCGGCGAGTATGTTTATGATTTTAATTCGGTTAACGGCCCGCTTGCCGAGACGCAGATTTCGAGCATGCACTTTAATAAGGCGTTTTTGGGTGCGAATGCGTATTCTCTTGAAGAGCAGTGTACCTACGTATATGATATCCGCGAAGCAAGCATCAAGCAGCTGGTAAAGAACCACTCAGCGAGATGCTATTTGCTGGCGGAGCATGCCAAGGAAAGCAGGATTGTGTTCTTTAAGTCGTTTGACCTATTTAACTGTACGATTATTAACGAAGACACCGATGAGAGCAAGCTTATTTAAAAAGCGAAAGGACAACCCCATAACGATATCGGCCGCTCTGCTGTTTTACAGCGCAGCGGCTGTTTTTATTGTGGAGCAAAATGGCTGCGTATTTCAAGCTCTTCGTTAGAAGATAGACAATCCCCCGGCTTAGGAGCCGGGGGATTGTCGCTTTTCAAGAAGGCTTTAGTGAGCGGACGGGGAATTAAACAAGGTGTGCTGCCTTTATTCCCTGCCGATACACTCGATTAGCCAGGTGCAGTTTTTATTGCCCACATAGTCTGCCAGCACAATGTGCTGACGCTCGCCAAGCACTGCTTTGCCCTCATGGATGATGATGTCGAGCGATACGCCCGCTATGGCGGATTTTGAGTGCGCGGCAGCCTGATCGACACTTCCGTCAAACTCGTAGTTGTTGCGCGCGGGGAAGATGCGGGTGTAGTCTTCCAAAATATCCTCATAGATGCGAGGGTCACCCTTTGCGGTAATCAGGATGCCGGCCTCCGTATCGGGGGTAAACACAACGCATAGCCCCTCGCGGATATTGCTAGTATCAATAGCGCCGGTAATCGACTCGGTAATATCATAAAGTCCTGCATTCTCGGTCTTTATTGTGTTGCGAACCATATTTCGTCTCCTTTTCCTCAGTATTTGCATACAGCATCAGCTGCAAACTGTCGCTTACAGTATAATAACTTCACTGCTTTGAATTGTGTTAACGCCCGGATCACCCCAGTGCCCTTTGCCTGCACGGAAGTACGGTTCCTCAAGCAGCGCCGCTACATATGCCGCAAGGATTGAGCCGGGGATAAAATTGAGGAGCGGCAGCAGGAACTCAAAGCCCTTCGGCGCTTCGGGAAGAGCTACCTCGGTAATCTCCTCGGGTATGCCAAACTCCTTCTTGCAGCCGTTTGCAAGCAGCAGCACCGGACGGCCGATACCGGCTGCCTGACGCACGGTTTCTGCAATGCGGGTGCGGTTGTTATCGTACTTATCCGCAACAATGATGGTGCCGATCTTTTCGGGCGTATGCGCAAAGTAATGCACATGGCACCAATCCTCGGAATCATTGTATGTAGAGATAATGCCTGCAACCTCGAGGAACTTCGCGCCGATGAACAGTGCGGTTGCGGAGTTAATGTCATCGCCGATGGTATCAACGGCGATATAGTCCTTCCATGTCTTTGCAAGCTCAAACATATTTTCATCAAGTTCAGGCAGCACGGCCTCGTAGCTCTTGGTGTACGCGCGGATGGCATCCGCAAGCGTATCCATTGTTCCCGCGGGGCTGATGCCTCTGCACTCGCCAAGATATGCTGCGAAGAATAAAAGAGCGGTAAGCGATGCGTAGTAGTTACGCAGCCCTGGGTTTGGGTTATCAAAGCTTGGGGTATTGACAATCAGCGAATACTCCGCTGCCGCTGCCGCGCGGGAAGCGGGGTTGTTGGTCAGAGCCATCGTCATGTAGCCGTATTTTTTGGCACGCAGCAGGGCCTCCTCTACGCGCGCAGGGCCACCCGATGCGCTGACACCGATAACCAAGGTTGCCGCGGCATCTTTCTCGCTCATCTCCAAGAAACGGCCGACATCGATGCAGCGCTCGGCGGAAAAGCTGCTGCCAAACTGGCCTGCAAAATGTTTATAGGCGGGAATCACCACGCGGCCTGCAAAGTAAGAGTCGCCGCAGCCGGTGAAGATAACCCGACGGATGTTCTTTAATTTATCGGCGGGGATTGACCCCGCAATTCCCTTGAGAACCCCGGCAATTTGAGGCTCGCACAGCGCGGGAATGCTCATACATTGGTTTCGCAGCGGATTCTGATAATCAAGTTTGTTACTCATTTGTTCTCACCTTTTCCCTTGCTTGTTATTGTGCGCTGTAAACGCAGACATAGTAGCTTCTGGGCCGCGGACCGTCAAACTCTGCGAACACAACGGCCTGCTGCTCACCCAGCACCAACGCGCCGTTCTCGACAATAACCGAGATCTGGCTGTTGGTAAGTGCGGTTTTTACGTGACCGCCTGCATCGGAGGCGGTTTCGCGGTGCTTAAAGTCAACACGCGTAGGAACCATACGCTCGATGTCGTTCATTACGTCCCGGCGGATTGCGGCATCCTTTGCGCTGACGAGCAATCCCGCGGTTGAGTGCAGCATCGAAATATGGCAGATGCCGTTGCTTACACCGCTTGCGGCAACCACGCCCTGAACCTCGTTTGTCAGGTCGTGCATCCCCATATATTCGGTAACTAGATTAATTTTATCAATATACATTTATGGACCTCCTAAAATCTGCATGTGCAAAACTGTTTTATGCCCGACGGACTTCAAACTGACGGGATTATTTTAAGGCCAACCGCTGCTGCGGATGGGGCCGGCATATGGCGGGCCTGCGGCAGCACGTATCGCCAGCGTATACGCCGTCGGCATCGGTATACTGCTTGAAGCCTATAACCTCATTACGCCTCCACCAGCTGGACAAACACTCTTCGCTCGCGCGGGCCGTCGAAATCGATGAGCACAAGGCCCTGCGAGGAGCCAAGCACCAGCTTGCCGTCTTTTACAATCAGCATGGTGGAGGTGCCGATGGTGGCGGACTTAACATATCCCGACGCGGCGTATGGGGAATCCTGATTCTTGTAGCTGACACGGGCAGGGAAGTTGCGGTCAATCTCATCCATCATATCATCAAGACCGCGCTTATCCCAAAAGGATGTAATCGCAAGTGCCGCCGTGGTGTGCGGGACCGATACAATGCAAAAGCCGTCTTTTACACCGCTTTTTGCAACAAGCGTCTCTACATCTGCCGTAATAGAAGGGTAGCCTTTGAACTCGGTGCGTAAATTTATCTCGTAAAACATTTGCTTCCTCCGTTAGTCAAAAATCTCGACCTTACTGGACGACATGGTTACTACGCTGGGATCAAAGAATTTGACCGAGCGATCGTAAACGTTGGTAAAGGGGTCATACGCGTTAAAGTACTTGCGTCCCGCAAGGGTGCAGCAATAGGATGCCAGCAGTGTGGCCGGTACATAATCCATAAATGGCATCAGCCACTCAAAGCCCTTGGGTGTCTCGGGAAGTGTGCATACCGTTACGCCGTCGATAAACGCGCTTTTGTCTGCATTGGTAACCACCAATACGGGGCGGCCGATACGGTGTGCGCTTGCAATGGTTTCTACCGTGCGCCCGAACGACGGGGAGTTTTTATCCGCCATAATAACGGTGCCCACTGTTTCGGGGTCGCGGATAAAGTAGTTGATGTGGCACCAGTTCTCGGAGTCGTCATACACCGCCGAAACACCGGTGCACTCGTAGAATTTCTCAAGCCCGAACAACGCGGAATAAAGCTCGGGTCCGTCGCCGATAAAGTCAAACCGCTCAAAGCTGTTCCAGGTTTTGGCGAGCTCAAACATCTGGTCGTCAATCTGCTCAAGCATCTGCTCATAGCTATGTACATAACCGGAGATGGCCGCCTTCCACTCCTGTTCGGCAGTGGGGGGGAGCACGCCGCGTACATGACCCATGCGCAGTGCAATGGATGCAAGGCCAATCAGGCTTGCGAAGTAGGAGCGAAGCCCGGGGAAGTCGTTTTCCATGGGAGGGGTATCCTGAAAATAGACACGCTTTGCCACAGAAGCCGCCTTGGAATCGGCCTTATTGGTAACAAGAACGGGGAGCGCACCGACATGCTCGGCCTTTTGCAACGCCTCACAGATGCGCGCGGTGGAGCCGCCGGCACTCACGACCAGCACCAGAGGGCTGTTGGGTTCGCCGATGCCGATATCCTCCTTGGGGGTAAAGCGGGTAAACTCCATGGGGTCCATTGCCTTGCAGGTGAATACATCACAGTACCTTTGCAGCACCGGTGCCATTACGGCTGCAGCGGCAAACGAGTCGCCGCAGCCGGTGAGAATGATTTTACGTGCGTCAAAGATCTCTGCAATCGAAAGCACGCTCTGCAGCTTTTCTTTATCCAGACTGCGATTAAGCTGAATATCCACTAGCTCAGGCAAGCTAAACACCTGATTTCTAATCGGACTGTTATAATCTAATTTGTTCACGGGAGTCCTCCTTAATTATTTACGATGATACAAGGTGATACTGCTTTGTTATACTATTTCCGCAGACGTTATGTTCTGCTTGCCGATGCAAGCCATACCTGTGTTTTTAATGCAGATTAGTATCAAAGCTTTGCGGCATACTGCCGGCGCAGATTTTGTGCGTTGTCCATTTCTTCATCGGTAAACCTCATATAAGGCCCAAATTGTGCAGCATTGTACCCTGCCGAGATGTTTGCCATAACAACAACGTCTTTGAGCGGATATCCCGCAAGGTGTGCGTACATAGCAGCACCTGTAGAGCAGTTGCCGCAGCCTGTTGGGTCTAGCGATTCTCCGATGTCGATGGAGGGGCAGAACACCGCAGTGGCGGGGGATACCGCGTAAGCACCCTTTTTGCCGACGCGAAACAGCGTCATTTCCACGGGCAGCTTCATGATTTCGTTGATAATGTCCTCTTCATTTATCTTGGGTATTCCGAACAGCTGGGAGGCCTCGCTTGCGTTGAGTGACCACATATCGGCATTGGTAATGACATCCTTTACCGCGGGCAGCCACTCTGAATCCGCAAGGTGCCGGGGCTTTGCTTCCAGTTCCCACATAAACCGAAAATCATATTTCTCTTTTAACTTACTGATCTTTTGCCAATAAATCCGGTCAACATTCTGTGCCATGTATATCCCTTTTATATTGGGGGTGAGCGCTTTTTCAATATCTTCGGGACGGGTTTTCAGGTACCCTAAGAGCTCGGGGCCAAACCGCGAGCGATGCTCGTAGGTTCCGTCGTCAAAGTGCTTTAGAATATGCTGGGTACAGCGCTCGGCCGCGATATCAACGCCATCGCAGCTAAGGCTGTTGCCGATCATCCATTTCCCATAGGACTCAACATAGTCCGCGCCCGCCCGGCACACCAGCTTGCAATCCTTTGACCAAAGACGAATGCCTGTCAGTGCAAAGAAGGCGGGGCCTCCCATATGCATCTCTTCCATGGTTCCGTCTGCCCGCTCTACGTAGTCGGACATGATGTTTCCGCATGCCAGAAACTGTTCCATCTTCCCACCTCCGTAACATGATAAAGGGTTATGCCTTGTTTTTATATTGCGCATAAAGCTCGTCCGCTTGCTTGAACGCATGCTCCCTTACCGCTGAAAAGTTAGGTATTACGCCAAACTGTCTGATGTTTTGGCCCGAAGCGACATTTGCCATGATGCCTACCATAACCGCGTCCTTGCCCTCGCAATACGCATACAGCGCAGAGCCGGTTGAGCTGTTGCCGCAGCCGGTGGGGTCAATCTCGCGGTCAGTGGGTGCACTGGCAAGGAAGTATGCATTGCCGTCTGAAATGGTATACAGCCCCTTTTTGCCGACGCGGAACAGGGTCATATCTACCGGAAGGTGCTTGAGCTGCTCGATGCATTCTTCTTCGGTCTGCACATCAAAAAGGCTTGTTGCCTCCTGCAGGTTAATCGAAAAAATGTCGGTGCTCTCTAGCGCATTCAAAACGGCGGGCATATAGCGTTTGTAGGAGCTGGGCGCCTCGATTTCCCACATAATTTTAAATCCGTCACGCTCTTTGATTGCCTTTAATTTGCGCCAAAACACAGCATCTACGTTCTGCGCCAAGTATACGCCCTTTACTTTTTTACCGTTTGTAAACTCGCCGATCTCCTCCGGCGTAGTTTTCAGGTAGCCAAAATCCTGAATCCAGTCGCTGCGAAACCGCTCGATGCTGTCATCGCTGCGATAGGTTCCGTCGGGATTATAGACCAAAAATGAATGGTTTGAATGCTCGCATTTTACCTTAAGGCCGTCTGTGATAATATTGTTTTTTTCTGCCCAATCATCAAAGTATTCGTGATAATCCTCTCCCACATTGCTGACCTGCAGCACGCGGTCGGTCCATAGGCGGATGCCGGTGTAAGCGAAGGTGGCGGGCCCGCCTATGTGACTGCGGTTGCTGGTGGTGCCGTCCGCAAAGCGGACGGTATCAATCATCACATTGCCTGCAACAACATAATCCATAGAATATCTCCGTTATAATAATTATTTTCCGGCGCGCTTTGCCCGTGCTTTCCTGTCGCGTACGATAGAAAGGATAACCAGGCCGATAACGGTTGCAAGATACGGAATCATCTGCACCAGCTGGAAGCGAAGGTTCATGGTTTGCAGCGAGATAGACAACGCATCCATCAGGCCGAAGAATACTGATGCCAGTACAGCGAGCAAAACGTTGCCCGAAGCAAGGTTAGTTGCCGAAATACCGATAAATCCGCGCCCCGCGGTCATGTTCTGCGCCCAGTAGGATAGATAACCCATCGACATGAACGCGCCGCCCAGCGCTGCGAAGATGCCGGAATATACAAATGCACTGAACTTTACGCGCTTTACATTAATGCCGACCGATGCGGCGGAGTTTGGGTTAAACCCGATTGCACGGATGCGAAGCCCGATCTTTGTGCGGAACACGAACAGCCAGGTAAGAAAGGCAACGATAAACGCAACATAGGTAAGTGCGTTGTGCCCCGAAAGGATATCACCGATAACGGGAATATCTTTAATAAACGGGATTTCCCAAGACGGGAATACAAGGCTTTGCAGACCCTGCGTACTACTCTTGGTACCGGTTACCGCAAACAGCACATAAATAGTACCGCCGGCAGCCAGCTGGTTGAGTGAGATACCGGTAAGCATCATATCCGCGTCGATGATAATATTCATGTAACCCATAACAAGTGAGATGAGGATACCGCCCACAATCGCGCCCAGCACACCGCCCCAAAGGCTGTGTGTCCATGCGCTGAACAGTACACCAATCAGGCTGGAGGACAACAAAATACCTTCCATTGCCATGTTGATTTGACCTGCGTGCATTGAGATTAAAGCACCCATCGCACAATAGATCAGCGGTGTTGACATGCGAATGACGGAAAATCCAAAATCCATAAAATAATCTAAAGTAAAGAAACTTCCCATTTGCTCACCTCTCCTTTCACTGTGCGATAGCAGCTTGTACTTTTTCGGCCTCTTCCTGCTTGGAAACCTTGACAATGGTCTTCTGACGGTAGGTAGACAGGAAGCTGCGTGCCGCTACGAGCATGATAATGATGGACTGGATTACCTGCACAAATTCCAGCGGAACGTCGGTGGTTTGGCCAACGATGTCGGCGCCGATACGAATGTATGCAAGAACAAACCCCACGATGGGAATAACCAGCGGGTTACCCTTGGCCATGAGCGCAAGCGACATACCGTCAAAGCCGTAGCCGGTTTGCGCAAGCCAGATAAAGCGGTCGTATTTGCCGAGTGTTTCGGTAGCGCCGCCGATTCCCGCGCATGCGCCGCCAATGCATTGTGCAAGGATGGTGATGGCAAGCACACTGATGCCGGAATACTTTGCGAAGTTTGGGTTTTTGCCAACCATACGCATCTGATAGCCGAGCTTGGTATGATATAAGAACCAGTAAGCAAAGATGACAAGGCCGATGGCAACAAATAAACCGACATGAACGTTTGTCTTTTTGAGGATGACCGGAAGCTTAGCCGCATCGGGAATTGCATCCGAGCCAACAAAGGTCTTGCTTTCATCGCGCATCCAATAGTAAAGGATATAGATGCCCGCGAAGGTTAAAACGTAGTTGAGCATTAGGGTGATTACTACGATGTTGGTTTTCCACTTTGCCTCAAGCGCTGCGGGGATTGCCGCGCACAGCGCACCGACCAAGCCGCCGATAACAAGCAGTACAAGGGGGAAGAGGAAGGGCGGAAAGCCGGGAATCAGCTGTGTTGCAACATAGCTGATATAGGAGGCGGCCAAAAACAATGCGCCTTCGCCGATGAGGTTAAACTTGGATACCGCAAGCATAAAGCACATGCCGACACCGGTGCACATAACGGGAATCATATACTCAATCATAGTGCCGAAGCGGCGGATTCCGTCAAATGGTTTAAACATATAAACCGCAATTGTGCGAAGCGGGTCATCACTGATGAATACGATACACAGCAGCGATAATATGAAACCAATTAAAATTGCAATGATCGTACGGATCAGATCGAAGTACTTGATTACAAATTTATTGAATTTCACAGAGTGACCTCCTCAATTCTTCCGGGGCCATGACCTTAAGTCCCAGCATATACTCGCCCAATTCGTCCTCGCTTACCAAGGCGGCATCTTCAAAATATGCGACAATTCTGCCATCGCTCATAACAAGCAGGCTATCCGATACCTCGAGAACCTCGTTGAGGTCTGCGGAAACAAGAAGCACCGAGAGATTATTTTCGCGGGTCAGCTCAATGAGCTTTTTGCGTATAAACTCGGTTGCGCCAACATCAATGCCGCGAGTGGGCTGATTTGCGACGATGATGTCGGCACCGCTTGTAAACTCACGCGCGACAACAACCTTTTGAATATTACCGCCCGAAAGCTCGCCGACAAGGTCGTGCGGGCTGTTGCATTTAATGGTGAAATCCTGGATAAGCTGCTCGCAGATGCGGTTAATCTCCTTGCGCTTGAGCATCACCTTGCCGGAATAATTCTTTTTGTAAAAACGGTCTGAAATCAGGTTTTCGGCAATGGTGGAATACGGTGAACAGCCAAAGGTCATACGGTCCTCGGAGATGTTTGCGACGCCATGCTCGCGCAGTTGCTTGATACTCATGCCGCGGATGTTTTTTCCCTTGATTGATACCTCGCCGCGGATAACGTGACGCAGGCCGGTCAAAATCTCGCAGAGCTCGTTCTGGCCGTTGCCCTCAACGCCGGCGATGCCCATGACCTTACCTCTGCGCAGCGAGAAGCTTACATCGTCAATCAAGGTCTTTCCAAGGGAGTTGGTGTAGGAAAGATGCTCAATGCGCGCGGCCTCCTCGCCTTCTTTTGCTTTGTCTTTATCAATTGTCATGATTACATCGCGGCCGACCATCATGTTCGACATCTGCTGCGGCGTATAATCGGCTACTTCACCGTGGCCGATCACCCTGCCGCGGCGCAGCACGGTAAAGCGGTCGCACAGGTCTTTGACTTCGTTAAGCTTGTGAGAGATAAAGATAATGGTGTGACCTGCCTCGCGCAGGTTTTTCAGCTCCACAAACAGCTCTCGGGTTTCTTGCGGGGTAAGTACTGCGGTAGGCTCATCCAGAACGAGAATCTCCGCGCCGCGCAGCAACGCCTTGAGAATTTCAATCTTCTGCTTAATTGCCACCGAAACGTCGCCGACCAGTGCGGTGGGGTCAACCTTAAGGTTGTATTTATCCGCGAGTTCACGGGTTATTTCAAACGACCTGGCTTTATCAAAGATTACGCCCGCCTTGATTGGTTCACTGCCCAGAACAATGTTCTCGGCAACGGTTAACTGATCTACCAGCATAAAGTGCTGATGCACCATGCCGATACCGTGGTTAATAGCATCGAGCGCGCCTTTGAACTTTGCTTCCTGCCCCTTGATATATATAGTTCCCTCTGTCGCGTCTTCAAACCCGAACAGGATTTTCATCAGAGTGGTTTTGCCTGCTCCGTTTTCACCAAGCAACGCATGGATCTCGCCTTTTGAACAACCAAAGGTAATCTCGTGGTTTGCGATAAAACCGTTGGGATAAACCTTTGTAATCTTCTCCATTAACAAGATTTGTTCAGACATTGTTTCACCGTCCAATTCTTTAATAAAGAGCAATGGTCAACCGGAGCTGTCGTCTCCGGTTGACCATTGTCGATATGATCTCCCTTTACCGGATACGTCGACAGATCATTACTGAATTTTCACAGAGTCTTTCAGTGCCTGATATGTTGCATCATCCATAGACGCACCGGTTTCATCGAAGAAGGATTGCGCCGTCATTTCGCCTTTTTCGAACTTGGTAAAGAGCTCTTCCATCTCGGCCTGAATGTCTGCGGGAACAGTCTTTTTGTAGATGTCGTTACGAACAAAGGTAGCGCCGCCGTTAGCAACGCCGTAAATCTCTACGGTGCCCCAGCCGATTTCTTCGCCCTTGGAGATGCGCTCAAGACCGTGGTAAGCCATGTATCCCCAGTCCTTAATAGCGGAGGTCATGATGCAGTTGGCCTGATCATCATCAACGCCTACGAAGGGGAGTGCCATGTCAACGTCAACACCGATGCCCCAGTTGCCGCTGCTCTTGGCGGCATCCAGAATGCCATAGGAAGCGGTGCCTGCGATTGCGTATACAATATCGCAGCCCTGACGGTACTGTGCGAGTGCAATTTCTTTTGCCTTTGCCTGGTCAACAAAATCGCCGATCGCGCCTACCGCAACCTGAATATTGGGGTCTGCTGCCTTTGCGCCATCTATGTAACCAACGATGAAGTCGCAAAGTACAGGGTATTCAACGCCAACAATGCCGCCGATTTTGCCGGTTTTGCTCATTTTAGCGGCAAGGTAACCAACAAGGAAGGAGCATTCGTTCTGCTTTGCCATGAATCCAACCCAGTTATCAAGATCTTCAATGTCGGGTTGGTCGGTGGGAGCGTCAAGTGTCATGTATTTGATGTCGGGATTATCATGAGCGGAAGCAACTGCGACATCCACCAGACCGGAGCCGGAACCGCAGATGATGATGTCTGGGTCCTGATCAACCGCTTCTGCCATCGCGGCATCAAACTTAGCGGGGTCGATGGGGCACTCAATATAGATGTATTCCATACCAAAGTCGTTTGCGCCCTTAAGTGTACCTTCGTTGATAGCATCCGCTGTGGAGTTGTCGCCCAATTTACTGCCCAGGTATACAACGCGAAGAGGGTCTGCTGCAGGTTCGGAAGAATCGGTGCCGGTAGAATTACCGGGTGTGCTCGGGGTATTCCCTGTGCCACCACATGCAACCAAGGAAAGAGTCAGTACCAATGCTAAAAGAATTGCTAATAGTTTCTTCATTTCTTTTCTCCTTTTTGACTTTTTCTAGAACTCAACATGATTGTTTTTGCTTCTTGCTTCTCATGCAGCATGTTTAGTTTAGCAATATTCACGGAAATAATCAATATGTAACGGAATAATATTATATTTTTGTGCAAACATACAATTATCGACATCGTTATTTTACAAATAGGTCAAATAAGATTCATTTTATTTTTACGGGATTGACATTTAAGTCATAAATGAGTACTATTTATGGTGTCGGCATCAACCGAAATGGACATTTCGTTCTGAGATTTGCAAAATAAGTTCATATTACGTTCGAAAAGGAGTCTCACTGTATGACCATGTATTTTTCTCCTTTCACTGCCATCGTTATGACGTTGTTCGCGGCAGCGCTTTGGGGCAGCTGGATGCAGGTGGTAAAGCTCAAAAAGAATTACCCCATTGGCGGTATTGTGTTTTGGCTATACACATTTGCATTTGTGTTCATCTGGGTTATTACACTTATCTTAGCACCCGCGCTGCTTCCCGAAGGCATTGCATCCGTAACCGCTCAAAACCTTGATCTGGTTGCAACCATTCTATTAGGTGGTGCCATGATGTCGCTGGGCATATATCTTAATTTGGTGGTTATGGATAACATCGGCTTAATGCTATCAACCACTATTACGGGGGCGGTGGGAAGTCTGCTTGGTATCGGAACGTCCATATGGAAGGAAGGGCTGCCGGATAAGTCTTTTGCGTTGGCGCTGATTGTGATTACCGCGCTCATCTTTCTGCTAGCGAGCTACATATGCTCCTTTGCCTCTCAGATGTGCGGGGATGACCGGCTTAGAGCAAAGGGTCTTGACCCAAAAAAGCATAGGCAAAAAAGCCCTGTGACGATCTCGATTATTCTGATGATTCTGCTCAATGCGGTGCTGACCAATGGATGGTCGATTGGTACTGCAAGTGGAACGGCAGCGGGATTCCCCCCCATTTTGACCTGTGCATACATCTGCACCGGCTCGTTTATCAGCATTGCGTTGATTTCAGCCGTACGCTTCACCATGAAAAAACAGTGGAAAACCGTGTTGTGTGTCGGCGAGAGCAAGCGCCCTATTGTGCTTGGCTGCATCTCGGGCCTGTGCCACTACGGCGGCAATCTGATTTCAATCTACTCCATGCCCGTTATCAGTGCGACCATTTCGTTCTTGTTTGGGCGCACCGCCAATCTGTGGACTTATTTCTGGGGCTTCTACTACAAGGAATTCTCCGGAGCGAAGAAGAAAACTCTGGCGGTACTCATCGCGGGATTACTGCTCTATTTCGTGGGGCTTGCGCTCTTGTTTGTATATAACTTCGGCTAAGAATTAGTATCGGCTTTTTCTTCTGCAAATTACATAACAAAATGATAAAGAGAGGGTATTTAAATGTTTAAAGAATCACTCGGCAAGAAGCTTGTATTTGGTTTGATTCATCTCAAACCGCTGCCCGGCACACCATATTACAAGGAAGGCGACTATGAGCATTCGATTGATAAGGCGGTTGCCGATGCTCAGGCGTTGTTGAAGGGTGGCGCGGATGGGTGCTTGATTCAATCGGTGGATAAGGTGTATCCTTCGGTTGACGACACCGATTATGTGCGTGTTTCGTGCCTTTCGGTTATTGCACAGGAGGTTCGGCGTATTGCGGGGCCTGACTTTAAGATTGGTGTACAGCTGATGTGGAACTGCATCACGCCTTCCCTTGCCGTGGCCAAGGCTTGCAAGGCAGATTTTACGCGCTGCACCGCGCTGGTTGGCACCACCGAATCAATCTACGGCACAGTGGAGGCTAATCCGCTGAAGGTGATGAACTACCGCAACCAGATTGGCGCGTGTGGCGTAGACATGATTGCCGAGATCTCGGGCTATCACTTCCTTGGGGAGTATGATAAAGCGAATTTGCAAAGCCTCGCCCGCGGTGCAATGACCGTTGGCGCTGAGGCGGTTGAAGTCTACCATAAGGATGAAGAGATGAATAACCGTATGGTACAGGATATTAAAGAAATTTCCAGTGAT
This sequence comes from Bacillota bacterium, assembly GCA_023421245.1. GTDB lineage: Bacteria > Bacillota > Clostridia > Oscillospirales > Ruminococcaceae > Acetanaerobacterium. The sequence goes on along the minus strand of JAEZTV010000001.1, from coordinate 6,636 downwards.
ATCCCTGTAGTGCTTGGCGGCGGTACCAATGTAGAGAACGTTGTGCGCCGTATGAAGCACGCGGACGCGGTGTTGGTTGGAAGCTGTTTTGAAAACGGCAAGTGGGGCGGTAATATCGACCCCGAGATCGTAAAGGAATATGTCGGCCGCCTTCGCTCGATTTAATTAAGACCACTTCAGCAAACAAACTCCTGTTAAGCTATAAAGCAAACCCACCGCTGATCCGTCAACATCAGCGGTGGGTTTGCTTTACGGTTTTTGCCCTGTATTTTGCACCGTAACAGGCAGATCGAACAATAGATTGAATCATACTGCGCCTAAGAGGAGAGCAATAGTTTTATCCGACAGTATAGTAATTATAGATAAAACTTTTTATTTTATATCGATTCTATTGACACAGATATGAAACTGTGATATTATAACCGTAATTTAAAACGTTTTAAAAGAATGGTGTATTAAATGGCAACAATTAAGGATGTCGCGAAACGTGCCGGTGTATCGATTAGCACCGTTTCATTAGTAATAAATAATAACCCCATTGTAAATGATAAAACCAGAGATATTGTTTTACAAGCAGTGGAAGATTTGAACTATCAGCCAAATCAATATGCGCGTTCTTTGGTTACAAAGCAAAAGAAGGTAATTGGTTTAGTCCGCATGCTGCACAGTACCGGTATCCAAGACGAAAAGTCATATTCTTTTAAGTCTATTGCGGATACATATGTTAGTGAAATGCTCAAAAGTATTGAAGATGAGATAAAGAAAACCGATTACAGTATGCTGATTGAATGGACGTTTTCTGACCTTTCCCCGGATATGCCGTCCATTATGGATGCAAACAGGGTAGACGGCATGCTGTTTGCCGGAGGTTTTATCGACAACCAACTGATAGAACGCATAATTGAGACGAAAATTCCTTCTGTTCTTGTGGGAGCACGGCATGATGCATTGGATTATGTTGATTCTGATGCGGAGCAGGGCATTTGTTCTATTACCGAGTACTTAATACGGCAGGGCCATAAAGATATTCTGTTTGTTAACAGCCCCGGCACCTCGCAATCTTCAAAAAGGAAATATGCCGGCTTTATCCGCGCACTGGAAACGGCAGGAATGCCGATGCGCAAGGAATATCTCACAAGCTCCGGTTTCTCAGGGCAGATGGCCTACGATGTAGTGGAAGATGCATGGTCTGCGGGATTAAGGCCAACCGCAATTGTTGCCGGTGCGGATAGCCAGGCTCTGGGCGTGATTCGCTTTCTCTACAGCAAAGGCTTAAAATGCCCGCAGGATGTGTCTGTTACCGGGTTTGAGGATAGTGTGCTGGCGGAATATGCAACGCCTGCGCTTACGACCGTAGCCGTTCATAAAGAAAAAATAGGGGTTGAAGCCTGCAGGCTTTTACTTAATAGAATTGATCATCCAGATGCCCCGCTGGGGCAAACAATCCTGTCGCCAACGCTCGTTACGCGTTCTTCAGTATTTTGCAGAAAGGGGGAGTAAGGGCCGGCGCTTGCAAACAAAAGGAAATGCTTTATGCAAAATTTAAAACGTTTTAAACCCAAAATAAGAAGGAGTGTTTTGAAGTATGAAAAAAGTTTTAAGCTTAATACTTGCAGCAGTAATGATCTGTGCTCTTTTTGCAGGATGTGCAACGTCTGGCCAACCCGGTAATGAATCTTCAAACCAGCCCGCAGGGGATTCCTCCAAGGGCAGCGAAACAAAAGAAGCAACAATTACCATGTGGACATTCCTTGATCCTACCAACACGACCAATGGCAGAAGCATTGCGCTGGCAAAGATGATAGAAAAGTTCGAGAAAGAAAACCCCGGCGTAAAAATTCAGGTAGAGCCGCAAGACTATTTAACAATGACGGCAAAATTCATGGCTGCCACTACCACGAACAGTGCCCCCGACATTATCTGGTGTGGACGTGACGAGCTGCCGGGTGTGCTGGACGCAAATGTTCTGGAGCCGCTGGAGAACCTTTTCCTCGGTGAGTGGACCAGCGAAGAAATCGCTGATATTTCCGACGCTTATTTCGATTACGGCGAGCGTGACGGCAAGCACTATATACTTGCATTATCAAAGAATGCTCCGCTGTTATACTATCGCGCCGACCTGTTTGAAAAGAACAACTTAAGTGTTCCCACAACATGGGATGAGCTGGTAGAAGCCGCTAAAATCCTTACCGGAAAAGATGAAGAAACCGGTATCTCTCGTTACGGTTTGGGCCAGTCTTTCTCTACCGAATCCACAGACTCTCAGGCGATGTCCAATATGATTTTGGCAAAGCAATCGCTGTTTGACGCGAACGGTGCTGCCAATTGGACCAATGATGTTGCGGTAGACGCATTGGATTGGACAATCAAGTGCATTAAAGAATGGGGCATTACACCGGAAGAAGCGGTTAACACCACTAACGAGGATCTCTTCTTAGAGTTCCAGGCCGGTAAGTACGCGATGTTTATCGGCGGCGGCGTCCGTTGTGCATCGGTTAAGGCTTCCGCAAGTTTTGACGGCAACTATGTACAACTTGCAAAGATGCCCGGCGGTGCTCCCGCGGTACTCGATGGTTGGTTTGTAGGCGTTTGGGCGGGCAGCCAGAACAAAGAGCTTGCCGGTAAATTCCTTGAGACGATGTATTCGCCGGAATCGGATACTCTCTGGGTTGCCGATGGCGGGCAGACACCGGTTCGCAAATCGACACTCGATAGCATGAACGAGTTTATCGATACGGACGAAAACCGTTTCCTTGCCGTAATGGTTGACGCGTTTGCAGACGGATGGTTCCCTGACAACAGCAATGCGTATATTGGATGGAAGTTTGATATAAACCAGGCTGCGCAGAATGTACTTGTTGAAAACATGACCGCACCCGACGCCCTTGCCGCGACCGCATCTGATTTTAATTCTCGCAACAAGCGCTAGTTTTTTATACTTAAGTAAAAAACGCCGGTGCATTGTTACAGGGATTTGCAGATGCAAATCCCTGTAACAAAAAGAAAGTGAGGATTTAATAGAAGTGAAGAATAGATGGGGTCTTTTATATATAGCTCCGGCAATACTGCTGCTGTTTTTTTGCTTGATCATTCCGCTTGGGTACACGGTTTATTGCAGTCTTTATGAACTCGACTACCTTGTAAAAGGTAATTTTATCGGACTGGATAACTACATTAACCTAATTGGCGACAAAGCCATTCTTGCATCCATTAGCCGCACTGTGGGAATGAGCCTGGCATCCACCGCAATTTCTATGATATTGGGGCTGGCGTTCGCTTTGTGGATTGATCGTAAAAAGGGCCTTATTGCATATATCATCGAAATGGTAGGATTAGTGCCTTGGTTAATATCCATGGTGGTGGCAGGTTTGCTGTGGAGATGGTTGTTTAACGGGGACTTAGGGCTATTCAATTATATACTAAACATCTTTGGGTTTGATTCTGTTTATGTGATTCAGAATAAGACATCAGCAATCATCGCTGTTATTTTTGTTATGGCTTGGCGAACCATTGGGTATGCCATGATAATGATACTTGCAGGGCTAAAAGGAATTGACGGAAGCCTTATGGAGGCAGCTAAAGTAGATGGCGCAAACGCTCTGGTTACTTTAATGCGAATCAAAATGCCGCTCATAAAAACCCCATTGTTGTTATCCACTATTGTATTGACGGTTAGTAACTTTACAAACAATACGATTCCCAAGGTTTTGACAAGCGGCGGACCGGGGTCTGCCACCAATGTTATTACGCTTGAGCAGTATAATATGAGCTTTAGGTATTATCAATTTGGGCAATCATCAGCTCTTTCAGTAATCATTATGCTAATCACCATTGTTATGATCTTTCTTTATATAAAAGTATCAAAATACAAAATATAAGGAGTAATAGAATGATTCGAAAAAGAGCGAATGCCTTGATTTTGTCGAAGAAAATAGCTACGAAAACTTCGGAACTTATTGTCCTATTGTTTTTTGCGGCATTAAACCTAATCCCCATTTTCTGGGGTGTTGTAACATCGCTGAAAGAAAAAAGGGAGATTGCCGCATACCCGCCGAAGATCTGGAATTTTACCTTATCGGCAGAGCATTATGCTACCATATTCAACAGCGGATTTATTCAAAGCACGGTGAACAGCCTGTTTTATTCCGTTGCTGCGATAGTGCTGGGAATCGTAATCGGTTATTTTGCGGCCTATGGTTTTCAACGCATGCGAATTCCATTTAAGAAGGCGTTTTTCTACATTATTATTGCAGGTATTCCGCTTTCGGTAGGCAGCTCGGTGTTTCTTGTTCCAAACTATCTGTACATGATGAACTTTAATATGACAAACCAATGGTATACCCTCATTTTACTGTACACGGCATACAACCTTCCAATGGCAGTGTGGCTGATCTTGGGTGGAATTAAAGCGGTTCCAATCGAGATTGAAGAAGCCGCGGTTGTGGATGGTTGCAGCAGATGGTACATTGTCTCAAGGATTATTCCTCCTCTAATTAAGCCGTCCATTGGTGCGGCAAGCATATTTATCTTTATAGGATCCTGGAATGAATATATTACCGCTTCGGTAATGGTAAATTCCCCAAACCTTAAAACAATTCAGATGGCGATCTATGATTATCTGGGCTATTTCGGCCAAGATTGGGGCCCGTTAACCGCGTCTGCAACCATTGCAATTATACCCATCCTAATTATTTTTGCGTTTTTGGGCAGAATGCTGGTTTCCGGATTAACCGCAGGAGCAGTTAAGGGTTAACGTAATATTATCATAATAATTGTAGCAAAGAGAGGAAGCAAGAGAATGCATAAGTTGGTGCAAATGGAGACGGATGTAGTTGTAATTGGCGGAGGGCCTGCCGGTATTACCGCTGCAATTTCAGCGGCACGGGAAGGCTCAAGGGTTGTTCTGGTAGAGAGAAGTGCTATGCTGGGCGGCGCGGCAGCCTCGGGTCTGACGATTTTAGGGTATCTGGATCGCAGCGGGAAAAAGGTTTTAGGCGGTATTGCGCAGGAATACTACGACCGGCTAGCCGAAGACGGCGGAACAATAGGACATTTTCGCTGTCCGGTACATAATAGCATGTCGCCGATTTTACCGGATGTATTTGCTGTTGTCGCATTGCAGATGTGCGTTGAGGCCGGTGTACAGGTTTTGTTTAACTGCGATCTCACCGATGTGCACGTGGAGGATCAGCGTATTAAGGAAGTTACGGTATACAGCAAAAGTACGGATATTCGTATTAAGGGTAAGATTTTTGTGGACAGCACAGGAGACGGCGACCTTGCTTATATGGCGGGGGAAAGCTACCGGATAGGAAATACGAATACAGGCATTAATCAACCGTCTACGCTGGTATTTACCGTTGGAAATTTTGATCTTGAGCGTTTTTTTGACTATTTAGAGAAAAATCCGAGTGAAGTGGGTATTAAAGAGAGCTATGCCGACGGCTACGATCTGGACTTTTTCCGCAATACAAAGGGACATTGTCTCATTGGGTTGGGAGGACTAATTGAAAAAGCCAAGGCCGCAGGTGATTTTACAATCCCACGCAATCAGTTTATATACATCAAAACGGCTGATCCCAACCTGCTTGCGATTAACACCTCGCGTCTGATTAACATTGATGCATCGGACCCGATTGAGCTGTCTAATGGTATTGTGGAAGGCTATAAGCAGGTTCATGAACTGGTTCGTTTTATGCGTAAATATGTTCCGGGCTTTGAGAATTGCAGCCTTGCCCGTATTTCGCCTACCCTTGGTATTCGTGAAACAAGACATTTTGAGGGTAAAGTGACCGTGACCAAGGATGACGCGATGAGCTACCGTGTGGATGAAAATACTGTGGCACTGTGCGGCTACAACATTGATATCCACAACGGAGACAGCGATAAGATTGATCTTTATGCTCTGGAAAGACGCTTTGGCATCCCTTATGGTTGCTGTGTGCCCGCAAATATTAAGGGACTGTTTTTATCGGGAAGAAATATCTCGGCGGATGATGAAGCGTATGCGGCCGTTCGCGTTATGGGGCCGATTATTGCGCTGAGCGAGGCCATTGGCGTTGCGGCGAACATCTGTGTAAAGCAGGGTGTTAATCCAGAGGATGTAGATGTTGCAAAGGTAAGGGAAATCCTGCTTAACAACGGAGGAATCCTCGACTAGGTTGTTTTAGCTACAAGGCAATCCGCTGCGCACGTCATAACAATAGCATGGAATAAAGATTGCAGCAGAAGTTGTACACGTGCGGCGGGATATGTTGTAGGATAGGGAGGACTGCAAAACTGCCGCGTGAGCTAGCACACGGCAGGTCCTCTTTTTTAGGAAAGAAGTAAGAAGCATTACGAGGGGATATCTGACCGATGCGTAAGGTTTACTATCAGGCAGAGCAACCCATTTGCGAGCGTTACAAGAAGGGATGTGTCAATAGGGTATGCAAGCGGCAGTATTTAAAGGCAAAGGAATCATAGAGGTAGAACAGCGGAGAACCCCTGTTCCGAAGGAAAATGAGGTGCTCGTGCGGGTGCGCGCGTGCGGTATCTGCGGCACCGATGTACATATCTTCGAAGGTGCGGAGGGTGCGGGCAAAACCGAGCCGCCCATCATACTCGGGCATGAATTTGCCGGTGTAATTGAGCAGG
>JAEZTV010000024.1 GCA_023421245.1 Bacillota bacterium | reverse complement strand
GTTTTCAAGGTTCATTTCGCTCGTTTTTGGCTTTCCTAGGCCCTTTTTTCGGCCCCGCCTGCTCAAGCGGCTTATTTATAATACCACACACATCTACCCTTGTCAACACCTTTTTTCGATTGTTTTTACCTTTCTTTTTCTTAAGCTATACTATGTCGCCAATTCCATGTAAAATGGTGCACCCCGTACCTATATATAATGTAAGGCATCAAAGTGCGCATTATTTTAAAATTATCTAAGGCCGCTCCAATCGACTCCGGCATCCTTTTAAGAATATCATCAAATATATCTTGTTGGATTTCTAAATACCGTATGAGCGGCCAAACGCAAAACCAAGCAATCATACTATCATTTCGCTCCAGGGTACTGCGCGACGCCAACTCACTCTGCCGATTCACCACAGCATCCGCCCCCCTGTTTGCCAAATCCGCAATTGACAAAGCACATGAATTGTTGTAACATAAATACTGCTTTTAACAACTGCATACGCGCCTATAGCTCAGCTGGATAGAGCGACCGCCTCCTAAGCGGTAGGTCGGATGTTCGAATCATCTTAGGCGCGCCACCAGCTTGAAGCTGGACATAAATTGCGCACTTCACTTTGTGGGGTGCGTTTTGTTTTGTGCCCGCACTGAAAGTCTACATCTGTTTTGTACTAATAACTCAAACCACAACGCCAAATCCAATCGTTCTTGGGTTTGGCGTTGTTTCTTTGACAAGCCTGCTGCAGCGGGCTTGCTGACTGAATAAATTATCTGCTGCACTTCTCGACAAAATCGCGGTTTATATGGTATAATTTAGATACTACACAGTGCGCAGGAAGTATAAACCCTCTCAAAAACTCAATAAAACCGGAGAGTGACAATGGTGAAAAGGCAAATTGTATTTCTTGCAGCGGTGTTTCTGCTGGTTTTTCTCTTTGGTTGCGGCGGCGTGGAGCCGTACAATACCGCTTACTTAATTAAAGATGTATCACCGCCTGACGCCGCCGGGTATTATACCTGTGATTATAACGGCGTTGAGCGAAAGTTTATGCTGTATATCCCCGAAACAGCAGAAGAGAACGCCCCGCTTGTATTCCTGCTGCACGGATACTCAAGCAACTCCAAAAGCTTTATGGATTATACAGGCATGAATAACGTCGCCCAGCGGTACGGGTATGCTGTCGTTTATCCGCAAGGGATTCGCGATCCGGCAAACAGCGTGGGCGGCACATCTTGGAATTCGGGCCTTTCAAGCACCGGCAATGACGATACGGGCTTTCTTGTTTCGCTGGCACATTATCTGCAGCAGACACATGGCTTTCACAGTCGCCAAACATTTGCTGCAGGATTCAGCAACGGCGCTTTTATGATGTATCGGCTTGCAACCCAAGCCCCCGATACGTTCCGTGCGGTAGCAAGCGTTGCAGGCTCCATGAGCGGAGGCGCCTGGGATGAGAGAAGCGTCTCTGCTTCGGTCGGGATACTGCAAATTAACGGCACGAAAGATGATCTTGTACCGATTAGTGGTTTGTCGCCCGCAGGCCGCAGATATGGGAACGCACCCACCATTGATGGGGTGATAGAATACTGGAAAGATGCAAATGGCCTTGACGAGTTCGAGGAGTCAAAGTTGTCCGCTACCGCTACCGCGTACCGCTATTGGGACAAGAGCAACAATAATCTTGTTTGGTATATCGAGATAGAAGACGGCCATCATTCCTGGCCGCAGGAAGACATCGCCGGTTTTAATACAAATGAAGTAATCCTCGACTTCTTTAGTAACTATGTGGATTGATTTAGGCGCACTACTCCCCACCGCAAACCGCAAAACCTGTTCAAAGAGTCTCCACCCCACGGTACAGCCCGCTGCTGTGCACCTGTATTGTGCCGACAGAACACAAACGTTCCCGACCGCGGAGGGGTTTTCCCTTCTTTATATCATAATCTTTTGTTTGCTTTACCGATTTAACGCTTTTAATCATAAAAGCGTTGACAACCTCAATTTAACCTGCTATGATAAAATCAGCCTAAAAAGAGGGAGGCAATCCGGCTGTTATGATACTCTCTGTTTGTTATTCGTACCGCTATTATTACCGCTCGGCGTATGCGTATCGCACGGGCTTAATAGGGTATGTACAAAGCAGACTGTTATCAATCCGGATTCGCTGATTACACCGTACTGCAACGGGTAAGCTGTAAAAGGGCGACGCTTTTGAAACAGAAAGCGTCGCCCTTTTTATTTTGTTTTGTAATGGGAGGAACTATTATGATCGTAGTTATCAAGCAAGGAACAAGCGAGCAGCAGCTCGAGCAATTTTGCAAGATTGTCGAGGCAGAGGGCGTACAAATACACCTATCATGCGGGGTACACACCACCATTGTCGGGCTTGTGGGGGATGTCACGCGGGTGAATATCGACACCATCGACGCACTGCCGTACGTGGAATCGGTCAAGCGCATCACCGAGCCGTATAAGAACTCAAACCGTAAGTTTCATCCCGACGATACCGTTATCACGGTGGGCGGGGTGAAGATCGGCGGCGGGCATGTGCCGGTGATTGCGGGCCCCTGCTCGGTGGAAAGCGAGGAACAGATCTGCGAGGTGGCACTTGCCGTAAAAAAGGCGGGTGCATCCATGCTGCGGGGCGGCGCGTTCAAGCCACGCACCTCGCCATATGCCTTTCAAGGGCTGCGCGCCGAAGGCATTGAGCTTTTGTGCAAAGCAAGGGAGTTGACGGGGCTGCCCATCGTTACCGAGATTATGGGCAGCGATCAACTGCCGCTGTTTGATGAGGTAGATATCATTCAGGTGGGCGCACGCAATATGCAGAACTTCGAGCTGCTCAAGCTGCTGGGCAAAACCGGCAAGCCAATCCTTTTAAAACGCGGGCTCGCCAACACCATCGAGGAGCTTTTGATGAGCGCCGAATACATTATGGCAGGCGGCAACGAGCAGGTGATTCTGTGCGAGCGCGGCATCCGCACCTTTGAGACCGCCACGCGCAACACGCTGGACATCTCCGCCATCCCGCTCTTACACAAGCTTTCGCATCTGCCGGTGGTGGTTGATCCAAGCCACGCGGCGGGCATCTCGTGGATGGTGCGTCCGCTGTCGCTTTCGGCAGTTGCCGCGGGCTGTGACGGGCTGATTATCGAGGTGCATAACAACCCCGAAAAGGCACTCTCGGACGGCCCGCAATCACTGCGCCCCGACGAGTTTAGCACTGTGATGGAGGATATCCGCGCAATGGCGCGACACCTGAACAAAACGGTATAACAAACCATATGGAAAGTTGAGGGGTTACCTATGCAAACCTTGACCATCGGCATCATCGGGCTTGGGCTGATTGGCGGCTCGTTTGCCAAGGCAATCAAACGAAATACACTGCATATTGTCGCGGGCTTTGACGTAGCCGGGGACGTGATGGCACAAGCGCTCGCCGAAGGCGCCATCGATATGCAGCTCGACGATGCCGCGCTTGCACAGTGCGACCTGCTGTTTGCGGCGCTCTACCCGCAGGCGAGCATCGAAGCGGTCAAGCAGCGTATTCCACATTTGAAAAAGGGGTGTGTTGTCGCCGACCTGTGCGGGGTAAAGCGCGTGGTGTGCGACGCACTCGATACCCCTTGCCGCGACGCAGGTGCAGTGTTCATCGGCGCGCACCCCATGGCAGGGCGCGAGTTCTCGGGTTTTGCGCATTCACAGCCCACGCTGTTTGACGGCGCATCACTGATCCTCACCCCCACACAGCCGGATGATCCCTCACAAGCGCGCGCGGTGATGCTATTAAAGGCCCTTGCACGCGAGACCGGCTTTGGGCAAACGGTGGTGACCACCCCCGACCACCACGACCGCATGATTGCCTTTACCTCGCAGCTTGCGCATGTGCTTTCCAACGCGTATGTAAAAAGCCCCCCCGCTAAAGAGCACGCAGGCTTTAGCGCGGGCAGCTTTAAGGATTTAACCCGCGTGGCAAAGCTAAATGAAACCATGTGGACCGAGCTGTTTTTGGATAACACCGACCACCTGACAAGCGAGATAACCCTGCTTATCAATAACCTCGCCGCCTACCGCACCGCATTACAAGCGCGAAATGGCGATACGCTCAAGGCACTGCTGCGCGAAGGACGAATAATAAAAGAGTCGTTGTAGCATACATTTATAAGCAGGCAAGCGTGGACATATGTTCTATAAAAAGGTATAATCAGGAGCAGGGTAGAGCAGACTCCGCCCTCTATTCTTTTTGTATCTGGGAGATTAAACCGTATGAGCAAAACCATCAAACGCATACTTCTTGCACTTTTGGGGCTTATTTTACTTGCGATACTCTCTGTGGGGGCGCTGTTCTTTAACGAGCTGCGCAGCCTGTTTTCGCTAAAGAAAATGAGTGATGCCCCGCTTTATACTATAACCTATTACGGCGACTACGGCTTCGATGAATTTTTGCAGGTGGGCGCGCAGAGTGACAGCGACATTGAACGGTTTGTCACCCGCCGTCTGCTCAAAGGTATGCCCATCGAGTTCGGGGTAACCGGCGGCGGCTGCTCCGCGTTTTACGCACAGGATGAAGCGGGAGGCGGGCTGTACGGCCGCAACTTCGACTTTGACTTCGCTCCGCCGCTCGTTGTAAAAACCACGCCCAAGGATGGGTACGCGTCCATCTCAATCGTCAACCTTGCGTTTGCGGGCTACGGCGAGAACAACCTGCCAAAGCCCGGTGATTTGAATAGCTTTTTGACGCTTGCAGCACCCTATCTGCCGTTTGACGGCATGAACGAAACGGGGCTGTGCGTGGCACTGCTTGCGGTACCCAAGGCCAAGCCGCCTTACGAGGACGGGCGCGTCATGCTCAACACCACCACCGCCATCCGCTTAATGCTCGACCATGCCGGGGCGGTGGAGGAGGCAGTCGCACTGCTTGCGGATTATAACCTTTATTTCTCAGGGGATATCGATTGCCACTACCTTGTGTCCGATGCCGCGGGTGATGCTGCGGTCATCGAGTTTTGGGAGGGCAAGCTGCACACCGTGCGCAGTCCCGAGCCGTATGAAATCGCCACCAATTTCGTGATGACAAACGGCGTTAACCTCGGCGAGGGCTTTAACGAGTTCGAACGCTTTGACACAATAGAACAATGTCTTATGCAAGGCGGCGGCGTGCTCACTGCCGGCGAAGCGATGACCCTGCTTTCGCAGGTCGCCATCCCCGGGCGCACCCGCTGGTCGGTGGTATACCATCCAGCCACACTCACCGCGCAGATTGCGGTGGGGGAAAACTACGAGAGCATATTTGAGTATTCGTTGCGATAGGCAAAATTACAGTATGGCAAGCAGCTTTCGTTTTTGCCGCTTTTATATGTGGATTTACACGACTAGACAAATTATTTAAATTATTACATGATGAGGGAATACACAGACCGACGCCATGATTTCCCTCGATTCCACACCCCCCACGGGGAGGCGTACCGCCTCCCCTATTATAATTATCAAACCTTGTACACCCTGCGGTGCGTTGTTTTTCGTTACCGGGTAATCTTTCTGCTTGACAAGTTGAAATTCTTAACCAAATACACATTACGAAAGAAGTGATTTCGTTATGAAAAAGTCTACAATGGTATATTGTATTCTGATTGGCGTGGTGCTAATAGGGGCATTTTTGATTGCATATCAGCACATCACAAAAGAAGCGAAACAGACCATTGTAGAGCCGCCTCATGACTATAAGTTTCAAGATGACGATTACGCCCTATATGGAATCGCCGACCCGCATAAGACCAACCCGCGTCTCCTCGATTATCACTTTACATTGTATAAAAATCATGAGCAGCTAAACGAAACCCTTACCTTTCGCTGCGATACAAGGCTATCTACATTCGATACACACAACTTTCCCGAGTGGTGGGCTAATGGGGATATCGACTGTGTACTCACCGATACAGCAGCTATAATCCAGGTGGGGGTTATAAAGCTGGAGCTGGATTTTAAGATGGGCAACGTGCAGTACACCCGTGAGTACCGTAAAGAAATGCTGGTAGATCTGTTGACCGCAAATAAAAGCGGCGACAAGCAGATATTTCAAATCTGCTACGATACCCCTGACGTCGATACTTTATCAAACGACATTGTTTTATACAACGCCAAAACCGAGCAAATTCACCACATGATAAACGGCAATTATCTAAAACAAATTCAGTTTGATAATAAAGATAGGATATTCGCCGCTACTTTAGATGGGCTAAGATGTTTTGATAGCGAAACAGGGCGGCGTATCGACCCTCCGTTTGCACAATTTGCGCACTACAGAAATTGTGATTTTATCGATCTGATTTTTGATAATGAAAACGAAGTACATATCTTGGCATGGGCGGAAAAGCATAATGAAAACCGTCCGCTAAAAGATGAAACCTATACGATGAAAGTGAGCCTAATCGCTTCTGATAACGAAACGTTAATGGATTTTGATACCGAGTATAAAGTTCCTAACATTGAGATATCAAGCCCTTTATGGCCAAGTTTAACGTTAGATGATACCGGCCTTGAGTTTTCGGGATATTTGGAGGACGGCAGCGAACGGGTATTTCTGTCGATTTCAAAGCCGAAGTATCTCGAATCAATCCATGATTATACATTTCAATCAGGCGACTATACGTTATATGGCCGGGAATTCCCCACCGAAAAGGCCGGCATAGAGTATCGCTTTTCATTGTATAAGGGCAGCGAGAGAATAGGCAATGTGCTTACCTTCCAATCAGACGGCATAACTACCTATCACTATGACCGCTGGTGGATGACGGGTATGGTGGATGGTGTGCTTTCTGATGTTACCGCTACTGTTCGTGTAGGCATTTTTACAATTGAGCTTGATTTTAGACAAAATTATATAAAATGCACCCGTGATTACAAAAAAGAAATGTTGGGCGATTTGCTGGCCTCAAACCAAACAGGCGACAAGCAAATATATAATATTGTCTATGATGAAACCTTCAATCCCGAGGAACCAGCAATTGGGGACATCGTTTTATACGACACAAAAACTGCGCAGATTCATTATCTGTTAGACGGTTTTCCCGACCAAATAGTATTTGACCATCAAAACAATATCTTAGCATGTTATACGGGTGGCGTATTCTGTTTTGATGCAGATACCTACCTAAGGAAAGAGCTTCCCTTTGCGTTTTTGCGTAGCAGCGACAGCTACGATTTTGTGGATTTTCTTTATGACAGCAAGAACGAACGATACATTATTGCGTGGGCAGAGCATTATCAAAGGGTAGAGATGATCCCCGAAGAAGCAACTACCATAGAAGGCGTGCCAAATATGAATGTGAGCATCTTTTCTGCGGACGGCACACTGCTGATGGAATACGATACCGAGCATATCATTCCTTCTTTCAAAGTATTTCAGGATCAGCACTGGCCGAGGTTACGGCTTGACGATTCCGGCCTTGCGCTTGCTGCAAGCTTTTTAGACGGCCGCAAGCAAACATTTCTGTCTGTGCCGCTATCGGATTATTTGAAGCTCGGTTTGTAGAAGGTTATAAGCCCCAGAGAAATCCCCCTTCACATCTCCCTCTCGCGCGAATACAATATCATGAGAGATACTATAAATTGAGGTGTTTGCATGGGATTCATGATACGGGTTGAGCCGACTGTAAGGGTGTATGTAGAGGATATCAACCCAACCGGCAGCAAAACGATTGTGTGGATTCACGGCTGGCCGGGGGATCACACTTTGTTCGAGTACCAGTATAACCAGCTGCCAAAGCTGGGGTACCGCTGCATCGGTATCGACTGCCGCGGGTTTGGGCAGTCCGACCGGCCGTGGACGGGGTACGACTACAACCGTCTGGCGGATGATATCCGCGCGGTTGTAAGTTCGCTCAGACTACATAACTTCACGCTCGGCGGGCATTCCACCGGCGGCGCAATCTGCATCCGCTATATGGCAAGGCATAACGGGTACGGGGTATCAAGGCTTGCGTTGTTCGCCGCGGCAGCGCCAAGCTTAATCCAGCGTCCATACTTTCCGCACGGTCTAGAGCGGCAGGCGGTGCTTGACATTATTCAGGGGGTGTATGCCGACCGTCCCGCTGCCCTGCGCCGATTTGGTGAAATGATTTTTTATAATCCGGTGAGCGCTGCGCTGTCAGACTGGATTTTTAACCTCGGGCTAAAGGCCGCCAGCTGGTCTACCGCGGCAATTGCAAACACATGGCTTGGGGAAGAAGAGCTGTTTAATAACCTGAAAAAGATTAACGCGCCAACGCTTATATTGCATGGCCGCAATGATGAAGTATGCCTGTTCCCGCTCGCCATAGCGCAGCGCGACGGCATACGTGGTGCAACGCTTGTGCCGTTTGATTCGTGCGGCCACTTTCTATTCTATGACCAGCTTGAACGCTTTAACAAAGAAGTGGTGGACTTTACGTCCGGTTAAAAGCCTTGTGCCGCGCCCTGCCTGCAAATTGGCAATATAAATAAAGCGGAACCGGTGCAGAAAAACCCCGGGAGGATTTTGCAATCCTCCCGGGGTTTTTGATGGCTGGTTAAAGATCCCCCTACAGGTGTACCATCACATTCTTGTCGGCAGGCACATACCGGCGGTACGCCACACCGGCGGAAACCAGCATGCGCTTTGCGGCCTTAATGCCCGGGCTGTCTGCGTACTTGTCGTCCATGTACACAATCTCCTTGATGCCTTTTTGGATGATTGCCTTTGTGCACTCGTTGCAGGGGAACAGCGTTGTATACAATTTAAAGCCCTGCAGGCTGCCGCCGTTGTAGCTGAGAATCGCGTTAAGCTCGGCATGACAAACGTATACATATTTGGTGTCAAGCGGCTCACCGTCGCGCGCCCACGGGTATTCATCATCCGAACATCCTGCGGGCATTCCGTTATAGCCCACTGTGGCGATACGGTTTTGGTCGCTGACAATGCAGCAACCCACCTGCGTGGAGGGGTCCTTGCTGCGCAGTGCCGAAATATATGCAATACCCATAAAATACTCATCCCACGACAGATAATCCTCGCGTTTTGTCATAACGTATCCTCTCCCTTTGTTTTGGTAAACGGCAGCGTCTGTTGTTACCGATTATTTTATCATTAAGAGCCCACCCCGTCAACGCAATAAAATACGCCAACAGTCTTTTACAAAAGGCTATTGGCGCTTAAGGATTTATCGTATTCCTTTTATAATATCCGCAACAATGTCGGACAGCATGGGCTTCGCGGCATCCACCGAAAAATCGCACCGCACCCGATAGATGTCTTTGCGGGCATTGTACAGCCGGCGCAGCTCCTCTTCGCTTTTTCCTTGTGCAAGCGGGCGGGTATCGTCCTGCCGAATACGGGAAAGGCATAGTTCAAACGGCGCGTCTATATAGACTATTGTAAAGCTTGCAGCCGCCAGCTGGTATACCGCGTTAGTTAGGATATATCCGCCGCCGCTCGATACCACGAGCGCATCCTCTTTTGTCAGCTCATAGGTAACACGGTGCTCCTGCGTGCGAAAATACAGCTCGCCGCGCTTGGAAAACATCTCGGATATGCTCATGCCCTCGTGCTCTTCAATCAGCGCGTCGGTATCCGCAAAAGGGTAACCCAACCGGACAGATAGTGCGCGGCCAATGGTGGTTTTCCCGCTGCCCATAAAACCGGTAAGCAGGATGCGGTTATCCTTCACACACAGCACGTCCTTTATCTTATAGTCGCCGAACCAAAATTCTTTCATAAATTTTAACAACAATATAATTTTACAGGATTTGCCGAAGTTCGTCAACCACACGGTCAATCTGCGGGGCGGTAAATTTAGCACCGTACCAAAACTCATGTGCCGCCGCCGCCTGCCACGCAAGCATGTGCAGGCCGCCAAGCGCCGCCTTGCCCAGTGCCCGCGCCTTAGTAAGCAGCAGCGTGTGTTCGGGGTTGTAGATAAGGTCAAACACCGCATCAGCACGCGCAATGGCACTATCGGGGAAGGGGTTTTCGTTGATATTGGGAAACATCCCGCAGGGGGTAGCGTTAATAAGCAGCGCGTATGGTTCGCTTAGGCTTTGCAAGCTGCGCACCGACACGCAGGGCTGCGCCGAAAGCTGCTGCACCGCGCTTGCCAGCGTCTCTGCCTTGCCAAGTGAAGCCTCCCGCACGGCAATGGTCACCCTGCCGCCGCGCCGTACCACCTCGGTGGCAATCATGCGCGCGGTTGCACCCGCACCCGCAATACAAACATGCGACCGAAACGCAGCACCCAGTAGCTCAAAGCTTTTAACCACTCCCGCAATATCGGTGTTGTGACCGATACCGCTGCCGGGCTTGTTCACCAAAACGGTGTTAATGGCCTGAAAGCGCAAAGCTTCCTCGGTTGCGCCGTCCAAAAACGGGATGATGCGCTGTTTGTAAGGCATTGTAATGTTAAAGCCGTTGAGGGTAAACAGTTCCTCCGCCCGTACACGAAATTCCTCAGGCGACAGGTCCATCTTTATATACTCGGCATCGAGCCCGCTGATTGCAAACAGCCGCCGATGCAACTCAGGCGAAAGCGTATGCTCAAGCGGATGCCCAAGCACCGCAAACCGAAGCTTATGCAAATCACTCCCACCCTTCGCAGTTATCTCACCTAACGGTCGCCATTATGCAGGCAGTTATCAATTGCAATTACCAGCGCGCAGAAAAATGCCGCATTGGCGCCATCGGGAATATCCAGCCGATAGAAATCGGTAAACGAGAAAAGCTCTTTAGAGATTGCGCCAATCAACCCGCCATTGAGAAAGACGGAAAAATTCATGCTGAAAAAATCGCCGTCAACAGCAATGCTTCCGTAACTGCTTTGAATGGAAAGACGGGGCCTGAAAAACGTAAGCTCCTTGTTAACCACCGCACACTGGCGCCCTTGCTCATAGATATAATACTGGGGCAAAAAGCGAAACACCTTCTGCTCTACATAGTAAAGCTCGCGCCCTTGCAGGTCGTAAAGCCGAAGTTTCGCGCCAAGGGTAAACACCTGCCCCTGCACCTCAAACATCGCTTCGCTGTTTTGATTGGTGATGTTGAATTTATCGCCGATGGAAAAGAATTTCTGGCGGATATATAAGGTCATTTTTGTACTCTCCTTTTTCTGCTTCCAAGCACAAGCACTGCACTTGCGGTACCGTTATACCTTAAAGGTATGCAAACCTGCTGTTTAAAGCGAGGTTTCTATCAGGCTTCCTGTTCCTGCCGCAGAAAGTCCGATCTGAGAATTGCGTACATACTGCTATCCTCAAACCCGCGGTTGGATCGGTATTTTTCCCGCATCTCGCCCTCAAACTGCATCCCCGCCTTCTCCAGCACTCTGCCCGATGCGGGGTTTGCCTGTGCGTGGTATGCCTCCACCCGATGGTACCCCACCCGCTCAAACGCAAAATACAGTACGGCGCGAAGTGCCTCAGAGCCAATACCCTGCCCCCAATACCGGCGTCCGATACAGTAGCCCACATCGGCGCATAGGTCATGCTCGCTTACCGTAAACAGCCCAATGGCTCCCACCAGCGTGTTATCCTCCTTGCGCTCTATCGCCCATTGATAGAACGAATGGTTCGAGTACCGGCTGAGCCATTGCTCGATCATCTCGCGGGCTTCCCCCACCGTTTCATGCGGCTTCCAGCGCATATACAGGCTTACCTCGGGGTCGTTTGTCCAGTTGTAAAAAGCGGCAGATGCATCCTCCATACAAAACCTGCGCAGAAGCAGCCGGTCGCTCTCTATCCGAATGGTACCGGAATGATTTAACATAGCTGTGCCGCCGCCTTTCAAGTGTTGTCTGCAAGCCATATACAAAACCCATTTTTAGCTTACTTGAAAACCCGGTTGAAATCAAGAAATATTTCTATCCTTCCGCCATAAATCTATATTATATCCGTATAAATAACAGATTTTCTATTCCCTGTTCTTTTTGGATACTGCGGTGCTGTCCGCGTACCGTTCTTGCCAAAATCACCAAGCTATGCGGCGGAGCAGCGGCATCGCGCCTTATTTGTATTGTGTGCATTTTAGGGTGATTATGTTATAATAATGGCATCAAAACGGCCACTACGTATAATGGGGGCGTGACAAATGAAGCGTTGCAGTCAATGCGCGGCACTCCTGCACAAACACGGTATGTCCTGCCCACAATGCGGCGCAAAGGGCGGCAAACAGCATTGGGGCGGTAAAAAGCGTAACGCACAGCCTGAGGAGAATACGGTTATCCGCATCAGCGCCGCCGATGTGGTCGTGCGCGAGTATGCACAGGTATTAACCGAAAGCCGCAGCCCCGAACAGCTGCTAGAGGAAGAGCGCGCCTATCTGGAAGACCGCGAGCCGGTCATTGCACAAGAGCCGGTCAAGGCACAGCACGTCCTTGCTTTGCAAAAGCTGCTTGCCTTAAACGGGCCGTGTATCAGCGGGGCTACCGTCCCGCACCTGTACGGCCTTGTGACGGCGGCCGCAGTAGCCGCGCTGTTTGCCGCGGCTGTCTTTGCACGGGGCTATCTGTGCGGCAACCCCGAGCATCTGCTGCACTATGCCGTGCGGTCCATACTGGCAGAAAACTACGAAGGTGCAGTCTCCACTCTCGATGACCTCGTCCTGCGTGACGCGGACAATCCGGAGGTATACTACCAGCTTGTGCTTGCGCATCAGGCGCTTGGCGAGGATGTCAAAGCGTTTGCGGCGGCGCAGGCCGGCTATGAAAACACCGGGGACGACCGCCTGCGTAAGATTGTTACCGCCTATACCTTCGGTGCCAATCCGCGTGTTACGGGCAGTGCCGATACACAGCAGCCGCAGGATACCGCCGGCGGCGAGCTGTTCCCCGCGGGTCTTGCCGAGGATACGCTGACCGCGCTTGCCGCCGTATATGAGGACGGCCGCGCGTTTGAAAACGGGCTTGCGTGCGTGCGGCAA
Source organism: Bacillota bacterium (assembly GCA_023421245.1). Taxonomy (GTDB): domain Bacteria; phylum Bacillota; class Clostridia; order Oscillospirales; family Ruminococcaceae; genus Acetanaerobacterium. The sequence goes on along the minus strand of JAEZTV010000024.1, from coordinate 16,431 downwards.
AACGGCCTGTGGGGAATGATTGATCCGACGGGCGAGTTTGTGGTTCCCGCCATCTACGAGGAGATTTTGGGGTTTTCGGGCTCGCTGTGTGCCGTAAAGCGCGACGGCTTGTGGGGATATATAGACGAAAGCAGTGCAGAACACCTCCCGCCGCTGTTTGATGAGGTTACCGCCTTTGTGCAGTATCGCGCGGCGGTACGGGTAGAAGAAGCTTGGTATGTAATTGCCACCGACGGCGCCGTACAAAGGGTAGGGTTTGACGAGCTCTTGGGCTTTTTCGGTCCCTACACCGCCGCGCGGCAGGGCAAACAATGGGGGTATGTTAACCGCTCGGGCGCATGGTTCATCCAGCCCGCCTATGACGAGGTGCGCCCGTTTCGTGACGGCCTTGCAGCGGTCAAGCTGCGCGGCCGGTGGGGGTATATTAATACCGAGGGACGCACCGTAATCCCCGCGCAGTATACCGAGGCATACGACTTTTTTCAGGGCATCGCGCGCGTAAAGGATGCCGACGGTTATTATTATATCAACCCAATGGGCTGGCAGATAGGTGACGGCAGGTGGCAGCAGGCGCAGGATTTTGACGGCAAGCTTGCCGCGGTATCCTCGGGTGAGCTGTTTGGCTTTATCGATCGCGCAGGCGACGTGGTAATCCCCGTGCAGTACGAACAGGTCGGTGCCGTTTCTCAGGGACTTGCCGCTTTTTTGCAAAACGGCCTATGGGGCTATATAAACAGCGCGGGGCAGGTTGTTATCCCGCCGCAGTTTCAGTCGGCCGGCGCGTTTAACGAGGGTGTCGCGCGCGTTACGCACTACAGCGGTGCGATCGCGTACATCAATCTTGCCGGGCAGTATATCAGCGATGCTAGGTATGAGGACGGCGGCATCTGCTCGCAAAGCCGTATCGCGGTAAAGGAAGACGGCGCATGGGGCTACCTTGCGGTAATCACACAGGAACCCGCGGGCGAGGGCGAATGAACCCCTCCCCCGCCTTTTTTAAAAACCTGCCTCCGCTTTGCAGTAAAGTATGGGGATTTCTGCACTAAATAACTGGTTATTATTTGCTTTATCGGTTGCACTGCCACAATGAATGCGGAGGAAACGCGACGGCGCAGCGATAACGTACGACGGAAGGATATGGTGACTTGAGGATGAATCGTTGTGTGGCCTTGTTAAAGACCTGTATACTGTTTGTATGCGTATTGCTTGTACTCCCCTATTTTTCAGCGTGCTCGGCACAGCTGACCGATCCGCAGCCCGCTCTGCTTGCGAATATCAGCATCTCTCCGCAGAGTGAGGACGATGCGGGCGTTGCGTATGATTCAGGTTTTTACATTTATGCAAAGGCCCGCCTTACCCGGCGGGAGCTTGCCAAAAACCTTGTAGTCGAGCCGGAGATAACATACGACCTCTCTGCCACCGACGACGGCTTTTTCCTAAAGCCCACCGAGCCGCTTGCCCCCAATACGGTGTATGCCTTTACGCTGGGCACACAGGAGGGGCGCAGCCGCACATGGGCGTTCCAAAGCAGGCGGCCGTTTGCCGTCCTTTCCGCAAATATCGCCCCCAATGCGACCGATGTTTATCCGCAAACGGGCATTGAGCTGCATTTTTCTCACCCTGATGTTGACCCGACCGGTTATGTCGAGATCAGCCCCGCTGCCGATATTCTAATAGAAAGCCGCGGGCGCACGGTTACGTTGTACCCTAAAACCTCGTTTAAACCGCAGACCCGTTATACCGTAACGGTGAAAAAGGGGCTAAGAAGCCCGTTTGACGATATCCTTGCCGAGGACTACACGCTTTCGTTTACCACCTCAAGCCTTTCCGCAGACAGTTACCACCACTCCGGCGTTCCGCTCTATCTGTACAGCGGTTACAGCGAAACGTTTTTGCTAGGAGATGTTCCGGTTATCCGTGTTGGAATAGGCGGTGACGGCAAGGCGGATACCCCTGCCATTGAGAAGGATGTCTCGGTTGCGGTGTACGAGTTTTCGGGCAGCAGCCAGTATATCCAGGCAATGGCGGAGCGTGACACTTACCTTGAGACAGGCGGCGATTTAGATACATACCGCTACGCAAGCGACACCCTTCGTCACGTTGTTTCGTTCGACACCACATTGCTTACACACGAATACTGGGGCTGTGCCTATACCGTATTCCCCGAAACACTCGGCAAAGGCTGGTACCTTGTCAACGTCACGGCCTACCAAAAAAACGGCGACACATTTACGATCCAAAAGCTTTTGCAGATTAGCGATGTGTCGGTGTACACCCAATCGGTCAACGGGCAGACGCTCGTATGGCTCAACGACGCCGCCAGCGGCAAAAGCATTAAAGGGGCCGGCGTCGGCTTTGTGGATGCAAAAAGCAAGGCCCCTGTTATGAACACCACCACCGATCAAAACGGCCTTGCGCAGCTTGCGTCGGGCGACATGCAAACAGGCTACCTGTTCGCCAAGGCAGACGCCGAAAACGAGTTTGTAGAGAAGATACCGCTTGCGGCTTATCAGGAGCCGGATATCAGCGAGCAATACTACTCCTTTCTATACAAAGACCGTGAGCTGTATATGCCCGACGATACCGTAACTGTATGGGGCAGGCTTGCTCCCCGTAAGGATGGCGTTGCCCTGCCTAAAACGCTGACGATGGTTCTCTCAAGTACGGCGTGGGAGTATGACGACTACCGCGACGAAACCATTTCCGAGGCTCCTGTTGCCCTGCAGCCTGGCGGCTGTTTTACCGCCGAACTCTCGTTTGAATCGCTTGCAAGGGACGGTTACCGCCTGCGCATAATTGACGAGAACGAGACCGAGTACTGTTCCACCTATCTTTCCATCTTTGAGTATGAAAAGCCGTTGTATGTACTAACCACAAAAAGTGAAAAGGAGTTTTACACCGCCGATGATCCGGTGGATTTTACCCTTTCGGCTAAATTCTATAACGGCACGCCGGTACCCGGCCTTTCGTTTGAAACACAGGTGGAAAACACCCCTCACAGCTTCCTCACCGACATCGGCGGGCTTGATACCCTGCGCATCAACGAGGACGGGCATTATTTTGACGATCACACCTCATGGCAGCCGTATGACCTGTCCTTTTACATCAACAGCACCGGCATGGAGGACCAGTATATCTCCACCGTAGCCTCCGCGTTTGTGTTCCCGCGTGACGTTATGCTCACTGCCACGCAGGTAAAGGACGGCTTTGTAAAGGAGCTTACCCTGCATACCAACCGCGTTGATACAAGCAAGCTTTCAAACCGCGACGATGTGTGGAGCGATTTTCCAAGCTCATTTAAAGGCCATGCGGTAAACATTCCTGTTGATGTAAAGCTCTACCGTGTGGATTACATTAAAACCTGGGCCGGCAGCTACTATCACCCCGTCGACCGGCGCACGGTATCCTCCTACCGGTACACCCGCAAAGAAACGCTTGAAAACCAGTACACCGTAAACACCATAAACGGGCAGGCCGTGCTGGGCGACCTGCCCAGCCCCACCAGCAGCGAGCAGTTTTACCGCGTGGAGCTTTCGTATCGCGATACCAAGGGCCGGCTTGTCGAGCAGTCGGAGTACCTTAACTACTACGAGGAGCTTTATCAAACCAACGACATTAAAATGTACAATTTTGTAAACGACAAAATAAACGCGGATAAAAAATACAACCCGTATTCCTACTATAGCGGATACTCCGAGACCTACTCCCTCGGCGAGCGTGTCAACATCCGCTTGCTGGAGGACTACACCCCCGCCCAAACCGACGGCACCATTCTTTATACCCTTGTGCAGGATGGCATTCTCACCACCGGGGTAAGCAGCTCCGATACCTTCTCGTTTATCCAAAACAAGCAGTACCTGCCAAACGTAATCGTTACGGGCGCGTTCTTTGACGGGCGCAGGGTTTACCCTGTAAGCTCCTGTAACGTGCAGTTTGACACACGCGAGCAGTCACTGAAAATAACAGCCAAGACCGATAAGCAAACCTACCGCCCGGGCGATGCGGTAACGCTTGAGCTTACCACAACAAACCGCACCGGCGCACCGGTTTCCGCCGATGTTTCGGTAAGCGTGGTGGACGAAGCGATGTTCACGCTCGCATGGCAGGATGTTGACCCGCTCGCATCGCTTTATGCGCCGGTGTACTATTACCCCATCATCCCGTTTGCCTCTTATACGCAGTATAATTTCAGCGGAGATCTGGGCGGCGGCAAGGGCGGCGGCGGCGGCCCGGAAACTGGCGGCGGCGACATCCCCAAACGCGATAACTTCAAGGATACCGCCGCCGCGCTGTCTGCTAAAACCGATGCAAACGGCAAGGCAACCTTGCACTTTACCCTGCCCGATAATCTTACCTCATGGCGCATTACCACCGCCGCCATCACCGATGATCTTCGCGCGGGGGCAACGCTTATGAACATCCCGACGACGCTGCCGCTGTTTGTCTCCCCCCTTTACAACACCACCTACATTGAGGGCGATACCGTGGCCTTTCATCTGCGCGCGTACGGCGACGCGCTCGCTCGCGGTGAGGATCTCCGGTATACCATTACCGTTGCGGGCAAACGAAACCGCAAAGAGCAGCAGAGTCTCACCGTCTCCCCCGATACAACCCCCGTACCGTTTGATTTTGGCAAGCTTGCGGCGGGCGACTATAAGGTAACGTTTGCGGCGCAGGTGGGCAACGAAAAGGACGCTGTGGAATACCCCTTCTCGGTGAAGGAGAGCGCGCTTGAAATGGCGATTTCCCGCACGGTTACGCCAAGCGAGGTTTCCTCCGTCACCGCACAAAAATATCCCGTGTGGCTTGGGTTTTATGATAAGCAGTACGGCGAGTACACCAAAACCCTCGAGCACCTTGCGCAGCAGTACGGCGAGCGCGCAGACCAGCAAACAGCGGTTGCGGTTGCCGCGGCATTGCTCAAGGAGTATGCGGACGATGAGGACTTTGCCGCATTTTTGAACGCACCCGAAACCGACTTTGCCGATTTCCAGCACGCAAACGGCGGTGTGCGCCTGTATTCTTATGAATTCTCCGACGTTATGCTCACCGCGCGTATGGCGGTTTGCGCGCAGGACCGTTACGACAGCAAGGCGCTCGCAGACTATCTCAACACGGTTATTGACGCGGGCTGGTATGATCAAACTGAAATCAGCGCCGCAATCATGGGCCTTGCGGCATTAAAACAGCCGGTGCTCACCGACGCAAAAACGATGCTGAAACGCACCGATTTGCAATCGGAGCTCGGCATCCTCTACCTCTGCCTTGCACTCGCGTATCTGGGCGATACCGACGGCGCTGTCGCGGCGTACAACACCTACATCGCGCCGTATATTGTTTCAAACGAGTACTGGAGCTATTTTGACAGTGCCGCGGCGCGGCAAGGGGAGGAACCAATCTTTACCGAGGACGGAACGGTTCTGCCGCAAGGCTCGGGTAAAGGCAGCTCTATCTACACCACCGCACAAACACTGACCGGTACGAACCTACAGCATACGGCGCTTGTCATGCTGCTTGCCCAACAGACGGGCTGCGCGGATACCGAGGCGCTGCTGCGCTATGTGCGCGAGAACAGCTCGTACGACTTTTCCACCCTGCCCGAGCAAACCGCGTATGTCAGCCGTTTTGTGCCGCAGTACACCGACACCGCCGTAGTCAAGTTCAACCGCGGCCTGCTGCCCACCACGCTGGAGCTTAAAAAAGGCGGTATCCGCTACATCCCGTTTAGCAAAAACCAGCTTGCAAAGGCAAACGTTGCCGTCACAAACGGTGATGTGGGAATTACCGCTAGCTACGTCGGCCTGCCGGATGCGCTAAGCGGCGCACGCTCCACAGGCATCTCGGTTACCAAAACCATCGGTGAGTTCGAGGGAGGAACGCTCGAGGTCGGGGAGCTTGCCACCATTACGCTGACCGTTACACTCGGTGAGGATGCGCCCACCGGCCGCTATGATATCAGCGAATGGATTCCAAGCGCCCTGCGCTACCAGTCGGTTCGCTATGGTCTGAGCGATGAACCGGGCGGCATCTGGCTCGATGCAAGGGAAGGGCAGCGCATGACCATGAGCCTGTACCATACCGCTGCAGAGGATATCGCCGCAGACGGCAGCCCCGTGCGGCGCAGCACCTATTCCATCTCGTACACAGCGCGCTGCGTCACCGACGGCGACAGCGCGATCGACAGCACCTATGCGGTGCACACCGCAAGCGGCGCTGCAAACTATACCCCCAAGGCAACCCTTTCGGTCAAAGAGGGTGCGCGGCTGCTTACCCTATCTTCAGAACAAAACCAGGAGCGTAAAGATGCGTAACCCTTTGCTGTTTTTTGTTGGCGCGGTGGGCGCGTGCCTGCTTGCCGGCTGCACACCGCAAGGCCTTATGCTGGCCGAAGAACCACCCGCGGCATCCGGCAGCTTAAGTTCGGTGCCGTCGACCATAAGCTCCGCCCCTTCCGCGCAGCCGGACAGTGCGCCGCAAGACAATACCCCCGATCTCACCGGCCTTACCCATATTCAGAATTACTACATCTGCTCGGTCATTGACGATACCCTTTCCGCCATCCTTACCGACGATATGACCGATTATGATAAGCTGCTTTGCGTATACCGGCATCTGGTGGCCTCCACCGCGTTTTTCGAGGAGCCCGTGGGCACCGATATCTGGCGGTACCGCGGCGACCCCGACAATCTGCCGACGGTATTCGAACTACGCAGCATAAGCCCGCTGCTGTTTGGCATCGGCTCGTGTGAGGACTATGCAAGCGCGTTTGTAACACTCTGCGACCGCATGGGCTTTCCGGCTTACTATGTGCCGGGGCTTACCTACTCGGTAACCGGACAGTTGGTAGAGCACGCGTGGGCGATGGTACGGCTCGACGGCGTGTGGTACCACTGCGACCCGCAGCTTGAAGACAACATCATTAAAAACAACGTACTGCGCTACCGCTACTTCTTAAAAAGTGACGAACAGATGCAAACCGACCACCGCTGGGGTGATATGCTTACAGACCCAAGCGAGTACGCGCAGTCGCTGCCCGCCTGTCTGCACCAAATCGGTTCTCCCCCCCAGGAGACAATTGTGCAAAGAGAGCGTCCCGACCGCGAGCAGATTGTACAGCAGCTTGCCAAAGAGAGCGCCGCCTATCTTGCGGGCCATCCGCCGCTTTTGCAGATAGAGCCGCCTGTTTTACCGCAGTAGCGGTGCAAAATATAACAAATCCCGCCGATGGACGTTGTTCCATCGGCGGGTTTATTCGTTTGCCTATGCGCGTGAAAGGGATGGAAACATAAAGTCGCCCGTAAACCACGCGGGGTTGGTGACAAACAGGTTGTCGTCGTATGTGCGGTACCGCAGCGTCATGTTCTCGGGCCGTGCGGGCGTAAAGCCGAGCGGCAGCTCCTCCTTGCCCGGGGCAATCAACGCGATAACCTCGCACAGCTCAACCGGCGCGGCGCTGTAATAGTCGAGCAGCTCGCCGTCGTGATAAAACACCAGCAGATCACGCCGCGGGTAGTACAGTACACTGCCGCGGTAGACACTTTGGCAGTAGAACAACACAAGCGAGCGGATGGTAGGCACCAAAAGGCGCTTTGGTGCGGGGATGCCCGTTTGAATCAGCCGCTCTACGATGGCAAGATCGTGGGGTTTTGATATATCCAGCCTGCACGGCTGCTCGTTTACTGTATCCGCCTTGCGCAAGGCGTCTTTGCACAGCACAAAGCACTGTTTTTCTTCTGCTAGTTCAAAGCCGAATTTCGGGTAGAAGTCTAAAACCGAGTCGTTCGCAAACAGGTATGCAAGCTCCGCAGTCCGCTTACAATCTTCCAGCGCAGCTTCCATCAGTATTCTTGCATATCCTCTGCCGCGGTACTGCTTTGCGGTCATTACCGTGCCGATCATGACAGCTGGGTAAGCGTTTGCCTCATACTCCACGCAGACATGGTTCACCGATACGTTCGCCGCCACGACACCATCCTCGATAATAGAATAAGGGATATACCGCTCATCCCAAAAGCCCGCCTGATACCATGGTTCAAAAACAAGGGAAAAACTCTCCCGTGCTAAGGTGTTGAGCTGTGCACGCAAGGCATCGTCGTGTTTGTAGTCCTTTATTATCTGCATAGCGGTTATCCCTTCCCAAATGCGAATCAAAGCTTCACAATACGGATGCAGGATATGTGAAAACCCCTCCCGCAAAGGTTGCTTCCGGCTCACTCTACAACTTAGAAATCCATGCAATGCTGCCGCGTTTTTGCTGCAAGCCGGTATTACCAGCTTAGCTCCTCAACATAAATAACACCCTCAACAGTGCGGATGCTAATAAGTTCATTTTGAATATTCTGGCCTGCGGTAAGCCCGATGTTGACGAAGATGCCCATCGAAGGGAGGGCTTCGCCCTGCCGCAGCAGCTCCACCGAATCGACCTCGGCGTAGTTGTCGCGCAAAAAGGTCAGAACCTCTTTAAAGCGGTGCGGCCCGTCAATCTCAATATACAGCCGCACGGTTTGCGCGCTCTTGTAAACCGCCTCGTCCAGCCGGTGCAAAAACGTAATAACAAGCACAATAATTAAGCAGCCCAGAATCGCGCCGCTGTAAAACCCAACGCCGAGCGCAAGCCCCATGGTAGCGCATGCCCACAGCCCCGCCGCCGTGGTCAAGCCTTTAATCTGCTGCCGGCCGGTAATCAGAATTGTACCGGCACCAAGAAAACCGATGCCGCTGATGACCTGTGCGCCTATCCGCGCGGGGTCACCCTGCCCAAGAGCGATAAACTGGAAAACGTATTGATTGGTAATCATGGCAAGGGTTGCACCCACGCACACAAGGATATGCGTGCGAAAGCCTGCCGCCTGCTTGCGTCTGCCGCGCTCAAGCCCGATGACGCCACCCAGCACCACCGCCAACAGCAAGCGTACAACGGTGGAAAGCAGGTTCACCTCACGCAGATACCCCAGTATCACCCTTCCGCTTTCAAATATCTGTGCCAAACAACGCACCTCCTTATACCATAATACCGGTATTCCGAATTCCCCTTTGGTAAAACGTCTTTCATACTCAACGCGAAAGAGATTATTTGAAGGCTGTTTTTAGGTTTTGTATTGAACAACCGGCCTTTCTCCGAAAGCATCAGTGCCGCTTGTGTGGCATACCCCGCACAGCCGTATACGCTGCCGTTTTCTTCAATATAACACAATGAATGGAGTGTGTAAAGCAGGTGCGGCGGGGTTCGTTACTGTCTGTACCATGCGCCGGTTTAGCCTGGTACGGCAGGAGTTCTACGCACAAGCCCTGAGGGCTTTTTAAGCAGCAGCATAAAAGCAATGACGGCACACACCATCAAAACACCAATCAAGACGTACTGTACCGAAGGAAGCAAGGCACTGCTGACGCGCGGCACAAAGTCGCATAAATTCCCCGCCGTATGGGTGACGACTGCTACCAATACCGACCCCGTTTTTTCATAAGCCAGCGCGAAGATTATACCGCCTATAAACGCAAATACAACCGTTGTAACGCTGCCGGTTATACCGTGCGTCAATCCAAAAAGCAGTGCATTGATAGCAATGGCCGGCGTAGCGGGCATCACCCCCCGCAGCCTGCTCATTATTATTTTGCGAAAGGCTATTTCCTCCGCAATCGGCCCTATAACCGCAATCGCGATGAAGAATAATACCATGTTGCCTTGTGCCGCCTGCTCTATTGCAGTCACGTTTCCCATCAAGCGCTGCGGCAGGGGTAATGCCTCCCATGCCATATTCCATGACGATGAAAAGAAAAGTATAACGAGCACCGGCAACAGATATTGAGAAGCCGCCGCCCGATGCAAGCGCAGGGTGGAGAGCGGCGTTGTACGGTGACGCCGCGCAACCAGCAGCACAACCGCCAAAAACAAAAGGTTCCCGAAGATTGCAATAAGTATCAGGTTCGATGATACGATCTCCGTAACCCTTGCCTGAATGTGTGCCGTATCCCCATACTCTTGTGAAACGGCAACGGAAATAATCAGCGAAGCAATAAGGCCCGCCGCTGCCTGCGTAAAAAGAAAAAGCAGGGTACACAGTATAGCAAATCGTACCGCTTTGGCCTTTTTCGATTTCGCCATATCCCCAACCCCATTTCCGGCTGTACACAAAGCCATGGTTCTTATTGCTTTGTTTTCTGCTACTGTTTATCCTTTTTGCTAAGCGGGCGCACACTGCCGTCGGGCTCCTTAATCACCACACGGTCGAGTGTTTGGCGCAGCCCCTCGCGATATTCTTTAATATACTCGGCGCGCAGCACCTTTTGTTCCTCTGCCTCCTGCGCGGTAAGCCCTTCCGCTTTCGCCTTACGGGCAAGCTCGTTGATGCGGTCTATCTTGTTCTGTTTCATCGTATCCTCCCAAACCCTATGTTATATCGTTACCCGCCGTAGGGCAAATGCAATTCTTGCACAACACCGAAAACCGCAGGTTTTCCCAATGCGAAACTTTGTTTTGCTATGTGCGAGATGAGGTCATATCGTTTCACTATACGGAGATGCTTTATGTCTGTCCGTTCTCGCACGGACGGGCGACCTGCTTTTGTAGTTCAACAAAAGTAGGCAAAAATGAATCAAGTGGCTTCGCCCCTTGAAACCCCAACCGCAGCACGGGCGAACTACACCTTGCAGTTTCTATTCACAAAGAATTATCGGCGTTTGTGCAAAATGGCATGGGGAACAGTTTTGCACAAACGTCAAACGCTGCGCGCTTGATTCCCTCCACGCTCGATTGTACTTGTTCCGTTTCGCCCGTGCCCCAACCCTTGCCGTTCTTTTAACCTCGGCATAATAATTGATTTGCTCACGCTTAATCCTCGCCCAAGCCTTCTCCTATTAGGAGAAGGTGGCGCGGAAAACCGCAGGTTTTTAGAATGCGAAACTTGTTTCGCTATATGCCAGCCGTAGGCTGGCTATGTGCCGAGATGAGGTAGTTTTCGCAGAGTTTCTATAGGTCTCACCCTCGGACGGCTTCCTTTTGCGCAATGCGTAGGGGCGCGCATTGCGCGTCCGCATTTTACCTCATCGCCCATCGCCGCAGACAGGGCGTGATGAAACAGGTGGAAAACCGCAGGTTTTCCAAATGCGAAACCTTGTTTCGCTATGTCCTCCGACGCCCCGTTAATACCAGACGGGTGGCAGTTAACCACACCTTTGTGTGTATTATGAAGGAAGGTTTCGCCTTCGGGCGAGGTACTTTTGTTGTTCGACAAAAGTACCCAAAACCGAATCAGGGGTGCCCCCCTGAACCCCGCGCGGGCAATCAGGCGACAGGCCTTGCGCTCTAATCCGCTATCCTCGGCGCGGAGCAAAAAGCTCCCTGAGCCCCGGTCGCGATTTCACTCCACGCAAAACGCTTTGCGTTTTGTTCCCTCGGCTGTTCTTTTGTTGCTTAGCGGTTTCGTCGCCTAATTGCCACGCCCCGTAGACGGAACATTTCCGCATGATTTCAATTTCACCTACATAACCAGCCTCTTCGCGTAAAGCCTTCCCAACGTCAAGCATTGCTTGCCGTTTCGGAGAAGGTGGCACAGTGAATCTTTGATTCACTATGGCGGATGAGGTCGTACCATTTTGCGGTAAACCGCAGATATCATCCCGTGGCGATGCCTGCTTTCGCAACTGCCCTGCCGCGCCAATGGCCGCGCTTCCAGCGTAGGAACATAATGCCCGCACGAAGACACTCATCGCACGCAACGCCGATCCATAGCCCCATCAGTCCAAGCCCAAGATGTACACCCAGCAGGTATCCAACCGGCACCATTACGCCCCACATCGTCATCACGCCTACGGCAACGGGGAATCGCACATCCCCCGCCGCCTGCAGCGAGCGAATAATTATCATATTAAACGCACGCCCCAGCTCCAGCACAATCTCAACGAGCAGCACCTGTCTGCCAATGGCGATAATCTCGGGGTTGTCGGTAAAAACCCCGAGCAGTGCGCCTCCGCTGAAATAGATGAGCACCGTAACGCCAAGCGAAACAAAAACAGCGGGCCACAGTGTCCTGCGCACGCGGCGGTCGGCACCGTCCTCATCTCCCGCGCCGATCAGATGCCCGACAATAATCTGCGTGCCCTGTGACACGGCGGCGGCATACAGCCATGAAAACCACGCGATGATAGAGGCATATGCCCTTGCCGACAAAACCACGGCGCCCATGGTGTTGGCAAAGCCCAGCAGCAGTGTCTGGGCAAGGGAGTAGATAAGCGATTCTCCGCCTGCGGGAATACCGATACGCAAAAGCTTTATGAGCGTGGCAAACGGAAAGGGGCGCAGATATTTTACCGAGATACTGCCCGTTATCGTTCGCTTAAACAGCACAAGCAGCAGCAGCATGCCGATAATACGGCTGACCAGTGTTGCAATACCAACACCCGCAACTCCCATGCGGGGCAACCCACACCAGCCGTACAATAGCAGCGCATTGCCTGCAATGTTAATCAGGTTTACGGCAACTGAAACGTACATGGTGTGCTTGGTGTGCCCGTTTGCGCGAAATATTACGCCGAGCGTGACAATCACCGCCTGACAGAATATACCGCTGCCCACCAGCATCAGGTAGATTACCGCGTCCTCAAACAGCTCGGCAGGGGTCTGCAGCAAGCGCAAAATGGGGCGCGCAAATACTACAAGCACTGTGCTCAGCACAAGGCCAAACGCAAGATTCACATAGACCGCCACCGAATAGATCTCGGATACCCTGCCATAATCCTTCGCGCCGAGCACTTGCGATATCATAATGGTTGCGGACGTTCCAAGCACGCTAAGCAGAATAAACACAAGGTTGATAATCTGGTTGACGTTGCCGATGGCAGCAACTCCGTTATCTGAAAAGCGGCTGACCATCAGCTGGTCGATGTTACCCACCAGCATATGTAGGAGCATCTCAATAAAGATTGGAAGGGTTACAATCCAAAGCGAGGTTTTCGCGTCGATAACGCGGATCTTTTTATCCATCATTCAGCTTGTCCGTTCTTTATTAAATACAAATTTTGAATTGATGCAGAAAAAAGCTATTTTACGGCGTTTACACCAACAAGTGCCTTACCGCGCCAGCGCCCGCTCTTCCAGCGGATGAATACAATCACCGCGCGCACACATTCGTCCATGGCAACGCCAATCCACAGGCCAAGCAGCCCAAGGCCGAGGTGAACGCCGAACAGGTAAGCCATCGGCACCATAACGCCCCACATCGACACAATACCGATCACCACCGGGAACCGAACATCACCCGCCGCCTGCAGCGAACGGATAATAATCACATTAAACGTACTGCCAAGCTCCCGCACAATCTCCATCAGCAGCAGCTGCTTGCCAATGGCAATAACCTCGGGGTTATCGGTAAATATCCCGAGTAAAACATCGGCATTAAGATAGATGACGGTTGTAATGCACACCGACACCAAAACAGCGGGCCACAGCGTTTTAAACACGCGGCGGTTTGCCCCCTCTTCATCTCCCGCACCGATGAGATGCCCGACAATAATCTGCGTACCATCCGAGACCGCTACGGTATACAGTACCGAAAACCACGCAATGATGTATGCATATGCCCTGCCCGTAAGCACCACCGCACCCATCGTATTGGCAAAGCCCAGCACAACCGTCTCGGCCGAGTTGTACATAAGCTCTTCCCCCGCCGACGGTACCCCCACCCGCAGCAGCCGAACCAAGGTTGCACGCGGAAACGGACGCAGGTATTTCAGGCTGATCGTGCCCGTAATCTTGCGGTGGAACAGCACCAGCAGCAAAATCAAACCGATAAACCGGCTAACCAGCGTTGAGATTGCGACACCCGCAACGCCCATGCGGGGCAGCCCCCACCAGCCGTACAGCAGCAGCGCGTTGCCGATGATGTTGATGATATTTACCCCCAGCGATACCAGCATACCATACATAGCATGCCCGTTCGCACGGAAGATGGCGCCCATCGCCGAGATTACGGCCTGGCCAAACAGCCCCGCGCCCACAATATGCAGATAAGCCATCGCGTCCGTCATCAGCTCAGGCGGCGTATGCAAAAGGCCAAGAATGGGGCGGGCAAACACCGTCATGGCGGCACTCACCAAAAGGCCGAATGCAAGATTAACATACACCGCCACCGAGTAAATTTCACTTACCTTGTCGTAATCCTTCGCGCCCAGCGCCTGCGACACCAAAATAGTAGTGGCGGCCGCAAGCACCGAGAACAAAACAAAAACGATTCCGATAATCTGGTTGACGTTGCCCACGGCAGCGACTGCGTTATCGCTGTAGCGGCTAAGCATAAACTGGTCGATATTGCCCACCAGCATATGCAAAAGAATTTCAATAAAGATCGGGTAGCTAATAAGCCACAGCGGCGTCTTTGCGTCAATGACGCGCGTCTTTTTTATTCTCAATTGTTTGTAAAACCGCCTTTGCCGTCTGACGACGAAAAATCATAGTCGCTATTGCCAGCGGTTGTTATTCTGTCGCCGGAAGTTTCGGCGTGTGGCTGAATACTGCCGCTGTTCACGGATGCGCTTAATGAAATCGCCACCAAAAAACAAAAAGAAGTTGAGCAGCGATGCAAGAATTGCAGCACGCATTGCCCACGAGCCAAAGATAAAGCTAATGCCAAAGAATGCCGCGTTGACATAGGCCAGATACTTAATCTTAAGCGGGATAACAAAAAACAGCATTATCTGCGTGTCGGGGAACAATACCGCAAACGCAAAGAACAGCGAGTAGTTGAGGTACATGTTGGTGCCATACCCCGCAATCAGCGCGGCAATTGTAGTGCCCAGCATACCCAAAAGGTAGTACAGGTTAAACCTTGCCGTACCCCAGTGACTCTCAAGGTTTGTGCCGATCATATAGTAGAAGTACAGCGATAGTAAAATAAAGATCGGGCTGGAATTAGGCGGTAAAAAGATATAGGTAATAAGCCGCCATACCTGCCCTGCAAACAGCGCATTACGGTCAAGGGTTAAAAGGCCGAGCACGGTGGTCTGCTGCCCCTGAAATTCCACAATGCCCGGCATAAGGTAGCTGATGATAAACATCAGCAGCATGCCGCCGGTGATATACAACATAAGGTTTGGCACCGCAACCTTGCGAATCATTTTTTCGAGCTTATAGAGAAAACGGTTCATAAAAAATAGTCACTCCATTCCTGTGCTTAGGGTGTAAAGCTTACAGATATTCTGATATCATTGTAGGCAAAAAGCCGCCGCACTACACCGTTGTCGCCACCTTACCGGTTTTTCTGCCGCGTGCGCGATACTCGGTGTGTGAGATCTCCAGCAGCTCAGGGTTTTGCAGCAACCGCGCAAAAAAGTCCAGCGCACGCGAAAGGTAAAATCCGTCGCAGATACGCTCATCAATGGTTGCGCGGATGTTCGCGTGCTTTACGTTGCGTACGATTCCGTCCTCCTCCAGCACCAGCTTATCAAACGTTCTGCCAACCGTAAGAAAAATGGAGCAGGTCCCCCATTCGTACAGGTGGTGAAACGGGGCATCCGCACCAATGCTGCCAAGGTTTGAGGCAAACACGCTGCAGTAGTAGGGCAGGCTGTCGCAAAACGAGGCCGGCAGCATGTCCGAATACTCAAGCCTTGTTATCATAAACGAGACAATCCGCAGCATAAAACGCGGCAATCTGGAAAAGTACACAATAATCTTATCCACACCGCCCTGCGCACCCTTTTTGATCACGCGGCGGCATTCGTTCATGCTGGCGGCATTTTCAAACAGTGTATGCTCCGGATTAAATGTAATCTTTGCCAGACTGTCGTCACCCTCCAGCGTCATTTGACGCTTTACCACATACGAAGCGCAAAACTTGTTGTGTGCATACAGCCTGCGTCCCGCAACAAAGCGGTTGATCTTCGGGTATTCCATCGCGGTGCGCGCAATGGCGGCAAGCACGATGTTAAACAGCGTTATCTTTATCCCCTCGGCACGCTTTAAATCCATATAGCGCAGTGCCTTTTCCACATTAATCTCAATGGGGTAGAACACCAGCGATTCGGTGCGCGTACGCATAATATGCGGCATTAGCTTGCTGTAGGCCTCACGGCCCTGAATGTAGGTTCCGTCATGGCGGCGCTTGGTAAAAGGCGGCATGGTAATCACTCTCCCTGTTTCACACGTTCCCCTGCTGCGCAAAAGGCGGGTAAAGGGCAGGTGCTATTGCGTGGTTGTCCGGTTTAGCAAAACCAGCCCCAGACGCACGGAAACTCTTTACTCATATGCACCTATAGTACCATCTTTTTATATCCCATTGCAAGTAATACTGTTGTACATTAATAGCACAAATTGTAGGACTACAATAGATATTGGACATTTTAAAAAAAAAGAAGTGAAAGATGAGGCCAAATCGGTTAAAGTTGAGTTACAACACCTAACAACACCGACAAGGAGGCCACATCTTTCATGAAGAGTGT
>JAEZTV010000033.1 GCA_023421245.1 Bacillota bacterium | reverse complement strand
CGGGTTGGTATCAAACCAGTTATCTACACATATATTTATTCTTAAATATTCCTCAATAGCTCAGTCGGTAGAGCATGCGGCTGTTAACCGCAGGGTCGTTGGTTCGAGTCCAACTTGGGGAGCCACTAATTTAAACCCGCACGCTGATTGCTTGCGGGTTTATGTATTTCCGCCAGTGCTCCCGCGATATGGAGCATGCGGCTGTAAATTTCCCCAGTAATGCTGAGGGGTTGCGCAGGGAATGTTGCTTCGATGTCCCTCATAGCGAAGCGGCTGACGTTTCGCTATGAGGGACATTAAAACTGTAAGCTGACTGCTTGCGGCTTTATATGCTTCAGGCAGAGTCTCCGTAATATTGAACATGCGATAGCGCAATATTCGTTGATTTAATTCGGCTTGAGCACTGCTTTTCAAGTGTTGCTTTGTTATGATTCTATTGTTTTTTTTCAAACATAGGCGCGGGCTCTTGCGGACGGTAGTGATCGAATAGTATTATAAGAGTAGAACCAACAACGAGTCCCTTACAATTATTAAGGAGAGATGTGAAGATGGAACAGGTCTTGCAAACACGGAATGTGCCTGTGGTAGGTAACTACGATGTGGTAGTATGCGGAGGGGGTCCAGGCGGTTGGATTGCGGCTGTGGCGGCGGCCCGCATGGGTGCACGCACTGCGCTGGTGGAACGTTACGGCTTTGTGGGCGGCATGGCCACCGCTGCCTTTGTGGTGCCGATAAGTGTATTTACCTATAACGAGAAACTAGTGTGTGGCGGCATCCCCTGGGAATTTGTTCAGCGTATGGTGGAAGCAGATGGTGCAAGGGTTGAGCACCCGCTGGGCAACGTCTCTCACGACCCGGAGTGCTATAAACTAATCGCTCAACGCATGTTGCTGGAGAGCGGAGTGGAATTGCATTTTCACGCATACTTGACAGGTTGTGTGCAGGAAAACGGTCACGTGACCCATGTAATTGTGGACACCAAGAGCGGCCCGCAGGCTCTAGAGACGAAATATGTGATCGATAGCACCGGCGACGGTGATTTGTGTGCAATGATGGATGTACCTATGCAGACACACACATTACCGCTACAACCTCCGTCTTTATGTTTCTGCTTGGGAGGCGTAGATACGGACACATTGGAGTTAATTCACCATGAAAAACAGGGGCTCAATTATCATCATGTACGTATTCAGGAAAAGCTTCGTGAACTGGCGCAGACCGGGGATGTTCCCGTATTTGGCGGCCCGTGGTTTTGCAGCATTCACAGGCCGGGTCGGGTGATGGTGAATATGACTCGCACCCCAGCCGATATGCTGGATCCAGCACAGGCCACTCGTGCGGAATGCCGTCTGCGTGAGGATGTGCACGCGTTGGTGGCGCTGCTGAAGAAACATTTCTCGGAATTTGAAAACGCGTATCTCATTTCTACCGCAACTCAGGCAGGTGTGCGCGAGACACGTCATGTGAAGGGTGTGCATGTGCTCACCGGCGAGGAATACGTAAACGGCGTACATTTTGAGGACAGCATTGGGCGTGGGGCGCACCCCGTGGATATCCATACCGCTGGGGATACTACCCAGGAAGTGGTGTTTTTGAAGGATGCGGCCTATATCCCGTACCGTTCACTGATCGTATCCGGTTTTGATAACCTGCTGGTGGCGGGACGTTGCTTCTCGGCGGATCAGGTGGCGTCGGCCTCTGTGCGGGTGCAGGCATCTATAATGGGCTTGGGGCAGGCAGCGGGCTGCGCGGCCGCGCAATGCGCCGCCGACGGTGTGGGCGTACATGCCGTGGACATTCCTGCGTTGCAGAGCACATTGCGCGAATGGGGCGCGGTGATATAGTCGACCCGAGGGGTGAGTGGAAAATTAGTTCAATATGCTGTGCCGTTGTGTACTGGAGCGCGCATACGCGAGAAAAGGTTTGAGAGCCGGTAAAAACAAGGGCAGAATGGCGTACTTTGTGGAATTTGAGCCACAGAGTACGCCATTTCTTTTGACTCTATGTCAATAGTTGGGGTAGTCCCCTGGAATGGTATAAGATATGGGGTGGGCGAAAGCGGCACCGCATTGGCGAGATGGACATCCTGCCACCGGGAGATTCAATATGCCGAAAGACACAAGATATTGATGGAATACATCAAAGCAGAGACCGTACGATACAGCATATAATAGGCGCCACCGGAAGCATTCTTGTTGCGTGTCCCCTTTGGTTTTACGCAAAAACAGGGGGGCCTGAGAGCCCCCCTGTGCGGTGGTGTGCGGATTAGTATCAGCCGTAGAAGCTGGCGTACCAAGTCTGCAGCTCGTTGCGGACGGCATCACCGCCGGCAACGGACCAGTCAGATTGGAAGGTAGACAAATCGTCCATCGTCTTTGTTCCGGCCATGACCTGAAGAATGTAATCGTTGAGATTGTTGAACAGCGCTGTATTGTACTTAGAATAGTTCTCTGTGCCAGGTTTGAATGCGAAGTCATTGTTTACAAAAATTTCAGGCATATTCTCATTGGCATACAGGGTGACACCCTCAAAGCCTGCCCACTGTGCGTCGGATTTGCGTACGCGGGACGGCCACTGGAATGCGAACTCCTGCTCGTTGGTGGAGTCGTTGTACCAATAGGAGTTACCGCGCTCATCCGCAAAGATGGGGTTGATAGGCGCAATGCTGCCATCTTTGTCATAATTAAAGTGAGTACCCTCCACACCGATGTTGATGAAAAGCTGATCTTTCTGTTTAAGGCTAATCCAATTGACTGCGTCGGCGGCATTTTGTGAGCTGCGCAGAATAACGGAAATATGGTTGATCGCCTCGGTGCGCATATATTTGCAGGTGCCATCGGTTCCCTTTAGAGCATTGATGTAAGCAAGATCGTCATAGCCGATTCCAAGGGTCTCGATGATGGCAGGGGTAGTAACCCCAAGGCCGGCGCGATTGTTCTGGGCAATAATGGCCTTGCCGCCGGCGAACTTCTCATTCACGGTAGCGGTGGTATTCACGACCCAGTCGGAATCCAATAAGCCCTCGTTGCTGCACTTGGTCAAGAACTCGATCATGTCGGAGAAGCCCTCGGCCTCGGTCATGTAGTACACGTTGCCGTCATCGTCCACCATCCAGTCGTTGTAGATGCCGAACGCGGCCGCGATGGCCTTGGGGAACACCCAGTTTGCATTGCCTTCGGACACTTCACGCAGCGGACCGGAAAAGATGATGTACTCATTGCCATAGTGTTTTTTGAGTTGCACCAAACAGTCATAGAACTCGTCGATGGTGGTGGGGATAGCCTCAATGCCGGCTGCCTCCATCAGATCCCAACGGCATACCATGAAAGAGTCAATCTCTTGAGGATATGGGTATTTGTATGGGATGCCGTAGATGTTACCCTGCTCATCAGAGCACGCGCGCCAAGAATCCTCAGACACACCATCTAAGATATCCTTGCCGTAGACTTCCAACAAATCGTTCAAAGGTGTTAGAGCGCCCTGGCTCATCAGCATCTGAAACTGATTGGGTGAACACTGTATGATGTCGTAGTCGGCCCCGCCGGAAACCTCCATCACAAGCTTTTCGTTCGCATTTTCGGCAGGCAGGGTGTAATACTCCACATCATATCCGGTGGACTCTTTAATCACACCCGCCACGATATCAGCATTCGGGTCCCAGGCGATATTATAGCCCATACGTTTGAGCGTTACGTTGCCGGGCCCCTTCAACGCGGGCACGTTGTCCGCGGTGCTTTGGCTTTCGCCGCTGGGCACGCTGGGGGTAGCAGAGCTGTTCTCTCCGCCGCAACCGGCAAGACAGGTGAGCAGCAGTGCTGTGATTAACAGAATAGAAAATGCTTTTTTCATCTTGTTACCTCCCATTTGTTTCATTTGTTTTATCGCTTACCGGAGTTCCGGAAAGGATTCGTCATATAGCTTAGCCCTTTACAGATCCGATAGTGATGCCCTGTACCATGAACTTTGACACGAAGGGGTAGAGCACCAGCATGGGGATGATAGATATGGTAACCGCCGACGCCACCATCCCCTCGGACGTGATGTTAAGCATAAAGTTTCCACTAACTAGGTTTTCGGCAAGAGCCTGACTATTATTGATGAGGTTGTATAGGTACACCTGCAAGGTGTTCATATCAGCGGATTTGGTGTACATCATCACATGAAAGTAGTTGTTCCAGTAGTTGATGGCGTACAGCAGGCCCACGGTGGCAATAACAGGCTTGGACATGGGGCATACGATGGAGATCAGCGTGCGCAGGTCTCCTGCACCGTCGATTCGAGCGGATTCCTCCACACTCTCGGGCAGACCCTCGAAGTAGTTTTTCACGATGAACATATTAAACTGCACGATGGCAAAGGGCAGGATGCACGCGGCGTAGGTGTCCAGTAAACCCAAGCTGCGTACCACCATATAGGCGGGAATCATACCGCCGAAAAACACCATACTAACAACGTATAGCATTGTGATGATTTTGCGGCCCTTAAAATTGGGCTTGGATAGGGGGTAGGCGGTAGTGATGGTGGTGAATAGACTCAGCGCCGTGCCAAGGGCAGTGACGATGATGGAATTTTTCAAGGCTGTGAGAAACGGAGTTTTGGTGAGTACATAGGTGATGGTCTCCAACTGGAAGCCCACGGGCCAGAAGTAGACATTGCCCGCCGTAACATCCGGCCCGTTGCTGATTGCCTTGCAGATGACATGTATGCAAGGCAGTATAGCCAGCAGGCTTAACACGGCCATCAGCACATAGGCAAGGCCGGAGAGGAGCTTCTCGCTAGTGGACAGAGGGATGGAGTTTTCGCGGTACTGTGCCTTGTTTTTTATCTGTATCATACGCTGTGTCTCCCCTTTCTTACCAAATACTACGGCCCAGCAGCTTGCGGCTGACGGCGTTGGCACTCACAATTAGGATAAATGCCACCACCGAGTTGAACAGGCCAAGCGCCGTGGACATCGAAAAATCCATCTGTCCCATGCCCAAGCGGTAGACGTAGGTCTGAATAATATCCGCCGTCTCGTACACGGCGGGGTTGTAGAAAACGAGCACCTGCTCGAAGCCGGTTTCAAGCACGTAGCCGACCTTGAGGATGAGCATCAGCACGATGGTGGGCATCAGGCTAGGTAAGGTAATGTTCCAAATTTGGCGCCACTTGCCGGCTCCATCCACGCGGGCGGCCTCGTACAGCGTTACGTCAATGCCCGTAATGGCGGCAAGATAGATTACCGTGTTATATCCAATCTCTTTCCAGCCCTCGGTAAATACCAGCACGCTTCGAAAGATACTGTTGTCTGTAAAAAAGCCGATGCGCGTGCCGTCCAGCGCAGTTATGACGGTGTTGACGATACCGTAGGAGCCGAACAGGGAATAGAAAACGCCGAAGATAACCACCCACGAAAAGAAATACGGCACATAGATCGCCGTTTGAGTAAATTTGCGGTAAGTGGCGCTGCGAATCTCGTTGAGCAGGATCGCGCAGATGATGGGGAGAGGGAACAACCACACAATTTTCAGCCCATTGATGACCAGCGTATTGGACAGCACCTTCAAAAATTGGGAACTTGCGAACAGCCGCCGGAAGTGCTCCAGCCCCGCCCAATCACTCAGAGCGATGGCGTCAAATGGATTATTGCCTAAAAAGATGTTGTAATCCTTGAAGGCAATCAGGATGCCGTACAGCGGTGCAATTTTGTAGATGATAAGGAAGAACAACCCCGGGATTAGTAAAAGATACATGGTGGGATGATTCTTTACATACACGAAAAAGCTGTGTATTTTGTGCCTTAGCCCCGGCTTTTTTTCAAGACTACCGGGGGGCGCTGCAGAAATTTTTGCTGTTTTCATTGGAGTGTGCCCCTTCTTTCCATTTGCCAGGGAGTTGTTGTCCTGGACTGTGTTTCTTTACTTTTATTATAGTGCACCTCCACGACTTGTGTAAATGTT
The DNA here is from genome assembly GCA_023421245.1 of Bacillota bacterium. Taxonomy (GTDB): domain Bacteria; phylum Bacillota; class Clostridia; order Oscillospirales; family Ruminococcaceae; genus Acetanaerobacterium. The sequence continues at coordinate 214,913 of JAEZTV010000033.1, read as the reverse complement.
GCAATTTTTCGTTTCCTTGTCCGTTCTTTTTGTGTTTATTGCATGATTGCAAAGCCTTGTGGACTTCCAACAAAAATGTACCCGTGCCTTTTGGCACCGGCAGAAAAGGAATGAAACAGAATTGAAGGAATGAGACAGATGCCCAATACACCGCACCGTGTAGTGATAAAAAGAGGGTAAAAGGAAAAGGCAAGATGGCGTAGATTTTTGTAATTATGCAAACAAGGCCGCTGCCAATTAATCGCTGTCAATGATAAAGCCGCACGGTTCGATATGCGCATCGGACCGTGCGGTGTATGCTTTACTGGGCAATAAGGGGACACAAATTACAGGGAGATCCTGCATGCCCTGAAGGGTCAGACGCTGTCGTGTGTCTGGACGGGTAGCTCAATCATCACGCAGGTGCCAAGACCCTCACGGGCGGAGATGGAAAAATTACACCGGCCGTGACCGAAGATGTCAAGGCGCTTGCGCACGTTGGCCACACCGTAGCTTTTGCTGGGGTGCACGTCCATCTCAGTAAGACGCTGCGCTGCTTCGGGCGTCATACCGTTGCCGTTATCCTCAATTTCTACCCCATAGGCTTTGGTCGAGCGCCAAGCGCGGATGATGAGACGCTTATCGGACTTGTCACAGTACAATATACCGTGCAGCAGAGCGTTTTCTACCAGAGGCTGCAGCGAAAGCTTAGGGATCAGGCACCCCATGGCTGTATCGTCCAAGTCGTATTCCACCTCAAACTGATTGGCAAAGCGCCTTTGCATAATGCCCAGATACGTACGAATGAGGGTAAGCTCCTCGGACAGGGGCACAATGGCCTCGCCTTTATTAATACTCATGCGCAGATACTTAGAGAGCGCGTTCACCATCCATACGCTGTCGTCAGGGTTTTGGTCGAGGATCATCCACTTGATGACGTCCAATGTGTTGTACAGAAAGTGCGGCTTAATCTGCGCCTGCAGCGATTCCATCTGGTATTCGGAGATAGCGAGACGGTCGCGGTAGCGGGCGTCTACCATATCTGTGATAGTGCGCACAATCTGCTCGGTGTCGCGCTCCAGCGAGATAAAAGCACCTTTGTGCCGGTGTGGGGACGTAGCGGACGCCGTGCTGCCGGAGGAGCCCTCCGCTTCCAGCGTGCGAATCGCAGCATTAATGCGGCCTACCGTGTGGTTGAGGTTTAAGTTGAACGTGGCTGTGACGGCGATGATGAACAGAATCAGGCAGGCTACTACCCACATGGCTACGATGGTGTTAAGGGTTCCCGCGTCCATGGTGTATGCCTGACCGCGGGCTGCAGAAGTGACAATGTACCAGTCGGATGTTTCCAGACGGCTGAAGGCAAGGATGACGCCCCGCTCCAGCAGATAGCCGGAGTCCTGAGCACAAATCTGCTCCATTTGCTGCGGTGTAAAGACAATCTTCCCAAGGCGGGTGCCGTCTGCATCGGCCAAAATCGCACCGCTTGTGTTGACAAGAAGCCGTTCTTCGTTGTCGGTGTTGCCGACGGCCAAGATCTCCTGAAATTGAGCCACACCCACATCTGCGAATAGCACGCCGGCAAGCCGGTCGTAGTCGGCCTGGCTTTTCAGCGCCACAGCGCAGGAAATGACCGCCGAGGGATTTGCCATGCCAAGGCTTACGAAGTGGGTCTCTTTCCAGAACACGCCGCCATTCTGATAGATGGAATCCTCACCGCCAAGCTTGGATAGCGGATTGAGGGAATATAGAAGGGTCTGCTGATCTGAATAAATCTTGTCGTCTGGTACGTACAGGCGCAGCCGCGAGATCATGTGTTTGTCCAGCTGTTCTGCCAGGGTGCGGCGAATCTCGGCGTATTCCTGCAATTGCATGGTCATGTCCGCATCGGAATTGAGGTATGGGTACAGCGTGCCGATTAGAGCCGAGGCACTTTCCGCCGCCTGCTCAAAGCGGTAGTCGATGTTATTGCGGGTTTGTTCCGCCGATACCTGCATCTTCTGGCACAGCTCTGTCTCCATGGCTTCAGCGGTGTTACGGGTGTAGTAAAACAAGGCCAGCGTCAAAAAGAGAAAAGCTGCCACCAAAAGCACGAACATCAGCAAACGGACGGCGCTGCGGGCGCGCCCCAGCTTTACGCTGCCCGGTACAGGGGGTGCCATCTGTTTTTTGGGCATCGGCTGTGGGAGGGTTGTCACAGCGCGTCAACCTCCTCTATGTGCACGGGCCGTGTGGTAAGCATAGCGCTTTCACGGTATTCGCTCGGCGTCTGGCCCGTGTATTTTTTGAATATGCGGGAGAAGTAGCTGGGGGAGAGGTAGCCCACTTTATAGCACACATCGTACAGATGGATGTTGGTTTGGGCGAGAAACCCCTTAGCTTTGTTTAGGCGTTCCTGTGTGATGTACTCGTTGATGGTTTTGCCTGTGGCTTGCTTGAACAGCACGCACAGATAGGTGGGCGTGAGATAAACAGCTTCGGCAAGACTTGTGATGGAGAGCTGCTCCATATATTGGGCGGTGATAATCTCCCGCACACGCTTGATGACCGTGTTTGTATGCGGCGTGCTCATATTCTGCAGATGCTGTGTAAGATCCTCGTAAACGGAGAGCAGCATCACCTCCTGTTCGTTGAGGTCGCTGCATTGCAAGAAGCCGGCAATCAGCTTGCAGTGTGACGCATACGGCCCCATGTTTTCGGTGCGCATATTGGTCAGCAGCCTTGTGGGCAGCAAAAGCAGGAACAGCATGAAATTTTGCTGTTCGTCCCCGCTGCGCAAAGCCCGTGTGCCTGCGATGGCGCGGCCCAGCGCGCCGCGCATCTCGGCGAGATCTCCGTTTAGGATGCTGTCGCAGATATCCTTTTCCGCCTGTTCGCGCAGGGAACGGCCGCCATCGTCCTCGTACTTCTGAATGGAGATGGGGATATCCTTGCCGATGAGGTAGCATCGGCTGATGGCTTCGCACGCATTTTCGTATGCACTCCAGATGCTGCGCAGCCCACGAAACGGCTTGCTGATACCGATCATGGTAGCAAGGTTCATCTCGTTTTGAATCTGTGCTTGCAGCCGTCCGGCTACGCTTAGCAGATCCTCCTCGTACTCGTCGTGTTCCACATTCAAAATAGCGATGTACTCGGAAAAACGATCCTTGAATACCACGCTGACGCTGTACTCGGCCAATACACGCTCCAACATCGCTTCGATGGTCATGCTGAAGGTGACGCGTTTGGCCTCCGGCATGCTGCCCATCACCAGCCATTTCGACTTGGGTTGCAGACGTAGCACCAGCACGGCATAATGGGTTTTACTGTCCAGCGGAATACCCAAAAATTCAATGCTCTGAAGGATGTTTTCCTCGCTCTCATCGCTTTCTTTCAAAAGCGCACTTAATCGGCGGTGACGCAGCAGTGGCATACTTTGCTCCAGCTTTTTCGTCATGTCTTCCAAGATCTGCTGTTCAGCGCGCTTTTGCTCCAGCATTCCCACTACCTTGGTGATTACCGCATCCAGTTCTTCGATGTCGATGGACTTGAGGATGTAGTCCACGGCATCCATTTTCAAAGCGTCCCGCAGATAGTCCACGTCCGCGTAGCCGCTTACGAACACGATCTTTACATCAGGCCAGAGCTCCAGCGCACTTTTGGCAAGTGTAATGCCGTCGGTGTGGGACATGCGCACATCGGTGACGATAAGGTCTACCCCGTTCCTGCGCACAAATTCCAATGCGGGCGCGCCGTCGTCGAACACACCTACTATCTCGATGCCGTGTTTGGCCCAGTCGAAATGGTTTACAAGACCACGGCGGACGGCCACCTCGTCGTCGGCAATGATAGCTTTATACATTTCGCATCGGCTCCTTTTCTAGTACGCATCCTGTGCACAGCGCAAAGTTTTCTTGCCCGCAAGGATGCTATTGCTTCAATACTGTAGCATATCTATCCGGCTTTGTAAAACGGTTTAAAAGGTGAATAAAGGCCACGCACCGCTAATGATAGCATTGCAAAATACGTGGGCGCACTTGATATTCCGGGTAAAAGGTTGACTGGATTTCAATCAAAAATCTTTTTATGATTCGCTTATAGTTTGCCGGCGGCTTGCGGGAAAAAGGAGGGGCGGGGGCTTGAATCTATTTTCCGGGCAATCAAAAGATTCGAGCATGGATTATGAAAAACAGCCACAGCGGACTGCAATAGCACTTGTAATAAGAACATATGTTGTATATAATACAAGAAAATGCTTTAAACGAGGGAATGTTATGTTAGGAGTCGGCTTTGATATTAGTAGCATTATGGAGGAGATACTGCCCGAGATTGATATTATCAATGTTGAGAACCCTTTGTATACCAATTATCTTAATACACCGTATCAAATGGATGCAGATGCTTTTTTAAGTAAACGGTATGGTAAAATAGTCATCACAGACGGGCCTTACATCGATCTTAATCCTGCCGCAGCCGAAAAACAGATTGCAGAGATTGTAAAGCAGAAGGTGCTTGAGAGCATCTCGTTTGCAAAGCAAATCGGCAGCCAAGAAATCATATACCTATCCAACTTTTTACCAATGATAAAGCTTGATTTTTATGACGATACATATGTGCAAAATTCCATTCGCTTCTGGAAAGCCATCTTACAGGAAACGGACGGAATACGGATATCTTTATGCAACACCTTTGAATATACCCCGCAGATTTTGCTTCGGATTGTCAAAGGTATAAACTGCAGTAATTTGGGTTTAGCGTGTGATATTGGTCACGCACTCGCTTACAGTGGGATTCCGTTGCAACAGTTTTACAACGAAATGGAGGGGTTCTGCCACACCGTTTACCTGCACAGCAACCACGCCGACCACGACGAGCACCTGAACATCTATGAGGGCAGTCTTCTTGCCAATCAGGGATTTGTGTCTATTCTGCCTAAGCTAAAGCATAAGAACGTGATATTCAAGCCGTTTGATAAAACAAATATACATAAAAATATAACAACATATAAACATCTGCAGAGGATATAATACCTGAAAACAAACAGAGCATATGAGCTTCCTTGCCGGAATGCTTCATATGCTCTGTTTTTACTTTACAGAATTATTGATGCTGCTATCATTTTACCAACAAAAGTTCGCCCCATTTTTCCGCGCTGAGATAGGAGTTGTTGGTCAAGTCATTGAATTTCATAATGCTTTGGCGCGCGCCGGTATCATCGCTATCATTTACCTGTGCGTCAAAGCCCATCTTCATACCTTCCTTCGCCTCCAGAACGAGCGGAATAGCCATCTCTATCAGATAACCGCCATCAATTATTTTTGCTTTGGAAGCAAAACCGGTTTTATCGGGAATCGTTCCGAACGATTCCAACCCTTCAAAGTTCACACGATACTGTCCGTCGTCTGTCTCATAGAATGCGGTCTTGCCCATGTTCTGGTCTAAGAATATTTCTACCGAATCGTGCTCATATTCGTTGGGGGAGGATTTATTCAAAACGCTGTCCATTACCTCAAACAATACATAGATGGTTGTTTCATCCCAAAGCACCCGAACCGTACCCTTTGCGCCCTCCCATGCCATTGCAGCGTTGTTGACGGTAATCTCAGGGCATGTGCCCCATACATCGTCAATCTCTGCGTCAATGACAGGCGACCCATACTTTGCCTCTGCAATCTTAGCGGGTACGGCGGTTTCTACATTGTGCAGCGTAAGATATTTTTCGGGATCGAGTACCGCGTAGGCGGCCTGCTTGGGTGTAAAGTCTGCATTGAACAGGCAGGGGAACCGCTCTGCACGCCAGCTTTTGTTGTCCACATAGCCCCAGAAGGTAACACGAGCAATAGCGTCCTTATACTCCTTGAACGCGCTAAAGAGCTGTGCGTATACAATTGCTTGCTTAATCTCCTGCTCTTCGGTTAATCCCGCGGCGGTTGCATCGTTTACGGTAATATCAAGCTCGGTAATGCTAATCTCAACGCCCAACTCGCTAAACATCTCAAGGACTGCTTTTACCGAGTTTGGGGAGGTATCAAGATTGTAATGTCCCTGCATGCCGATCCCATCAACCGGAATGTCTTTTTCGCGCAGATCCTTGACCATGGCATAAACAATATCCGCTTTTTTCTTTGAATCCAGATTATAATCGTTGTAATATAGCGTAACGTCAGGGTCTGCTTCGCGTGCAAACGTAAACGCCAAGGCGATATAATCGCTGCCAATTGAGTCCAGCCACTGGGTTTTACGCAGACACTTGGTCCAATCGCCGTCAGCGGGCAGGGTGGCATCGTCTGCAATCGCTTCATTCACAACGTCCCATGCAATAATCTTGCCCTTATATTTGCCAACAATATTTGTGATGTGATTGCGGAGCTGCCCAATTGCTTCCTCGCGGCTTACATTTTTGCCAAGCCAATCTCCGGTTTGCTGATGCCAAGCAAGTGTGTGACCGATAACCTTAAGGTTGCTTTGCTGTGCAAAATCCATCATAACATCGGATTCGTTAAAGTAGAAGGAGCCGTTTGAGGGTTGCATGTATTCGGGCTTCATAATATTTTCCGGTGTAATGGCATTAAAATGCCGTAAGGTAAGCACATTATCCTTGCCGGTTTTGCTGGCATCCGTATAGATTGTGCCGATCAGAAAATCATCCTTATAAGCCTCACACAGCGAAAACTCGTCCGGCCAATCGCCGTTTTGCTCGGTTTGCTCTATGGGTGCCGGTTCGTGGGATACCTCTGGCGGCAGGTCGGAAATGACATCGTCAACCGCACCATTTGTACATGAAGGCAACATAATGGATACAACAAGGCAGACAATACAAGCAAGGGCGGTCAGGAACCGGGTGGTTTTTGGGGTTATCATTGCAATCCGTCCTCTCATATTTACTCGGTACAGGCAATTGTTTGTCGGTATAGTATGATAATTACTTGAATGGTACCCATATTATAACACATACCATAATGCCGTCAAATCCGGCACATAGGCACGCAAAAGAGTTTTTGTGGTTTCGGCATAAACTGTGCAAAAAAGGTAATGCTAAAAAACTATGTAGTATAACAACTTTTAAAGTAACCAGCAAGTAAGCTGGCTTACACCGAGTATAGTTCTATCCGGTATGTTTATGGAATTAGGAGATGATTGGATGGACAGAGAGGTTGCATTTTCTCCCCCGGATATTACACAACAGGAGATTGACGAGGTTGTGGCGGTGCTGCGTTCCGGCTGGATTACCACAGGGCCTAAGACTCGCGAGCTTGAGCATGGACTTGCCGGGTTTTGCGGTACCAAACAGTTTGTATGTCTTAACTCCGCTACGGCGGCGATGGAGCTTGCCCTGCGCGTATTGGGAATTGGGGAAGGGGATGAGGTTATCACCACGCCGTACACCTATACCGCGACGGCAAGTGTTATTTTACATGTAGGTGCAAGGCCGGTTTTTATTGATACCGCAAAGGATTCTTTTCTGATTGATTGTTCGCTCGCCGAGCAAGCTGTCACCGTCAGGACCAAGGCAATTATTGGGGTGGATGTTGCGGGCATGATGTGCGACTATACACGTCTCATCGCAATTGCGGAGGAGAAAAGGGCACTCTTTTCGACAAACAGCGTGCTGCAGCAGGCAATGGGACGCATTGCGGTTATCGCTGATGCCTCACATTCACTCGGTGCGGTTTATCAAGGTGTACGCAGCGGTGCGTCCGCAGATTTTTCAGCCTTTTCGTTTCACGCGGTGAAGAATCTTACAACCGCGGAAGGGGGGGCAATCACATGGCGTTCTCTTTCTGGAATTAGAGATGAGGACCTGTATCGGCAGTTCTTCTTGTATGCACTTCACGGCCAAACCAAGGATGCCTACCAAAAGACGCAGAAGGGCGGTTGGGAATACGATATTCTGCTGCCCGGGTATAAGAACAATATGCCCGACGTGTTGGCAGCAATTGGTGTAGCGCAGCTTCGGCGTTACCGGTCGATACTTGCGCGCCGTAAAGAGATTGTGGAATTATACAACTTGTTATTAAGTGATGCAAGGTTTATCCTGCCCGGGCATAGTTTTGACAATGCGCAGTCTAGCATGCACCTCTATCCGCTGCGGGTTGCGGGGTATAATGAGGTATCGCGAAACCGAATCATTCAGCAATTGGCGGAAAAGGGAGTTTCGGCAAATGTGCATTACAAACCGTTGCCGATGTTCAGCGCGTATAAAAGGCTTGGATATTACATCGAGGATTATCCGTGCGCGTATGCGCAGTACCAAAACGAGATTACGCTGCCGCTGCACACCCGCTTGAGCGATGATGATGTGGCATACGTTGCCCATAGTCTGATCCGCACGCTTTTGCAGATGCAACAATAGCTTTACCGTATACATCACGCTATAGAGCGGTATCAGGGGACCGGGGCTTCTCTGTTGTTTGTCTATGATTATCGTCATACCCTTTATTGACAGATTGGTTTTGTTTTGATACGCTGGAATATAAAGTGAGCCGTGCTTCATGCGTACCCCGAGCATCAGGCGGGGGGGAGCAATTGCAATGGAGATGCTTATGATAAAGCCGCGGCGATGCCGCCCTAAAGGGAAAGCGTATGAGGTTGTAAGAGCCGCAACTTATTACGAAATGCTCGAGCGGGGCGGGCGAAGCAGCCGATGTTTTATCGGTATGGGGGAGGGCGTGCAATGACAAGGCGTGAACTGATTGACTACTGTCTTACCTACGCGGACGCGTATGAGGACTATCCCTTTCATGACGACCCAAGCGCGGGAAAGGCGTGGGCGGCAATACGTCATAAGAAGAACAAAAAAGCCTTTGCGTTTATCTATGAGCGTGACGGTTTATGTGTTAACCTAAAATGTGAGCCGATGCGGGCCGACTTTCTGCGACAGGTACATACCGGAGTAACACCGGCCTACCATATGAATAAGCAGCACTGGAACACCGTTGCGATTGGCTCGGATGTATCGGATGAGGATTTACATAGGATGATTGAACACAGCTTTTGCCTGACTATGCCCAAAGATATAAAACAACAACGAACCACAAGTACGTTGCCCGGCAAGCCGGGCAACGGTATTGCAACCCGCTCATTGGAGCATGGGGCAATCGGTACAAATAATAAAACGGGGAAGTATCAACGCAAATGATACTTCCCCGTTTACTAGATGCAATGGATGGTTTTACAGGCTTTTGAGAATCTCGAACACCTCGTTGATGTCGGGCAGTTGTGCAATAGGGTACACCCGAACCCATTTCACAATCCCGTTTTCATCAATAATAATGTTTGCGCGCTCAGACATACCGTATTCCTCAATAAAGATATCGTATGCCTTCGCTGTCTCACCGTGCGGCCAAAAATCGCACAGAAGCGGCACGTTTTTAATGCTCAGTACTGCGGCCCAAGCCTTCTTGCACGCGCTCGGGTCAACGCTAAGCCCAAGCGGAACAGTATTCAGCTCGGCGAATTTATCATAGTGGTACTCAAGCGCACGCATCTGGTCGGTGCATACGCCGGTCCATGCAATCGGATGCCAGCTCAATAAAACCTTCTTGCCCCGATAATTCGAAAGACGAACCTCTTGCTCAAGGGTATCCAACAAAACAAAGTCAGGTGCAACGGTGCCAATCTCAATCTTACTCATAATCATTACCCTATCTTTCGCATATTTTTGTGCCTAAGCCTTATTAGTAATATAGCATATCTGTTTCTTTGTTACAACAGTGCTGTTTTTGATAATACGATAGTATTAACCGGCGAACAGAAGACTAAACTCCGAAACCCCTACCCGCAGCAACCACCGGCGCCATTGCCGCGTGATGGTGCTGAGGAATAAAAGCTCCGGAGTTCTAATTCTTTGTGTTTTACTGTTTGGTTGCACAGCACGGGCATTTACATCTAAAGTATATGTCCCCTGTATCATGTCAGTGAAGCAAGTACCTTGGCTTTTGTAACAATCCCTCTCAGGCGATTGTTAGCGTCTACCACCGCAATCGGATATTTTGCCTCAGCTGCGATGGGAATAAGGTCAGAGATAGAGGTATCCTCCGTAGTGGTTGGCAGGTCGGTAAGAATTGCATCCTGAATTGTAAGCTCTCCGGCCTTCACCCTTAGTGCCTGCTCAAGCGTAATTAGTCCATCCAGCTGTAGCTTATCGCCCACAACAAACGCGCTTGATATGCCGTTGTCGCGCATCTGTTTCAACGCACGGTTCACACCGTCGCGCGAGCGCATTAAGCAAGCGGGTGTTTGCATAATGTTTTTGACGCAGTAGATCTGTGATTTATCGGCGCTGTCAATAAAGTCCTTCACATAATCATCCGCAGGGTTTGAGGACATCTCTTCCGGTGTCGCGGTCTGAATAATTCTGCCGTTTCTCATAATGGCGACCGTATTGCCGAGTTTAAACGCCTCATCAATATCGTGGGTAATAAAGATTACGGTGGTATTGAGCTTCTCTTGGATGGAAAGCAGCTCAAACTGCATCTCCTTTCGCACAAGCGGGTCGAGTGCGGAAAAGGGTTCGTCCATCAGCAGGATGTCCGGATCATTTGCAAGAGCCCTTGCAATGCCTACCCGTTGGCGCATACCGCCGCTTAGGTTCGAGATGCTTTTGTGTTCCCACCCGCTTAGGCCGACCATTGATATCATTTCCATGGCCTTTTCCTCGCGCTCGCTCTTCTTTACGCCGCGAATCTCCAGACCATATGCAACATTGCCAAGCACATCGCGGTGCGACATTAATCCAAAGCTTTGAAACACCATTGAGATTTTCTTGCGTCTGAAATCACGCAGCTGCTCCTTGGTGTATTGTTCAATATCCTCGCCCTCGTAATAGATTTTACCTGAGGTAGGCGGCTGCAGCATATTCAGGCAGCGAACCACGGTGGATTTGCCGGATCCCGACAGACCGATTAAGGCAAATATCGTTCCGCGCTCTACCTCAAACGACACGTCGTCCGCAGCGATGGTAACATCGGTTCGCTTTCGTATTTCATCAAGGCCATAGCCTTTTTTAAGCAGCTCGCGTGCAGCGGATTTTTTGGAACCGAACATCTTTGTCAGATGCTCTACGCGCAAAATGATATTATTTTCGCTTGTCACCGTGCATCCTCCTTTTTAAAGATTCCCTGTGTTAATCTGTCAAGAATAATCGCAACAATTACAATTGCGATACCCGCTGCAAAGCCGCGTCCGCTTTCTAAGCGGTTGATGCCTTTTAAAACCTCCGACCCCAATCCGGTTGCGCCAATCATTGAACAGGTGACAACCATCGCAATCGCCATCATTATGGTTTGGTTGACACCGGTCATAATGGTGGGCAGTGCCTGCGGAATTTGAACCTTAAACAGGGTTTGCATCTTGGTTGAGCCAAACGCCTTTGCCGCCTCCACCACCTCGGCGTCCACTTGTTGAATTCCATGGCTGGTCAGGCGGATAACAGGGGGCACCGCATAGATTGTTGTTGCGATTACCGCCGGAACGTTCCCCAAACCCAGCAGCATAACCGCCGGTATGAGATAAACGAAGCTTGGCATGGTCTGCATCGTATCAAGAATCGGACGTATCACCGAGTTGATTCTTTTACTCGATGAAACAATGATGCCGGTGGGAAGCCCGATGAGCAGCGAGATGATTACCGAGGTGATGATAATGGTAAGCGTCTCGTACATCATATCCCACAGGCCGATTGCACCAATAAACAGCAGCGCTGCACTGTACAATATCGCGCGGCTTAGCTTTTTGCTTGTTATATATGTTGCAGCAAATACCGCAAGGATGAGCATCCACCATGGAATGAGATTGACAACGGTGCCTACCGCCGATAAAAGAACACGAAGCGCAGAGGAGATCGCGTCAAAAAACGGACTCCAATTACGCAGCATATATTCAATCGCACTATCGATTGGTTTTTTAATATCAAAATAGAAGCTGCTGGGGAAATCGAATAACCATTCAGGCAATGAATCCACACCTCCCTACTTGTACAAGGCATCACGAACAAGCTGTGCCTTGTCTGCCGGCAGCCACTGATCCAGCAACTCATCGTGCTCGGTTAAGAACCATGTTGCCGCTTCATTGTATTCGGCGTCATTTTCGTTGATATAGGCAAGAGCCGCCGAGGTCAGAGCACTGGAAGTGGAATAATTACTTAAAAACTCGCAAAATTCAGAATATTCCTTATGAAACTCGGGGTTAACCGATACGGTAAGGCTGATGGAGGGGCACTCACACTCGCCCTCTGGGTATAGCTCTGCCTGGTAGGGCGCATCTTCGAGCAGAACAAGGTCGTACTTTCCGGTAATCCAGGCGGGCTCCCAATAATATGCCACAATGGGCTCACCTTTCTCGTAAGCGCCCGCAATGGCTGCCGCAAGCGCTGCGTCCGAGCCCGGATCGATGTAATTATACGAAGCATCCAGACCGTAGAACGCAATCTTCTTGCGCATAATCTCATCGACTGCCCAGCCGGAGATAGCGCCGTATACTCTGCCCTTTGATGTATCATCAGGGTCCGTGAAGATGTCGCTGTACTTTGCCAGATCCTCAACTGTTTTAAGGCCGGGGGCAAGCGCTTCAATTCCTCGCTGTGCGTCTCCTTCTATGACATAACGCGGCACATAAAGCCCCTGAATGTTATCGGCATAGTTGACACCAAGCTCGGTAACGGTTCCTGCCGCCACATCATCGGTGTATGTAGTAATACTGTCGGTCCATGTCTCCATGTAAACATGAATATCACCGGTTTTCAGTGCGCCATAGGTCACCGCTGTAGAACCGGATGTCTCGGATGTTTCTAAATCGTACGCTGTTTCGGCAATGTACATCGCCACCGCATTGTGAAATTTCATGCTGTCCCAGCCCGCGTCACCAAAAACAACTGTTGTTGATTTTTGTGCACACGCACTTGTAATAAACAACATAGCAATACATAACGTAATTGCCAATAGTCTTTTCTTCATCTTTCATACCTCCTAAAAAATGTGTCATAAGTTTTATTTCATGACGGCGTTGTATGGCTTTAACTGCAAATACAAGAGTACTGCATTTTTGTGGGCGCACATAAAAGCGGCGTTTGCAGCACATGGGAATTTAAGGATTGCAGCCAAACAAACACGCTTATTATATAACACAAGTTGTCGGTTGTCAAGGCAGAAGGTTTGTGATATAATAAATCCGCAATGGCTGTAGAGCAGCCATTGCCCGCGCTTTGCGCGGTCTGTGCCGGATGACCGACACAGAGGATTTATTTCATCGAAAAACCACTCATGTGCCGCTATCCGGCACATTCACAGCAAAGCTGCGCACAAAACGGCATGCGTTTTGTGCTGTGGTTTTATGATATAATATCCGCGGAGCAGCTATTATACGTTTTATACAGGGCGGCTCACCGCTTACGCGGCAACCGCCTTTTGGCGGGCAATTATTCCATCGAATTTACGCCGGCGGGATGTCTGCGATATCGGTCGTATTACACATATAGATGGGGGACAATTTTAATGGAAGGCGCCATACCAACCACCATACCCAGATACCTGAAGATTGCGGTGGATATCGCTACAAGAATTGTGTCCGGTAAGCTCTCCGAAGGAGAAAAGCTAAAGGGGAGGTCTGTTCTCTCTACGGAATACAATGTTTCTCCCGAAACCATTCGCCGTTCCATGTCGCTTTTATCCGATAAAAATGTTGTTGCAATCAAAGCCGGCAGCGGTATTATTGTGTTATCTCGTGAAAAAGCGGTTGAGTTCATCAACAATTTCAAGTCGGATGAAGTGCTGACACAGATGAAGGATAATTTGTCGCAGCTACTCAAGAAACGCAGATCCCTTGATGAGGATATTGCGGACACGACAATGCAGATTGCCGATATGTATAAGTACATGCGCTCCGACTTAATCAGTCCCGTTGAGATCGTTCTGCCCGAGCATTCCGGTACAATTGGCCAAAGTATCGGCGAGCTTCAGATATGGCACAACACCGGTGCGACAATTATCGGTGTAATACACAACAACCGCATCGTTATATCCCCCGGGCCGTACTACGAATTTGAATCCGGCGACAGGGTGCTCATCGTCGGCGATGAGCATGTTATTGAACGGTTTAATGCCTTCATTAACCAGCCGCGTTAAAGCCTTTGCATATCCATGCGCATAAAAACTGCCGTTTGGTGAGAGCTATTCTCTCACCAAACGGCAGTTTTTATGGTGATTGCTTTTTAGAAAGAATGATTATATATAGGTATCGTCTCCGGTTGTGTGATTTCTTGACACACTGGAAGGCACATCTTATTTTTGGGATACCAGAACACGCATCAAATTATCCATAGTTAATTTCAGGTCGTTTTTGGCACGTGGTTTTGTCTAAGCAAATGGAACCGCTACACGGTTAATGCTAAAGATGCCGGTTACACCCTCATCTTCGGTGCTATAGAGAGTGCTGTATTCAATAGCACATTGGGCGTCCAGGGCAGACTCGGCGGAACCTGTGGATTTCGTTTTGGATCCATGCCCTACGGCGGGGTAAAGCATAGCGGTTTTGGCAAAGAGGGTCCCAAGTATGCAATCGAGGAAATGACCGAGCTAAAGGCGGTTGTAATACTCAACTAATGTTTCACCAGACCGGCAGATGCCAAAAGCTTAAAAGACATTTCGCATATCGAAGAAAGTGTAAGACCCCCCGGAGCACCGTGCTGGTGTTTCGGGGGGCTTACGTTTGAAATATGTCAGGGGATCAAGATGAAAACTGATTTGCTGTACAATACCTACCGCAACGCAATCCTTACCATATTCCAGCTCAAAGGAGAAAGTGGCACGTCTAAACCGCGGGCGTCCAGCTTTGCATGGGAATGATGAGCGGGAAGGACGGGCGAAGAATCTGCCGTGTTGCACTCGAATGGCGTAGCGCCGGTCAATGACACGGCCTCAAACACCGAATCGGGAGCAAAGCCATCCAACGAAACCGCACATGAAATCTCATCGGTCTGGTGCTTGTTTACTAAAAATAGCACCAACTCTTGCGCGGAGTCGGATAGCACGGCGGCAACATCAACAAATGGAATATTATCTCCGACCGAACAGGTGTACGCAGGTGCGGTAACCACCGTGCCTAAAGCCGTGCCCCTGCCGTGTTGGGAGGTATAAAGGAAAGGATAATAGATTGTCTGCACCCACGCACGGCCGCCGGGTTCGGTCATAATCGGTGCAATGGTATTCACCAGTTGGGCAAGACACGCAATTTTGACGACATCCGCATTATTAATCAGAGTAATGAGCATACTGCCAACCAACAGTGCATCTGCTAAATCGTAGACTTCCTCCTCAATGGGACGGCCTACAATCCACTTTTGCGGTTCCGGACAATCCTTCTGAAAATGGTACCATACATTCCACTCATCGAACGAAAGGTAGATATCTTTTTCGCTGTTTTGCTTGGCCTTTGCCTCGCGGCAGATGCCGGCCACCTCTTTGATGAAAGTGTCCATTTCCACATTGTGCGCAAGAAAGCACGGCAGATCGCCGTCGTTGTTCTGGTAGTACTGGTGCAGGGAGAGGTAATCAATGTGCTCATAGCAATGCTTTAGCACTGTGCGTTCCCAGGCGCCGTAGGTGGGCATGGTTTTAAACGAACTGCCGCACGCGACAAGCTCAATGGAAGGATCAAGCCACTTCATCATCTTTGCGGTTTCGCACGCGACGCGCCCGTATTCCTCAGCAGTCTTGCCGCATATCTGCCAAGGGCCGTCCATCTCGTTGCCAAGGCACCACAGCTTGATATCATAGGGGGACTCGTGGCCATTTCTCCGCCGCAGATCACTGTAATAGGTGCCTTGCGGAAAGTTGCAATACTCCAATAGGTCTACGGCATCCTGCGGTGCTTTGGTACCAAGATTAACCGCCATCAACGGTCTTGTGCCAACCGAACGGCAGAAATCAATAAAATCATCCGTACCTACCTGGTTTGGCTCAAGCGCCGACCACGCCAGATCGGGGCGCACGGGACGGCTTGACTTATCGCCAATACCGTCCTGCCAGCGATAACCGGAAAGAAAGTTGCCGCCGGGGTAGCGTATGTAAGGCAGGTTTAAAGGGCGGATATACTCCATCACATCTGTCCGAAAGCCATTGGCGTCAGCGGATGGGTGATCCGGCTCGTAAATACCGGTATAGACGGCTCGTCCCATATGTTCAATAAAAGAGGAATAGATTCGATTGTCAATGGCTGAAATGGTGCGGCTGGACTGAATTTGTACGGATGCAGTTAAACGTTTCATATAACACCTCCGGTTGATTCCCGTTCAATAATGGAACACCCAAGCTGTATAATGCTTTGCTCGGGTGGCTGGTTGTTCGTCAGAATATCCAGCATCACGCTTGCGGCAGTTTGCCCAATCTCAAACAATGGCAAAGAAACGGTAGAAAGGGTCGGCCTTGTAACGGTACCGATTTCACGGTTATCAAAGCCGATGAGGGCAAGGTCTTTGCCAACCGTAATGCCGTTTTGGTTGCAATAATCAAGCACGCCGGTCGCCATCAGGTCATTTTGCGCAAAGATTGCGGTAACACCGGCGTCAATTAAGGGCTTTGCAAGGGCATAGCCGCTGTCTCTATCCCAATCTCCGTTCACGGCCAAGCGGGGGTTATACGGGATGCCGTGATGGTAAAGAGATTCTTGGTACCCAAGTAAGCGGTTGGCGGAATGCATACTATCCGGCAAACCGGTAATCATGCCAATTGAGGTATGTCCTTTTTCAATCAGCAGCTCTGTCACCTCATAAGCAGCCGATTTATCGTCATAGAGGATAGAAGGGATTTCGGAATCGGCACTTTGGCAATAGGCGCATACAAATTTCGGCTCGGTATGGTCGGTAAGCGATACGACAATATGGCTGTGGCAGCCGATATAGATGATACCATCCACCTGTTTGGAGAGCATATCCTCCACCGTTGCGTACACAAGCTCCGTACTCTCCTTGGGGTCGATGGGGCCGTTGCCGTAGCGTTTATTAAAGCGGAGATTCCCTAGAATATAATGATACCCTCTCTGCTCGCACATTGCCGCGATTCCATCCACGATATCCGGCGCGTTAAATACAGTCAGATCCTCTGTGATGATGCCAAGGGTGCTGCTGCGTCCGCTTTTCAGATAGCGTGCGTTGAGATTTGGGCGATAATTAAGCTCCCTTGCAATGGCAAGAACAGCCTGTGCAGTCTCCTTATTTACGCCGCGTTTTCCGTTGAGAACCTTAGAAACCGTGGCAATAGAAACGTTGGCTATATCTGAAATTTCTTTAATGGTCGCCATAATTTCTGCCCTCCTCCGTCATTTTATCCGGCAAAGCATCTCATAAACGTAGAATATCACAAAAACGTTTAACATGCAAGATGTATGATGTATTTGGGATTTTTAGCCTGAACAATCAGGCGAATGGCACAAAGTTATTGGGTTTTAATTAATTTTTTTTACAAAATGCACTTTACAATCTAATTTCCTTAGTGTATAATGCAAGCAGATGGTAAACGTTTAACACGCCAAGGTGCCCATTATACTACCATAATACTTGTGCAATTTTTTGCCCAACATCAAGGAGTTTAATTAAATGTCTAGCAAAAACGGAGTGAAAATGACGATGAGAAGCACGATTCAGGTTTCCCGATTAGAGAGCATCCATGTTACTGATGAATTGTTTGGCGGATATGTCCGGCGGGTAGCGGATACAATCCTTCCTTATCAATGGAACGTATTAAACGACCGCGTGGATGGAATTGAAAAATCTCATTGCATTGACAATTTCAAGATTGCGGCAGGTGAGATGCAGGGGCAGCATAAAGGCCCCGTGTTCTGCGATACAGACGCATACAAATGGCTCGAAGCAGCTTCATATTGCATCAAAAGCGGCAGCGGACAAGACTTTATTCAAATGGCAGATGAGTTAATTGATTTGATTGGTCGTGCCCAACAAAAGGACGGCTATATCAATACATATTACACCATTGCGCACCCCGAATCGCGGTGGACAAACCTGACGGAAGGCCACGAACTGTACAATGCCGGATATTTAATTGAAGCGGCAATTGCTTACTATCAGGCAACCGGCAAGGATGCCCTGCTTCGCATTGCCTGCAGCTTTGCCGATTTAATCTGCGAAACCTTTGGGGCGGAGCAGGGCAAGTGCAAAGGCTACCCGGGGCATCAGGAAATTGAGCTTGCGCTGATAAAGCTTTACCATGTTACAGACCAAATGCGTTATCTTACGCTTGCTAAATTCTTTATTGATGAGCGCGGCGGTAAACCGAATTATTTCTTGGAGGAGATTGATTCGCGCGGCGGTGAGTGTATCTTTCCTGAATTCCGGGGCTACGATGTCGAGTATGCACAATCCCATATGCCGCCGATAGAGCAAACGACAGCGGAGGGCCACGCAGTCCGTGCGCTGTACATGTACAGCGCCATGGCTGACCTCGCGCGCGAATTTGATGATGAAGAGCTCAAAAAGACGTGTAAAACATTATGGGATAACATTACAAAGCGCCGCATGCATATCACCGGCGGCGTTGGATCGTCGGGGACGCTTGAACGCTTTACCGTTGACTATGATCTGCCCAATGATTCCACCTACTGTGAGAGCTGTGCCTCCATCGGGCTTATGATGTTCGGTCAGCGCATGGCGGCCATTACCCGTGATGCATCGTACTACGATGTAGTAGAGCAGGCGCTTTGCAACACAGTGCTTGCAGGCATTGCGGCAACCGGAGACCGGTACTTCTATGTAAACCCTCTTGAGGTGTG
The DNA here is from genome assembly GCA_023421245.1 of Bacillota bacterium. Taxonomy (GTDB): domain Bacteria; phylum Bacillota; class Clostridia; order Oscillospirales; family Ruminococcaceae; genus Acetanaerobacterium. The sequence goes on along the minus strand of JAEZTV010000033.1, from coordinate 196,175 downwards.
GCCCGAAAACTGCAAGGCCTCTACCGCAATGGCGCATGTAAAGCCGGTCAGGCAGCCGTGGTTTACCGTTGCGTGCTGCCCGCCTAACATTGCAAGAACGCTAGCATCCCTTGGCCAGTACATCTACAGTCAGGATGAGAAATCGCTTTATATCAATCAGTTCATCTCTTCGAACATCAGCACGGATATTTCAGGGGTTGAACGAACTGTTACCATGGAATCAACCCATATGCAGGATGGCCGTGTTCAGATAACGGTGTCCTCCTCGCAAGCATACCCCTTTACCGTTCGTGTGCGAATTCCATCTTATGTACATAATCCGGTATTTGATCTTGACGGCATTTCCATTTCTCCTGTTATTGAAAATGGATATGCGGTGCTGGCTGTTTCGCTGGCACAGCCTCAGACGTTTACACTGCAGTTTGAGCTTGCCCCAAGATTTGTGGCGGCAAATGAAAATGTCAGAGCGAATATGGGCAAGGTTGCGGTTGTGAAAGGCCCCTATGTCTACTGCCTTGAAGAGATAGATAACGGCCCAAATCTTGCAAGCGTCTATGTGTCGCCGCTGACAAAGATTATAGAAGATAAGCCTATTGACGCGCTTCCTGGTTCACTACCCGCCTTATCGTACGAGGGCAAGCGTATTGTGAAGACGATTGAACAGCCCGATGCCCTATATGGCGCACCGAGTTTTCAAAGCAAGGCAGTGCAGCTAAAGGCGGTTCCATACTGCCTGTGGTGCAACCGAACCCCGGGTGAAATGTTGGTTTGGCAGAAGGCTGCCCTATAGGCCCTTAGTTGGTTATACGCAGCAGGAAGTTGCTGTATAATAAATAAATATTAAAGGTAGGTAATGAAAATGAAGCGGACTAAATCCATTGTTGCACTGCTTCTTGCGGCCGTTATGATACTTGGCCTCGCAGCATGTGCAGCACCTGCAGCTCCTGCGGCAGACGGTTCGTCTGTTGGCGGTGATGCGTCATCCCCGAGCGCCGAAAAGGTCCATATCACCTACGCTCAGTGGGGAAACGACACCGAAACAGCTGCAACACAGGCAGTCGCAGAGAAGTTTAATGCTTCTCAAAACAGAATTGTTGTCGAGGTTATGCAGATTGACCACGAAAGCTACATTGCAAAGCTTAACTCAATGGCAACAGCGGGTGAACTGCCCGATACGGCAATCATGAGCGAGGCAGGGGTTCTCACCTTTGCAATTAACGACCAGCTGCTCGATATTTCCGAAATGTACGCAGAGAATGAGGCGAAACCGCTTGACAGTATTACCTTTAAGCACCAAGGCAAACCCGTCGCTTATTCTGCTGCAAACGAAGTTCTCAACCTATGGTACAACATTGATCTGCTCAAGGAAGTTTGCGAGAAGCAGAATTTAGACATCTCTCAATTTACACCTCCCGCAGAATCCGCCAAAGCATGGGATTGGGACACGTTTGTCAACATCGCAAAAACATTGACGCTGGATGTCAACGGCAAAAACGCCAATGATCCCACCTTTGACAAAAACAATATTGCTGTGTATGGCTGCAGCATCAACACCTTGCCCTGGCAGATGGAGGTTTGGCCACTTTCTAACGGTGCCGGTTTCTATTCTGCCGATGGAAGTGAATTGACCATAAATGCTGCGGCAACAACCGAAGCACTGCAGAAGGTTGCGGACTTGTATCTGATACACAACTGCGCTCCGCAGCCCAGCTCCACAACCACTGCGCTGAGTACCTCTCTTGGCAGCGAAAAGATTGTTATGGCTACCGACGGCGCATGGAACGTAGGCACATACCTCGGACCGGATGCAAACTTTGAGTATGGCGTGGGCGTACTTCCTTACATGAAGGATAAAGTAACCATCTGCACCGGCGGACCAAATGTGGTGTTTGCGTCCACAAAGCATCCCGAAGAAGCAATGGAATGGCTCAAGTGGTATGCACAGGAAGAGAATTCGTGGGATCTGATTCAAGCCGGAACATGGATGCCGATTCTGGAATCCTGGTACACCGAGGATGCAAAGATAAGCAAATGGATTGATAATCCTAATTTTCCAAATCATGATATGTACAAGAGTGCCGTTGTGGATTATGCCCGTGAGCACTCAAAATCGACCTCATGGTACTATGTGAACGCGACCGATGTGTTCAACGGAGTGCTGGATACCGCACTCTCTTACATCTGGACCGGAGACATGACCGCGCAGCAAGCTATCGATAAATACATGCCGGAACTGGAAGATGCTTACGCGACCGGAAACAAATAAGGGCGTTTGCCGCATAGCATATTAAGCGGCATACAGAAAAGTATTTGTACCTGTCATCGCAAGCGCACGCTGTACCGGTCCCCACACAAGGGCCGGTACAGACGTGCCAATTTTTCAAAGGGGGGAATACTGTGGCAATTGTGGCAAAAAAGGACGTTGTGCGCGCTAAGAAAGATGATACTGCAGGCATTAACCATAGACACCCAAAGCATGGGAGGCATAAACGGATGGAATCTTTGACGGCATATCTTTGCCTGATTCCGGTCTTTTTAGGACTTTCCATTATCAGCTACATCCCTACGATATCTGTATTCGCACTTAGTTTTTTTGATTGGAATGGATTAAAGGCTCCTGAATTTATAGGCCTTGATAACTTTGTGCGAATTTTTACCCGTGATATGTATTTTTACGAATCGGTTTATGCTACAGTGATATATGCACTTATTTCGGTGGTGTTGTCGCTGCTGTATTCGCTGATCATAGCGTTGCTTCTCAATCAAAAGATTCAAGGACGCCCCTTTTGGCGCGCTATTTTCTTTATACCCTATATTCTGCCGGCAGCTGCAGTGTTTACATCATGGCGTTGGTTGTATGAGGTAAATCATGGTTTGTTCAATTACCTGCTGCGTTTAGTCGGTTTACCGCCGCAGCAGTTTATTCAAAGTCCTTCACAAGTACTTACTTCATTGGCCTTGATTGCGATGTGGTGCAGCGGCAATCTGATTGTCATCTTTCTTGCAGGCCTCCAAAATGTTCCGCGGGTATACCTGGAAGCCGCCGAAATAGACGGCGCCAACGCGTGGAAGAAATTTTGGTACATTACAATTCCGACGATCTCTCCCATCATCTTTTACAATATGCTGATGGCACTCATAACAAATCTGCAGGTCATCAACCCAGCGCTTGCAATGACAAACGGCGGCCCGCAAAACAAATCTATGTTTATGTCATATATCATCTATATGTATGGCTTCCAAAAAAATCGGCTTGGTTATGCAAGTGCTTACGCCGTAATCTTTTTTATTCTTGTGGGGATTGCAACGGCAATACTGTTTAAAACAAGCGGTTCTAAATTCTTCTCAAGCGGAGGTGACACACAATGACGGATAGGATATGGCGCAACAAGGCACCTCGCATTTTAGGCAAGCATCAAAAAGAAAAAATAACAAATGTGGCAGCGATGATTATTGTTGCTATCTTAGCTGCACTTGTGCTCCTTCCAATCTACTGGGTGTTTCGCTCCTCCGTAATCAGTAACGGAGAGTTGTATGCGTACCCGCCCTCTTTTTGGCCTAAGGAATGGCTATGGTCTAACTATCAGCGAACGCTGGAAAGCTTTCAATACTTAACCTACTTCAAGAACACCTTCTCCATCATTATACCTGCGGTGACTGCGGGTACCGTGACCGGTATCTTTAGTGCATATGCGTTTGCCCGCCTGCGCTTTAAAGGAAAAAAGCTTATCTTTGCACTTTGTGTGGGTACTATTTTGTTGCCGGCAATGGTAACGTTGATACCGCTTTATGTTTTTTGGACCAGAGGGCTCGGCCTTGGCAGTACATATTGGCCGATGATCCTTCCGTTTTTCACGGGCGGCGGATTTTTCAACATCTTTTTACTCAAGCAGTTTATACAAACTGTTCCGAAAGAGATTGATGAGGCAGCACAGGTTGATGGGGCGTCCCATATGTATATCTTGTGGCGGATTATTGTTCCATCCATTAAACCTGCCATCTCGGTTGTAATTATGCTGCTGTTTATTCAGCTTTGGAATGACCTGCTTCAGCAGATGATTTATATCAACAGCATGGAGAAGTTCACCTTTGCAATTGCTTTGACTACCTTTACAGGCGCCTTCGGCACCAAATGGAATTATGCTATGGCCGCAACCTGTCTGACGATTATACCCGGCATCATCATATATTTGCTTGGTCAGCGCAGCTTTGTTGAAGGCATTGTGCTTACCGGTATGAAAAACTGACCGCATAAAAAGTAACGGGAGGGCAAGACGATGGGACTGATTAAGATTCTTGGGCAAAGGAAATATGCCTTTGGCCCCGGCGTGATGGAATCCTCCCCCGCAAAAGGGCCCAGACGTTTTGTTTTCCTTTTACGCACCTATTTTGGGCGGCTTATTGGAATCAACCTCTTGTTTGTCCTCTGCTGCGTGCCTGTATTCACAATACCTGCCAGCATCTGCGCGCTTAATCGATATACCATTAAGATGGTGCGTGACGGGTACGGATTCTCTGTAGACGATTACTGGCAGGAATGGAAGGAACAGATTTTTAGAAGCATGCCTGCAATACTGATTCCGGGTCTTCCGATGGCTTTTGCGTATTATTTATTAAGCATGTACGCCGGCGGTCAGGCCGGATTCGGCGTGCTGGTTGTTGCTATATTCTGGATTTCTCTAGCTTTATTAATGGGCGCGTATGTATTTGTATTACTGGCAATGCTTGACCTGCCGCTTTTGCAAATTATAAAAAATTCTGCTATACTGATTCTGCTGGAGTGGAAGCATAGTCTGTGTGTGTTAGGCCTGACGCTGCTTACACTTGTGGCTTCGCTTTCTTTGTTTCCGGCATCCTTGATTGTGCTGTGCATCGGGTGGTTTTCATGGTGTTCCCTTGCGCTGTGCTGTATCATCAATGAACCGGTTCAAAAGCGAATTCTCACTCCATATGCCGCATTGCAGCAGACCTCTGCCGATGATGCAGAGGGCACTGCCTGAATATACTATAGCAGGAGGATAAGTATGATTACGACGAACAATGGGATTGCACAATCAATTTTGCAAGGTAAAACTACGCTTGGTATCGAGCTTGGCTCAACTAGAATTAAGGCGGTGCTGATTGACGATAATCATGACCAAATTGCCGCCGGCAGCCACGATTGGGAAAATCGTCTGGAAAACGGCGTTTGGACATACTCTTTGGAAGATATCTGGGCCGGTTTGCAAAGTTGCTATACAAGCCTTGCAGCCGATGTTCGGGAAAGATATAATGTAACCTTAACGACAATCGGTTCGATTGGCTTTTCCGCTATGATGCATGGATATATGGCATTTAACAAAGGCGGGGAGCTGCTTGTACCGTTTCGCACATGGCGTAATACGACAACAGGCCAGGCAGCACAGGAGCTTACCAAACTGTTTGGCTTTAACATCCCACACCGGTGGAGCATTGCACACCTGTATCAGGCAATCTTGTGGGGAGAAGAGCATGTAAGGGACGTTGATTATATCACAACGCTTGCGGGCTTTATTCACTGGAAACTGACAGGGGAAAAGGTGCTTGGTATCGGTGATGCATCGGGCATGTTTCCGATTGACAGTAAAACGAACGATTACAACACCGCAATGGTTGAGCAGTTTGATGAGCTGATTGCGGGCAAAGGCTACACCTTGCATCTGCGCGACATTCTGCCGCAGGTGTTAACCGCAGGCAAGAGCGCGGGAACACTCACCACACAAGGCGCGGCACTGCTTGACCCCGCCGGACAGCTAACAGCGGGGATACCGCTCTGCCCGCCGGAGGGAGATGCCGGAACAGGCATGGTAGCCACAAATGCGGTAGCGGAGCGAACCGGCAACGTATCGGCAGGTACTTCTGTGTTCGCTATGATTGTTCTGGAAAATGAGCTTAGCCGGCTTTATCCGGAAATCGACATGGTTACTACGCCAACAGGCAAGCCGGTTGCGATGGTTCACTGCAACAACTGCACCTCTGATATCAACGCATGGGCCTATCTGTTCTCGGAATTTGCCGAAATTATTGGCGCAAAAACCGATATGGGTGCAATCTATACGGCGATGTTCGAGCGTGCGCTGGCGGGCGATGCCGCATGCGGCAACCTTGTTTCCTACAACTACTTTTCCGGTGAACCCATTACGCAGATGGAGGAAGGCCGGCCCCTTTTGGTGCGCATGCCGGATAGCAAATTCAGCTTTGCAAACTTTATGAAATCCATTCTTTACTCCGCGGTAGCAACCCTTAAGCTTGGCATGGACATTCTGGAGCAGGAAAACGTTCAGATTGACCGTTTGCTCGGGCATGGCGGATTTTTTAAAACCCCAGTTGTCGGCCAGCGGATTATGGCAGCGGCAATTGGCTGCCCGGTCTCGGTGATGGAATCCGCGGGTGAGGGCGGCGCTTGGGGCATTGCACTGCTTGCGGCATATATGAACCGTAAGCAAGTGGACGAATCGCTCGAAAGCTACCTTAACGAGCATGTGTTTGCATCGGTAAGCGGCTCCACCATTCAACCCGCCCCGCAGGATATCGAGAGCTTTGCGGACTTTATGAAGCGCTATTGCAGTGGTTTGGATGTTCAGCGAACAGCCGTACGAGCGCTGCAATAGTTGGTGGCATCACAAGCGTGAATTGCTTGCAGACGGCGCCTGCCATGGCTGTATGGCAGGCGCCGTTTTTGTGCGCAGGCGTAACCGAAGCAGGGCAGACGAGCACAAAAAGTAGGGGCAATCATATGCGCAACGCCTGCTGTGAACGTCTTGCCGAAGGTGGGGGAAACTTAGGATGCAAGCACATCAATCGGCTTTCACGTATAAAGGGATAAAGAAGCAGCCTAAGTGTGAGCGTAGATGGGATTGTTTGCAAAGTTGTCTTTACAACAGTTTGCAAATGTTATATTATGAATGAAAAACATGGTTAAGGATTGATAGGATGGCTCCTCACGGCATAGCGAAATATAGCAAGCTGGTGGATTGGGTAAAGCAGCAGATTGAAAGCGGCAAGTTTAAGCCCGGTGACAAGCTCTATTCGGAAAATGAGCTTGCCGGTATGTTTGATATCAGCCGGCAGACGGTACGGCACGCAATCGGTATTCTAGAGAATGAAGCGCTCGTCGAGCGCAGGCGCGGCAGCGGAACCTATATTAAGATGCCGCCGCAGCCTGTTCATGAGCCAACCAAAACCATAGGCGTTATTACGACATATCTTGATGATTACATCTTCCCAAGCATCATTCGGGGCATTGAAAGTGTGCTTTCGCAAAACGGCTATACAATGCGTCTTTCTATTACAAACAACAAGGTTGAGAATGAAACAACCGCGCTGACGCATATGCTGCAGGACGATGTGGACGGACTTATTGTCGAACCTACAAAAAGCGCCCTGCCAAACCTTAACCGTACGCTGTATCAAACGCTTGCTCAGCGTGGCATCCCTTGCCTGATGATTAACGGCAGGTATCCGGAGATGGCGCTTCCCGTGGTTGCGCCGGATGACATGAGCGGCGGACACCGGGCGGCAGAATACCTGCTTGAGCGCGGGCATCGTCATATCGGCGGTATCTTTAAATCGGATGATATCCAGGGGCATCTGCGGTACGCGGGCTTTGCGACCGCGTTAAAAGAGCGTGGTGTGACACTGCGCGAGGATGCGGTTGTTTGGTATGCGACAGAGGACATCGGGCGTTTGTTTGACGGAGACAGTGATGCATACATCCTTTCGCGCATTCAAAACTGCACCGCCCTTCTTTGTTACAACGATCAGATTGCGGTAAGGCTCACTGAGATTCTGCGCCGTGCGGGCATACAGGTGCCGGAGCAGATTTCGATGATCAGCTTTGATAACTCGAACCTCGCCACGCTCTCAGAGCGGGGCCTTACCTCGGTGGCGCACCCGAAAGAACAGTTGGGCGAGATTGCGGCACAGGGAATTCTCGCGATGCTGCGCGACCGCACAGCGCAGACGGACAAGCTTTTTGACCCCATCATCTTTGAACGGCAATCCGTCCGTGCGCTCAATCAATAGTAACAGTTCCTTTTCGTTTCAAGCGACAGACAAGATTTGTCGTTTAAAGACGGTTGCCTTACAGCGGGAAAATATAGGTACTGTTTGCCTGCGGCAAATTTTATTTGTCAATTAAAAGCGGGTCTGTTTTTAATGCACAATAATTTAAACGTGAAAGGCATGGTTTTGCTTTTTGGCAAATTAAAACACAATAAGATACACATGTTTAATGAAAAACCATACAAATCTATTGCTTTTTTTGCCGGAATAGAATATGATTAAACTAAAAGATGTACATACAACTTTGGCCTGTTAATCTGTATCACGATGAGAAAACCGGAACAGGGTTTGCGCTCCGGCGCGCTTGTCCGGCGCTTACGCAGAACAGGCTGAACGCACAGCTTTTTGATTGCAGCGTGGTAAAATGGTTACAATAAGCAGAGAAACCTTACGTTGCAGTTTTTCAAATGATCTGCATAATGAAACGGAGGAATTAGCATGTCAAATCTACAGCAGTATGAGTTTTGGTTTTTGACGGGCAGCCAGCATCTATATGGGGAAGAAACCCTGCGTCAGGTGGCACAAGACGCTCAGGCTATGGTAAAAGCGTTAGGGCAAAACCCGAATATTCCCTGTAAAATCGTATACAAACCGGTTTTAAAAACACCGGATGAGATTACCGAGGTAATCCGCGAGGCAAACCACAGCAAAAGCTGTGCGGGCATTATTACCTGGATGCACACCTTTTCACCGTCCAAGATGTGGATCAATGGGCTTGCCATGCTGCAAAAGCCTTATCTGCACCTGCATACCCAATACAATCGCCAGATTCCCAACCTTGGCATCGACATGGACTTTATGAACCTCAACCAATCGGCGCACGGCGACCGTGAGCATGGCTTTATTGGCGCCCGCATGCGTCTGGCCCGCAAGATTGTTGTCGGGTATTGGGAGGACGCCGATGTGCAGCAGAAAATCGGCACATGGATGCGTACGGCAATCGGTGTTGCGGTGAGTAAGGGCCTAAAGGTAATGCGATTCGGCGATAACATGCGTCAGGTTGCGGTAACCGAAGGCGATAAGGTAGAGGCGCAGATTAAGCTCGGTTGGCAGGTGAACACCACCGCGGTCGGTGACCTTGCACAGGCGGTTGCTGCGGTTTCAGATGCGGAGGTGGACGCCGCGTATGCCGACAGTATCTCTCGCTACACCTTAAACACAAAGGATACCGACGCGGTGAAGTATCAGCTGCGCGAAGAACTTGCCATGGGTAAGCTGCTGCGCGAAAACGGCTGCCACGCCTTTACCACAAACTTTGAAGATCTGCACGGGCTTAGCCAGCTGCCGGGGCTTGCCAGTCAGCGTTTGATGGAAGCCGGTTACGGTTTTGGTGCAGAGGGTGACTGGAAAACCGCCGCAATGGTGCATATTCTAAAGGCGATGGGCGAGGGCATGACCGGCGGCGCTTCGCTGATGGAGGACTACACCTATGACCTGACCGAGGGCAACGAGCTGATTCTCGGTGCGCATATGCTGGAGGTTTGCCCGTCACTTGCGGCCGATAAGCCAAAGATTGAGGTGCATCCGCTTGGCATCGGCGGAAAAGAGCCCCCCGCTAGATTGGTGTTTGAAGGCAAAGCAGGCAGTGCGATCGCGGCTTCTCTCATTGATATGGGCGGCAGACTTCGATTGATCGTCAACGATTGTGAATCGATTCAGCCGATTTATGAGATGCCCAATCTCCCGGTTGCGCGTGTAATGTGGAAGCCGCTGCCCGACCTGAAAACCGCCGCCGAGGCGTGGATACTTGCGGGAGGCGCGCACCATACCGCTTACTCTTATGATGTTACCGCAGAGCAGATGCGTGACTGGGCTGAAATGATGGACATTGAGTACGTTCATATTGGCAGCGAGACACAGATTGATACGCTCAAACAGCAGCTGCTGCTCTCCGATATGATCTGGAAACTTCGCGCTTAAGACAAAATCCGAAAGGTCTGGTGACGATATGCTCACAGAATTAAAACAACAGGTTTGGCAAGCGAATCTGCGAGCAGAAGCGCGCCGTCCTTAGGCTATGGATATGAAGAATACTTCTATTGGCAACGAAACAGAAAAGGCGTGGTGACGATATGCTCACAGAATTAAAACAACAGGTTTGGCAAGCGAATCTGCTTTTGCCGCACTACAACCTTGTAACCTTTACATGGGGCAATGTTTCCGCCCGAGACCCCGAAACCAATCTGGTGGTGATTAAGCCCTCGGGCGTGGAATACGACAAGCTTCAACCGGAGGATATGGTGGTTGTCAACCTGCAGGGCGATGTGGTGGAGGGAACACTGAACCCTTCCTCCGATACCCCGACGCACCTCGTGCTCTACAACACGTTTGCGGAGATTGGCGGTGTTGTGCATACGCACTCGCGTTGGGCAACGATTTGGGCGCAGGCCGGGCTTAACATCCCCGCACTGGGCACAACACATGCCGATTATTTTTACACCGATATTCCTTGTACCCGGCACATGACCGCACAAGAGATTGCCGGCAGGTACGAAAAAGAAACCGGCACCGTAATCGTCGAGACTATGCAGGGGATGTCTATTATGGATACACCGGCGGTAAATGTGCATAGCCATGGTCCGTTTACGTGGGGGAAAGATGCCGCCGATGCCGTGTACCATGCGGTTGTTTTGGAGGAGATTGCCATGATGGCGTGGCATACAAGAATGCTTAATTCTGCTCATGAACGCATGCAGCAAGAGCTAATGGATAAACATTACCTTCGCAAGCACGGTAAAAACGCATATTACGGGCAGGGCGGAACATGATGACTGCGCTTGTATGAGTATCTTGCTCTGTTACAGCGCAAAAGACGCTGCTTATTGATCAAGCTATGCGTAAACAGAGATACTGAAAAGCCTTGAGAATCGGGTAAAAAATTATGACAGGAAATTCATCCTGTCATAATTTTTACCACATTTACGGGTGGATAAATGTGGATGACGTCCATTGAGAAGAGCATGCCGGATTTATTGACAGATCGCAACCGATAGATATACTGATAACAGAAGATGGAGGTCGTATATGTTAAAGGTGTTTCTGATTGAAGATGAATTTATTGTCCGTGAAGGGATTAAAAACAATATCGATTGGGAACGTGCAGGCTACCGGTTTTGCGGCGAGGCGGCGGATGGTGAGCTTGCACTGCCGCTGATACAAAATGAGAAGCCCGATATTGTCATTACGGATATCCGCATGCCGTTTATGGACGGGCTGGAGCTGAGCAGAATCATCAGAAAAGAGCTTCCGGATACGAAAATTATTATCCTAAGCGGTCACGAAGAGTTTTCCTATGCACAAGAGGCGATTCGCATCGGCGTTACGCAATACCTGTTAAAGCCGATTAACAGCGCCGAGCTTACCGATGTTGTGAAACGCATCGGCCGGCAAATTATGCGTGAACGAGAGGATAAAGAAAACTATGAGCGCTATAAGCGGGAGATGATGGAAAGCGGGCAGAGCTTTAAACTGAAATTGTTTAATGAGATGGTGGCCGGAACACTTTCTATCTATCAGGCACTTGAGATGGGACGTGAGCTTGGCATAAAGCTAAGCGCGATGTGCTATCAGATTGTGCTGCTGAAATACAATCCCGATACGTTTGATGAGAGCTTTTCACAGGAGATGTTATCCCTAACCGAACAGTTCGCCGGCATGGAAACTAATAACGAGAATATTATTGTATTTGACCGTGCCATTGAAGGCTGGGCGCTGCTTTTTAAGGGTGAATCGCCGGAACATCTCGACAGTGTGCGTGAGAACCACCTGTCAAAGGTGAAAAGCCTACTGCACGGGCATCCTTCCGTGCGATATTTTGGCGGCATAGGTTCGGTTGTTGATAGGCTTACAAGGTTATCCGAATCCTTCGAAGCCGCGCAGCGCGCGTTTGCTCAGCGTTTTCTCCTGCAACGGAATGAGATTGTTGATTCAGGCATGCTCGTGGCGCCGACGCAAGACGCCGATGGCCTTCGTCTGGATATGCAGCAGCTCGGCAACTTGGACCTTGGCAAGATACAAGATTTTTTAAGGGGTGGCGAATGCAGCGAAACCATGTTTTTTGTTGAGGAATTTCTTGCCGGAATCGGCAGCGCAGGTAACCATTCGTTACTGTTTCATCAATATATTTTCATGGACATCTATGTTACTACAATGACTTTTTTAAAGGGCATCGGGGAAGAGAATCCGCCTTTGGAAGAGCCTTTTTCTGCCGCGGAGCAGATGAACAAGATGATACATAATCCAGAAAAAGCGAAAGCATACTTAAAGCGCATTCTCAACGAGGCACTCAGGCGCAGAGAAAGACTGCAAACAAAACGATACCATCGTATGATTGAACAGGCCAAGGACTATATTGAGGAAAATTATACAAACGAGGAGCTTTCTTTAAACGATGTTGCAGAATACGTTAACATTAGTCCAAGTCATTTCAGCATGGTTTTCAGCCGTGAAACCGGACAAAGTTTTATCCGTTTTTTAACCGACCGGCGTATGACAAGGGCAAGAGAATTGCTCAAGTGCTCGGATTATCGTTGTTCTGAAATCGCGCTGAATGTTGGTTATAAGGACCCTCACTATTTTTCGTATCTGTTTAAGAAGATATACAATTGCTCTCCCACGCAGTATCGGCGTTCTTCCGAAGAATGAACAGGGCTTAGATTGCTCTGTATCAAAAGCTTATACATGTTTTAAACGACGGATATTATAGCGCACGAACATCGTAGGAGGGAACGCTATGAAAATACATATCCTGCACACCATCCGTGATTACTTTGGAGATCTTAAACTAAACCGAAAGATTCAGCTATCGCTGATCCTGATTATTGTGCCGCTTTTTATTCTGTTTACCATCCTCTTCCTGAATATTTATAGTTTCAACCAAAAATACGATCATATTATAGCCAACGCCTCCGAAGCAGGGCGTTTCAGCATTAATTTTAAAGAAGAATTTGATTATAAGATTTATCTGCTCATTGCGGGTCATTCCACATTTGAGGAGGAAAACCCTTATACAAACATTATACAAGCGCGCGAGATCGCATCTGATTTAATTCAAAATACCGCCATTAAGGAGAACAAACGCCGTGCCCAAAGCATCATGAAGCTCTTAGATAATCTTGAGAAATATGTTCGGCGTATTGAAGCAAACAAGATAGAGGGCGGACACTATGATGAGAATATTTTAATATGGGAAAACGACGTGCAGCTGGTTACGGCGCTCATTCAATCAACGGTACTCGAATATACATACTTTGAAACTACAGGCATGTCACAAGTTCGCCAGCAGGTTTCGCAAAGCCTTGAGAAGATCACTTTTTTCAGTGTGATTGTGTTTGCCCTGCTTACGATATTGGCACTGCTGCTTTCGGTCATTATCCCAAACAGTATCGCAAAGCCAATACAGCATTTTAACAGTGTGACCAATCAAGTTGCAAAGGGCGATCTTTCGGTGCGGGTGCATGCCGTGCACGGTGCGGAAGTAAAGATGCTTGCCACGTCGCTGAATATGATGATTGAGAAGATACAAAACCTGCTTTCGGCGATACAGAAAGACCAAACCACGCTGCGTGAAGCAGAGCTTGAGCTTTTGCAGGCGCAGATTAACCCGCATTTTTTATACAACACCCTCGACACGATTATATGGCTGGCAGAAGCGGGAAAGCAATGCGAGGTTGTTGAGATTGTCGGTTCGCTATCAGATTTTTTTCGTACCTCGCTCAACCATGGCAACGGTATGTTTATGCTGCGTGAGGAAGAAAAGCATGTGCGCAGCTATCTTGAGATACAGCAGGTACGCTATCAGGATATTCTCGACTATAAAATCGAGATTGCAGAAGAGGTAAAAGATGCGGTCATGCCCAAGATAACGCTGCAGCCGCTGGTGGAAAATGCGCTTTATCATGGAATTAAGAATCGTAGGGGCAGAGGGCTTATTCACATATACGCCCACAAAAAGAACGGTGATATCCGCATTACCGTGGAGGATAACGGGATTGGTATGACACCGGAACGGCTTGCCGCGGTAAGAAATCAGCTTAAGAGAAAAGAAAAATCCAACAATATACCGAGACGCGATTCGTATGGCCTGTTTAATGTCAATGAGCGCATAAAGTTGAAATTCGGCGAAAAATACGGCCTGTCGCTTTCCTCCGTTTATGGCAGGGGTACTCGGGTGCAGATTTTTATACCATACCGTATATCAGAATCGTAAAATAATGCCATCGGTTTCAAAAAATATTCAATCTAATTTTCTTATCAATAAAAAAACACAATAAATAAGAAAAAATGTTAATTGAACAAACCGCTCCCATTTTTTATAATTAAGCTGTAAACCTAAGACGATACGGGGTTTATAAATAATAAGTGGAGGTCAAAATGTGATGAAGCTTTTTAAGAGAATAACCGCGGTGGTTATGGTTGTATTTATGCTTGCTGCTTTTGCGGCCTGTACCAGTGCTCCGGCTGCTCCTGCAACACCCCCTGCGGCGGATAACACAACGGATACTCCGCCCGCAGATCCCTCAAACGAGCTTATCTATGTAGGGTTTGTTCAGGTAGGCGCAGAGTCTGATTGGCGCATGGCAAACACTAAGTCAATGCAGGAAACCTTTACCGAGGCCAATGGCTACAAGTTTGAGATGGTTGATGCACAGCAAAAAACCGAAAAGCAGATTACCGCAATTCGTGACTTCATCCAAAAAGACGTAGATTACATAGTACTTGCCCCGAACACCGAGGCCGGATGGGACACCGTGTTAGGCGAGGCAAAGGATGCCGGTATTCCGGTTATTATAGTTGACCGTATGATCGAAACTGCTGATGACAGCCTGTTTACCGCTTGGGTTGGCTCCAACTTCAAGCAAGAGGGCTACGATGCGGTGGTAGCACTTGAAAATGCACTCAAAGCAAAGGGAGTAGATCCCGCGGCAGAGCTAAACATCGTTACCCTTCAGGGTACCATGGGCTCCTCTGCTCAGATTGGCCGCACCGACGGATTTGCCGAGAAGATGACCGCTCACCCCAGCTGGAAGATGCTCGATAGACAGTCCGGCGACTTTACTCAGGAAAAGGGCCAGGAGGTTATGGAGTCCTTCTTGAAATCTTATCCGGATATTGATGTTGTAATCGCCGAAAACGATAACATGGCATTTGGCGCAGTAAATGCAATTAAGGCCGCCGGCAAAACCTGCGGACCGAACGGCGACATCACTATCCTTTCGTTCGATGCGGTTAAGGCAGCTTTTGAGGCGATGATCGCCGGCGATATCGATGTGGACGTGGAATGCAACCCGCTGCATGGCCCCCGTGTTGCCAGCTTGATTGAAGCGCTGGAAAAAGGCGAAGCGGTTGATAAGATTGCGTATGTGGAAGAAGGTACCTTCTATGCGGCGGATGCTGCGGAAATTATCAAAACCCGCGCATATTAAGTCCATCTGAATATAAAACAACTGCAGAACCGCCGGAGAGCCAAACTACAGATGGTTCTCCGGCGATATTTATAAAGAGGTGAGATGATTGGCAAGCGAGATATTAACCATGCGTCAGATTACCAAAAATTTTCTTGGGGTGTGTGCGCTCAATAATGTCGACTTTACACTCAGGAAGGGCGAAATTCACGCTCTAATGGGGGAAAACGGTGCAGGCAAGTCAACCTTAATCAAGGTGCTTACCGGCGCAGAGGAGTTTGAATCGGGTGAAATACAGATTGAAGGCAGCGTCGGCCCGGTGATCAACCGCTCACCTCATGAAGCACAGCAAAACGGTATCAGCACAGTATATCAGGAGATCAACCTGTGCCCTAACCTTTCAGTTGCAGAAAACCTGTTTTTGGGCAGAGAGCCTAAAAGGTTTGGTAGCATCGATTGGAGAACGATGAACAAAAAAGCGGTAAAGATCTTTGCCGAGCTTGATATTAATATCGATGTGACCATTAAACTTGACAACTATTCGGTCGCTATTCAGCAGATGGTAGCGATTGCAAGGGCGGTTAATACCTCATGCCGTGTTCTTATCCTTGATGAACCGACCTCAAGCCTTGATGATTCTGAGGTTGAAAAGCTGTTTGTCATTATGCGCAAGCTTAGCAAAAGCGGTATCGGCATCATATTTGTAACCCATTTCATCGAGCAGGTGTACGAGGTGTGCGACCGCATTACGGTTCTGCGAAACGGCGAGTTGGTGGGAGAATACGCGGTGGAGTTGCTGCCGCGGTTGCAACTTGTTGCCAAAATGCTGGGAAAAGACTTCGATAATCTAGCCGAAGTAGGGCGCGAAGGCAATACAAACGGCAATGGCGGTGCGCAAGCTATTATTGAGGCGCAGGGCTTAAAAAGTAGTAGCGGCATCAGGCCGTTTGATATCACAATCAATGAGGGTGATGTCATCGGGCTTGGCGGTTTGCTTGGTTCCGGACGCAGCGAGCTTGCCAGAGCAATCTACGGCGCAGATGTTGCAAAAGGCGGTGCGCTCAAGGTAAAGGGCAAAGTTCTGCAGATTCGCACTCCGCTCGACGCCATGAAGGCGGGGATGGCCTTTCTGCCTGAAAACCGCAAAGAAGAAGGTGTTATTGCCGATCTTTCAGTACGCGAAAATATAATTCTTGCGCTTCAGGCCAGAAAAGGTGCCTTTCAGCAGATGAACCGAAAAGAGCAGGAGGAGTTTACCGACCGGTATATTGATATTCTCAAAATAAAAACCGCAGATCGTGAAACCCTGGTAAAACAGCTAAGCGGCGGTAATCAGCAAAAGGTGGTTCTTGCGAGATGGCTGCTGACAAATCCGGAATTTTTAATCTTGGATGAACCCACCCGCGGTATCGATGTCGGAACCAAGGCGGAGATTCAAAAACTGGTTGTCAGCCTTTCGGCGCAGGGCCGGACGGTAATGTTTATCTCGTCCGAGATAGAAGAGATGGTGCGCACCTGCAACCGTATCATTATTATGCGTGACTGTGTAAAAATAGGAGAGCTTGGTGATGGGGATATTACACAGGATAACATTATGAAAGCCATAGCAGGGGGTAATGTACAATGAAAACAACAGCTTCAGCAGTAAAACGCATTACTGGTTTCCCACTGTTTTTACCGCTGCTTTGTCTTACTCTGGTTTTGATTGTTAATCTGATTCAGACGCCGAGTTTTTTTCAAATCACCATACAAAACGGTGTTTTTTACGGCTATATCATCGATATCATAAATCGTGCAAGCGGGCTTGTTATCATCACGGTGGGTATGACACTTGTAGCTGCCGCCTCCGGCGGAACAGACATCTCGGTTGGTGCGGTAAGCGCGTTGGCGGGTGCGGTGTGTGTAGCGGCACTCGGCACCGGGGATGTTTATCAGATGCCTTACGCCGTAAGCCTGCTGCTTGCGCTGCTTATCGGCGCGCTTTGCGGCTGCGTAAATGGTTTTTTGGTTTCTTACATAAAGGTGCAGCCCATGGTGGCCACCCTCATTCTGCTTACCGCAGGGCGTGGTATTGCGCAGCTTGTAACAGGCAGCTTCATCCTTTACGTAAAGCCCGTCCAGTTTCAATATCTCGGCTCCTTCCTGCCGGGCGTGCCCATACCAACTCCTTGTTTTATTGCGGTGTTTGTGGTTTTACTTACATGGGTGGTTCTGAAAAAAACCGCGTTTGGACTGTACATTCAAGCCATCGGCATCAATCGCAAAGCAAGTCGCCTTGTAGGCCTCAATTCAAAGCTTATTATTTTCTTCGCCTATTTATTTTGCGGTGTATGCGCCGCCTGTGCAGGCCTGATCTCGGTTTCACGTACCGCCTCAATTGATGCAAATAATGTTGGAAAATACGCGGAGCTGGACGCAATTCTTGCGGTGGCAATCGGTGGCAACAGTCTGGCCGGCGGTAAATTTTCGCTTATGGGCAGTGTGATTGGCGCAATTACCATTCAGGCGCTGACTACAACCCTTTATGCCATGCGGGTATCCGCTGATCAGTTGCCGCTGTTTAAGGCGATTGTGGTTATTATCATTGTTGCACTGCAATCTCCGGCACTTTTAAAATGGATTCGCTCCATTAAGGGTAACGCTTTATCGGCAAAGTCCGCAGAGGAGGGAAACTAAAATGAGCCGTACAACGCTTGCCGCGCGCAACCCCGAAGCCGTAAAGAAGATGCATCGGGTAAAAGAGGTGCTGCTCGGTCACAATTTTCTGCTCGTTGTAACCATTGTAATGTTTGTTCTGATGTACATGGGCGGACGAATCGCCTTTCAAGACAAGAATTTCGGCAACCTGCAGGTGTTTTTAAACCTGTTTATCAGCAACGCAGGTCTGATTATCACCGCGGTTGGCATGACAATGGTTCTGATTGTCGGGGGCATTGATATCTCGGTTGGATCCGTCATAGCGGTTACCTGCATGATGCTTGCCGCAATGATGGAAAAACTGCAAATTGACGCAATTGCGGCAATGGGATTGGTGTTGCTGTTTGGCATCATGTTTGGTACGGTTCAGGGGTGGCTGATTGCATACCTGAAGTTGCAGCCTTTCATAGTAACACTGGCCGGTATGTTTTTTGCCCGGGGCCTTACCGCTGTCATCAGCCTCGAAATGATCACGATTACTAACAAGACGTTTCTTGCCATCGCTCACCATAAGATGTATCTGCCGTTTGGCGGCGTGCTCAACAAAAAGGGCATGATAGTTTACCCCTATATCTATCCCACTGTAATTCTGGCGATTGTTATTCTTTTAGTGGCATTTTTGGTGTTGCGTTATAGCAAATTCGGTCGCTCCATCTATGCGGTAGGCGGCAACGAACAGTCCGCCATGCTCATGGGACTGAATGTCAAACGCACAAAACTGATTGTGTACAGCATCAATGGCTTTTTAGCTGCCCTTGGAGGAATTGCGTTTTGCCTGAATACTACCGGCGCGTTTGTCGAGCTTGCAAAAGACTTTGAAATGGATGCAATCGCGGCGACTGTAATCGGAGGCACGCCGCTTACCGGCGGTGTTGGCAATGTGTTTGGTACACTATTTGGTGTATTGATTAAGGCAACGATAGAAACAATTGTTTCGTTTCAGGGCAATCTCTCCTCATGGTGGTCAAAAATTATCATTGCCTCACTGCTTGCATTTTTCATTGTGCTGCAAAGCTTGCTTACAATGCGTAAAAATAAACAAAACTAATGCCTTCTTTTATGGGTTTCTCTTTTTGCTGCAACGTTATTCAACCTAAGAACGCCCCTGTGTACACAGGGGCGTTCTTAGGTTGTTTCCCGAAATCACAGTCCGTACTAAGGGACAATTCTTTTGCTACAATGACAGCGTAGAAGGATGATCCTACCAAATACCGACACCAAAGGAGGAACCGCTATGTTTGAAAAGGAACTCTATATCACAATTACGGGGTTAAATCATTATTTTGGCATGCAGCCCTTCAAAATCGGTTCGCTGATCACGCTCAAAAAAGAGCCGGACAATGCCTATGACGACGAGGCAATCGTAGTTTTGGCACCATTGCTGGGTAAGGTTGGGTATGTTGCAAACAGCCCATACACAACGGTGATGGGTTGCATGAGCGCAGGACGCATATACGATAAAATCCCTGAGGAATGCGTCGCCGTTGTACGATTTATGAGCAGCAGCAAGGTGATTGCGCGTGTATTGCCGGACAAAAAGCTTACTGTCAAAATCGACGTCACATTGGAAGCGTTGGATGCCGATTATTCCCCGCTTGCGGTTGACTTATTTTAGGCAATGGATAGGCGGTTGCAACCCAACCAAAAATGTATGCGATTGCTACCGATAGTTTACTGCCCGAACAAACCTCTTATTTTCTCTCCTTTTTCACCTTCGGCTTCTTTTTTACCGTAAAGCCAAACGTCCCCAGCCGCTTGCCGAGGGCAAAATACTCGCCGTGTGAATATGCCGCAAGAGAGCACTTGCCAAGCATCAGCTTGCCCTTGTCGTCGATATACTGCTCATCCACATTCACACAGAGAATCTCCGCTAAGAACATATCGTGCGTACCAAGCGGCTTAATTTCGGTTACGCGGCACTCGAGATTTACAGGGCTTTCTTCAATGAGAGGCGCGGTGATAATCGACGCCGGAGCGGGGGTAAGCCGCATCTTTGTAAATTTATCTATCTTCTCGCCGCTTTTTACGCCGCAAAAATCCGCCGCGCGCACAAGCGCTGTGGTGGTAAGGTTAATTGCAAACTCACCCGACTCCTTGATGATGGAGTAGGAATAACGCGACGGCCGAACCGAGATATAGGTCATTGCAGGATGGGAATTGAGAATCCCCGTCCAACCGATGGTAATGATGTTCGGCTTCTCGACGGTGCCGCACGATACCATTGCAAGGGGCACAGGGGCAAGCAGCGTGCCGGCTTTCCAAACTGTTTTACTCATAATTGCATGCATCCTTTCGGTGTATAACAAGTCATATTCCGGTGTTACCAAGCGTAGGTATGCCGTGTTTTTACAAAATAGATATTATCTTATTATAATCGGAGCTTACCCAAAAATCAAATCGTAATACAGCAGTGCGGCGGCATCGATACATCTGTATGAATCCCTTATCTCGTATCGTGCAGCCGTCCGCAGGGCAGGCAACCTTGGCTAACAGAATATACTGTGGTATTATTAGGTGGTTAAGGGATGGACTGTTATCCATACAGCTTGTAAAAGGAATAATTAAAATGATTTCAAAGGCAGATATAGAATGTTATCAAGGAGTATCATTAAGCCGCGGAGACGACTTTTTGTATGTTGCGCCGCATGCTTTGTTGCGGCCCTATATCTCATGTTACACAATTTCATTCCCGAACAATATGCCGGATAGATATTTAATTTTACCTTCGGCAAGCTCCACGATGGTAATATCCGCAGATGATCGTGCTGTTTTTGGCGCATTACGAGGTGTAAACACAAAGATCTGTGATGTTGGAAACTATGCGAATAAAATGGAGTTTTTATTGCTCATTGAATTTCATTCCGGTTGCTTGTTCCCTCTTATAAGAGCAAATCAATCTCAGTTTGTTGATATATCGTTTGAACTAAAAGATATTGATAAATCGCTTATGCAAGCAATTCAAAACGAGCTGGTGAAATCCGAATCAATTGACACTTTAATTACCTCTCTTGATACATTATTTCTAAATCGTTTGGAAGATTTTCATGCGGAGAAAATAATCGCAGCAATGAAAAATAAAATCTTGGTATGTAACGGAGATATCAGCATACGAGACCTATCCTATGAGTTTTTTTACAGCGAAAAACATATACGACGCTTATTTTTACAGTATATTGGAACAAGCCCAAAAATATTTACGCGAATTGTGCGCGTAAATTATGCTTTGCAACTATTACAAAAGAAAAATATGCGCTTTACAGATATAGCTGTAAAGGCAGGTTTTTTCGACCAGTCGCACTTTATTCACGACTTTACGTCTGTATGCGGTGTGACTCCGCGGGAATATATGAAAAGCATGTCCGTTTTTTACAATGATACTTATAAATTTTAAAATATTATAAAAGAAATAAAGCTTGAAAGGACTTAAACCATATGATTATGCCCTATTTACAGTTCAACGGCAACTGCGAAGAAGCTTTCAATTTTTATGCGAACGCCTTCGGCGGAAAAATCACCTTTTTATCACGGTTGAATGAAGATCCAAATAACCCGATTATGCACGCAACGGTTACATTGACGGACTCGGGTGGCAGTGTCAGTGGCGCCGACACGGATGAGCCTGTTCTTGTTTCGGGTATGTCTATCCTTGTTCTCTTTCCATCGCGTGAAAAAATTGAAGAAATAGCTCCTAAGCTTTCGACAGGCGGTACGCTTCTTCAAGGTTTTAAACCCCACCCGCCGCCCGATGATAGCGGGGGCGGTGCGGCGGTACTTGACAAGTATGGTTACACATGGTTTTTATGTACATGAAAACAGCAGCGTACACCTGAAATTGAAATAAATGATCATAGCGGGAACCTGAATCACTTCAGGTTCCCGTTCAGTAATTATTTCACTGCAATCCAAAACACATCACGCGAATTATTATTTAACCACGAACCGGAATCCATGTTGCATATTACACACGGAACCGATATGGATACACCTTAAAAGGGATAAAAAATCATGTGCAGTGCAAATTAACCCTCTTTTGTATGACCGCAGCAGTCTTAAAGATAACCGGATTTTTAAACGGTGGGAAGAGAGATGTGCACATGAAAAAAGGCCCGCCCTTTGCGGGCAGGCCTTGGATAAGCTACCGGGAAAACCGTGAGAAGATATTTCGGCAGCAGCAGCGCCAACAAAAGCAGGGATTGGAAACCCAGTTGTTACAGGCGCAGCAAAACGGGCATCGCCAACACCGGTTGCGAGAATTACTCATTGATAGTCCTCCTTTTTGTACGAAAGGCGGGGAAACCTCGCGATATATTCTATGCGGCTTGTCACAGTTTTGTTCTAGGGGGTATAAGGTGACTGCCCGATGCTCAGCATAACATTATCCGAAACAAACTCCCCAAAAGGGCCAAATCTGTACTGCTCACAGCTATTATTCTTAGTCTCAATATTTTAAGTTAAGTAAAGCAAAACGGGTCCGCTTTTTAACTGCGGGATATTGGAAACCTTTGTTTTCCTGATACAATGTGGTATAATTATGAAATTATATGAAACCAAAACCTGTATTTCTCATATTGTGTTCCTGTCTGCAAATATTAGCTGGAGTTGATTTGTTATGTGGCTATTGGCTTTGGGGTTGCTCGCGCTGTTGGTTGTTTTTTTGGTTCAAAATTATAAGCTCTCTAAAAAGCACAAGCAGCTGACAGCAAAAAAAGCACAGATTGATCTGTTGCTGTACGAGCTTTATCGAGAAGGTAAAATCGGTGAACAAGCATACCGGCGCATGACCGACCCTGGCTTTGACGAAAATTTGCCCCCAACCGCGCAGGGATTTGCGCATTCTCAAAATGTACAAGCGCCCTACATACCGATTCCGCCGGTTGCTGCCAAACAATATACCGTACCGACTCCGGCAGGACAAACAGTTGTACCGCCTACCATGCAGTACCCGAACCGGCAACCGCTCGCTTCCTCCGCCCCTGATGCACCCCAGGAGACGGCCTTGCCGTGGCAGCAATCCGCCGCACAGCAGCCCTTGCCGGCACACCCTCAGCCGGTCTACTCGCGCGAAGCGTGGAGTGCCACCGAGGGCCTAAACCAATCGCGCCTTAAGAAGAAAATTAATCCCGTCAACCTTATTCTGATTCTGGGTGTGACATTGGTTGTTTTGGCAGGGCTGATCTTTACCACCACCACGTGGCGTTTTCTTTCAGATATCACAAAGATTATAACCGCCAGCTCGTTTTCTGTGTTGTTTTTTGGGGTTTCTGTTTTAGCCGATAAACGCCTTAAGCTTAAAAACACCGCAATGGCGTTTTACTCCTTAGGCAGCATCTTCGTTCCCATTACGTTTATCGGTCTTGGCTTTTTTGAGCTGCTTGGCAGTTGGCTGTCGTTTCAAGGCGATGGGCGGTTTTTCCTTGCATTTGCCGCCGCTGCAGGCTTTTGCATCGCGGGAGCCGTCGGAACGGCGAACTATCAATCCAAAATGTTTGCGGATATGACGCTAGGGTCACTAAGCCTGAGCGTTATATTCCTGTGCGCGTTTTTTGCGCCGACAAACGAGGTTGTCATGCTTTGCTTTACCCTGTTTGCGGCTGCCGTGGTTTTTATGAAGGACAGGATTTTAATATGGGAAAGGGCGAAAAATTCTTCACTTGCCATACTGGTTTACCGCCTGCGTGCCTATAGCCTGATCAATCTGTTTATCGCGGGGTTCTACTCGATTTTCCTGTGTGATTTCAGTATGGTATCCACCATTGCCGCGCTGCTGTGCGCGGGATGCTTTTTTAAAGAGACTCTGTCGCAGGAAAATGAAAAAGGGTACTATCCTGCATTCTTTTCCCTGCTGCTGTTAGGATGCTTAAAATTTGCAGCGCCCGGGCAGATTGATCGTTCTGTATTACTTTCTTCTTTCGTCGTTTTTGCCGTGACCGCCATGAGTGTGCTCAGCCTGTTTCATGAGCGGGTCCAAAAGGCTCTGCGCATAGGCTGCGGTATTGTTTCATTGCTGGTGTTTATGACAAACGGCATTTCTTTGCTGTTTTCACGCACACTCAGCCCTATGGGCGTACTGGCGACGGCACTTGTGTACCTATGCCTTGTACTGATATCCCTAAAGGAGAACAGCAAGCCGCTTTACTGCATTCACGCTGTCATAGCGGTTGCCCTGCTGGCAGAGGTAGTATTTATTTTACCGGATAGCATGCCGAAGGATCTGTTGTTTTGTGTGCTGATGCTGGCGGCGTTTTTGCTTTATCGTCTGCCGCGCCTTTATAAGGGCAAAATGCTGCAGACGATGGCCGGCGATGCTATATTCCCGCTGGCTGCTCTGTTTACAACATTATTCATGCCGCAAACCGCCCTGTCTTTCTATGCGGCGCGCTATTCCCTCGCTACAGGATTGGAGGCAATCGGGTGTGCGCTCATCCTATGTGTGATACTGGTTTTGCTGATACTAGACCGGCACGAAACAATTGCAACAAAGGCAGCGGCCTATCTGTTGCCGTTTGTTACCACAGTGCTATGTGTTCTGCTATGGCGCATCAGGGGATTTTATGGCGGCACAGCGGACCTTAACATGCTGCTTTTGCTGCACTATATCGTTCTTACCTTGGCGGGAATCGCAGCATTTGTTCTGGGACGGCGCTTTACGGTGTTTCAGCGGTTAAGCTTGCCGCTTTTTGTCCATATTGCCGCACAAAGCCTGCTTGGCACCCTATTGGGCTGCTGGGGATTTGTTTACTACTTTGCTTTTACATGGGGGCTTGGTGTATATCTGCTCGCCTACTGCGGTGTCATGCAGCGGGGTGTGCCGGAGGGGTTAACCTCCGGCTTGCAGAAGGCGTCGTATTATATCGGCGGCAGTGTTGTGCTGCTGTCTTCATGGTTTTCGGCGCAAAGTATGGGAGTGGGCGGCGGCATTCTTACTGCGCACAGTTGGGTATATGCGCTGTATGCGCCTGCCCTGCTATCGGCTGGCGCTCTCATATTCAGTCATATTTCTGATAAGCTGCCAAACTGGAAGAAGCCATGGTGGGTAAGCGGTATGATGCCGCTTGCACTTGGCGGTGCATCAATTACATCGCTGCTTGCGGTTGGCTCCCATTATATTTTTGATCACATTCCTTATCTTGTCGTGCTATGCATCACGCTGTGCACAATCTGTTATTACGGCTTCTTTATTCACCGGAATACGGCCGCGTGCCTGCCGCAGATGCTCTTGCTTTTGCCGGTCGTATACGGTAAGGTATTCAGCTTGATGTCGCCGCAGGTTTTATACCGGAGCCAGTTTGCTGTGCTTTGTTTGATTGTGCCATGCATCATCCTCAGCCTCATACTCCACAGAAGGGTTTTTGAGGTCGTTTTACAGGGGGGAGGAAGACGACGCCAGCTTGATTGCTTTGCCTGCATGACCTTTTTTTCGCTTTTCGCACTGCTTCCGCCCGCTGATAACAATTGGCGCTTTTATGTGTTGCTGCTTTTTGCAACATTTACGCTATCACTCTATCGCCGCATTTCGTTTCAATACGCGGACCGTATTCTGCTTACGTTAATGGGAGGGTTTATAACCGCCGCTTTGTGCGTTCAACCATTTGCGGTGCTCCCGACTGAAATTGCCACCGAGTACCTTTTGCTTATTCCGGTCATTTATGTGTTTGTCCTTCGATTTGTGTGGAGCAAGTTTTCAGGGGCAATGAGATGGATTTTCTATATAGTATGCACGGCGGCGCTTCTGGTTCTTTCGGCTGAGGCTTTGATCTACCGGCGTGCGTTTGATGTAACTGTGCTTGGGTTGCTAGCTGTGCTGCTTATCGGGCTGTCATTTTTTACGCCGCATAGACGGTGGTATTACCCGGCCGCGGCAACACTTATGTTTGTATGGTGGGCGCAGCCCATCATTGCCATACCGCCCATCCTAATATTGGAATATATTATGTTCGCGCCCGTGCTGTTTATTGCCGGCTTATACATATTGCTTAAACAGAAGAGGGAAATTGTTCTCAGGCTGCTCTATGCGTATACCTGGATTTCGATGCCGCTGCTCCTGATCGATTCGTTGCGAACCGGCTTCCCTATTGACAGTATCCTCCTGTTTGTGTTATCGGCAGGGTTTATTGTGTATGCATACCGTGTGCGCCAATTGAAGTGGTACCTGCCGGGAGCGGCCTCACTTATCATTTACTGCTGGAGTCAGCAGATGGTTTCAATACCGCAGATTATTTCTCTGGAGATTAATGCTGCGGTACCTGTTTGCTTGTTTGCCGCGACTTTTGTTTTTTGGGGAGAACGCAAAAAAACGTATGAAACAGTGTTGTTCACCCTTTCGGTGGTATCTACCATCCTGCTTGTGGCAGACGGCATACGTTCACAAAGCCCAATCGACGCGCTGATTGTCGGGGTATTGATGCTCAGTCTGCTTATTGTTTCGTTTATCCGCAAAAAGCAACGATGGCTTTTGTTTTCCGCCATTACAATCCTCGGGCTTGTCATTAACATGACCAAAACCTTTTGGATGAGCCTTGCATGGTGGATATACCTGCTCGCTGCCGGCATTGTGCTAATCGCGGTTGCCGCTGCAAACGAGGCTGTCAAGCAGAAGGGTGAAGGGAACCTCACAAATAAAGTGAAAACACTGCTCAAGGATTGGAATTGGTAAGGACTGCCTGGCGAAGCTGCTGTTATGTATTAACCTGTTGACCGTTCTGCCAGTACTTGTATAACAATTGTGAATCCTTTTTCGTTTTTATGTTAGAATGATACGATAACAAAAAATAAAAAGCCTGATAACTATTTATTAAAAGGAGATTTTGCTATGCCTTACATTGCAATCAAGTCATTTCCCAAGGATCACGTGACTAAAGAAGCAGTTGTCGAAAAAATCAATGAGATTTTCTTGCAGGTTTGGGGCTGTCCGCAGGAAGCAATCACCATTTCAATTGAAGATATCGCGCCAGCGGACTGGGAGGGGAAGATTGTCAAACCTGAGATTGAACCTAAAAAGGAACACATGATGATTCTATCCGGTAAAAAGCTTTATCGGCGATGATACATATACGGAAACGGCGACGAGCTATTGGAACGCGAGGCATGAAAACATATTTAACGCAAAAAACCTGCGGACCCGTATAGCAAAAAGAAAAACCCGCAATCATGCGGGTTTTTCTTTGTAAATATTTGGCGGAGAAGGAGGGATTTGAACCCTCGCGCCAGTTTCCCGACCTACTCCCTTAGCAGGGGAGCCTCTTCACCACTTGAGTACTTCTCCATCTGGTGACAATAATATATATATCAGCCCTTGGCGGTTGCCTTCATTTGCCCCGCCGCAAGCCTTTTTCGGCGTTGGCGGAGAGGAAGGGATTCGAACCCTTGGTTCTTTCGAATCACTGGTTTTCAAGACCAGCTCCATAAACCACTCGGACACCTCTCCAACTGTGACGCATTACATAATAACACATCTTGCAGTCTTAGTCAACAGTTTCTAGTCCATTTTGTGTTGATAAACCGCTATGAAAAACAATAGATGCAGTGGAAAGAAATCACCCCTCTATTTCGCTCATTCTGCACGTAATCAGTCTTTTCCAAACGCAGATACACAAAAGAAATACCGTGTGAGGATTCTGGAGAATTTAAGAGAAACTCCGAGATTCACAGAGCATTACGTGTTCTTAATTGGTGTGATTGCGGTTTTAGACCGGTATTTATATAATAATTATAACAAAACAGGTGAAATCATTGACATTTATGCAGAATAGCATTATATTTTTAATTGTCGCTCTTGTCGGCCGACCTATAAATATTATGTAACGATATGCGGCAAATCCAAGCCGCCTCTCAATAAACAGTGTCGTATGTTCCGCTAATAGCCAAAACAGTTTTTGGTAAAGACCTTTTGCGGGGTAGCGGTTTCAAAAGGTGCTGTGGGTACAAAAAACGATATGCGTTTTTATACCTAAAATCCGCAAAGGGGGATGCAGATGTATGGATAGTAATGTTATCGTCAGACTAAAGGACATTGTGGTTGAATTTGACGGGGAACGGGTGCTCAAAGGCATCAATCTCGATATCCACGACAAGGAGTTTGTCACGCTGCTGGGGCCTTCGGGCTGCGGCAAGACAACAACATTGCGTATTATCGGCGGTTTTGTGGAACAAAACGAGGGGGATCTGTTTTTCGGTTCTAAGCGTATCAACGGACTGCCGCCGTACAAACGCAATGTGAACACCGTGTTTCAGCGTTATGCACTTTTTCCGCATCTGAATGTATTTGAAAATGTTGCGTTTGGCCTTCGGGTGCAGAAGCTGCCCCAAAAGGAAATTACAACCCGTGTGCGTGAGATGCTTGTGCTGGTCGGCTTAAAGGGCTTTGAGCAGCGCAACGTAAAAAATCTTTCGGGTGGGCAGCAGCAGCGCGTCGCGATAGCGCGTGCCCTTGTCAATCATCCTAAGGTTTTGCTGTTGGACGAGCCGCTCGGCGCACTTGATCTGAAACTGCGCAAAGAGATGCAAAATGAGCTGATGCGCATCCAAAAAAGCCTTGAAATTACCTTTATCTACGTCACGCACGACCAGGAGGAAGCACTTACGATGTCTGATACCGTTGTTGTTATGAACAACGGCGAGATTCAGCAGATTGGTACCCCGCAGGATATCTACAACGAGCCGATCAATGCGTTTGTAGCCGACTTTATTGGGGAGAGCAACATCCTCGACGGTATAATGGTTAAGGATTTTCTCGTGGAGTTTGCGGGTTCATCCTTTACCTGCGTTGACATGGGCTTTGAACGCAACGAACTGGTGGATGTCGTAATCCGCCCCGAGGATATCAAGGTTGTGCCGCAGATTGCGGGTCAGCTTTCGGGTGTGGTGGAATCGGTTATCTTCAAAGGCGTTCATTATGAGATGATGGTAAACGGCTGCGGCTATAGGTGGATGATTCATTCCACTGCGTTTGAGGAACCCGGCAGCATCATCGGCATGAATGTTACCCCGGAGGACATCCATATCATGAGAAAAATGGAGACGCCCCTATCACAATAGAGGCGCTCTTTTCGTGTCACATTTTTTCAAAGGTGCGGTGCGCCTTGTGCGCCGCACACTATGAAAAGAAAGGAGCGGACGAATGAAAGCACGTTCTCCCGCTATACCATACTTGTTATGGGCGGTTATGTTTATTGTAGTACCGCTTTTTTTGGTAGTGTTGTTTGCGTTTACCGATGCACACGGCTCATTTACGGTGGATAACATTATACGGGTTGCGGATTATACCCCGGTGCTGATGCGTTCGCTGTGGTTGGCGGCCATTGCAACAATTATCTGTCTGGTGGTGGGTTATCCGCTCTCGTTTATCATCTCGCGGGCAGAACCACGCGGGCAAAACCTGATGGTTATGCTCATCATGCTTCCGATGTGGATGAATTTTTTACTGCGCACCTACGCGTGGATGACCATTCTTGAAACAAACGGGCTTATTAACCGGCTGTTCGGGCTGTTTGGTCTTGGCCCATTTAACCTTATCAATACCCCGGGCGCCGTGGTGCTGGGTATGGTGTACAACTATCTGCCGTTTATGATTCTGCCGCTCTATTCGGTGATGACCAAGATTGACAAGGGTGTAATTCAGGCGGCACAGGACCTTGGCGCGAATACGGCAGGCGTGTTTTACCGTGTTGTTATCCCGCTAAGCATTCCGGGCATCACCACGGGAATCACTATGGTGTTTGTTCCGTCTGTGAGTACGTTTGTTATCTCACGTATGCTGGGCGGCGGGGGAAATCTGCTCATCGGCGACCTGATTGACCTGCAGTTTCTTGGTAACGCCTACAACCCGCACCTGGGTTCCGCCATATCCCTGGTGCTGATGGTCATAATTCTTCTGTGCATCGCGGTTATGAACCAGTTTGATGCAAGTGAAGAGGATATGGAAAGCATGATATTATAGAGCGGATGGGAAGAAACGCCTTGCGGGCGATATATGGAGGTGGGGCACAATGTCAAAAACAATATCACGTTTTTATGTGGGGCTTGTTTATCTGTTTTTATATGCACCCATCGCGGTGCTCATCATCTTTTCGTTTAACTCATCCAAAAGCCGCAACGTGTGGACCGGTTTTACATTTGAATGGTATGCCAGACTGTTTCAAAATGAGACGATTATTGCTTCACTGCTTAACACGCTTCTTGTGGCCGCTGTTTCGTCGGTGATTGCAACCGTGCTTGGGACGCTTGCCGCAGTGGGAATTAATTCGCTGGGCAGAAAGCTGCGTGCCGCAGTTATTAACGTCACCTATCTGCCGGTCATCAACCCCGAGATCGTTACCGGCGTTTCGCTGATGCTGCTGTTTGTGTTTGCAGGTGTCAGCCTTGGGTATGCCACACTAATCATTGCTCATATTACGTTTAATGTTCCATATGTTATACTCAATGTAATGCCGAAGATTCGTCAGATGGATACCCACCTTTACGAGGCGGCGCAGGATTTGGGCTGTGACCGTAAGCAGGCGTTCTTTAAGGTGATACTGCCGCAGATTATGCCGGGCATTGTCACCGGATTTCTCATGGCGTTTACCTATTCAATCGATGATTTTGTCATCAGCTATTTTACGAGTGGCCCGGCGTCACAGACCTTGCCCATTACCATCTTCTCGATGACGCGCAAAAAGGTAAGCCCCGAGATTAACGCCCTGTCGGCAATCATCTTTGTTATCGTGCTTACCGTCCTGATTATTATGAATATTAAGGATGCAAATATCTATCGCAAAAGGATTAAGAAGGAGGTTGATAGAATATGAAACGAATTATTTCTATAACAGCGGCACTGTGTGTCGCGCTGATGTGCACGATGCCCGTAACAGCGGAAGTCACAGTTGCACAAGACGATATCTACAGCAGCTTACAGGGGCAGAATATTAAGCTCAATGTCTACAACTGGGGCGAGTATATCTCGGACGGATCGGACGACTCCCTTGCCATTAATGCTGAATTTGAGGCGCTTACCGGCATCAAGGTGCAGTACTCCACCTTTGCCTCGAACGAGGAGCTTTACGCAAAGCTTAAAAGCGGCGGCTCACAATACGATGTCATCATCCCATCTGACTATATGATCAGCAGAATGATTAAAGAGGATATGCTCGAGCCACTGGATTTTTCAATGATACCGAACTTTGCAATGATTATGGATGAGTTCAAAGACCCCATCTACGACCCGGGCAACCGGTACAGTGTTCCCTATATGTGGGGGACGGTGGGCATCATCTACAACACCTCAATGGTGACAAAGCCCGTCACGAGCTGGGATATCCTGTGGGATGAGGATTATAGCGGCAGGATACTCATGTTTTCCAACTCCCGCGATGCGTTTGGCCTATCGCTTACACGCCTTGGATATTCGCAGAACACCGAGAACGAGGCGGAGTTGCGCGCGGCAGGTGACGAATTAAAGAGGCAAAAACCGTTGATCCAATCCTATGTTATGGATGAAATCTTTGATAAGATGCAGGGCGGAGAGGCGGCCATTGCCCCTTACTATGCGGGCGATGCAATCACCATGATCGATACCAACCCCGACCTTGCCTGGGCGGTACCCACAGAGGGAACCAACCGCTTCGTGGATGCCCTATGTATCCCGAAAGGCGCGCCCAACAAGCAGGCGGCGGAGCTTTATATTAACTTTATGACCGAAACCGAGGTGGCCGCAGCCAACTGCGAATACATCGGCTACTCCACACCGCATCAAGGGGCATTTGAGGTGCTTGATGCTGAGATTACGGGCAATGAGATTGCGTACCCCCCGCAGGAGATTCTGGATAAAACCGAGAGCTTTATCAACCTGTCAGACGAGACCAATGCGCTCATCGACAGCTTGTGGACCGACCTGCTTGGTGCCAACGCGAAAAGCAGCAGCTGGATGATTTTAGTGCTGCTTGCCCTTGCGGTTGCGGTTGCGGTAGGCCTGCCGCTATATAGAAAGGCGAAAAAGAACCGTC
Organism: Bacillota bacterium; assembly: GCA_023421245.1. Classification (GTDB taxonomy): domain Bacteria; phylum Bacillota; class Clostridia; order Oscillospirales; family Ruminococcaceae; genus Acetanaerobacterium. Next base: position 164,014 of record JAEZTV010000033.1, on the reverse strand, counting down.
ATAACTACTAAGCAAAGATTAACCAAAAGGATAGCCGCACCGTTTACGCTGACTGCAAACGGTGCGGCCTTTTTGTTGTACTTTTACCGCGGCAGGGTTATCGCTCCCTTACCGCTTTTTCTATCCGAGCAAGCGCCTCCCGCACCACCGAACGCGGGCACGCGATGTTGATGCGCTCAAAGCCGCTGCCGCCGTCGCCAAACATTGTTCCGGCATCCAGCCACAGCTTTGCCTTGTTCACAATCAGCTCATCAAGCTCTTTGTCGGATAGGCGGAGTGTGCGAAAATCAAGCCATACCAGATAAGTTCCCTCCGGCTCTACCAGCCGAATCTGCGGTAAGTGTTCCTGTAAGAATTCCCGCACCAGTGCGACGTTGCCGGCAAGGTATTCTTTTAGCTGGCAAAGCCATTCTTCGCCATGCTTGTATGCCGCCTTGCAGGCAATATAGCCCATGATGTTGGGTTCGTTGTAGCCCGAACGCGCGAGCTCTGCCTTGAATTTACGGCGAATCGATTCGTTTGCAATGAAGATGTTCGAGATCTGCAGCCCGGCAAGGTTGAAGGTTTTAGTGGGCGCGGTGCAGGTAACGGTCTGCTGCGCAAATGCAGGGGAGATCGAAGCAAACACCGTGTGGATGTGCCCTGCGTGAACAAAATCAGCGTGAATCTCGTCAGCGATAACGATAACCCCATGCTCAACACAGAGGTTGCCAAGCCGTGTCAGCTCCTCTTTTGTCCATACACGCCCAACAGGGTTGTGTGGGCTGCACAGAATGAACATGCGAACATTATTCTCGATAATCTTGCGCTCGAAATCCTCAAAATCGATATGGTACCTGCCGTTTTCATATACAAGTGAGCTGACAACCAGCTTGCGGCTGTTGCCGGAAATCGAGGAGGAAAAGGGGTAGTATACCGGCTGCTGAATGAGTACCGCGTCACCCGGAACGGTTAATGCACGCACCGCAACACAGATGCTGTTTACAATGCCGGGGGTTTTAACCAGCCATTCATCCTGAATTGTCCATCCAAAGCGGCGTGAAAACCATGATTGTAACACTGCTGCATAGTCCTCTCGGGTGTCGCTGTAGCCGTACACAGGATGCCGGCAGCGCTCGATTAAGGCCTCGGTTACTGCGGGCGGTGAAGCAAAATCCATGTCGGCAACCCACATGGACAGCAGATCCCCGGGCATACCGCGTTCGGCGGAAAAGTCGTGTTTTAATGAATCGGTACCGGTACGGTCGATGAGTTTATTGAAATCATAATTCATTTGTACTATCCTTTCAAACCATTTTCGAGATCAAATATCAGGTCGTTTGCACTTTCCAGCCCCACCGACAAACGAAGCAGCCGGTCTGTAATGCCCTTGGTATTGCGAATCGGCTCAGGTACATCGGCATGTGTTTGCAGCATGGGGTAGGTGATGAGCGATTCAACGCCTCCAAGGCTTTCGGCGTACTGGATGATGCGAACGTTTTCCAGCAGATGACGCGCGGTCTGCGGGGTATCGGTTTCAAACGAGATCATCGCTCCAAAGCCGGATGCCTGACGGCAGGAGATTTCGTAATCGGGATGCGTGGCAAGCCCCGTATAGTGTACCGCATGCACCTTTTCATGCGTCAAAAGCCAGTCGGCAACAGCAAGCGCGGTCTGCTGCTGACGTTCCATGCGCACCGGCAGGGTTTTAATGCCGCGCAGAAGCAACCAGCTGTCAAAAGGGGAAAGACACGCGCCGGTGGTCTTGTGAATAAACCGCAGGCGCTCGGCTAGCACATCGTTTCCGACTACCAACAACCCTGCCAGCGTATCGTTATGCCCGCCTAAATATTTGGTTCCGCTGTGCAGCACAATGTCTGCGCCAAGGCTTAAAGGGCGCATAAAAAAAGGTGTTAAAAAGGTGTTATCGACAATCAGAAGAATATCTTTGCCCGATATCGTCTCGGCCACTGCGGCGATGTCAGTTACCTGCATCATCGGATTGCTGGGTGTTTCCACAAACACCGCCTTGGTGCGGGGAGTCAGGCGGTGTTGTATCTGCGCGATGTCTGAGGTGTTTACATAGTCGGCGGAAATCCCGTTCTTTTTTGAGATATGATCAAACAGCCTGCGCGAGCCGCCATACAGGTCATCCGACGCGATGATATGGTCTCCCGGGCAAAACAGCTCCATCAGCGCGGTGGCTGCCGCCATGCCGGAAGAGAAGGCAAGCGCATCCGCGCCGCCCTCAAGCTGTGCAAGCATACGCTCAAGCTGCTCGCGCGTCGGGTTTTGCACGCGCGAATAGTCATAGCCGGTGCTTTGCCCCACCCCGGGGTGGGCAAAGGTGGCCGTTTGGTAGATTGGGGTGCTAATCGCTCCCGTACCATCCGGATTCTTTTGTTGTGTATGGATACAAGCAGTGGAAAAGTCCATCATATAGCCCTCCGTTTTAATTGTTGCACTGCAGCCTCATTATGGCGTAGATCGCAGCTCGCATTCGAAAAACAGGGGGAGAATTTACGCGGATGGTTGCAGACGGCATGGTGTGTCATTCCTCTCTTGTAAAAAAGGTAGGCGCAGTGGTTTTGCAATCCTATTATCCCAGTATGTTGACTATGCTTTACAATATAATTATGTTTATAATATTGTATCATAGTGTTCTTTGTCAATGGCTATTCCTACAAGATAGATATACAATGGCAAGGTTGATATTTGCACCCTGCAAGGCTTTTTCGGGGGTTTTGCCGCCGCCCGCTGCTTTGAGCGGGTATAATAGATAGGATTTATCTATATTTTAAGGTGAGAATAGTATAAGATGCTAGTGGATTTTACATAAACCATGTATAATAGAAGTAGTTAAGCCGTTGCACGCAATACTGTATCATGCCGTTTTGCGCTGAAGGTTTTGGGCTGAAAACCGATTGTCTGTAAACGGACACGGTAATCTTGTTATAATGGAGGCGGCCATGCAACTAAAAACGAGACATAAAATTGCTACAGTAATCTTTCGCCCAATCATGAGAGCATATTGCCGCTTAGCGTTTAATCTAAAACTACCGGCGGCATCCGAGCTGCGGCAGATTCCCACCCCGTGCTTTGTGGTTGCCAATCACAACAGCGATCTTGATCCGGTATTTGTTTCACTGTGTATTCCGGCACCGGTCTTTTATGTGGCGAGCGACCATATTTTCCGGCTTGGGGTTATCAGCACGATCCTCCGCTATCTCTTTTCACCCATTCCAAAGCTTAAATCTACAAGCGATATTCGCACCATCCGCGATGTTCTCTCGGCGTTGCGTTCCGGCGCAAGCGCAGGGGTATTTCCGGAGGGCAACCGCTCGTGGGACGGTCAGACTGAAGACTTTTCTCCCGCAATCGGCAAGCTGCTGCGCCATGCCGCCGTGCCTATCGTGGTTTTTCGCATACATGGCGCGTACATGGCGTTCCCGCGCTGGGGCGATACAATGCGCCGCGGGCGTGTTGAATGCCGTCTTGTGCGTGTGCTTACCCCCGATGCCGTAAAGCAGATGAGCACCAAGGAGCTGACCGAGCTTATCAAAAACGACCTGTGGGTGGATGCAAAAGAGGACCAGCAGCAAGAGTCGGTTCGCTTTAAGAGTAAAAACCTTGCGCAGAGCATCGAAACCGTCCTGTATGCATGCCCTTCGTGCGGTGCGTTTTCCAGCATCCAATCAAAAGGGAACAGTGCGTACTGCGGCTGCGGCCTGCGTTTTGAATACGATGAACTGGGCACCCTGCACGGCGCACCCTACAACAATATTGCTGACTGGAACCGCTGGCAAACACAGCACCTTGAGCAGCATTTGCACAATGTCGTGCAAACGCAGGATGACGCTCCCATATTCAGCGATGACGGCCAAACCCTTCATAGCTTTGAACGCGCACAGCGCAACAGTTTTCTGGACACGGGGCGGTTTAGCATCTATCGCGACCGCTTTGCGTTTGAAGGGGAGAAAAAACACTTTGAGTTTCCGCTGCATAACCTTCTGCGCGTGGAGATATGGGGCAGGCTTACGCTACAGTTCTCCACCTCGGACGGGCGGCATTATGAGATAAAATCAAAAAAGGTGCGCAGTGCGTATAAGTATCACCAGGCCTGCAAAATACTCGGACAAATTCGCGTAGATGGCGTACAAGCGCCTAAGATTTGCAATAAGGAGGAGTAATACTATGGGGTTTTCGGCAGCCAATTTCGAACTGTGGAGTCCGATTATCCAGCTTGGCACCCTTGCGGCAATTCTGGTGGTAGCCAACGTGCTGCAACGCAGGGTACCGTTTATCCGCAACATGCTGTTGCCAACGGCGGTATTGGGAGGGCTGTTGGCGCTCGCACTCCGTGCGGCAGGGCTTATTGTGGTCGACACCGTTTTGATGGAGAACATAACCTACCACACCATTGCACTTGGCTTTATTGCCCTTGGACTGCGCCTGCCAAAACCGGGTGACGACCCCCAGCAAAAGCGCGATGGGCTTAAAAGCGGTATGCTGATTGTAGGCACATACCTTCTGCAAGCGGTGGTCGGCCTTGCAATTACCGGTGCGCTTGCCTATACAATCTTCCCGGGGCTGTTTAAGGCGGCGGGAATCCTTTTGCCCATGGCGTATGGCCAAGGGCCCGGGCAGGCCAACAATGTTGGTACAACCTATGAGATTGGCTTTGGCTTTGCGGGCGGTTCCTCGTTTGGCCTTGCGCTTTCCACTATGGGCTTTTTGTGGGCCTGCATCGGCGGAGTCATCTATATGAACATACTCATTCGCAAAGGTAAGCTCAACCTGTCGGATGAGAAAAACAAGAAAAAAGAGATTACCATTGGGCATTTTCAGGACGAGGGCGAGATTCCCATGGGTGAGTCGGTAGACAGGCTGACCATGCAGCTTGCCATGGTACTGCTTGTTTACATTGCCACCTATCTGGTGTCGCTTGGCATCACTGGGGGATTATCCGCCATTCCGGCGCTTGCGGGCACGGCCGAAACCCTTAGCGCTTTGATTTGGGGCTTTAACTTCATCATCGGCTCAATGCTCGCTCTTGCGCTGCGCAGCCTGTTGCTGAAGCTAAAAGCGCGCGGAATTATTAAGCGCCAGTACCCCAACAACTATCTGCTCAACCGCATCTCGGGTATGATCTTTGATGTGATGATTATCGCGGGGGTCAGTGCTATTAATATTGATGATCTGAAAGGAATGTGGATCCCGTTCATCCTGCTCAGCACCATCGGCGGCTTTGTCACGCTCTTCTACCTTAAATGGATCTGTAAGCGCCTCTATCCCGACTACTACCACGAGGGGTTTTTCTCAATGTACGGTATGTTGACCGGCACAGTGAGCACCGGCATTCTGCTGTTGCGGGAGGTAGATCCGCACTATTCCTCGCCCGCCACGCTCAATCTGGTTTCCGGCTCAAGCTTTGCCATCCTGTTTGGCGCGCCGATGCTGCTGTTTGTCGGCCTTGCACCGCAATCGGACGCGATGTTCTTCATCACGCTTGGCAGCTGCCTTGTTTATGGTCTTGCCATACACTTCTTTTTGCTTCGCGGCACCAAAGCAGCAAAGGCTGAAAGTTAAGGGAAACAAAACATAAAACACGTTCCCCCGGCGAAATCCTCTGCGTGGAGGACTCGCCGGGGGAATTTGCTGTAATGTAATATTAAAGTCTTGCCCGAATTCTTGCATGAGGGTGTACGCAGTGCCGGATATTACCGCAGTGCCCTTGTGAAGATATCGTTATTGCGGCTCCGAATGTCCGTCACTCTCGTAATGCTCCAGAAAGCTGTGCTTCTCGCCCCGGACGCGGTAGCCGATAATCGCATCGAGGTTGATGTTGTGCGCGCTTGCAAAGATGTTCTTATCCACATTCGGGTTTACGCGCTTAAGGTCGCGGATGAGTGCCTTAATCTCAAGCCTTTTGGATCCCATACCCGCGTCGTCGAGTACACAGTTCTCGGTCAGACGGCACGCACAACGTATAAATTCAAGCTCGTTGTACCGCTTCCAGGCTAGGATGTCATCCTCGCGCACCATAAACATAGGGCGGATAAGCTGCATGCCGGAAAAATTCGTGCTGTGCAGCTTGGGCATCATCGTCTTAACCTCCGAGCCATACAGTATGCTCATGAGGGTGGTTTCAATCACATCGTCAAAGTGGTGCCCGAGCGCAATCTTGTTGCAGCCAAGCTGTCTTGCGTGGCTGTAGAGATACCCGCGGCGCATCCGCGCGCACAGGTAGCAGGGGGAGCGTTCGGTATCGGCTACGATGTTGAAGATGTCGGTATCAAAAATTTCAATTGGGATGTTCAGCGTCTCAGCGTTTTCCACTATAATCTGCCGGTTGCGCGGGTTGTAGCCGGGATCCATTACCATATATCGCGCCGTAAAGGGAAAATCGCTGTGCTTTTGCAGCTGCTGAAAGCACTTTGCCATCAGCATCGAGTCCTTGCCGCCTGAGATGCATACAGCAATCGCGTCGTCGGGCTGTATCAGATCGTACTCTTTAATACCTGCAATAAACTTGAGCCAAATCTCTTTGCGGTATTTTTTTATAATGCTTTTTTCGGCCTGTTCATGTTTTTGCATAGTTTCTCCTGATTCGTATAGTAAAAAGGGGGTTACCCTCGCGTCTGCAGCGCACGGCATTTGTCCAAACATCGCAGAAACTCCGAAAGCTCCTGCTCGGTAGTCAGATGGCTTAGGCTGATGCGCAGTGTGCTCATCGCCGCTTTTCGGTCATTTGTCAGCGCATATACCGGACGGGAAAGACTGCCCGGCGCACAGCAGGCGGATTTGCTTGCGATACAGACCCCCTTTTGCCCAAGGGTATGCACCATCGCTTCCGGTTTTATTTCGGCAACGCTGATGTTTAGAATAAACGGCGAGCAGCCTTCGGGGCTGTTTATCCGTATCCCGTCCCGCACACAAAGCTGCCCGCGCAAGAAGGCGGCAAGCTGTCGGACATAATCAAGCCGTGGATGCAGCTCGGCAAGCGCCGCTTCCAAGGCTGCGGCGGTCGAGCAGGCAAACGCCGCGCTCGGCGTTCCGCTGCGAAATGGAGAGGAGGAAAGCCCGCCGTGAATTTGGCTTTCGAGCAAGACGCCCTCCTTTACCACGAGCAGCCCGCAGCCGGTAAGCCCGTAAAATTTATGTGGCGTAAGGGTTACAAGATCGGCGGCATCAAACGCTATGGGCAGTTTTCCCACCGCCTGAGATGCATCCACATGCAAGCGGCAGCGTGGGTAGGCGGCAAGCGCCGCTGCAATCGATGCTATATCCTGTACGATGCCAAGCTCGCTATCCACAAGGCAGACCGAAACGAGGACGGTATCCTCGCGCAGCAGTTGTAGCAGGTGACCGGTATCTACGCGCCCATCGGGTAAAAGACGAACATAATCTACCGCAAAGCCCTGTGCGCGCAGATGCTCAACCGGCCCAATAACCGAGGAGTGCTCAAGCATGGTGGTAATTATATGCCTGCCATACTTTTTATACTGCCCCGCAATGCCTTTGATGGCAAGGTTGTTTGATTCGCTTGCGCCGGACGTATACACAATCTCTGCGGGCAGTACGCCAAGCCTTGCCGCAATGTGTGCGGTGGCATCATCAAAAAGCTCTTTTTCCGTTACACCCAGCGGGTGCGCGGCGTTCGGGTTTGCAATGTGTAAGCGTGCGGCACTGTAAAACGCGTCGAGCGCCTGCTGGCAAACCGGTGTGTCGGCGGCATAATCAAGATATATCATAAAAACGATCCTTACAAAATAGAGATAACACTATAATAATATGATTTTCGCCGTTTTACAATATGTTTATCCCACATGCCGCCGTACAAAGAAAAACAAGATAAGCAAGGCAGTAATAACAATGTATTTGTTTGGGCATTCTAATAAGCGAGGTGATGATACATGTCCTATGTCGACCCTAAAATTCAGCCACAGTTTGAAAGCCTTTCGATTGAACTAAAGGATGCCATCCTCCAACGCGATGTCAAGCTATACAGCATGGCCGATCTGATGAAGGTGCTGGAGGATATTGTTGAGGAGGGCGAAGGCGAATAGATGAAAAATGAGAACAAGCCCATGGACAAAAAGAAAAAGTGGGAATTTCCGCTGTATGACGAGGACAGCGTTAGCAACATCCTTAGTGCGGACCTTGTTGCATCCGCTACTGACTGCACCGGTCTTATTCCTTCCGCGCCGGTCAGCGAGGATGAAATGGACTCGTACGGGAGCCTCTACAGTTTTCCCAAGGTGAAAGATGAAGTGGATAATCACCTGCAAAACCCGTAGCAAGCAACAGACCGGTCGCCGACCTTTACCACAAAGGACGGCGGCCGTTTTCTTGACACATCCATTAAAAATGAATACACTTATACTATAAAACCATGGCGCAAACCGTGCAAAGTGTGGCAAAGACTGTAAAATGGCTATTGTGGATTTATAATACTATTGTGCATAAAAAGCACGGACATGCTTTTAAGCTACAGGTAAGCCTTGTTTCCTGAGGCGTTCACCACAGGCACTCAGCCCTTGCAAAGTGGTAACAGTATTCGAAGAGCTTATCCGCGCGGCCAAGCGGGAACATATACGCTTGGCATCACCGTGCAGCAAATAACGGAGGAACATGCAATGACCAGCCTGAGACACAACCTTCAAACCATCCGCCGGCAGATAGCTGCAGCAGCCGCCCTTGCCGGACGCAGTGCCGATGAAATTACGCTGCTTGCCGCAACCAAAACCCGCGATGCCGCCGCTGTACGCGAAATTATCGCCGCGGGTATCGCGTGCGCGGGGGAAAACCGTGTGCAGGAGATGACCGAAAAACTTGCACAGGATGCATACGAAGGGGCGCAGCTGCATTATATCGGGCGGCTGCAAACCAACAAGGTGCGTCAGGTAGCAGGCAAGGTCGCGCTGATTCAATCGGTGGATTCGCTGCGCCTTGCAAACGAGATACAAAAGGTGATGCAGCGCCGTCTGGAGCAGGAGGGGCAGAGTTCCCCGCAGGATGTGCTGATACAGGTTAACATCGGCGGTGAGCTTTCAAAGGGAGGCATCCCGCCGCAGGAGCTGTCCGCGTTTTTGGAACAGATTGCGGAGCTTGCGCTTGTACGGGTAAGGGGCCTTATGTGCATTCCGCCGCCCGCCGAAACACCCGACCAAGCCCGCCGGTATTTTGCCGAAATGAAGGCGCAGTTTGACCGGCATACCCACCTGCTCGCACCCGAAGGCCCTCATATACTTTCGATGGGAATGTCGGATGATTTTACGCAGGCAATACTGGAAGGCTCTACTCTGGTGCGTGTCGGCACCGCGTTGTTCGGGCCGAGGAGCTAATAGAATCTATGCAAAACAAAAACAGGACGGTTGTATCACAGCCGTCCTGTTTTTATATGTGCGCTACTTGTTGCCATCATCGTCATCCAACAGGCAGCCTGAAGAGAATTCAGGTGAGCACCAGCCCTCGGGCTGCGGGGAAGCCTGCTGCACGTTGTCGGTGGACGAATTATTCTTGTTATCCAACATATGGTGCACCTCCTGTACTGTTGTTTTTAATAGTATACCTCAAGGGTATACATTTGTCAACCCATTTTTTTCAGGAGTTTAAGCTAACATGATACGGAGGAATTAGCCTGCTCGGTTGCCGTAATCAGGCGGGTTAGCATATCATTAACCGGGGTAGCGACCCCAAGGCTTCTGCCAAGCTTACATACCGTACCGCCGAACGATTCCACCTCGGTTTTACGCCCTGCCTCCACATCCTGCAGCATCGAGGTCTTGCCAAGCGGCGAGAAGGTCCTCATCAGCGCGGCGAATTCTTGTGCGTCGGCCTCGGTTAGATTAACGTTTGCCGCCTTGGCAAGCGACACAACCTCCATCATCGCCTCAAGGAAAAGAGCCTGTGCCGCGCAAGACCCCGCAAACCTGCCGTAAGGTGCGCGTGTGAGCGCGGTGATTTGATTACAGCCGACGTTGAGCATCCACTTCTTCCAGATGGTGCGAATCATATCAGGGCATACCTCGGTGCCGATGCCGGCGCGGGCAAGTGCGTTGCTTACTGCCGTTACCGCCGTACCGGGCGGGGCGTTTACAGCATCCCCAAGCTGAATGATGCCGTCCTTTGTGGCAACGACCCCCTCGCGTGTACGCACGGCATCGATGTAGATGGCAAGTCCGTACAGCACATGGTTATCGGGGTAACGCTCAAGCACGCCGTCGCGCGCCGTAATTCCGTTGAGCAGCGGCAAAATAATGGTATGCTTGCCCGCAACGTGCCGAATATCTTCCATTGCTCTGTCAAGATGGTAGTTCTTTACGCATACCAGTATAAGGTCGGCGGTAAAATCGTTTTTTGCACCCGTAATCATGCGGGGGAAGAACGTGTTGCCGTTGAGGGTAACGCCGTCCTTCTTTATTCTTTGGGCACGCTCTCCCGCGGCAATTACCGCAAATGAGTTGCCATAATACTGATGCAGATGCTTTGTGTATACTGCGCCGATGGCACCGGCGCCAATGAGTGCAATGGTTTGAATGTTCATTATTTTCTCCCGATATCTGTGGGTTTCGCGCCTTATACCCGCCTGTGGTGCGGCTTAAAATGCTGTCGTTTTATAATATGGTTGTTTTGTATAAAAACCCCATGCGTTATGCAAATACCGCGTAGCTTCCCTTGGGGGTAGGGTGAATCTCAAGCCGCGCGGGGATGCGTTCCTTAAGCTCTTCTACATGCGAGATGATGCCAATCAACCGGCCTGTTTTCTCCAGCTCAAACAGCGTGTCCACCGCCCGTTCGCGCGAGGCTGCGTCCAGAGATCCAAACCCTTCATCGATAAACATCGTCTCGATGCTCACACCGCCCGAATAGCTCTGTATCACATCCGCAAGCCCAAGCGCAAGCGCAAGCGAAGCCTTAAAGCTTTCCCCGCCCGAAAGCGTACCAACGGGGCGCTCTCGTCCGGTATTTGCATCAAGCACCGCAAGGTCAAGCCCCGCAGCGGCGCCGCCTTTTAAACGGTCCTGCTTGTGCAGCAGAAGGTATTTCCCCCCCGTCATATCGTGAAGCCAGTGGTTGGCGGCGCGGATGACGTCTGAAAAATACGCCCCCAGCACATAACGCTCGAACGAAACCTTCGCGGCATTGTCACCCTTGGCAAGCGAATAGAGCATAGCAACGTCCCCATATGCGGCCTCATCACCCTTTGCACCGGCAAGCAGCTCGCGTATGCGTGCGGCAGCGCGGGTGTTCGCGTCAATGCGGGAGGAAAGGGCGGTCTTTTGCACATCAAGCAGTTCAATCCGCTCGTTAAGCTGCTCAAGCCGCGCGGCAATCGCCTTGGTATCGGCACGCTGCAGCCCCTCGCACTCTTTTTGCAAAACTGCGGTTTCGGTCGATACCTTTGCAACGGTATCGGAATACGCGGCAATCTCGTGCTCCAGCGCCGCGTACTGTTCGTCGGTTAGCTGGTGACGCTGCGCGTCTGCCCACTGCGCAAAGCCGTACTGCGCAAGCCGCACATCCAGCTCCTTTAACCCCGCCTTGTGCTGTTGCTCTGCTTCATTAAGCAGCTGCTGTGCGCTGCGCTGTGCTTCGCAAAGCCGCTCGAACTCGCCCGATGCCGCAATAAACTCTGCCTGCACCTGCTTTGATGATTGCTCAATAAGGGCAATCTCCCGCTCGTTTTGTGTGGTGCGCGCAAACAAAAGCTGCGGGGTGTGCAGGTCGGCGGGAATCGTTCCGCGTACCTCCTGGATGCGCGCGTCCAGCTGTACAATCGATTGGGCAAGCGATGCGCCGTCACGCTCGATAGCAGCCCTGCGCTCGGTAAGATAGGCAAAATCATACAGACGTTTATCATCCTCCATCCCAAGCTCTGCAAGATGCCGCGAAACTTCACCGGTAAGCCGTGTATAGCCATCGTTTAGTTCATCCTGCCGCCCTTTTGCATCCTGATACAAGCGCCCGAGTTGCTGGCGTGCGGGAACGAGCGCGTCGTCGTCGGGAAGACTTGGTGCCCCCTCCGCCGCGCGTAGTGCTGCCGCGCGTGCCTTGATGTCACCGTGAAGCGACATCTGCTGCGTGTACAGTTTATCGACGGCGCCTTTGAGTGTTTGCAGCGCCGTCTCGGTGGGAACGTCCTCCGCGGCGGCAGCGGGAGCGGGATGCTCACACGAGCCGCATACGGGGCAGGGGGAACCCTGCACAAGGCGGGAGGAAAGCACACCGGCCTGTCCTACAAGAAACCGCCCGAACTCCTCGTTATAGCGTGTATTATGTGCTTGAAACTCATCCGCCGCACGCAGATAGTCCTCTATGGCGCGCAGCAAGCCCGCAATGCCTGCCGCGAGCGACTGGGCGCGGTCGAGCTGAGCTTTTTGCTGTGTGCGCTGCAACAGCAGGTCGATGGTGTGCAGATGCCCTGCCTGTGCCTGCCCTTTTTGCACCGCCGCCGCGCGTTGTGCCGTTAGCCGTGAAATCTGCTCGAATGCGTCGCGGATGCCGCCATAGACCGCGCGCTGTGCAATCCGGTCTGCCTGCCGTTCCTTATCCTGCTGTGCCGCGGCAAGCGAGCCCTTCGCCGCCGCAACGCGTTTTTCGCACTCTTTAAGCCGTGCGGCAAGGTCGGCAACGCTATGTTTACCGGAAAGAATACGCTGCGCGGCGTTTTCGATGTTGCGCTGTAAAAAGGCAAGCTCATTTGTGCGGCGCGCAAGCATAAGGCGCTCGGTTCGCGCGTTTTGTTCGGGCAGTTGCGCTGCAAGTACCGCTTCTTGCTCGGTTAACAGGGCAAGGCGGTCAAGCCTTGTGTTGAGCCGCATTGCCGCCTCGGGGCTTGTCTTTGTACGCTCGGCATGCAGGGCATCAAGCTCTTCTTTTATCGCTTGCAGGTTTTTTTCATCCTGCTCGTTTTGCGCGTCCGCACCCTCTAAAATGGTGGGGTAATGCAGGCTGCCGGCCGTAAGCGCAAGGGCAAGCTGCTCGCTGCCACCCGCTTGCAGCATAGCGGCATGGGTGGCAAGCGCGTCGGTTACGCGGTCAAGCTTGTTTTTCAGTTCATCCCGCCGCTCCTTTAACTTTGCCTCGGCAATGCTGTACAGGCCGGTGGAGAATATCTTGCGAAAAATCAGCTGTTTTTGCTTGCTTTCGGCCTCAAGCAGGCGTTTAAACTCTCCCTGCGGCAGCATAACAATCTGGCGGAACTGGTTATAATCAAGCCCCAGCAGAGATTCAATCCGCGCCGAAACCTCGGTAATGCCGCTTATAATATCGCCGTCGGGCAGGGTAAGCTGCGCGTCACCGTTTGCGACAGAGACCCCGCCCCCCCGTACAACGCGCTGCTGCCGTGGTCTGCGCTCAATGCTATACTCCTCACCGTGCAAAAGAAAGTCAAGCTTTACATAACAGGTTTCGGCAGGGGAAGCAAAATCGCTCTTGAGCCCTTCCGCGTCCTTGCGGCTCTCGCCGCTTGCGCGCCCGAACAGGGCAAACGTAATGGCGTCAAACACGGTGGTTTTACCGGCACCCGTCGGGCCGGTGATTAAAAACAGATTGCTGCCGGCAAGCCGGTCAAACTCAATGACCTGCGTGCTCGCGTAAGGGCCAAAGGCGCACAGCTCCAATACAAGCGGTTTCACAGCGGCAATCCTTCCTTTCATGGGAAGGATAATATGTTTCACTTAAAAACACATTATCCTTTAATCATGCTCCTCTTTCTGCGCCTCACGCAGTATCTCGCGCATTAGCTTCGCGCGGGCGGGCGGGAGCTCTTCTCCGAGCATCTCACGGTAGAATGTGGAGAATAGTTCTTCGGGCGCTTTGCGTGCAATCTGTTCGCCTGCCGAAAAAAGGCCGCCTTCGCCTGCCTCGTCAACCGCCCTGCGCAGCCCCACAATGTTGGGAAACACGGCGCGGAGCTTGTCCATAGCGTTATAAACCTCGCTGCTGTCGGTGATTTCGGCGTATACATAATCATCGGTATTATACTTTGCCTGCAGCGCTTTGTCGGTAAGCTCGGCAATCGTGCCGATTACCTTGCGCAGATCGCGCAGCGGTGCAATTACCCTAGAGCGGATATCAACCTCCCCCTTCGTACCAAGATCGACAATGGTAACCGATTTGCTTTGCCCCGTTTCCGAGAGGGAGTATTTCAGCGGCGAGCCCGCATAACGGATATGCTCCGCACCCGCGGTCTGTGGTGCGTGCAGATGTCCGAGCGCCACATAGTCAAACGCATCCACCAGCGTGCTGTCCACAAGGTCGGTGCCGCCGACACCGCGCTCCGAGTCGGAAAAGCGCGCAAGCGCCGCATCCCGTCCAAAGAATCCGTGCGCGACAAGCACATTGCGCTTTGTGTAATCAAGCCCCGCAAACCAGTTGTGCGCGATGTGCACAAAGGCATCGTTGCAGGTTTTAATGCTGTTTTCGGCATAAAGCTTTCGTACCTGATACGGCTCAAAGTAGGGAAGCAGCACAAAGGTTATCTCGCCGTGCTCGTCGCCGAGTGTTACGGTTTTCGGCGCACTGCCCAGCGAGCCTGCCACATGCAGGCCGCTCTGCTCAATCAGGCGGGATGCAAAGCCCAGCCGCTGGCCGCTGTCGTGGTTGCCCGCAATCATCAAAACGGGGATTTGCAGCCCCTGCGCAACCTCGCTTAAAAACTCATCCAGCAGTGCAACGGCCTCGGTGGGCGGCACCGAGCGATGATAAACATCCCCCGCAATCACCAGAGCGTCTGCCTGCTCTTCACGTAAAAGGGCGACAAGCGACGCAAGCCATGCGCGCTGGTCGCCGATGAGCGAATAGTCAAACAAGCTTTTGCCAAGATGCAGGTCAGCGATATGTACAATCCTCATGCCGCCACCCCTCTATTCGTCAAACAGGCCGTCGTCCTCGCTCGGTACAAGGTCGCCGAATTCTTCCAGATCGCGAACCAAAAGCGAGAGCACGCCTTTGTATAACAGCTGCGGGTCGTTTAAAAATTGCCGTTTTACAAGTGCTGCCTGACCCGCGTCGGGTAAAAACAGTTTAAGCTCCATCAGGTCCGAGCCGTAGTCGAGAATGCGCATATTAACGAGGTACCCATCACTTGTCTGCACAATATCCGCCTTGTTTTTTCGCTGGCGTTCCACCTTTTTCATCAGGCGCAGTGCGGCTTTTACGGCCTTGTCACGCACCGATACCGCCACCGTCCGCTCAATGGCGGCACATGCCTGCGCACCAAGCTCGGTAACGCCGTAAACCTCCTCGCCGGAGTCGCTTTTGCTAAGCGTTACCTGCTCAAGCCGAACCAGTTCGTTGAGCGAGTTTGCAAGCTCAAAGTAGTTTACCAGTCCGTCCCGCTGCAAAATCTCTGCCAGCTGTGCCTTGGTAAACCGAGCGTCCACCGTCTTAAGCAGGTAGCAGATTAGAATGTTAATCTCATAGGTGGTGCGCAGTCCGCCCGGTTCCACACCGCCCGAAAACGCCTCGTATTCCATGTCAAAACCGCCTTTCTCCAAACCGGATCCATTGTCCGCCCCACATAAAAGAGGGGTATCATTCAAAACGGCTCTCCCGTCGAAGATAACACACTTAATACATATAATCTACCATATTCAGCGTCAAATGAAAAGCACCGCAGCTAAAACAGCGTGCCGACTGTCCGCAATATCGTACACAAACCGCCGCTAACGCGAAAACACTGCCGCCGCGGTCTTATACAGGATACAAAGGTCGCACCAAATACCGATTTCCCGCAGATATCGCAGGTTATACTCCATCTTTACCGGTAAGATATGTGAAAGATAGTACTCCTCGGCGTTTTCGCTCTGTTCGAGCAGCTCGTTTTCATTGCGAAAGTGGATGCTTGAGGTGCAGGTAATGCCCGGACGTACCAACAGGGTGGCAAGAAATTGGTCGGTGTAATGGTTGACATAACGCTCCACCTCGGGGCGCGGCCCAACCAACGACATATCCCCCCTGAGCACGTTGATTAGCTGTGGCAGCTCATCAAGATGCAGCCGCCGTAAAATGCGCCCTACCGCCGTAATGCGCGCATCATTTTTAGTGGTGAGGGGCAGCGCTTCCGGCGATTTTTGAACTTTCATGGTACGAAACTTGATGATATAAAACGGGCGCAGGTTCTGCCCTATGCGCTCCTGCAAAAAGAATATGCCGCCGCGCGAGGTAAGCCCCACCGTAACTGCTGCCGCACATAGCAGCGGCAAAAGGATGATTAGCCCAGCCGCTGAGATACATACATCGAAGATGCGCTTGAGCACAAAGGCGCCCTTTTTTCCGTGCAGCAGGGAAAGATACCGTCTGCACTGCTGTCCGTGCATACGCATGGGCAGCTCGTTTATATTTCCTGCGAGCATAGTTTTATTTACTCCGTTTATAGTAAAACATGTATGCCGATTTGACCGCACACAGGCAGTTCCTGCCCGCCACACAATGCAGCGGGAGAAAAAGACAGAGCTTTGTCTGTTATTAAAACGAGCCTACAGCACCGCGTCTAAAAACTGCTGTGCAAGGGCTGCATAGGTGCGGTTTGCAAGCACATACTCTCTGCCGCGCGCGCCCATGCTCTTGCGCTGTGCGCTCGGCATTGCCCACAGATGCAGGATGCCTTCCGCCAGTGCCTCGGCGCTTTGCGGCTGGACGCACACGCCGCACGCGCATGCACGAACTTCATTGTCCGGCGCGTCAATGCCAAACACAATAGGCTTTGCCGACAGCATATAATCATAAAGCTTATTCATACCAATGCCGTAGCGGTACAGCGCGCTTGCCCGTGCACCGAGGTACAGGCAGTCGGCCTCGGTCAGCACACCGTGCGTTTGCGCCTTTTGCACATATTCCTCAAAATAGAGGTTGCGCAGGTTTTTTTGTGCGGCAAAGGCCATCAGCTCGTTTTTGCGCTCCCCCTTGCCCACCAATACCACGGCAATGCCATCGGGCAAAAGGGAGCACGCCTGTACCAAGGTTTCGAGCGCGTTTGCCTGTGCAAAGCCGCCGACATAGACAACGGTAAACATCCCCTGCGCCTTGAGGTGCGCAATGCGCTGCTGTGCGCTGCTCTTTTCGCAGGCACCTGTGTTTTCGGGCGAAACGCCGTTTGGCACATGGGTTATTTTCTTATTTGCAATACCCAGCTCGCGCGCACGCAGCGCGGCTCCGGGCAGGATTGACACAACAGCGTCCGCCAGCCGGTAGCTTGCGCGTTCCGCCGCACCAAGCACACGAACAAGCGGATGCCGCGGCGGATAGTCGTGCAGCTCGGTAAGGGTTAAGGGCCATACATCGTGCAGCTCAAACACAAGCCGTGCTCCCGCAAGTTTTGTAATGCGCGCAGCGGGGTAGATGTCGAGCAGATAGGTGGAGGACGCCACCACAACGTCGGGGCGGTAATCCTTTACAAGCTGCTTGGCATGGCGGTGCAGGGAGGACAAGAACGCTGCGATGTTGCGTGCGCGATATGCGTTGTTGCGGTAATAGGGGGGCGTCTTTATCCAAACAAACGAAACGCCGTCCTCAATCGTCTCCTGCAGCGAATGGTCGGGCAGGGGGTTGTTGCCGCGCAGGTGCGAGAAACTCGCCGCGACAATCGTCACGGTATGCCCCATGCGCACAAGCTCCCGCGCAAGATAGAAATGCCGGTACTCCATGCCCATTTTACTGCTGCCGGCGTAATGATTGATGATGAGGATGCTGTTCGTTTTTCTCATTCCTTTCGCCGCCTCAATCGATGAGCTGCGCGGTGTATTCGAGCGCCGCCTCCATACCGTTCACACATTCATCGAGCGAAAACAGCACCACTGCGCGGTGCCGGCCGGCCTCGCCCATTGCACGGCGCAGAAGGGGGTCTTTGTACAGCTTTAGCATGGCGTCGGCAAGGCTGTTTTCATTCAGCTCCTGCAGGATGATGCCCGTCACATCGTTTTCCACCGTTTCCAAAAAGCCGTCCGCACCGCTTGTGATAACCGGACGTCCGCACGCCATCGCCTCCACTGCGGCAACGCCAAAACTTTCGCGCAGGCTTGGCATGCACACCACATCCATTGCGGCAAACGCCTTTGCCATTTCATCGTTTGCAATCTGCCCGAAAAACTCGGTGTCGTCTTTGATGAGGATGTCGCACGCAAGGCCCATCAGCGCCGTGTACTCGCTGCCCTGACCGTAGACCGAGAGCCTTAGCCTGCCGGTGGGGTTGATTATACGCACCTGTGTGCGGAAGATGCGAAAGGCCTTGAGCAGGATATCCACACCGCTTTCAGGCTCAAGGCGCTTGGCAATACCTACAACAAATTCATTCTGCGGGGGACGGGGGATAGGATGAAACAACGAGGTATCCACGCCAAAAGGGGTAATGAATACCGGCGTGCCATTTTTCATGTACTGCTCTGCCTCCTTCGCCATAATCAGACTGGTAGAGGCAATTGCTTTTGCGTACGAAAGGTTTTTTTCCAAAAGACGGCGATGGAACCGGCTTTTACCGGGGAAATGGTAGACATCGCTGCCCCAGATGGACAGCAGCAGCGGTTTCACCCGTGCTCTGCGCGCAAGGGTGCCGTAGCCGCTTGCGTAATGTGCGTTTACAACCTCCGGCGCATATACCGCGGCAAGCTCTCGCAGCTGCATGGCGTTGCGATAATACCCTAATGTGCCCGGGTGCAGCAGGTACTCTACCCGTACAAGGGGTGAGAGCGCATCCTTCTGCGCACGGTGGTCAATCTGGGATGCAAGTAAAACCTGATGCCCGCGGCTTGCCAGAGCGTTTACCCATTTAACGGTGTGCGAGGAGTTTGCCGCAGAAACAAAAAGAAGCCTCACTGCGCTTGCCCCCTCTTATACTTAACAAACTTCAAGATAATTACTTTTTCAGCCATACGGAAATCCGGGCAAGATTGCCTGCCGTTTTTGGCAGATCATATCCTTTTAAGGGGTGGAGTCGATGAGCAGATCGGCTGCAACCTGCTGCGCCCGATGAACCCAAAGGTTGTCTTCCTTTACGGTACGCACAATGTTCTCGTAGCAGTTGCGATAGCCTTTTGGGCGGGCGATCATCTCGCGCACACCTGCCGCAATCGAGCGTGCATCATCATGCACCACTGTTCCCACCCCGTTTTTACGCACAAATGCCGCAATCTCGGTACAGTTGGTGGTTACCACCACCAGCCCGTGCGAAAGATACTCAAACACCTTTACCGGCATGGCAAAATCCATATAGATGTCCCGTCTGCCGCAGTAAAGCCCGAGATCGGCGGCTGCGTAGTATTCTGTAAGCGCATCGCCGCTTGCGTGTACGACGCACAGCCATGGGGAGGCGAGAAATTTCGGCGGGATGTATTCTTTTTCTGCCTCGCGGCATACGATGGTCAACGGGTAATCACCCGTTCGGTTGAGCGTTTCAAATGCCGCCAGCAGCAGGTCGGTGCCGTAACGGCGCGAAAGTCCGCCCACATAGATGCAGGAGCGCGGTGCCGTGCGCGGCTTAAAAAAGCGTGCCTCACAAGCGGGTGGCAGCACATCAGTACGGGGGAACGAAAAAAGGGCTGCCATGCTTTGAGACGGAAAGTATACAATGTCGCAGCACCGGCGCAGCAGAAGGTTGTCCGCTGTGTGCAGCAGCCGGAGCACTGCCTTTTTGGGTTTGGATACCCCCCACCACGGCGCAAAGCGGTAAAAGGCGTCGCGGTAAAAGGCGGCACAGGGCACGCCAAGCCGCCTGAGATACAGCAAAAGCTTGCGATCCTCCCACCCGAAGATAGGCCCCGACGGCAGCTCAATATAGCAAAACTGCGGGGTTTTCTTCTCGAGCTCCGCATAGATGCGCCGCACCGCACGCACACGAAGCGCACGTTTTTCCTGCGCGCCTGAGAGCAGCAAAACCTCATATCCTAGCTCGCAAAACGCGTGGTACATCATCTGCGGGCGCACCGAGGAGCCGGAGGACGCATTGCCAATATCGGTATAGCAAATAAACAGTATCACCGGCCGTCACCTTCCCATCGTCGGGCGGGCATCTTTTGCAAGCGCATGCTCCGCCATGATGCAAGCAAGCAAAATGTAATAGAACTTGTCGTATACAAACCCGTACCTTCCTGAGATAAACGCGTTAAAGTACACAAGCGCCATTGCCGTTATCAGTCCAAGTGCGCGGTGAGGGCGATGTATGAACAGCATCACAAGGCTTGCAGCAACCGATGCCGCCAGCGCAAGGGATACCGCAAGACGCACGGCTCCGCCGTTTAGCAGGTCGGCAAGCAAAAAGTTATGCGGGTTCATCCAGTTTTTCGGTTTATCCTCAATATGCTTATACATCTCAGTAAGCTGTGGATCGGGCGTATGGTCATATAAATAAGAGTCGTACCCGCTACCGCGCCCAATTATTATGTCCAAAAAATCGTAATCTACCGCGGTATTTATTGCGGTGCGCCATATCACAGCGCGCTTTTCGAACATCCCGCCCGTCGAGATTGAATCAATGACGGTGTCTACGTTGTTTTCTTCGCTTACCTCGCCGCCCTGTGCAATCTCCTGCTGATACTTGATGTCGGAATAGCGCTCAAAGCCTGACTTTGCCGCAAACATCACAAGAAGCGCGCATATGCACCATCCAGCCCCCATCGTCAAGCGCATAAACGCCGCGCGCTCGGTAGCACTGTAGCGGACAACATAAAACAAACGGTATAACAGCAGCACGGCAAGGGCGGGGAACATCAGCAGATAGGTGCGCCGCGAGCCGCTGAGCGTGATTGCGGTTCCCAAAAGAATGATGACCGCGCACAGCAGCAGCGTTCGGTGAATTCGCTTGTACTTCGTGCCGATGATGTAGTAGCCCGCAAGTGCCAGTGCAACAAACAGATTTTCCGCATAGCGGTTGTAGTCGGCAATCGTCGAGAGCCTTCTGAGGTAGGGCAGGGGGATGAACTCATAAATAAAGTAGTTGGACAGTGAAAACAGGACGACCGCCACACCGGAAACTGCGAGGGTCCGGTACAACCGGTCAAGATGTGCTTCATCCTTTGCAAAGCACAGGGTAGGCATAAGAAAAAACAGCATGGGAACAACCACATAGTATTTGTGCGCGGCATAGCTTGCATTGGGAGAGTAAAGCAAACCCACGGCATCTAAAAAGAGATAGCCGAGCAGTAGCAGCACCGGCAGCGCAACGCGGCCGATACGCAGGTATCTCGGCAAAAACAGCGCCATTCCCTCACGCATAACGACTGCGCGCAGCATAAGCACAAAAAACAGCGCGACATACAGCCCTTTGTAGACGCTTACCGGCAGCGGCACAGCAATTTCAAACACAAGAAAGAAGGCGCAGCCAAGGTACAAAAGCTCAAACGCGGGCAGAATGTTTGGTTTTAGTCGTTTCATTACTCTCTTCATCGGCGGCGACAACTCCAGTTCGTATTTTGCACAATAGGTGCTGCCTACCGGTTGGCAGGCGGCATTTTGCTTTTGAGCAAGCGGCGGCAATACAGGTAAAACACCCCGTAGCTTACCGCAAGCAGCGCCGATAAAAGCGAAAGATAGCGGTTTATGGAAAGCGGCTGCATCAGCTGTATGAGAGCGGGTATAAGCGAGGCGGCCAGCAGAGAAAGCTGCCATATCATCGCAGCAGCCTGGCGGCCTGCAACAATTGCGCTTGAGGTCACAGGCGTTACAACAAAACGTGCAAAGAACATCGGAATCAATGCGCGAACCATACCTGCGGCAGGAACCCACTGCTCCCCCAAAAAGATGCGCAGGATAGGTGTGGCAAATATAAACAAGACGGTAAAAATGGGCACGGAAAGAAAAAACAGCGTGCGTGTGATGACATCAAACGTCCGCGCGTTCAGCTGTTTTTCATTTGCCTCCTCTGCACTTTTTTTCAAAAACACATTGCCGACCGCACCCGAAATTACCGTAAGGGGCATACTGAGCACCTGATTGACCAGCGAGTAATACCCGAGCTGTGCCGGCACAAAAAAGGCCTTTAGAAAATACGAAACAAGGTTATAGCTGAGCGTTGTGGCAAGTGTTCCGGGCAGGGTGAACAGCGGAAATTCGCGGTGCCGTTTTGCAGCTGCCTTTATCGTTTGTCTGCTTGGGCGTGGGATGTGTGCGGCTGTGCCAAACAGCAGCATGATGCTCCCCAAAAGATAGGAAACAGCCTGACCGAGCAAAAGCCCAACAGCGCCAAACCCAAGCAAGCCGAGTGTAATTTGAACGGCAGACGCACAAAGCGCCCGCACAATGTTTGCGCGTGTGATGTGCGCAATTTGGTTTTGCCGCAGGTTATAATAGCTGAGCGTAGAGAAAAGTGAGGTAAAAAACACCGATACGGGCACAAGGTACAGCCACCTGCTCTGCTCGCCAAAAAAAGAGGGGAAAAGCCATATAGCAAGCGGTGTGGCACACAGTACCGCAATACTAAGCGCAAGGCTAATGCCAATGCACAGCCACAACGCGTCTGCCGCCTCGTCCCCGTCCTGAGCGACCATCACGGCAAGGTCGTATTTGAGCGTTGCAAACACATCAAGGATGTTGACGGTGGAAAGAAACAGTGCAAACACACTAAACATCTCGGGCGAATAGATACGGCTAAGCAGCGGAGAGGTAATAAACGGTATTATCTGTGATATCACCGACCCGCTCATGAGAATGAACACACTTTTTAAAAAGGGGTTGCCCCTTAATCGGCGGAAGATTTCCCGGCGGATGACAATCCCTCCTCATGCACATCCTTGCCTTTCATAAAGCTTGGTACAATGTGCCGTACCGATTCAAACAACGCGGCGGTATCTCCCGCGCGGCAGCTTTGCTCAAGTTCCGTAATCGCGCGTGAGAACTCGGTAAAATCATTCTCGGTCTGCTTAAGGACAAAGATCTTGTTGTTGTCGGTCTTTGACACATCCTCCTCGGCAAGTCGAATCTCCTCAAACAGCTTTTCGCCCGGGCGCAAGCCGCAAAACTCAATCTTAATGTCTGTATTTGGCTTTAAGCCGTGCAGCATAATAAGGTCGCACGCAAGATCGTAGATGCGTACGGGCTCGCCCATATCCAGCACAAAGATCTCACCGCCCGCCGCGATGCCACCCGCTTCCAATACCAGTTGAACCGCCTCGGGGATCGTCATAAAATAACGGCGCATATCGGGATGCGTTACGGTCACCGGCCCGCCGCTTTCTATTTGCTTGATGAAAAAAGGCACCACGCTGCCACTGCTGCCGAGTACGTTGCCAAACCGAACGGCAGCAAACACCGTTTTTCCGCTCTTTGCATTGAGCATCTGAATACACCGCTCTGCGATGCGCTTGGACGCCCCCATGATGTTGGGCGGGTTGACCGCTTTGTCGGTGGAAATCAGGATGAACCGTCCGCAGCGATAACGCGCGGCGGTGCGGGCCACGGCAAGCGTGCCGAATACGTTGTTTTTGATTGCCTCGGCGGGGTTATCCTCCATCATGGGCACGTGCTTATGCGCGGCCGCATGAAACACCACATCGGGTTTGAACTCTGCAAAAAGCTGTGAAAGCCTTGCCGTATCACGAATCGAGCCGATGCGCAAGAAAAAGCGATCTTCCTCAAGCAGTGTACGCAGCTCGTTGCCAATGTCAAACAGCCCGTTCTCATCAATGTCAAATACCACAACACGCGCGGCACCGAATGAAAGCGCCTGCCGGCAGATCTCCGAACCGATTGAGCCGGCGCCACCCGTCACAAACACGGTGCGTCCCTGCAAAAAGGCGCGCACAACCTTCATGTTAAGGTTAATGCGGTCGCGCCGCAGCAGGTCCTCCAGCCGAATCCCGCTGATGTTTGCTTGCTCGGGGGTATCGATATTTTCAATGGTGCCAAACCGCGAGACCTCCACCTTATACTGGCGGCATACCGACACAATTCGTTTGACAAGTTCGGTATCCGCGCCCGGCAGCGCAATAATTACTTCGTTGGCGGCATGGGTGCGAATGGCATATACAAGGCTTCGGAAGCCGCCGACTACGCGCGCGGTGCCAATGCGCTTGCCGTGCAGCGCACGGTCATCGTCTATAAACGCAACCACGCGGCGGCCGGAATATGGGTTTGCCAAAAGCTTGGCATAAAGATATTTGCCCATCTCTCCCGCGGCATAGATGATAACCCGCTTGGCGCCTTTGCTGCTCCATGCACTTTCGTACCAGATGTTTGCTGCGCGCAGCCCCTTGACCACCATACGGGCAAGCAGCATCAAGCACAGCAGCAGCGCGCAGATAATACCCATGACCTCCACCGGCATTCCAAGGCGGAGCGTGCGGTCGGCGAGTACCAGTGCTGCGAATACCGTAACGGTGGAGGGCAGCAGCAGCGAGATATGTGCTACATCAATGTTCCGGCGCATGGGCGAGTACACCCGAAACATTGTGTTGGACAGCGCGGTAAATACAAACAAGGCAAGAATGTAGAAATTGATGTTTTCGGTGTAATGTGTAGGAATCATCCCAACAAAGCCGAATTTCAGCCGAAAGCCGATAATCACTGCGGCAGCCGAGCACAAAAGGTCCAAAAAGCCAAGCAGCAAAATGTATCTTGCACTCTTTACTTTTGTGCTCATCCTCACTACCATGCCTTTCCAATGCCGTGTTGGCATACCGCAAAGCAGCAATATGCCCTCAATACGCCGCGAAACACAAAGCCGCGTGTCCAACGGCGCGGCTTTGTGTTTAGTATTTACGGGGTGCTGTGGATAAATGCAGCGATACCACAAAAATGCGCCTGTGCTTTTTTTTAAACACACCCAACCCGCTCGGGCGATGTGTGCTTACATAAAATACAGGCGCATTTCTATGTATATTGTATATCAGGTACAATCTATCTGCTGCCGGAGCCCGGGGCGATAACACAGCCCGGCGAGTAGGGGATAACAAAGGTAGGGATACCAAACGCGTACGGCGCGATTTCATAAAGCTGAAAGTATACGACAACCCCTTCGGGTGAGAGGTAGAATTGACGTTCGTTAAAGTAGCGCGCGGTCAAGCAGGCGTAATCGTCAAAATAGTCACCGTCTTTGGAAATCGATTCCGAAATCTGCCGGTTGATGTTTTCAATGATATAGGCTTTGTAGTTTACCGAGCGTGCAAACAGGTCGCGCAGCAGCAAGCAGCAGCCGCGCTGCAGGTTCCAGGTGTCGGAGCAGCGCACCGTGGTGCCGTGCGCGCCGCCGGTGAACTCATACTGGTCAAAGTAAAGGCTGAGCACACAGCTTTCGTTGAAGGTGGTTTCAAACGCTGTCACAAGGTCGTACCTAGGCAGCGCCAGCTTACTGTTGACCTCTTCGCTCAGCACCACGCGATTTTCACCGATTGCCTGACAAAACAGCTCGCGTACACGCCCCTGCTGAACCGATTGTGCCTTTGCCTTATAAACGCAGTTGAGCTCATTTAGCATACGCTGAAAATAGGTGCCGGAAAACTGCGGGTATTGAATTTTGTAGTGTAATACCGCATTCTGCTGATGGCTTAGTTCACTTTCCATCGTTACGGTATCAACCCACGCAGCACAAACCGCCATAACATCCTCCATTCTGCCGCGTCGCGGCGGTGTAAATAATAAAAAGGTTAATATGTCAGCAAAAAAGATGTCCAAGACCATGCCATGCGGGGGCCGGCAATTAGGTGCGCAGTGGGTTCTGTGGTATATGCCGGTATCAAAAACACGGCGGGGGCAATGGAAATCTCTCTTTATTAAGAGAATATGCAAAACACCCCCGCCGCATACATGAAAGCTGCGGGATACCATGTAAGCAACCGCCATAGAGCTTTGTTAATAATTGTATAGATTTGTGGCGGGATTCGGGAATTTTTTTGTCTGTGCCGTTCTTGCGCCGATGCATACAACATGTTAGAATGTTGCTGGAGTGAATTCCTATAAGCATACGAAGCTGTGTTTCGGCTGCTAATGTGTGAATGGTTTGTGAAGGGGAAGATGAAATGAACAGAAGCCTTAAAATCTACCGCCTGACAGCGGCGGCGCTGCTGTGTGCTGTGGGCATTGTTATTCCGTTGTTTTCGCCAATCAGGTTTGTTATAGAGCCTGCGTCATTTACGCTGGCAAGCCATGTTGCTGTGTTTCTTTCTATGTTTATCTCACCGGTGGTAGCAATTGCTGTGTCGCTTGGCACAACCGTCGGATTTGCCCTTGGCGGATTTCCCATTGTAATCGTCATGCGCGCGCTCAGCCATGTTGTGTTTGTTTGCGCAGGTGCATTTTGGCTTAAATACCGCCCGCAGACACTGCAATCCCACGCAAAGACTTTTTGCTTTAATGGCGTACTGGCAATCCTGCATGCCGTAAGCGAGGTACTGGTAGTTATTCCATTCTATTTTGGTAATTTGCTGGGTGAAAAGAACTACGAAAGCGGATTTTTGTATTCGGTAATCCTGCTGGTAGGTGTAGGCACCGTGATTCACAGCAGTGTGGATTTTTACATTTCGGCATTGCTATGGCGTGCCCTAAGTAAGAATCGTGAGATTGCAAAGATATCCATCGCAGCTGCCGCACCGCAGCAAAAGAGCTAAAGCATCTATTTAATATAAACGCAGAAGCAGGCACGCAAGATGTGCCTGCTTTTTAATAAAGGGGCTATCGGGCGGCACCCTCTGTGACCTCCTCGTTTTTGGGGAACTGAGGAATCGTATCACCGAGCGCTTCCACCGCAGGGTCGATAAACTCATATTTGCGGTAGTACTCCTTGGTTTCGTCGTTGCGCACGACAGGTGACTTATGGTGTTCCAGCAAATTAACGATATGGTATACATCAATCCATATCTCGCTGTTTCCCTCTTTCTGTGACTCATCAAAGATCAGCTGCATCCCAAAATGCAGGTGCGGCACCGACATACCGTTGACATTCTCGGTGTCGGAGTAGCCGGTCATACCAAGGTAGCCGACGATATCGCCAGCCTGGATTATCCCACCCTCTTTCAAATCCGCATGGTAGGGTCGGTTTTTGCGCAGATGGGCGTAATAATAGTACCGTTTTCCATCAAAGCTGCGAATGCCCACACGCCAGCCGCCATAGCGGTTCCAGCCTATGGTTTCCACCACACCCGATTCCACCGCTATAATCGGTGTGCCGATGCTGCCCAGCAGATCGTTGCCAAGATGCGTACGCCGAAAGCCAAACGAGCGCGAGTTGCCAAAGTCATCGTAATGGGAATAGCAATAGCCGTACGCAATAGGGGAGTACGCCTTGAGCCCGTATTTTTCTTCATATACTGCGGTGCCGCTTTCCAGCGACTCGGCAGTTTGTATCCGGTAGCTCCCCGCCATACCGTCCAGCACTGCGCGGTATGCCTCATGGTAATAATCGTAGTACTTCATATCGGCGGTAAGCTGCTGTATCGTACTGCCCGCCCGCAGCTTTTCGGCCAGCGCGTCCATATCTTTTGCCTTGTATTTTTTAAAGTTGCCACCGTATTTTGCGCCGAGATATGCAAGCAGCTCAATCCAGTCAAGCGGGACA
Organism: Bacillota bacterium; assembly: GCA_023421245.1. Lineage (GTDB taxonomy): Bacteria > Bacillota > Clostridia > Oscillospirales > Ruminococcaceae > Acetanaerobacterium. The sequence continues at coordinate 136,551 of JAEZTV010000033.1, read as the reverse complement.
TCGGTTTTTTGGCTGTCGATATCAAGCTTCAGCGCCTTCTCAAGCGCAGCGGAGGTTACGTTAAAATCCACCCATTTAATATAATCCTGCACGGTGTCGGAGGCTGCCGTCTGCACTGCGACGCTGCGCACAAAAAGAATAATGTTTGCCGCAATTGCCGCGCACAGTATGAGCGCGGCCGCCGCAAACAATCTTTTTTTGAGCAAGACGTTCAAGTGCATCACCACCGCAGCAATATGCTTAACAAACTTCGCATGGAATTGAGTGCTGCGCTCTGAAAACAAGGACTTGTTTTCAGAGCGATTGACTATATATAAAAGACTATGAGGTTTTAACCTGAAATAGAAGTGCAAAGGGTGTATGCCCGCAGACAAAGCGGTATCACTTAAACAAACTGTGAACGCTATTGTGTTTTGTCTTCCAACAATTTATAATAAAAACTGTATAGGAATGCTTATAACGCCCTCGCCCTGAGAGCCAACATCGCCCGATGCCGGGTAAAACTAAAAACCGGAGGTTATTCAGTGACCAGCCTTTTTTCTGCATTATCGGTCGACAGACTGCTTGAAATATCGATTCGCCTGCTTGCGGTTGTTGCAATTCTGCCAATCCATGAGCTTGCACACGCCGTGGTGGCGGACCGTCTTGGCGACACCACCGCGCGCCGGATGGGCAGGCTTACGCTAAACCCCTTGCGCCACCTCGATCCGCTTGGCACCATCATGGTATTGTTTGCGGGGTTTGGCTGGGCAAAGCCCGTGCCGGTGGATATGCGCGCCTTTAAAAACCCAAAGCGCGGCATGGCGGTGGTTGCGGTTGCGGGGCCGGTCTCGAACTTCCTGCTTGCGATGGTTTTACTGCTTGCACAAAAGGCATTGATTGTAATCTTTGGACGCAGCATGCCGACGCCGGCTTACTACATCGTTCAGATTCTCGACCTGCTTGCATACATTAGTACGGCGCTTGGCGTATTCAATCTGCTGCCCATTCCGCCGCTCGACGGCTCGCGCATTTTGGGGTTGTTTTTGCCCGACCGTCTTTACTATACCGTCATGCGCTACGAACGCATCATCATGCTTGTGGTGTTTGCCCTTATCTTTACGGGCATACTCTCGAGGCCGCTTAGCTATGCCATTACCTTTGTATACAATGCGCTTGATTTTTTGACGGTTCCGTTTTCGGCCGTTATTAACTTGCTTTAGCAGCTTTAATACGATAAAGGAGAATGACACATCGATATGGAGAAGATGTCGTTTAAGCTGGAAAGCTTTGAAGGCCCGCTTGACCTTCTGCTGCACCTTATCGCAAAGCACAAGCTCAATATCTACGACATCTCAATCTTTGAGCTGGTTTCGCAGTATACCGAGTACATTACACAACTGCGCCGCGAGGATATGGAAGTGGCAAGTGAATTTTTAGAGATGGCAGCGCGCCTTGTGCACATTAAGTCCGCGATGTTGCTGCCGCGCCATGAAGAGGGCGAACAGCTGCGCCGCGAACTGACCGGTCAGCTGCTGGAATATGCAATGATAAAGCACATTGCCGCACAGCTTGCACAGCAGTATGTGGGGGGGACGATTTTCACCTCCGTACCGGTGCAGCTTGAGGTGGATGAGACCTACCGCTTTACACATCAGCCCGCTGAGCTTGTCGCGGCATATGCAAGCGTGTCGGGCAAAACCCTGCGCCGCCTTCCGCCGCCCGCGTCGGCATTTTCCGGAATTATGCAGCGGCGTGTAGTGTCGGTTACATCCTGTATCATCTCGGTCATGCGCAAGCTGTACAAGCGCTCCAATCAGCGGTTGTTCAACCTGTTTCGTGACGCGAAGGACCGCAGTGAGCTGGTTGCAACCTTTTTGGCGGTGCTTGAGCTTGTAAAATCGCGCCGTATAGAGGTGGATGAAACCGGCAAAGAGGTTCAGTTTGTGGGTGAACGGCGGCATACCGCGACAAAAAATGTGCAATAATAATGTATTTATTTTGGAGTCTGTTAAGTATAATTTGGGCAGACCCAAGGGGTTTTGCATAAAGATACCCCACATCTGTTTATAATCGCTATGGGGCACAAGCTTCAGGGGAAGGAACAAGACGCATGGATTTGAAGGAACTGGAAAACAAGATAGAGGCGGTGCTGTTTGCAAGCGGCGAGCCCGTTGAGCAGGACAAGCTGTGCGAACAGCTTGGCATCATGCCAAAGGATTTAGACCGTCTGGTTCACTCGCTGGGGGACCGCTTGGAGAACACTGCCCTTATGGTACTGCGCCTTGGCACGGCGTACCAGATGACCACCCGCCCGCAATACGGCGAGAGTATTAAGGCCGTGCTTGCGGCAAACCGTAACACCGCACTTTCCGCGGCGGCAATGGAGGTTCTTGCCGTGATAGCCTACAACCAGCCGGTGACCAAAAGCTTTATTGAGCAGGTACGCGGCGTCGACAGCGCGGGCGTGGTTGCCAACCTTGTAAGCAAGTCTCTCGTGGAGGAGGCCGGACGGTTGGAACTGCCGGGCCGCCCGATTGCATATAAAACGACAGCGCATTTTCTGCGTTGCTTTGGAATGGATTCTCTTGATTCCCTGCCGCCGGTGGGTGAGGAGCCGGAACTGGAGTCGGAACTGGAGGAGACCCCTAATGAGCGGGAGGCTGGGCTTCAAACCGAGCTTGAGGACATTGCCGTTGTAAGATAAAAGCAAAAACAGCTCAAAGGCAGAGAGGGCGTGCATATCCGAATGACGGGATGGATTATTCTCGGCGCAGCGGTCATGCTGGCACTGCTGCTCATTGCGCCGATACGTATCGTGTTAAAATATGATAAAGAGTTGTTTGTGGATGTGCGCTACCTGTTTTTTCACTATCGTGTTTCACCCGCTGATGAGGAAAAGGAGAAGAAACGCAAAGCAAAAAAACAGAGGGAGCAAGCCGAGCAAACAAAAAAGGCCGAGGCGAAAGCCCTGGATCAACAGAGCCTGCCCGGCATCGTATCCTGGGTAAAGATTGCATCCGATTCCCTTTCCTGGCCGGTCAAACGCATCTTAAAAAAGGGATGTATTACGCATTTGGCGTTATATATGGATGTAGCGGGCGCAAGCCCCGCCGACGCGGCTTTTGAGGCCGGAAGATTAAACGCCTATGTGTACAGCTTGTATGGGCCTATACACGAGTCATTCAAAAAAGTATGCAAGCCGGACATCCAGATCCTTCCCGATTATTATGCCGAGAAGGCAGATCTCTTTTTCAAGGCGCATCTGCATATTTCAGCGGGAGTGGCATTGGCTTCGGCCATACAGTTTGGCACACGCTTTGTTGTGCGCCTGATTAAGAAAAAGCAGCAGGAGACACCTGCTGCGGCGCACCATCCGGCAAAGATATAACATGTGCATACCCGCCCTCTGTTTTGCAAAGGGTATTGATATTAACCAGTATCATATGCCGCATGTCGCGGCAGAAATGGAGCCGATAAGTATGAATGAACATCCGATTAAAGGGCTAATGGATTCCACCATCCAGAAGATAAAGGATATGGTGGACGGTAACACAATCATCGGCGACCCCATCACAACGCCCGAGGGTGCCGTGATTATCCCTGTATCCAAGGTGCATCTTGGCTTTGCATCGGGTGGCTCGGACTTCGGAGGCAAAAACCCCGAAAAAGATCGTTTCGGCGGCGGAGCGGGTGCTGGCCTTACGGTAAGCCCTGTTGCGTTTTTGGTGCTGAACGGCGGCACGGTACGCCTGATTCAGCTTGCCGACAAGAACAACACCGCCGAACGCGCCATCAACCTTGTGCCCGAGGTCATGGATAAAGTCACCGAGCTTGCAGCGTTGTTTGCAGCAAAAAAGGATGCGGACGCAGCCAAAAGCGGCACGCAGCAATAGCCTTATACCGGCCTGTACAGCCATTGTTACACGCATGAACAGGACGTCCGGCGCATATACTCCTACTGTTATTGCTTGGACGGTAGGAAAGGCTGTGAGATGGCATGCTCAAACAGGCGCTCGTGACAATACTGACGGTACTTACGGTGCAAACGGCAGGTACGGCGGTTGCAGATGTACCTGTTCCGCCCGAGATTTCCGCGAAATCGGCGGTGCTCATCGAGGCCGAGACGCGGCGTGTCATCTATGACGCAAACGCCTACGAGCGCAGGCCGATGGCCAGTACCACCAAAATTATGTCCGCCCTCCTTGCGCTGGAGCATCCGGCGCTTGATACAGTGTTTGAGGTGGATGCTGCCGCAATCCATGTCGAGGGCTCCTCAATGGGGCTGCGGGAGGGCGATTCGGTCACGATGTACGCGCTTGCGTGCGGCATGCTGCTTTCTTCGGGCAACGATGCCGCAAACGCGGCTGCCGTCGCTATGTGCGGCAGTGTATCGGGCTTTGTGCTGCGTATGAACGAGCGTGCGGCACAGCTTGGGCTTACCGATACCCACTTTGCTAACCCTTCGGGGCTGGATGCCGACGGCCATTACTCCACGGCCTATGATTTAGCACGCCTTGGAGCCTTTGCGCTCGAGAACGAAGCCTTTGCCTCAATATGTAAGCAGAGCAGTATGCGGGTGCGGTACGGAAATCCCCCATACGAGAGGTGGCTTGACAACCACAACCGTCTGGTGGATAGCTACGAGGGATGCATTGGCGTAAAAACCGGTTTCACCAGCAAGGCGCGCCGCTGTCTGGTTTCGGCGGCTGAGCGTGACGGCGTGCGCCTCATCTGCGTTACACTCGACGCCCCCGACGATTGGCACGATCACACCGCGCTGTTTGAGTATGGATTTTCACGCTATAAAAATGTTACGCTTAATACCGACCTTACCGATGCGGTGGTGCCGGTAGCGGGCGGTGATATTACAAGACTGCCCGTTGCTACCGAGACGGGTGCGACGGCGGTTGTTTCAGAGGATGAGCTTAAAATGCTCAACCGGCGCATCCTTGCTCCGCCGGTATTGTTTGCACCGGTGCAGAAGGGCGAACGTGTCGGCAGTGTAGAGTATTCGGTGGATGGAATCACGGTAAAAACCCTGCCGCTTGTGGCGCAGCAGGATGTCGCGTATCAAGAAAAATTGACCCTATGGAAGCGTATTTCGGGGTTGTTTCGTACGCAATAGGCTTTCGAATTTTGAAAGGGATGGATAAAACGCATGGCTCAACAAACAGGGGTAAGGCTGCAAAAGGTAATGTCCGACATGGGTGTTGCCTCGCGCCGCAAATCGGAGGAATATATTGAACAGGGCAGGGTGCAGGTCAACGGCAGAAAGGCCGAGATTGGCATGCGCGTGAATCCCAAACGCGATATCATCACGCTGGATGGCGAGCGCATCGGCGCGCCGGAGGGCGGTAAAAAGTATTATCTTGCGATGTACAAGCCCCGCGGATATGTCACCACCATGAGCGATGAGCTTGGCCGTAAAACCATTGTAGATTTGCTGGGCGACCTGCCGGTGCGGGTTTATCCTGTGGGCAGGCTGGACAAGCTAAGCGAAGGGCTACTGCTGCTTACCAACGATGGTGCGTTTGCCAACATGCTCATGCATCCAAGCCATGAGGTTACCAAGGTATACCGCGTTACCGTAGAGGGCAATGCGGGTGAGGAACGGCTCATCCAGCTTGCGGAGGGTGTAGTAATCGACGGGCAGAAAACCCTTCCCGCGCAGGCAAAGGTGATTACCGCAAGCGCTGAACGTACCGTAATCGAGATGATTATCCGCGAGGGGCGAAACCGCCAAATTCGCAAGATGTGTGAAGCGGTGGGGCTTGTGGTTAAACGCCTGCGCCGCACGATGATCGGCCCGGTTAAGCTCTCGATGCTGTCTCCCGGCGAGTACCGCGAGTTAACCCCTGCCGAGCTTTCTGCGCTGCGATCGATGGCATCGAAAAACCTGCGCCGTGATGCACACGAAAAGGCGAAGCAAACCACAAAGCGACCGGTTTCATCAGGGCGTGCAGGCAAACCGCGCAGCGGTACCGTGCGTTCTGCCGGCGCAGGACGGGAAAGCGCAAAATCCCGCCGTAAAGCGGATTATGGCAGATGATGATGGAATACGCCTCCTAGCGTTCGATGTGAAACCCAAACCGGCCTTGACAATGAAGTCCAGACGACTTTGTTGTCGGGGCTGTGCTATGTCCGCACAGTGTATATGGTGAGACAGATATCAGTATGACGAAAAGGATGATCAGTATGGTTGAATTTTTGCCCTGCCGCGACCCCGTGCAGATAAAAGTCTTATGCCGGCAAACACAGGTTGCACACACACCCGCGGTGCACGCGTATACTGCCGTGGAAAACGAAGAGCAGATAGGGTTTGGACTGTTTGAGATTGAACCTGCGCGCGTGAGTATCTTGCACATTCCAAACGACGACTACCTTGCCGATGTGTTGACGCGCAGTGCAATGAACTATGCGCTACTGCAGGGTATAGAGCTTGTCAGCTTTCAGAGGGCAAACAACATCCCGCTGCTGCAAGCCCTTGAATTTGTAAAGGATGACATTAATGAGGATGCAGAGATAAAAAGCTTTTTCCGAGGCTGCAGAAATTGCGCAAAAACCGATGGAAAGCCTTGTTGAAACAATGAAAATAGTGTATAATTAATTTGATTACGCAAAATATCTTCGTTATTTTTTTAACCGCAGTTGACGGCCTACACAATCAAACCGTCTTTATACTAGACATGGAAACGGAGGAAAAAAGATGAGTCCTGCAAACAAGTTGGAACGTTTAACGCAAAATCTTGCGCAGATCGATGCGGCATCCACTGCAAGGGTGCGTCTTGCAAAGCTATTTGACGAGGGTACCTTTGTTGAAATAGACGCTTTTGCAAAGGCTATGGGTGACGGTGACACAGTAGTGTCGGGCTACGGAACAGTAGACGGCAGTACGGTGTTTGCTTTTGCACAGGATCGCGCGGCTTCGTCGGGTGCCGTAGATAAGGTGCATGCGGATAAGATTAAAAAGATCTATGCCCTTGCCACCAAAACAGGGGCGCCTGTTGTGGGTATTTATGATTCAAACGGTGCAAGCCTTGCAAGCCCTGCCGAAACAATGGCGGCATACGGCGAGCTGCTTGCGCTGTCAAACAACATCTCGGGCGTTGTACCGCAGGTGTCTGTTGTGCTTGGCCCCTGTGTGGGCAGCGCCGCGCTGATTGCGATGGGCGCTGATTTTGTTGTAATGAGCGGCAAGGCGGAGCTTACCCTTACCCCTCCCGCGCAAGGCAGCGCACAAACCGCAGCCGAAACGGGCGTTGCTCATATTCTGGCAAACGATGAGGAGGGGGCAATTGCCTCCGCCAGAAAGATTATCTCACTTCTGCCCGCAAACAACCTGGCACAGGCTCCTGTTTGGGACTATGCCGAGGCTGCAGGCGGGGGGGATGTTCTTGCCGCTGCGGGCGAGGACATCAGCAAGAGCACAATCGCGGCGGTGGCAGGCTCCATTGCGGACGATGCAAGCATTGTAGAGCTGCAGGCGGAGTTTGGCAAGGGCGCATATGCGGCACTTGCTACCATCGGCGGTCAGGTTGTTGGCATTTCCGCTGCGTTTGGCGCACTTGCGTCGGATGAGTGTGCAAAGCTTGCGCGGCTTGTCAGCATCTGTGATGCCTTCTCGATTCCCGTTGTAACATTGGTTCATACCGCAGGCTTTGAGGCGTCGGCAAACGGCGCGCGCGATGCGGCAAGGCTTGCGCATGTATATGCCGAAGCTACCACCCCAAAGGTGTCGCTGGTTGTGGGCGAGGCATACGGCAGCGCGTATATCGCGCTGGCGGGTAAGGGCGCAAACGCCGATGTCGCTTATGCATGGCCGGGCGCTGTCATCTCACCGCTCAAACCCGAAACAGCCGTTGCATTTTTATACAGCGACCGCATCACTGCCGAAAAAAACCGCGAAGCGGTGGAGAGCGAATACAAGGACAACGAAGCAAGCCCCTTTGCCTACGCGCAGTGCGGCCAGCTTGATGCGGTTATCGACCCCGCCAAGACTCGCGCAACCCTGCTCTCGGCACTGGACATGCTCGCGAGTAAACGGGTATCCACCTTGCCCAAAAAGCATAGCAACATCCTGCTGTAAATTATAATAACTTAAAATCCGCAAGCAGTACGGACCGATAGAACGTTTTACCGCCGTCAGGCCGTGTGGCGGTAGGGCACAATCTATACAGCACGGCACAAAGAAAGGATGAAACACAGATGAAAAGGTTTAACATAACCGTTAATGGCAAGGCTTATGATGTTGTGGTTGACGAAGTAACCGGCGCGACACCGGCAGCGGCACCTGCCCCAGCGGCAGCACCCGCACCGGCAGCAGCCTCAGCACCTGCGGCGGCACCTGCAGCGGCACCTGCACCCGCGCCCGCGGCGGCACCCGCAGAGGGCTCTACCATCATCAACTCTCCGATGCCCGGTACCATCCTTGACGTTCAGGTTAAGGTGGGCGATGCAATCAAGGAGGGCGATGTCATCGTCATTCTTGAGGCAATGAAGATGGAAAACGAAATCATGTCCCCTGTCGCGGGCACCGTGACTTCCGTCAATGTAACCAAGGGCCAGTCGGTGAACTCCAATGACCTGATTGCATCAATCTCGTAACGGACAGTCTAATTCGCACTACAAACTATCTGGGAAAGAGGGTGCCTTTATATGGCTCAAGTTAAAATAACAGAAACCGTTCTGCGTGACGCGCACCAGTCGCTGATCGCCACTCGTATGACCCTCGCTGAAATGGAGCCCATCCTGGAAGCTATGGATGATGTCGGCTACTACTCCGTTGAGGCATGGGGCGGCGCAACGTTTGATGCCTGCCTGCGCTTTTTGAATGAAGACCCGTGGGAGCGCCTGCGCGTCATCAAAAGACATATGCCAAAAACCAAGATACAGATGCTGTTCCGTGGTCAGAATATGCTCGGCTACCGCCACTATGCGGACGACGTTGTGGATTACTTTGTACAGAAGATGGTGGAAAACGGCATCGATATCCTTAGGATATTTGACGCGCTCAACGATATCCGCAATCTCGAAACCTCCATCAAAGCGGCAAAAAAGGTTGGCGCACACGTCCAGGGCGCTATGTCTTACACCACCAGTGAGGTTCACACCATCGATTACTTTGTAAACTATGCAAAGCAGCTTGAAAGTGCCGGCGCAGACTCGATCTGCGTTAAGGATATGGCGGCGCTCATCACCCCCTATGCCGCCGAGCAGCTTGTTACCGCACTGAAAAAGAACGTTAAGGTTCCGATTCAGATGCACACCCACTACACCTCCGGCCTTGCGTCGATGGTTATGATGAAGTCGATCGAAGCGGGTGTGGATATCATTGATACCGCAGCCTCGCCCCTTGCGCTGGGTACCTCCCATGCGCCCACCGAGTCGATGGTCGCGGCCCTGCAGGGCACACCGTACGACACCGGCCTTGATCTGAAAAAACTTGATGTTGTTCGTGCGCATTTTGCGAAGCTGCGCGATAAATACCTTGAAAACGGACTGCTCGACCCCAAGATGCTGGGCGTTGACGCCAACACCCTCATCTATCAGGTTCCGGGCGGAATGCTGTCAAACCTTAACTCACAGCTCAAGCAGGCAGGCAAGATCGACCTGTTTGAGGACGTACTTGCCGAGGTGCCGAAGGTGCGCCGCGATGCAGGTATGCCGCCGCTTGTTACCCCCACGTCACAGATTGTCGGCACCCAGGCGGTGTACAACATTCTCAACGGCGAGCGGTACAAGATGGTTACCAAGGAGTTTAAGGGCCTTGTTCGCGGCGAATACGGCACGACCCCGCTGCCCATCGATGCTGAGTTCCGCAAGCAGATTATCGGCAACGAACCAGCCATTGACTGCCGCCCTGCCGACTTGCTGGATGCAGAGCTTGATAAGCTGCGCGGCGAGATTGCACCCGCACTGCTTGAGCAGGAAGAAGACGTGCTCAGCTACGCACAGTTTGGCCCGGTTGCAATTAAGTTCTTTGAGCAGCGTGCCGCAGAGAAATACGGCGTAGACGCAAAACACGCAGACCCCAAAACCGCCGTGCATCCCGTATAGCAATGTCTGCCGCGGTGAGTTTTTGTGACGGTGCCGCCGCGGGACAGCTTGAAACGTCTTATTTTAAGCTGTCCTGCCATTACTCAAGAGAACAGGGCTTGATGTCCTGTTCTTTTTTATGCGGCGGTTTTGATGTTGACAATGGGTATGCAATGATAGTAAAATATAGGGTAGAGGCCAAAGGGCCGCTGCTATAAAGACGCATAGAATAAAAGGGGTAAAAGAAATGCGAATGGCCTTTCGGACAGCCCCCTTTTTCGCACATACTCGGTTTTATGTCCTTTCCTATGTGATGGTAATCCCTTCACAGGGCATATAACCCACTGAAAGGATATGGAGCGTAACGTGATTAGAAGCATGACGGGTTATGGCCGCGCCCAGCAGATCATTGACGGCAGAGACATTCTGGTTGAGATAAAGGCGGTGAATCACCGCTTTTTTGAGTTTTCAGTACGCGCCCCGCGTGCTTACGGGTATCTGGAAGAGAAGCTCAAAAGCTTTGTGCAGGGGAGTGCAGCACGCGGCAAGGTAGAGGTGAATGTTACCATCCTCACACTTGAGGGCAGCGATGCAAAGGTGGAGATTAATGGGGAGCTTGCCGCATCCTATGTCAAGGGCTTGCGCACACTCGCGGCCGAGCTTGATGATCGCGACGGGCTTTCGGTTCATGACGACATCTCTCTTTCGATGCTTGCACAGTTTAGCGATATCTTCATGGTGCGCAAGGAACTGCCGGAGGAGGAGATCATCTGGCAGGGTGTGAAAACGGTTTGTGAGCAGGCGCTCTCTGCATTTGTTTCAATGCGCGAGGCCGAAGGCCTGCGCTTAAAGCAGGATATGCTCTGCCGCCTTGCGTTTCTCGGTGAAGCGGTGCAAAAGGTTGAGGAGCGCTCTCCGCAGACGGTTGCGCAGTACCGTGAGCGCCTGTTTGCTAAGATGAGCGAGGTACTGCAGGATAAAAACATTGAAGAAGCCCGCCTCATGACCGAGGCCGCTATCTATGCCGACCGTGTGTGTGTAGACGAAGAAACGGTTCGCCTGAAAAGCCACCTTGCCCAGTTTTCGCAGTTGCTTGACGAGGGCGGACAGACGGGCCGAAAGCTGGATTTTTTGGTGCAGGAGATTAACCGCGAAACCAATACCATCGGTTCCAAGGCACAGGATGTGGAGCTTGCCCGATTGGTTGTGGATATGAAGGCAGAGATCGAAAAGATACGCGAACAGATCCAGAACATAGAGTAGCCCGCTCTTAAAGCAGGGTCCTTTGCAGCGGCACAGTGCCGTTTGCAAAGAAGGAGAATAAGCATATGAAGCTGATTAATATCGGATTTGGAAACATGGTATCGGCAAACCGTTTGGTTGCCATCGTGAGCCCCGAATCGGCTCCCATTAAACGCGTTATCCAGGAGGCACGCGACCGCGGTTCGCTGATTGATGCGACGTACGGCAGAAGGACGCGTGCCGTCATTATCACCGACAGTGACCATGTTATCCTCTCCGCCATACAGCCTGAAACGGTGGCAAACCGGCTTACCTACCGTGACAATGAAGATGAGGAGTTGAACGAGGATGAGTAGTCGTGGCGTGTTAATCGTGGTTTCAGGTCCTTCGGGCAGCGGCAAGGGTACCCTGCTGCGCGAGCTGCAAAACGAGGACCAGCGCGTACGCTATTCTGTTTCGGCCACCACGCGCCCGCCGCGAGAGGACGAAATAAACGGGAAAAACTATTTTTTTGTATCGATGCAGGAGTTTCAGCAGAAGATTTCTGACGGCGATATGCTTGAATTTACATCCTACTGCGGCAACTACTACGGCACGCCGCGAGATTATGTAAGCAAAAGCCTTGACGAGGGCTACGATGTTATTTTAGAGATTGATGTTGCGGGTGCCATCGGCCTGATGGAGCATGGCGAACAGGCAATTTATATCTTTATTATGCCGCCGTCGCTGCAGGAGCTTAAAAAACGTCTCGTCGGCAGAAACACCGAGTCTCCCGATGCGGTAAAAAAACGTCTGGAAGCGGCCTTGGATGAGATTCGTATGGCCGATAAATACGACTACATTGTGGTCAACGATGTAATCGATTGTGCAATAGAAAAGCTAAAAGCGATTATTTTATGCCGAAAATGCAAGACTGTAAATATGAAGTATATGATTGAAGAGGTGCTATCCGATGCTTAGACCCGCAATAGCAGAGATATTAAAGGATGACGCGAGCTACTTTTCGCTTGTCATCGGCGTTGCAAAACGTGCAAGAGAGATTACCGACGAGGTTGAGGCAATCAAAAAGGATTTGATTGAACGCAATAACGGAAAGCTGCCCGCCGACCTTGGCAGCAACCGATACTACCTGCAGGCAAAGCCGGTGAAGATTGCGGTGGAAGAGCTGAAGGATGAAAAGTACCATCTGATCGAAGCTCCTCACATTGGAGAACAGATCGAAAACTAACAAAGCTGCAAGAAAACGCCCAACCCGATGCCGTATGCGCGGGTTGGGTGTCTATGATTATTGGCTGCAAAAGGGGGAGACGGCTATGCCGGCACAGCTTGTTGCACGCGTTGCCGTCGATAAGGTAGCGCTGCATTTTGATAAGGACTACAGCTATCTGGTGCCAGGGGAACTGCGTGATGCCGTGCAGGTTGGCGCAAGGGTGCTCGTTCCGTTTGGCGGTGCAAACCGTAAGCGGCAGGGCCTTGTAATGGCGCTCTGTGAGCAGGAAAGCGATACGGCACTCAAACCAATTGCCGAGCTTTTGGATGAAACGCCGCTGCTGACGGCCGAGATGCTTGCGCTCGTTGGGTTTTTAAAGCGCCAGACGCTGTGCACATGGTACGAGGCGGCACGCCTTGTTCTGCCCGCTGGGCTTAATATGCAGATATCCTCGGTATATAGCATTGCGCCTGACTTTTTGCAGTCTGAGCGAGAGCTTGCTAGCGAAGAACAAAAGCGGATTGTGGAGTTTCTGCTCACCAAACGCAGCCCGGTCAGCGAAAAAGCCTTGCTTGCGGGTGCGAAAATCTCGCCGCGCGCGGCGGCACTGAGAGCCTTGATTTCGCAGAAAGTTGTCATCAAGGCGGAACGCGCCCAGCGCAAAACCAAGGACGAGCGTATCCTGATGGCACGCCTTGCCGAGGATGCCCAGATTTCCAATGCAACGCCGAGGCAGCGCGCGGTCATTGAACTGCTCGAGTCGTGCGGCAGCGCATCGGTTAAGGAGATAAAATACTATACCGCGGCTTCCAAGCAGACGCTCGATGCGATGCAAAAACGCGGCGCGCTGGAATATTTCGAGCGTGAGGTGCTGCGCACACCCTACGACGATGTGCCCAAGCAGCAAAGCGAGCCGCCGGGCTTAAACCGGCAGCAGCAAGCGGTAAGCGATCGCCTTTCCGCGCTGATGAAGGGCGCAAAACCCGAAACTGCACTGCTGTTTGGTGTTACCGGCAGCGGCAAAACGCATGTCTTTTTAAAGCTTATTGCCGATGTGCTGGCGATGGGCAGACAGGCGATTGTGCTTGTGCCCGAGATATCTCTTACCCCGCAGATGCTGTCGCGTTTCTATGCGGTATTCGGTGACCGTGTAGCGGTGCTGCACAGCGCGCTCTCGCTTGGCGAACGGCTGGATGAATACAAGCGCATCCGCGCGGGTGCGGTATCGATTGTTGTGGGTACACGCTCGGCGGTGTTTGCGCCCTTTGCAAACCTCGGGCTTATTATTATGGATGAAGAGCAGGAGCACACCTATAAATCAGAGAGTGCGCCGCGCTACCATACGCGGGATGTTGCACGGTTTCGCTGTCGGCAGAACAATTGCCTTTTGCTGCTGGCCTCGGCTACCCCTGATGTGGAGAGCTACTACCACGCGCAGGCGGGCCGCTACCACCTGTTCCGGCTCAACGAGCGTTTTGGCAGTGCGGGGCTGCCCGAGGTTGTGGTGGTTAATATGGGCGACGAGGTGCACAGGGGCAACACGGGCGCTATCAGTTCCCCGCTTGCACAGGAGATAGAAAAGAACCTGACCGCAGGTGAACAGACCATCCTGTTTTTAAATCGCCGCGGTTACCATACCCTAATTGCCTGTGCCGACTGCGGCGAGGTGCTCACCTGCAAAAACTGTTCGATCGCGCTTACCTACCACAAGGCAAACGATAAGCTGATGTGCCATTACTGCGGGTATCTGCATACGCCGCAAACCGAATGCGCACATTGCGGCAGCGAGCATATTAAAAGCCTCGGTCTTGGCACGCAGAAGGCGGAGGATGAGCTTGAGGCGCTGTTTCCGCAGGCCAGAATCCTGCGCATGGACGCAGATACCACCATGGCGCGGTACTCGTACGATGAATATTTTGCAAGCTTTGCACGCGGCGAGTACGATATCTTAATCGGCACCCAGATGGTTGCCAAAGGACTGGATTTTGGCAACGTCAGCCTTGTCGGGGTGCTCAGTGCAGATAAAATGCTCTATTCTGCCGATTTCCGAGGTACCGAGCGCGCTTTTTCGTTGCTTACGCAGGTGGTAGGGCGTTCGGGGCGCGGCGGCAAGCAAGGACGCGCGTATATCCAGACCTACACCCCTGATCATGAGGTAATTGCACTTGCCGCCGCACAGGATTACCCCGGCTTTTTTGAGGGTGAGATCCTCGGCCGCAAGCATCTGCTCTACCCGCCCTTTTGCAGCTTTTGTATCGCAGGCTTTTCTGCGGAAAACGAAGGCACGGCACTGCGCGGTACGCAGGAGTTTTTGCGCATTCTGCAAAAATGTGTGAAAGAACGCTACCGCGAACTGCCGGTTCGGGTGCTGGGGCCGGTGCCATCTGCCATGCTTCGGGTTGCGGGGCGTTACCGCTACCGGCTGGTAATAAAATGCCGCGGCGACACCAAAACCCGAGCCATGCTGCACGAGGTGCTTTGTACATATGCGGCGCTGCCCATCTCGCGCAGTGCAAGTGTGTTTGTCGACACAAGCTTTGACGGCATAGTATAGAGAAACATACGCGGCATGATATAGTTATAAACATATCCGCATGGGGTAAAAGATGCCTTGGCACTTGTTATCACGCCTATAATCGTACTATAATAGAAACACTAAGCAAAGAATAAGTAAAGATGGCTGCTTGCAGGGGCAACGGCCTTGTGCTTTCCCCGCGAGGGAATGAACCGTTTGGCAAAGCAGAACCTGCACTATTGTCAAAGATAGAAAGGGTGGAACACAAAGATGGCTATCAGAAAGATTGTAAAAACCGGTGACGATGTCCTGCGCAAGCGCAGCAGAGAGGTGACCGCCTTTGATGAAAGACTTGCAATCCTACTGGATGATATGAAGGAAACCATGTACCACAATGACGGCGCGGGGCTTGCCGCTCCACAGGTAGGCGTGCTCAAGCGCGCCGTAGTGATTGACGTGGGGGAGGACAGCTACTACGAGCTAATCAACCCCGAAATCGTCAGGGCGGAGGGCTCTCAGGTAGGGCCGGAGGGCTGCCTGTCGGTTCCGGATGAATACGGCATTGTCGAGCGTCCCAATGAAGTAACGGTTAAGGCGTACGACCGAAACGGCAAACAGTTTACCCTAAAGGGTACGCAGCTGCTTGCACGTGCGCTCTGCCATGAGATCGATCACCTCAACGGTCAGCTGTTTACCGATATTGCCACCCGTATGCTGGACGACGAAGAGCTTGAATCCGACGAAGATAACCGCCGGTAGAAAGAATCCGTCCACTTTTAATACAACGCAACGGGGGGATCTGCCAATGAACGTAATATTTATGGGTACGCCGGAGTTTGCGGTGCCCTGTCTGGAAGCACTCATCCGTGATGGGCATACCGTCACTTCGGTGTTTACCCAACCCGATAAACCGGTTGGGCGCAAGCAGGTGCTCACCGCTCCGCCTGTCAAACAGCTTGCCCTTGCGCATGGCATTCCGGTACACCAGCCCACTTCTCTGAAAAACGATGAGGTCGTTTCGCTTATCCGCGCACAAAAACCCGAGGCAATTGCAGTTACGGCCTACGGCAAGCTTCTGCCAAAGGCGGTGCTTGATATCCCGCGCTGGGGCTGTATTAATGTGCATGCATCGTTATTGCCCGCCTATCGCGGCGCGGCACCCATTCAGTGGAGTGTCATCAACGGTGAGCCGGTTACAGGCGTTACGACCATGCACATGGCCGAGGGACTTGATACGGGGGATATGATACTCAAGAAGGAAACCCCTATCCTGCCCGATGAAACGGCAGGGGAGCTGCACGACCGACTTAAAGAGATTGGCGCGCAGGCGCTGAGCGATACCCTCCGGCTGCTCGAGCAGGACAGCGCACCGCGCACACAGCAGGACGATACACTGAGCTCCTACGCCCCGATGCTGGATAAAAGCCTTGCGCAGGTGGATTTTTCAAAAACCGCCGCACAGGTACACAATCTTGTACGCGGCATGTCGCCATGGCCGGTTGCATATACGAAGCTCGACGGCAGGATGCTTAAGCTGCACAAAACGCGTATTCTTGACCAAGGCGGCGAGGCGGGCACACTGCTGAGCGACACACAGCTTATCATCGGCTGCGGCAAGGGTGCGGTAGAACTGCTCGAGGTGCAGTACGAGGGAGCAAAGCGCATGAGTGCAGAGCTGTTTATGCGCGGACGCCGCCTGCAAAAAGGCACAAAGTTTTAGAGAACGGTGGGATGCTCTTGGCGTCGCAAAGACAGATAGTGCTTACCGCGCTTGTGCGCATGGAACGTGACGGCGCATACTCGGGGCTGGTGATCAAGGACGCTTTGACGACCCTGTCGCCGCAGGAAGCCGCGTTTGCCGCCGCGCTTTTTTACGGTGTAATCGAACGGGCATTAACGCTCGACGCAATCATACAGCAGCACAGCAAAACCCCTTTGCACAAGATGGACGCCGCAGTCAGGGCCATTCTGCGCATGGGGGTCTATCAGATTAGTTACATGGATTCGGTACCGGACAGCGCCGCGGTTAATGAAAGCGTCAAGCTTTGCAAGACAAGTAAAAAGGCGAGCGCCGCAGGTTTTGTAAATGCCATTCTGCGCGCGGTCATCCGCGCCGGCAAGCAGCCGAAGTTTTCCGGTGCACCGGAGGACGGTGCGCGCATGAGCGCCGAGTTTTCGTTCCCGATGCCGCTTGTAACGATGCTTGCCGCACGTTTTGGGCAGGCGCGCACGCGGGCTATTCTAGCCCGCTCTATAGGTGCTGCGCCGATGTACGCGCGGGTGAACACACTTAAAACCACGGCGCAGACTCTCATCCTTCGCTTGGCGCAGGAGGGGGTAACGGCTGCCGCGCATGAAGTAATCCCCGAATGTCTGTCGTTATATCATACGGGGGACATTACCCGCCTTGCATCGTTTTGCGAAGGGCTGTTCCACATACAGGATGCCTCCTCTCAGCTGTGCGCGTTAGCAGTTGAGGCCAAACCCGGCATGACGGTGCTTGATCTGTGTGCGGCACCCGGCGGCAAGTCGTTTACCATTGCGCAATGTATGCAAAACAGTGGTGCACTGCACTCGTTTGACCTGTACGAATTTAAGGCCGACCTCATCCGCAAGGGGGCGGAGCGGCTGGGGATATCCATTATGACCGCACAGACCGGGGATGCGGCGCAGTATAACCCTGAGGTTCCAATGGCGGATCGTGTGCTCTGTGACGCGCCCTGCTCGGGGTACGGCGTCATGCGCCGCAAGCCCGAGATTAAGTACAAGCCGCTCGACTCGTTTGGCGAGCTCGAGCAGATGCAGGCGGTTCTGCTTGCAAATGCCGCACGCTATGTAAGGCCCGGCGGGATGCTGGTCTATTCCACCTGCACCCTGCGCCGTGAGGAAAACGAGCGGATAGCCGATGCGTTTTTAAGGAATTCCCCTGCATTTGTACCCAGCCCCCTGACCGGGCCGCTTGTCCGATGCCACAGCGAGGCGGCGCATATGGCAACCATCCTGCCCGATGATTTTGATTCGGACGGATTCTTTGTCGCCGCATTTGTCAGAACGGGAGAACCACATGAACATGACCGATAAAACCGATATCAAATCGTTATCGATACAAGAGCTCCGCGCTCAGTTTGCCGCGCTGGGGGAGCCTGCATTTCGTGCCGGTCAGGTCTTTTCATGGCTGCATCAAAAGCGTGCGCAGTCGTTTGACGAGATGACAAACCTCTCAAAGTCGTTGCGCGGAGCGCTGGCCGAACACTTTTACATCCCGTATATCACCATTAAGCAGCGTCTGGTTTCTGCCATTGACGGCACCGTCAAGTACCTGTATGAGCTGGAGGATGGCGAGACGGTGGAGGCGGTATTTATGCGCTACCACCATGGCAACAGCCTTTGCATCTCCACACAGGTGGGGTGCCGCATGGGCTGCACCTTTTGTGCTTCCACACTGGGCGGCTGTGTGCGCAACCTTACCGCCGCCGAGATGCTGTGTGAGATTCATGCGGCAGAACAGGACACTCAGGAGAAGGTCTCAAGCCTTGTGCTGATGGGCATTGGCGAGCCGCTTGACAACTACGATAATGTGGTGCGCTTTTTACAGCTGTTGTCGGATGAAAACGGTATGAACATGAGCACAAGGCATGTTTCGCTTTCTACCTGCGGGCTGGTGCCGCGCATCTATGACCTGGCAGAGCATCGGTTCGGGCTGACGTTATCGGTGTCGCTGCACGCGCCAAATGACGAGATTCGCGGCCGCACAATGCCTGTGAACCGCCGGTATCCCATCGACGAACTGCTGACGGCTTGCCGCCATTACACACAGGCAACCTCGCGCCGCATCTCGTTTGAGTATGCGCTCATTGATGGGGTAAACGATAGTGAGCAAAACGCCAGCGAGCTTGCAAAACGGCTCAAGGGAATGCTGTGCCATGTCAACCTTATCCCCGTAAACCCCGTTACCGAGCGGGATTTTCGTGCGAGCACGCGGGATGCGATCCGCCGCTTTACCACTGTTCTTGAGCACGCGGGAATCGTGGTTACGGTGCGAAGAACGCTTGGCGTGGACATTAACGCTGCGTGCGGCCAGCTGCGCCGCGAAGGCAAAAAGACAGGAGCACAGTAAGCCGTACGGTCAATTATGTATCGGCAAAATGGAAATTTTGTAAAAGCACACGATATAAATGGTCATATTTATGCCAATATTAATTTTTAATTATCATAATAGTATGATATAATATCAGCATTGCTGATATTATATGCTGTATGCCCAACGGCTCACCGCTTACGCGGTAACCGCCTTTTGATGGGCCATTATATCATAAACGCTCCGCTTTTTATGATATAACAAATCTACCATGGCCCATGGCTGCAAAATAGCCATGGCCGCGCTTTGCGCGGTCTGTGCCGCTAGACGGCACAGTGGATTTATTTCATCGAAAGACCACTCATGCACCGGTATCCGGTGCTTTCGCAGCGAACGCTGCGTACAAAACGACATTAGCCGTTTTGCAGTCTGTTCATGGTATAATATCCGCAAGACGGATATTATACGCCTATTTCTATGCCCCGCCTACGGCGATGGGCGATTATACCATTTACACGTTGTGTTCATGGTATAATATTCGCAGGGCTGATATTATACGCTTTAAGCATAAGCGGCTCACCGCTTACGCGGTAACCGCCTTTTAATGGGTGTAAATAACGGCATGGTTATGCCCATCAGTTTTTCGGCGTCTGTGCCGATATATCATTATGTACCAGCCCATTCACAAAGCTTAAGATCGCTTCTCTGTTCACGCAGGAGCGGTAACTATACAAAACCGCAGGTTTTTTATTTCGGCGTGCGCGGGCGACGGCGCAGGTATCGAGAGAAGGTGCAAGGTCTTGCCAAAGGTTGTTGGAAAAACGGACATCGGTATGATCAGAAAACAGAATCAGGATAGCTATCAATGCGGGTTGCTGCCCGATGGGGCGGCGTGGGCCGTTGTGTGTGACGGTATGGGCGGTGAAGTCGGCGGTGAGGTGGCGAGTTCTCTTGCAGTGGAAAGCATTACGGGCAGCATTACGCGCTCCTACCGTGGCGAGATGACGGCAAACTATATCCGTACCATGCTGCTTTCGGCAATCAGCGCGGCGAACATCCGCGTTTACGATAAGGCGAAAAGCGATAAAACGCTCAGCAAGATGGGTACGACGGTCGTAACGGCGGTGGTAAAGGATACGATCGCGCATATCGCCTACGCGGGGGATAGCCGTGTTTACCGCATTACCGGCGAAAAGGTTGAACAGCTTACCCGCGACCATACCATGGTGCAGGCGCTGGTCGAACGCGGCGAGATAACATCCGATCAGGCAAAAAATCACCCGCAAAAGCATGTTATTACACGCGCGCTCGGGGTAGAACAGGGTGTTGATATCGATTACCTTGAGGCCGGATCCAAACCCGGGGATGTGCTGATGATCTGCACGGACGGGCTTACCAACTATGTGGAAGCCGGAGAAATCGCTCAGATTGTACGCGACTACGGCAAAGACGAATGTCTTGATAAGCTGATTGATGCCGCAAACAGCAGGGGCGGAACGGATAACATTACGATAGTGGCGATTTTCGGATAACGAGACCTGCTTTATGTATGTGAGCGAGGATGATCGGGAGTGAACGGTTAAGATGGATAGATACATCGGAAAACGCCTTGATGGCAGATACGAGATTCAGGAATTGATTGGCGTCGGCGGCATGGCAAACGTGTACCGCGCAATTGATGTGCTGGAGCATAAAGAATACGCGGTAAAAATTCTGCGCGACGAGTTCCTTGAAAATGAGGAGTTTGTGCGGCGGTTTAAGAATGAATCCAAGGCGATTGCCGTAATGTCTCATCCCAACATTGTTAAGGTGTATGACGTCAGCTTTACCGAGCGGGTTCAGTTTATTGTCATGGAGCTGGTAGACGGCATCACGCTTAAGGATTATATTGAGCAGCAGAGAATTATAAAATGGAAAGAATGCGTGCATTTCATCATACAGGTGTTGCGCGCGCTTTCACATGCCCATGACAGAGGGATTGTACACCGCGACATCAAGCCGCAGAACATTATGCTGCTGCCTGACGGCACCATTAAGGTGATGGATTTTGGCATTGCGCGCTTTGCGCGAAGCGAAACACGCACCATGACCGATAAGGCACTCGGCTCAGTGCACTACATCAGTCCGGAGCAGGCGCGCGGGGATGTGACCGATGCCAAAACCGATATCTACTCGGTGGGCGTTATGATGTTTGAAATGCTCACAGGGCAGCTGCCCTTTGTGGCCGATAGCCCTGTTTCGGTTGCCATTAAGCAGATTTCCGCACAGGCAAAACGCCCGCGGGAGCTCAACATCGATATCCCAGAGGGCCTGGAGGAGATTGTAGTGCGCGCGATGCAGAAGGACGCGTCCAGGCGTTACCATTCTGCTGCCGAGATGCTCAAGGATATTGACGAGTTTAAAAAGAACCCAAGTATTCAGTTTCAATACAAGTATTTCACCAACGAAAGCCCAACCATCTATTATGATACGCAAAAGATTAACAAGGCGGCCGGCCGAACGGACGGGCAGCCCGAACGCGCCGAACGCGGGCGGGCGGCTTCCGCTGCGCCGCGTGCCCGAAAGGGGAGGGGAGCCATCGCAACTTCGGAAGAGATTGACTACAAGTCTCCCGTCATGCCTATTATGACCGGTGTGGCGTTTGCTTTTGTTATTACCGCCGTGGTTTTTATTGTATATATCTTTATCCTCAATAACCCGTTCGCCAAGGTGCCGGATGTTGAGATGCCCAAATTTGTGGGGCTTCGCTACGACGATATTATAAACAACGAGGAATACAAGCAGTACGGTTTTCAATATAACATTACCGAGGACTTCAACAGCGATTATGCAGAAGGCTTGGTGTATGAGCAAACGCCCGCGGCAGGCCGTCAGGTCAAGGCAAAGACCTCCGTCAACCTTAAAATCAGTAAAGGGATTAAGGTCGTAACTCTGCCCGACCTGTACAACCAAGACTTGCTGACCGCCATTGCGCAGCTAAACGATCTCGACGTTTTGTATGAAGAACAGCTGATCTTCAGCGAAACCTATGCAGAAGGCAGGGTGGTTAAGACCGATCCGCCCAAGGAAAGCGAGATTACTACCGATACCCGCGTGGTTCTTTATATCAGCAAGGGCTCCGAAACAGGTACAGTTGTTATCCCCGATGCGATGGTGGGCATGAACATCGAGGATGCCAAGCGCGTGCTGGAAACCTATGGGCTTAAGGTGGGCGATGTCTCGCCTGTTGAATCGAACCTTGCTGCTGGCACAGTGCTTGCACACGACCCTGAGGCAGGTGTCGAGGCGGATAAGAATAGCGTGGTCAACTTTACCGTCAGCGCCGGTGCGGGCGTTGTAATCGAGCGTTACAACATCAGCGTTAATCTGCCGGATATTGATAAAAACGTATCACTCAAGGCGTTTGTCAACGACAGCACCGTGCCAAAGCACGCCGAGAATCTTAATCCTTCCGAGGTGGGGGTGTGGAAGCCTTCGTTCGAGGGTCAGGGTACGATTATGATTAAGATTACGCTGGATGATAAGCTGTACCAAGAGATTCAGCTTGACTTTACCCGCGGTACATTTCGTATTGTTACCGACAACTCGGCACAGTTTTAGGGCTATAATATGAAAGAACACAACCATACAGGTCTTATCTTAAAAGGAATCGGCGGTTTTTACTATGTTGAGTGCGCCGGAACCATATATGAATGCAAGGCGCGCGGCATACTGCGCAAGGACGATATCCGTCCGGTTGCGGGGGATGCCGTGCGCATCTCGGTAGACGGAGCAAAAGGGATAATTGACGAGATTCTTCCGCGCAAAAACGATATGATACGTCCGCCTGTTGCCAACATCGATACCATGTTCTTTGTGGTATCCACCGTAGAGCCTGCCCCGAATACATTGGTGCTCGATAAGCTGCTTGCGGTTGCCGAGAACAAGGGTATCGCACAGGCAATCGTCGTCACCAAGGTTGACATAAAACAGCTATCCGCTCTCTGCAGCATATACACCAAAGCGGGCTTTGATGTTTATATCGTAGATTATGCCGATCACACCACCACCATGCCGATTAAAGAGCGGTGCGCAAAAGGGCTGAATGTGTTTTGCGGCAATTCGGGTGTTGGAAAATCCACACTGATTAACGCAATCTCTCCCGGGCTTGACCTGAAGACGGGGGAGATCAGCCAAAAGCTTGGCAGGGGACGGCACACCACGCGCAGCGTAGAGCTGTATAAGATGGACGACGGCGGCTACGTCGCGGATTCCCCGGGGTTTTCCTCGCTTGAAACCAGCCGCCTTGATATTATCTACAAGGATGAACTGCCGTACTGTTTTCGCGAGTTTTTACCATTCATTGAAACGTGTAGGTATAACGATTGCTCGCATACCGCAGAACAGGGCTGCGCCGTGTTAAAGGCAGTATCGGATGGCATAATCCACCAAAGCCGTCACGGAAACTATGTGCAGATGTACGAGGAGGCAAGGAGCTTAAAGGAATGGGAACAGGAAAAGAAGCGCCGCGGCACAGCAACTTAGGCCGATGTGTGATTATCGCCGCGGGCGAGATACAAGAGGGCTTTAATTTAGCTGCGGCCGTCAGCGATGCCGCATTTGTCATCTGTGCGGATGGCGGATATGATACCGCAGTGGCAGCGGGCATCACGCCCGACCTTTTTGTGGGGGATAAAGACAGCGTGATAACCCTGCCTAAGCACTGCGAGCAGGTGCTTTCCCCGGCAGAGAAGGACGATACCGATACTATGCTGGCTGTAAAACTTGCCCTTGCTCGCGGACATACCCATATTACAATTATCGGGGGATTGGGCGGCAGACTGGACCACACCATCGCAAACCTGCAAACATTGCTGTACTGTGCACAGCACGGTGCGCGCGCAGAGCTTGCGGGTGCTATAGACAGCGCAATGGTGATACAAAACGAAAGTGTAACGATTAGCGCGCGTGAGGGCTATGTCTCGGTCTTTGCCCTTACCGAGCGGTGCGAGGGTGTTACCCTGAAAGGATTGCGTTACCCGCTTTGTGATGTTGTGCTTACAAACAGCTTTCCCATTGGTGTAAGCAACGAGTTTTGTGCGCCGGCAGCCGAAATTACCGTTCGGCAGGGCTGTCTGCTGTTGGTGTTTTCGGGCAAACGCGGCAAACCGTAAACCGGTGCGGGATAACGATAAAGAACGCGTACGCCTGCCATGACGGCGTATGTGTATGACGGAAAGGAGCGGCGATGTTGAGGCCCTTTACGACAAGACAGTATGCCCTTTTGTATGCGTATTTTGCAAAGATTATCCTGACCTCGGGTTATGCAAACTCGTTCGACATCCTGAAAAGCGCTACCCGCCGTTATGGCTACGAACGTGGCAGACGTATGGCGGAGCGAGCGCGCGAGTGCGGGGACGGGGATGATTTTGTTGCGTTTTTGGCATATATCGATTGGCGGCCCGGCGCCGATTGGCAGTTTTCCGGCGAGATGCTCCCGCAATTCCCCGTATACTCCGTTGAAATTACCGAATGCGGCTTGTACAGCGTCTGGCGGGAGTTTGGGCTGGAGCAATACTGTACTACATATTGCGATGTGTTTGAAACTGCGATCGTACAGGGATTTAATCCTGATCTCGATTTAAAGCTGCCGCGCACCATCGGCAATGGTGATCGCAGCTGCGTGTTTGTATACAACGGCATGTCCTTTAACAGGCAAAACCTCAAACGTCTTGCCGACCTGCAGGAAAAGCTGAAGAACAGCTGTGTGTATACGTGGGAACAGCACACGGCGTATATGTACGATATCATGTCGCAGGAGCTGATTCGTGTTCTGGGGCAGGAGGAGGCAAGCGCCCTTGTAAAAAAGGTGCTGGTGCAGTTTGGCAGGGCATGCTCGGCAGATGATGTCAAGCAGTTGCTCTCCCGCGCGCAAAACACACCTTACAGCTCCGCCACACGGCTTGATGCCAGAGGATAGCGTGCTTATAAAATCAGCTGGGTTCCTTCTCCTTCGCAAAAGCTCTTTTGTGAGGATAGGGCCGCAAGCTGAGTGCTTAGAAGATCAAAGAAGTTCGACAGGCTGTCGATTTCATCTGTGGTAAGGCCCTGCGAGAGTGTGATGGCAAGCGCTGTAGCAAGTGTGATAAACTGTTCTGGAGGCAAACAGCAGCGTCTGTCTTGATTCGATTTATCCGCCAAGACATCCTGCCCCCCGCCTTGCGATCATTCATTCCCCATAAGGTATTGTATGCCCCGTTGTTTCACCTTGACAATACAGGACGGATCCCCGTCACTTGGATGCACAGCGCTCTGATGTTTATCAGGGTGCTTTGTTTTGCGGTCATATTTATATCA
Organism: Bacillota bacterium; assembly: GCA_023421245.1. Taxonomy (GTDB): domain Bacteria; phylum Bacillota; class Clostridia; order Oscillospirales; family Ruminococcaceae; genus Acetanaerobacterium. Next base: position 111,153 of record JAEZTV010000033.1, on the reverse strand, counting down.
CACTGCCTTAGAGCACGCAATGGTTCTGCAGGGCAGGTTGTGATGTGCGGGAAGACAGGCGGGTGTGTTTGCAGCATGCATGCCTACGGCGCATAGGTAAAAGCTCATGCGGCAAAGCATTGCCCGGCAGTATCCGAAAAAAGACGAGAGAGCAGTTACATACCGGTTGTTTTCGCGCGGTTTTTGGTTAAGTGGCAAAATGGACAAAATGCGGTAGAGATAATTGGAGGGCGAAACACCAAATTCTGTTTGCATAGCAGGCGGGTATGGGATATAATGAAAGAAAATAAACGCGCGTTCACAGCCCGCGTTTGGCGTAATGGGGGAGCACTATGAAAAGTGAGGATATCGCAAAGCTTGCGGGTGTATCGCGCAGCACGGTATCAAGGGTTATTAACAACTACCCCAACGTGCCGGATGCTACCCGAAAAAAGGTCATGCGTGTGATTGAGGAGATGGGCTATGAGCCCAATACCTCGGCGCAGATTTTAGCGGGCAAGGCAAACAATACCATCGGCTTATTTGTTGTGAGTATCTACAACCGTGACAACATCTATCAGAGCGACTATTACTCTTCCATTATTAACGCCGCGGTGGATGCGGCCAACAGCAGCGGTTACTATGTTTTAATACATACTGTATATTCGGCGCAAGACTATTACCGCATTTCGCAAACGTTTTTACAAAAGCGCATCAGCGGCGGCCTTCTTGTGGGCAACGAAAAGGATACCGCGCAGATTAAAAAACTTATGCAAACCGGGGTTCCCATCGGTATTGTAGATTACGACCTTTCGGAGCTTGCCGCTTCGTCGAAAGGCTGTGAGAACCTTGTCGTCATTAATTCGGACGATTACAACGCCGCGCGCGAGGCGGTATACTACCTGTATGAGCTTGGACATCGGCGCATCGGGGTGATGGTAGGCAGGCTGCAAACCTATTCGGGCAGGCAGCGATATCGGGGATACCTTGATGCGATGCGGGAGCTCTCCCTTCCGGTTGAGGATGCATGTGTTCTGCACGGTGACTTTTTATACTCCACCGCAAAGGACCTTACATTGCATATGATTGAAGCAGACAGCTTGCCCGAGGCGATTGTTTCATGCAACGATAACATGGCAATCGCTGTAATCGACGCTCTGCGTGAGCACCAGATCTCGGTGCCCGAGGATATCTCGATCATTGGTTTTGACGATATTCCCACTGCATCGCAGATTACACCTCGCCTTTCCACCTATCATGTGCCGCTCTACCAGATGGTTACCCGCGTCACGGACAGGGTTATTGGCCATATTGAGGGACACAGCAGCGGAATCGAAACCGAAACAATACCGCTTGCGTTTATGAAGCGTGAAACCTGTGCACCGATCAAGTAGATTTTATCGGGGCAACTTAGTTTTCGTCATATATAGTAATCAATTCAAAACCAGTCCTTGTTTATGCGGCTGGCAAACCCTGCCGCGCGTCCGATGGCGTGGTAACCAGCTATAAACTGCAACAACCCCGTCCGTGGTGCGGGCTTCGCATGAAAATCCATGCGACGGAAACTGTTTAAATTTTATAGTCTGTTAAGTATAACGCGCTTACCCGTATGGCGCGTTGTATATATCGTGCACAAGATGCACGCAATAATGTAACCAGTATATACCGTATCGAAAAGCAACAAATAGGGGGTAATCCAATTGAAATTCGGTCATTTTGATGACGCGGCCAGGGAGTATGTAATCAGCACGCCCCAGACACCCTACCCGTGGATCAACTATCTCGGCAGCGAGAACTTTTTCTCGCTCATCTCCAACACCGCAGGCGGCTACAGCTTTTATATGGATGCACGCTTACGCCGCATTACGCGCTACCGCTACAACAACGTCCCGGTAGACGTGGGAGGGCGCTATTTCTATGTTTATGATAACGGCGACTTTTGGTCGCCCGGTTGGTCGCCTGTGAAAAAGGAGCTTGAGCATTACGAATGCCGCCACGGCCTTGGTTATACCAGTATTACCGGCAAACGCGGCGGTGTATCAGTTTCCACTACGTTCTTTGTGCCGCTTGGGTTTGCAGGCGAGGTACAGAAGCTTGTTATCACAAACGAGTCGGGGCAGGCAAAAAAGCTGCGCCTGTTCTCCTTTGCTGAATGGTGCCTGTGGGAAGCAAACGACGATATGACCAACTTCCAGCGCAACTTCAACATCGGCGAGGTAGAGATTGAAGGCTCGACCATCTATCACAAAACCGAATATAAAGAGCGCCGCAACCATTACGCGTTCTACTCGGTCAATGCTCCCATCGCAGGTTTTGACAGTGACCGCGAAAGCTTTATGGGCCTGTATAATGGCTTTGACGCACCGCAGGCGGTTGTAAACGGCACGCCTGCAAACTCCGTGGCGGATGGCTGGTCGCCAATCGCGTCGCACTGTCTTGACATTGCGCTTGCGCCGGGCGAGAGCCGTGAGCTTGTGTTTGTGCTTGGCTATGTCGAGAATGAGCAGGAGGATAAATGGCAGGCAAAGGGCGTTATCAATAAGAAAAAGGCATACGAGATGCTCTCGCGCTTTGATTCCGCCGCTAAGGCAGACAAGGCGCTTGCGGAGCTTGCTGAGTACTGGAACGGCCTGCTTTCGCAGTACAACGTTTCCTCACCTGATGAAAAGCTCAACCGCATGGTGAACATCTGGAACCAGTACCAATGCATGGTTACCTTTAACCTTTCCAGAAGCGCTTCGTATTTTGAGTCCGGCATTGGCCGCGGAATGGGCTTTCGCGATTCCAATCAGGATATCCTCGGGTTTGTACATCAGATTCCCGCGCGCGCAAGGGAACGCCTGCTCGACCTTGCGGCAACACAGCTTGAAAACGGCGGCGCGTACCACCAGTATCAGCCGCTGACCAAAAAGGGCAATGACGCGGTGGGCAGCAACTTCAATGACGACCCGTTATGGCTGATTCTTGCATGTGCGGCATACATCAAAGAAACCGGCGACATTGACATATTAAACGTTATGGTGCCGTACGAAAATGACGAAAGTAAAGCACAGCCGATGCTCGACCATCTGGCGCGCGCGTTCTACCACGTAGTGGATCGCCGCGGCCCGCACGGTCTGCCGCTGATTGGCCGCGCCGACTGGAACGACTGCCTGAACCTCAACTGCTTCTCCAACACCCCGGGCGAGCCGTTTCAGACAACCACCAGTAAGGATGGCAAGATTGCGGAATCGGTGATGATTGCGACAATGTTCTGCTATATTGGTCCAGAATATGCAAACCTGTGCGAACGCATGGGTAGGCCCGACGATGCGCAAAAGGCTCGGGAACATATTAAGGAGATGGAACGCGCGGTTATGGAGCACGGCTACGATGGCGAGTGGTTCCTGCGTGCGTACGATGATTACGGCCGCAAGCTTGGCAGCAAGGAAAACGAAGAGGGCAAGATATTCATCGAGCCGCAGGGTTTTGCCGTAATGGCGGGCCTTGGCATAGAGGACGGCAAGGCGATTACCACGCTTGATTCGGTAAAGAAATACCTCGACACCAAGTATGGCCTTGTGCTCAACAACCCCGCCTTTACCCGTTACTACATCGAGTACGGCGAGATATCCACGTATCCTGCAGGCTACAAAGAGAATGCGGGTATCTTCTGCCACAACAACGCGTGGATTATCTGTGCCGAAGCGGTGCTTGGCCGCGGTGATCTTGCGTTTGAGTACTACTCCAAGATAGCGCCCGCCTACGCCGAGGACTACAGCGAAATCCACCGCACCGAGCCGTATGTCTACGCGCAGATGATTGCGGGTAAGGATGCACGGCGTCACGGCGAGGCAAAGAACTCGTGGCTGACCGGTACTGCCGCATGGAACTTTGTGGCGGTAAGCCAGTTTATCCTCGGTGTTATGCCGGACTACGACGGCTTGAAGGTTGACCCGAGCATCCCTAAGGAATGGGATGGCTTTACAGTAACCCGCAGCTTCCGCGGCGCAACCTACAACATCGAGATCAAAAACCCGAGTCACGTCAGCAAGGGCGTCCAGTCGCTTACAGTAGACGGCAAACCGATAGACGGCTGTGTCGTGCCCGCTTTCTCGGACGGTGCTGTCCACAAGGTTACTGTGGTAATGGGGTAACCAGTCACAACTGGCACTGCAATAAAGAGCAGGCTTGCCTTGGATTATACCAAGGCAAGCCTGCTTGTTTATCGTCCCATTTAATTTAGTAAGGCACAGCCGCACCGGCCTTTTGCTTTGGGGTCCGTTACTCCTGCGCGAAATCGTCCTCATTCTCCCAGTTGTGCCAGACGTTTTGTATATCGTCGTTGTCGTCCATCAGCTCAAGCATACGGTTCATTTTAGCGGCAATATCCGCATCCTCAATGCGCGCGGTGGTCTGCGGCAGGTATTCTACCTCAGCGGAAAGGAAGGTATATCCCTTTTGCTCAAGCGCCTCGCGAACGGTGCGCAGGTCGTTTGGCTCGGTATAAATCTCGACCACATTTTCCTCAAACGAAAGGTCGGTGGCACCCGCATCCATCGCGTCCTCCATCACCTTATCCTCTGTCAGGCCCTCCGCGTCCAGAACAATGACGCCGTTTTGTGAGAATAAAAACGATACACAGCCCGTTGTGCCAAGGTTTCCGCCGTATTTATCGAAGTAATGGCGCAGATCGCCCGCCGTACGGTTGCGGTTTTCGGTCAGCGTTTCTACAATAACGGCAACGCCGCAGGGGCCGTATCCTTCGTAGAAGATGCTTTCATATTGGTTTTTGTCATCACCGCCCGCCGCCTTTTTAATCACGCGGTCGATGTTTTCGTTGGGAACGTTGTTGGACTTTGCCTTGGAGATGAGATCGCGCAGCTTGCCATTCACCGAAGGATCTGCACCGCCTTCGCGCACGGCAACCGCAATCTCTCTGCCGATTTTAGTGAATATCTTTGCCCTTTGCGCATCCGTCTTTTCTTTCTTACGCTTAATGTTATTCCATTTGGAATGCCCAGCCATGTTGAAACCTCCAAAAAGTAAGCCTGCCACAGAAAAATGCTTCGGCAAAACCCGCCGAGAGGGTGGCATGCATTTTAGTCAATTATACACTATTTTAGCACAATAAGCGAACGGGCACAATACGCGGGGCTGCAAGGCGCCGACAGCAATAATTTTTGTTTTGCATGGTGCAGTAAAATAATAGAGAAACGGCACCACTATAATGGAATGGTAATATTTGATTTTCCATATCCAATACGGTATAATAACCGCAAGACGAGTATGACGCCCCGCCTGCGGCGGCGGGCGACGATACCCTTCACACGTTGTGTTCAGGGACATTATAACCGCAAAACGGCGCGCCGATTATGCGGCGGCCGTCTCTCGGTGCGAAACCATATGGATTTACATATTAATGCGGATGCTGCGATGCATCCAAGATAATTATGAAGGGGCGGTACAGTATGAAATATAAGATGATGCGCGCAAGCCTTTTAGTGGGGATTGTGTTGCTTTTGGCTGTATGTATAGGGCTTTCGGGCTGCGGCCGTGGTGAGATTCCGACCACACTACCGGTATCCTCTATAGAAGCCCCACCGCCCTCGCCGTCTTCGGAACCGGAAAGCTCCTCCTCGCAGGAGGAATCTTCCGAGCCGGAGTCCTCAAGCTCGAAGAAAAGTTCAACCGCGCCCGGTACATCAACGGGTTCTGCCGGCACGTCGGACAGCGGCAAGGTGTACTCTTCCGCGGTAACAAGCTCGAAAAAGGAGACGCTGCGCACGGTTAAGATTACCGCAAGCGGCGTATCGCTCAGCAACAAAACCATCACGGGCGACCTTGTGATAGATAAGGGCGTAGGAGATGGCAATGTTACACTGCAAAACGTTACGGTAGGCGGCACCATCTATGTATACGGCGGCGGAGAAAACTCCATCTATCTTGACAGTGTCACGGCAAAGCGGCTTGTCAGCGCAAGCACTGTTTCGCGTCCGCGCATTATTGCGGGGGGCGACACCGTAATCGGCGAAACACAGGTGCGCTACGATACCCTGCTTGAGCACGCAAAGCTTAGCGCGACCGCCAGCGGCTTTACTTCCATCCAGACGGTAAAGACATCCCAGCTGCTTACCGTGCTTAAGCTGTATAACATCTCGATGAATACGATTACGCTCGACTATGAAACCAACCTGTACCTGCTTGGTTCCTCAAGCATCGGCAGTATCATTGCAAACAAACCGTCCTACATCGAGGGCGGCGATAAGGTCGGCCTGCTGTTCTGCTACAGCAAAAATGTGCGGATAGATACCGCGCCCGCACACATTGCAAGCGACTCTAAAACATATGAGCCTAAGATTCGGGATGCCGAGGATGAGGATGATACCGATACACGCCGCCCGCAGCTTTCCGCGCCGAAGATTACCCGAAACGGCAATGAGATTCGCTGGAGTGCGGTTTCGGGCGCGTCCAACGGCTATGAGGTACGCGTTAACCTCAAGGGTTCGACGGTGTACCTGTACAAGACATTGTCCTCTGGCACCAGAACGATTGATATTGCGGAGCTGCTCGATGACAATGAGGCGCCAAACGGCGACTATCAGATTCGCGTGCTTGCACGCTCCACCTCTTCGCGCGACGAATCGGATTACAGCAACACGATCAGTGTTACCTGCACCGGTTCCACCCACGCGCCGTTATCCCTAACCAGCCTGACGTTTGACGGCACGGGGGACATCTCAAAATACACCGCATCGTGGACTGCAGCGGGCGCGACCAAGGGCTATAACGTTACGGTTGCCACCAACAGCTCGTTTAGCAACAGAAAGCTGAACACCAATATTACAAGCGCCGGCACCAAGTCCATCGACCTGCGCGCGGCAATGGGTTCAAGCTTTGTACCGATTGTGCTGAACGCGCCTTATCACATCCGCATTACCGCGAAATCCGCGTTTGAGCAGGTGAGTGTGGTCGGGCAGTTTACCGTAACCAAGGCACCCATGCCGACAGGTCTGACCTATAATGATGCCACTAAAAAGCTGACGTGGTTGCCATCTGGCAGCGCTATAAAATATCTGGTAAGTGTCAACGGCGCGCCCGCGACTGAGGTTACCGGAGCAGAGTTTGATATGACCGCCTTTCCCACCGACACCGACTATACCGTTCGGGTAACCGCCGTTGGCTGGGCGGGCAATGTGCTCAATTCCGATGCGGAGCAGTTTGTTGTTAACAAGAGCGGTACGCCGACACCTGCACCGACCCTGACCGCACCTGGCACACCAACACTTGAGCGTATAGGAAATACGATTAAAGTAAGTTGGGGCACAGCCTCAATCACCAACGGTGATGCTGAGGATATCAAGTACAAAGTGGAGCTGTTTCAAGACGATCAAACGCTCGCTGTTCAAACGCAAGATAATATCATCGTTTTGAATCATACATTCACGCTATCATCGGAGACTGATATTGGCATATTTACGGCCAAGGTTACGGCGGGTGCCACAGGCGCGACAAATGTATCTTCACCTCTTTCCGCGGGTTATTCAATTAAAGCTGATGACTACCTGTTTGCGAAAGGAAACGGCGGTACTATTCCGTATGAAATTACGTCTGCGACGGATTTTGCGAAAATTACAGATCTTATAAGTAAGAACTACAATTACAAACAAACCGAATCATTTGCCATTGATTCTGACCACCGCATCACCGGTGAATTTAAAGGGCATTATAATGGCGATGGTAAGGAGATTACCATTACAATTGCGCCCGAAGGCACCGACAAAAACAACGCCGGCCTCTTTAGCACCATCGATGCAGGTGCAACGGTTAGCAAACTGACAATTGCTGCAAACTCAACTGTAGTGGGTGCAACCAACGTCGGCATGATTGCAGGGGTTAACAACGGCACGATTGATGCGTGTATTATCCAGAAGGCTGAGGAGCACACGCCTACTGTCACCGGCACTTCCTATGTCGGCGGCATCTGTGGGCGAAATTATGGCACAATCTCGAATTGTACCTATAGTGGCTCGCTGTATTTGACAGGTTCTTCCGGTACAACGCTCATCACTGAGGCGACCGAGGGCTTCGGTTTGATTACCGGTGTAAACGAAACCAGCGGCAATATTGCCACGAACAACGTTATTATAGGCGCCGACAATCATGCAGCCATCGGTGCAGATGGCACGCCCGCAGAAGAAGGCGGCGAAGGAGGGCAAGGCGTCGACGGTATGTCGTTTCTGATGCTCAGCAGGCTTGCAGGCTGGCTTCCGCTCTAATTGTTGTTCTACCTTGCAAATAATAGTTGCGATTTTGGAAAAATAAATGTATAATATAACCAATGTGCAGTTTCAGTGCGCAGATTCAGCCGCTACCGGCTGAGTTTGCGCACTATGTGTATCGCAAGCAAAAAGCAACGGTATTTTGGAAAGGCGGTAACAAACGATGAGGATAAGGTTTAGCTATGTGGTATTTGGTCTTTGCTGCGGAATGGGTTTACTGCTCTGCGGATGCTCCATTGCGCAGAAGGCGCCGGAAAGCTATCTGACCGAGGAATACTACGCGGCACCCGTGCTTGCCGCGGTTGTAGAACCGGCCGCAGTAACCGACATATTGCCGACATCGTTTAACCGCACTACCTCAACTCCCGTAAAGCCCGCAAAGGGCAAACCGCCCAAGGCGGTACATATCAGTGCCACTGCCGCGGCCGCACCGGCAGCAGCTGAGACGGCCGATGCTAAATCGACAGACCCGGATAAGACATACACCGAATCGGTGACCGACGATAAAAAGGCGACCTACAATCACGTTGAGGTCGCGGCGCACGATGTTGTGCTGGAAAACAAGTACATCAGGGGCAACCTGACCGTTACGGCGGATGCATTCTCGTCGCTGACGCTGATTAACTGCAAGATTGACGGTGAATTGATTGTGAATTCCCGGTCGTTGTACAACCTCTTTTTGACCGACTGCTCCATCAAAGCCCTGCGCCTTGCATCGGGTGAATATATTGATGTTGAGCTTGAAGGCGTATCCTACATTAACGAAACGGTGATCACGTCCGGTACAGCCGTATCGCTCTATGAATACAACATTCAGTCGGGCTATTCGGGCTACAAGGCCGTTACCATTGCAAAAAGCTCTAAAACAGTCGAGCTTGACCTGTTTGGCGTTGATTGCAACACACTTACCGTCAACTCCGAAAGTGAGATTACATTGTCTGACGATAATCCGGCTTATGTCGAAGCGTTTATTGCAAACGCGCCGGTGTATGTAAGAGGTGCATCCCGCATTGATAAGTTCTACGTCCGCTCCAAGGGCATCGTTCTGGAAGGGGAGCCGCGCCAGCTAATCTACGATAAATCGAAGTATACAGTAGAGTATTATTCGTAGATAGAGTATATCGTTTAACATTGCGCCCCTCGCGCCCTATTGCAGGGAGGGGCGTGAAAAGCGACGGCTGATACAATCAACCGTCGCTTTTTGTTTGAGGAGCAGAAAGCCCCCGGACTTGCCTTGCGCAGTTACAATGCCTTAGCCCGCGATACCTGCTTTTACCGCTTGCACAAGAGGGGCAATGGACGCCTTGTCGCTAAAATCCACTACCTGCCCATAGGTTTCAATCATCATCTTATTCTCGTTGCTAATCTCGTTTTCCGGTTTCTTTTTCAGCATCCTTACCAGCATGGACATCATGGCGCGGTGAACAAAGCTCATACGCGGATAATCGATACCGCCTCTGAGATGAAAGATGGTAATCTTCTCTTGCATTTCAGGGGTCAGCACCTTATTGAGTTCGGTCCGGATACCGCGGATATTTTGCTCATCAGCCACATCTGCCGCACCAACAGTAAAAAGATATAGCGATTTATCCCGAATGGCGGGAAACGATTTTGTCAGCAGCGAAACACCGCTCACACCACCCGCATAAAGTCCGCCGCCATAGATAATTACATCATAGCCGCTTAAATCGGCAGGCTTGGTGTTTGCACCGTCATGAATATCCGCCTCCAGCTCCTCTGCAAGCCATTCGGCGTATTGCTTGGTATACCCATATTTCGACCTATAGATTACCACTGTTTTTGCCATACTGTTCTTCCATCCTCTCTAGATTGTCAAAAATCATTATGAATGTACGCATTGTGCCCTCGAGCAAATCTGCATCAATTCCGCAAAAAAGCTGTTCGAGAAAATCATCCCCTTTAGTCTCGAATCGGGAAAAGAACGCAAATGTCTGCGGTGTAAGGCTTACTGCTAAATTGCGTTTATCCTGCGGGTTTGTACGAAGCGCCACATAACCCTTAGCGGAAAGAACATCCAGCATCTTCCGCGTGTTTTGCCTTGTACTGCCCATAAAGCGTGCAATCTCTGTGACGGAGGGATGTTCTTTGCCGATGTTCAAAATCATGATCAGCAATAACCATTGCTTTAGTGTAATCTCTTTCGTAACCATATCGCCAAGCGTTTGCAGCCGATTTGCAAGCAGAAACAAACTGGCGAAAATATAATTCTTTGCAGGAATATCCAATCGTTCTCCGCCCCTAAATAATAATACGCAACCTATTACCTATTATAAGCAACAGGTTGCGTATTGTCAATATTTTTGTAGTGCGTTCTACATTTTTATAAACGCCATGCATCTGAAATATCTAAATGCATGGCGTTTATAAGTTTTATTGAAAGCTTACCGAGTTTAAGCATCGAGTGGTAATATAACATAAATTTGCTTGACTGCACCGATATACCGGCTATAGCTTCCCAATGCTTTTCAGCCAGTCTATGGTATCCTTAAGCGTATCTTTAATATCCCGTGTTGTATAGCCCAGTTCTTCCGTCGCTTTTTGATGTGAGAACAGCGAGTTCGAGTTGAGGGTATAGATTGAATAGGATGTAAACAGCGGTGGTTGCCGGAGTATTTTATAGTAGAGCTCTGCAAGAGGCGCGGTAAGCTTTACAAACCAAAGCGGCAAAAAATTCCTGACTTCTTTTTTATCCGTAATCTCATGCAGCAAATGCAATATTTCTCTCACAGAGAAATATTGGTTGGAAAGGATATAGCATTCCCCTTGCCTCCCGCTTGCGGATGCGAGCAAAATGCCTTGTGCAACATCGCGCACATCTACAAAATCATACCCGCCATTCACACCGGAGGTTAACCGGCGTTTATAGTAATCAATCACAAGAGTGGTAATATGTCCTTTGCCGTAATCATACGGCCCGCAAATTCCTGAAGGATGAACCACACAGGCATTCAACCCTTGTTTGGCGGCGTCCAGCACATAGGCGGTAGCTTCGGCTTTGGTTTTGGCATAAAGACCAACCACTTTATCGGGATGAAAATCGGAGACTTCCTCCATAATCTGATCGTGCAGTTTTTCAGGGATAGCATGAACAGAGCTAACGTGGACAAGCTTGGATACCTTGAATTGCATACAAAGATCAACGATGTTTTTTGTGCCGTTGACGTTGACATCATAAACCTTTTGAAGATACCGTGAGGCAATGGATACTATGCCGGCGCAATGAATTACGATGAGCTCTCGTCCGCAGGTATCTTCGAAACACGGGATAATACTTTTTTTATCGCACACATCTCCATAGTAAACCTCTGTGCCCTCAGGGATATGTTTTTCAGCCAGCAATACAAGTGCCCGAACCTTTTTTTTCGCTGCAAGCAGCATGCGAACCACTGTACTGCCGAGATGTCCTGCGGCCCCGGTTACCAAATATATCCGATTCATTGCTAGCACCTCCCATAATATTATTGACTCCCGAAGATATCGTGTATGGATGTAGAGGGAGAGCGCACCACATTTATTCACATCCAATGCGGTGCTATATCCACCCTGAGAGCATTATATCATAAAAAGCATATAATTGCCCATCAAAAGGCGGTTGCCGCGTAAGCGTTGAGCCGCCCTGCATAAAGCACATAATACCCATTCTGTGGATATTATATCATAAAACCACAGCGCAAAACGGCATGCCGTTTTGTATGCAGCGAACACTGTGTACACGCCGGGCACCGGCGCTTGAGTAGTTTTCAATGAAATAAATCCGCTGTGCCCTATAACGGCACAGACCGCGCAAAGCGCAGCCATTGCTGTTTTACAGCCATGGTAGATTTATTATATCATATTCCTTTAAATATCTTTCCTTGCCACAATACAGAATCAAACGTACGTCTTGACGACCAAACGAATGTATTTGTCATAAAAAAGAGCACTGCAGCAAATAAACCCTAAAAAACAAAGCCGAGATACCGCATTTCGCGGCAATCTCGGCTTTTATTCGGTGTACGCGGAAACTGTACATGCCATTATTCTTCAGGTACTGCCTCGGGTTTCATCGTTTCGCTATCAAAACGCCGTGTCAGCAGACGGCAGAGAATACCGGTGGCAATCAATGCAACGCCCGACCAGAGAAACCATCGGTCAACGCCCACAAGTTCACTGACCGGCCCTGCAACCAGTAAACCAACAGGCATGGTCAGCGTCATTGCAGTCATTAACAGAGAAAAGACCTTGCCCATCATTTCGGGAGCAATGGTTTCCTGCGTGTAGGCCATGATTGGTACATTGATAAATGTACCCGAAATGCCCATAAAAAAGCAGCAGATTACAAAAATCCAAAACCCGTCCGGAGGCAACGCGCCGCTCAACAAGGATGCCGCGCCCAAAAGACCAACCGCCAGAGAGGCCATTAAAAACCGTTTTTTCATTCCGCCCCATATACCAATAACAAGGGAGGAAACGAGCAGGCCGCCTGCAAAGATAAATTCCACAATGCTGTTGTGCCATGCGCCGCCCATAAAGTGCGTGCGTACCAGCAGCGGGAACAATGCTCCCAACGGCATGTACAGAATATTCATCATCACCATAGGAGCAAACACGGCCATTAAGGGCTTGTTGGCTTTCATTGCCCGAAAGCCAAGCTTCATATCAGACAATACGTGCAACGCTTCATTTGTTTGCGGAATATCGGGGATAGTGACAAACAATAAGCATATGATGGCAAAAGCCGCCCCAAGAATATCTACAAGCATAATGCCCGCAATCGGCAGAAACCCCATCAGCGCGGCACCCAGCACAGGCCCCAGCATATTGGAGATGGAGCTGATTAAATTACCCCAGCCGCCGGCTTTGGTTAACATATCCGTAGGCACCAGCATGGGGATGGCGGCTTGCATGGCGGGGCCGTGAAACGTGTTACCTAAGCCGCGTACAAACAAAATGATATAGATAAACCAGATGGGGGGCGTGTCAGTAAGCAAAAAAGCAGTGCCAAGAATGATACTGGATACTGCCACCAGAGCATCGGCGGCAATCATAACGGTCCGGCGGTTGAATCGGTCTATCCAAACTCCCGCGAACGGACCGATCAGCATACTCGGAAGAAATGAGATAATGAACGAAACACTCAGTGTGACGGCAGATTCTGTTTGGATGGTCAGCCACCAGATAACGGCAAACTGAACAACGGAAGAGCCGAGCAGCGAAAATGCCTGCCCGGCATATATTATTGCAAATTGTTTTTTTCAGTTTTGATTCATCATAAATCTCCTTATAGAAAAATTAAAACGGACACCGCTCAAAAGCTTTGTCCGTGTAAAATGGCATAGTTCTACAAGGGATATCAAAGGCAGATATACAGCCCTGTAAAGCAATGTCTTTTAGCACAACAAAACAAGCCCTGACGTCAGAGCCTTTACTTACGAAGACTGGTTTACAGAAAAACAGACTGCATAGCGCTACCTCTTTTTTGAATTAGTTGCATTTTATCATAATCTTAGTGCAAATACAAGAGGCATGTACGACTTGAAAGCGGGGTTTGCGGGTGCGGAGGTATTCTACGGACACCTGATGAGATGGAGTTGCAACACAAGCGGTTAGAGAGTGAATACGAAAGCATATGTGAAAGAATTGTGTAGATAAATAACGCTTGAAAAGAACAAATCCCTATCTCGCATAAGATAGGGATTTCTCTGGTCTGAAAAGTCGAAGAGGGATGTTTTTATTTTCTAATACAGCCCATTGTATATTAGGCGCTTTAAGCGGGCGTCCGCTAGCTATTAATCACAATTTACCGTTCTGGCAATCGCATTATTTCGCAATCAGCCGATAGAAACGGATCAAGTTGTTCATTGTCAGCGCTAGATCCTGTGCGCTGCGGCTGCGCACTTCCGCAAAGGGTTTGGCAACGCGGTTAATACTAAATACGGCGCTAACGCCCTCGTCATATATTGGTTCTATCGGGTCGATAATATCGCCCACTACAGCAACCACAGGCACACCATGCTTTTGCGCAGCGCGCGCTACCCCAATCACCACTTTTCCCCGTAGGCTTTGGCTGTCGATACGCCCTTCACCCGAAAAGACAACGTCCGCTCCTCTGATAAGCTCATCAAAATGAAATTGCTGCAGCACCACCTCGATGCCCATCTCAAGCCGTGCCCCCCAAAAGGCGTATGCTCCGGCGCCCATTCCGCCCGCCGCGCCCCCGCCGGCCAGGTCGGCGACGTCTGTATGCAGGTCGCGTGCGATGAGAGCGGCGATATGCCGCAGTCCGTCATCGAGCTGCCGCACCATTTCCTCATCCGCGCCCTTTTGCGGCGCGAACACATAAGCGGCACCCTGCTCTCCGTATAAGGGGCTGTCGATGTCGCACATCGTTACGAATTCCACGTTTTTCAGCACCGGCTCGAGCGTGCCCGCATCGATTCGCACAATATCTTTCAGCGTTCCCCCTGTGGGCACAAATGTGTTTCCCGCCGCATTATAAAATTGTATACCGCAGGCCGCTGCAGCCCCCGCACCGGCATCATTCGTACAGCTGCCGCCAAGACAAAGAATAATCTTGTCGCATCCGAGATTTGCGGCGTGCACAATCAGCTCACCTACGCCAAAGGTGGTGGTGAGCGATGGGTTGGCCCTGCCCTCCACCATAGGCAGTCCCGCACAGGCCGCCATCTCAATCACCGCGGTTTTTCCGTTCTCAATCACACCGTAAAAGCTCTCCACAGGCTCAAAAAACGGGCCGGTGACGGTAGCGTGCACCTTTTTGCCGCCATCCGATAAAAAACAGTCAACGCTGCCTTCGCCGCCGTCTGCAACCGGTAAGGAGATAATTTCGCAGCCGGGGTACTCGCGCATAATACAATCCTTCATAATCGAGCACACTGTAACAGCGCTCATACTCCCCTTAAAAGAATCGGGAACTAAAACGACTTTTTTCATACAAACCCCCTTGGCAATATTGTTTCATGCTGTTTGCGGCAATGAATGTACACCGCTGCCATTGTATATACGTAACAAACCCCGCACCGATTTACGCGCAGTGCCCGCGTTGCGGGCCGCAGGGTTTGCCGCGTTGCTCTGAAAATAAGAAGTTATTTTCAAACTACACTAGTCACCGTTGTTGATGGCACAGATAATTTCCGGATCAATTTTGAACTGCCTGTCCATCGTCATCAACCCGTTCTTTTCCTGATAAACATCGGTAAGCTGTGTGTAGCAATACCCCTGTACATAGGCAAGCCGGCGAAAAGCCTGTGTAATATTACGATACCGTGCGATATATTCCTCTTCATCGCGAACCTTACCGAAATAACCCCAGCTGTCGTTGGAGGAATCATCAAATGCAATGCCGCCGTACTCGGTTATCAACACGGGCTTTTGTAAAGGCGGGTGCCCCTTCGCGCAGCACATGCGGTTTTGCGCGCAGCTTACAAGCAGCGTTTCGGGGTCTTGATAGGCGGAGGAGAGGCGTTCTCCCACCGGTGTATAATCGTGTATTCCGTAAAAATCGGTTTGTGAAACCTGCTCCCACCCGTCATTGTTGCCAATCAGCCGCGTATCATCCAGTGCCTTAATCTGATGATAAAGGGCTGCTGCAAAGTTCTGCTGCTTCACGTTGCTATAGATATTTCGCACCCCCCACGATTCATTGAGAGGAATCCATGTGATGATGCAGGGATGATTATAGTCGCGCGTAATAAACTCCTCCATATCGGACATCAGAGCGGACTGTTCTTCGCGGGTAAAGTTGTATGCGGAGGGAAGCTCTCCCCACACTACAAACCCCAGAACATCTGCCCAGTAGTAATAGCGGGGATCTTCAATTTTTTGATGCTTTCGCGCGCCGTTAAAGCCCAGACGCTTGGCGGCTTCAATATCCGCGCGCAGCGCCTCTGTGCAGGAGGGCGTTAGGTGCGTGTCGGGCCAATATCCTTGGTCGAGCACAAGCTTTTGATAGAAGGGCTGGTTGTTTAACAGGATTTGTGTACCCTGTATCTCGATCTTTCTCATACCAAAATACGTTTGCACGCAATCAATCATCTCGCCGTTCTTGAGCAATTTTAGTTCAACACCATAAAGATTGGGTGCATGAGGCCACCAAAAATGGATATCCTTAATATAGTCCTTCTCATCAAAGGAGAGGATGAATCTTGATCTTTTTCGAGCGAGAGAATACCGAAAGGTTGCTACCGGCTCGTCTGATGCTTGCGAGGGACGGTACTGTGGATCCATAGAAAAACTGCCGGGCATCTTGGTTTCATTTTGATACGTGAGCACAGCCTGAACCTCGTAGTCTTTTTCCTTGCCTGGTGAAATTCCTTCTACGCACAATTCAAGCTCCGCGCATCGCCGGTCAATATCTGGTGTAATCAGCGCCTCTTTAAGATAGATATCGCCGGCTTCCTCCAACCACACCGGCTGCCAGATACCGGAAGAAGGCTGGTACCAGCACATTTCATTGGAGTCCTTCCAGTACTGCTTGCCTCTGGGTTGGCCGGGATCAGAAAAATCCTCGACCCGCACGGTAATTGTATTTGCCTCTTTTTGCTTTATAAGCGAATGGATGGGGAATCGGAACGGGGTATAGCCCCCTGTGTGCGCTCCCAGAAAAACACCGTTAACCCATACCTCGGTGCGGTAGTCTACCGCGCCAAAACACAGGTGCACCGCACCCGGTTGTATGCTGTCGTACAGCATAAAGGTTTTGGAGTACCACAGTATGGGATGATAGGTTTTATCCTCGACTGTGCTGCGAGGGCTTTGATAGGCATACGGAACCTCTATTGTTTGGTCGAAATTCGGGTTTAAAAACCACGACTCGTTCCTGCCGACGTCATTGTCATCAAAGCAAAACTTCCACATGCCATCAAGGCTAATCCAGTTATTGCGGCGAAAAATGGGGTTTGGATGTGTAATATTGCATATTTTATTCATACCTGATCTCCTTCGTTTTTAACAATGATAATATAAAGTATTTGTTTTTACAATAGGATATGCAGAAATTATGCCGACAGTATACTTGTTAATTATATAACAACTGTTACAAATTTAACAATGTGTTTTCGTTAATAGTCTACAAAGACAAGCTGTACTTTTTGCATACCGGTTTCTTTGTGTAAATATACAAGGGGAAGAAATTTGTTTTGTCTATTCGTATAAACATTGACATAATGAACAAAATAGCTAGGGAATAACGTTGACTTTATCTATAAAGTCATATATACTCGAACTTGACTGGTACCTGTCATACAAGTTATAGATTTCGAGCTGATTTGATAAGGAGAATAACGATGAAAAAAGCAGTCGCACTGTTCCTTGCGTTATGTCTGGCCTTTGCCATGACAGCTTGCACGAATAATGCAAATGAATCTTCAAACGTCTCTTCCGCAGAAAGCGGATCACAACCAGCCACTACCGGTGAAAAAACCAAAATCACCTTCTGGTCCCCGTTTAGCGGCGGTGACGGCGATATCATGAAATCCTTAGTTGATGCGTTCAATGAAGCCAGTGACACTACCGAGGTAGAGTTTCTGATTCTTAAATCAGAAGAATACTACACAAAACTAATGGTTTCGATGTCATCCAACACAGCGCCCGACACTGCGATTATGCACATTTCCAGAACTCTTGAGTTTACTAATGATAACCTCATCGAGCCTCTGGATGATCTGGCGGCGGAAGCAGGGGTTAACTGGGGCGATTTCACCCAGGCGCTGCAAGACGCTTCGCTGGTAGACGGCAAGCATTACGCAATGCCGCTCGACACACATCTTCTTCTCATGCACTTCAACAAAGAAATTCTCGGCGACATCGGCATGCTCGATGCGGACGGCATCCCCACCATGCAGCCGGGTGAAGAAGGCTTCTTTAATTACTTCAATGAAGTAAAGAGCAAGGTGCCCGCCTCTATTATGCCCATTTCCGGTACTTCTAGCGGTGGCTTGCCGCAGTATCTGTGGTATACGCTCCTGACACAGCATGGCGGTGAAATTCAGTCTGAAGATGGAAAGACCGCAACGCTCGATACCCCCGAAAACAAGAAGGCTCTCTCGATCATTAAAAAAATGGTTGACACCGGTCTGTGGCCGAAGAACCAGAAAAACGGCGGTGAAATCTTCTCTGCCAAATCTGCAGCAGCTACCATTAATGGCAACTGGGGTGTTCCGATTTTTGAGGGAGTAGAGGGTCTTGACTTTGTTTCGCTGGCGTTCCCGCAATTTACCGACACCAAGGCTGTTTATGCCGACTCTCACACACTCATCCTTCCCAAGCAGCAGAATGCCGATCCTGCCAAGCAAAAGAGTGTAATGGAGTTCATGAACTGGCTGACGAGCAATTCAGTGCTGTGGGCGAACGCTGGCCATGTTCCCAGCAAGAGCGCCGTACTGGAAAGCGAAGAGTTTAAGAGCCTGCCTTACCGCAGTGATTATGCACAGTCTGCGGAGTATGCACACTTCTACCCCAGATCTCTGAGCATTACCGGACTCATTGAGGTAGTACAAAGAGAACTCGCTACCATGATTACGGGTGAGCAGGATGTAGACACCACCGCAAAAAATATGCAAGAAGGCTATCAGAAACTGCTTGATTCAAAGTAATCGATCATAATATTTGCAGAGAGGCCGCTGTGTTGTACTGCAAACAGCGGCCATATTTTTAAAAGGATGGAGGTAAATTAGTGAAAGGTACGGGCAGCGTAAAAAAGCTAGACATACTTCGTACGAATATAGCTGCATGGTTGTTCCTCATTCCTTTTTTGGTATTCTACGTGGGTTTTTTGTTGTTTCCGATTTTAAGAGGGTTCTATATCAGCCTGTTTGATTCGTCACTAATCGGTCAAGATGTTTTTGTAGGATTGAAGAACTACGCTACCATGCTTACGGATAAATCGTTTTGGGAATCGTTGTTTAATACCATGTTTTTCGTAATCATCTCCACGCCGGTAATTGTTATTGCGGGCTTTATTTTGGCGAACTTTATTAATGCAAAACTCAAAGGAACCACCTTTTTGAGAGCATCCTTTTTCTCGTCTTATGTGCTTTCCATGTCAGTTGTTACAGGCCTTTGGGTTTTTATCTACCAGCCGTACACCGGCCTTATCTCAAAGCTGATGGCTGAAATGGGTGCCGTTGAACAGATTTTTTGGCTGGATACCAAGTGGCTGGTATGGATCGCCGTACTTATAACGACTACCTGGTGGACAGTAGGGTTTGACATGATTCTTTTCCTCGCTGGGCTTCAAAATATCCCTGAAGAAATATACGAAGCCGCCCAGATTGATGGCGCCAGTAGGATGCAGACCATTTTTCGCATTACGATCCCCATGCTTAAGGAGACAACGGTGCTAATTATCCTGCTCCAGAGTATTTCGTCGTTTAAGCTGTTTGGACAAACCTATTTGATGAGCAGGGGCGGACCGGGTACACACAGCCGTACGTTGGTGCACTATATTTACGAGACGGGCTTTATCAACAAACAGATGGGGCTTGCATCAGCAATGTCGGTTGCATTTTTTGTGGTGGTGCTTTTATTCTCATTTTTACAAAAGAGAGTTTTCGCCGATAATCAAACAAGGAAGAGGCCAGCGAAATGAAAAAGAGAAAAATTACTGCCGGCAGAATAGTGTTATACATCACGGCATATGCCTGCGCTTTGCTTTGGTTATTTCCGATACTGTGGATGGCTGTTTCGGCATTTAAACCTGTGGGTACGCCTGTCAGTATCCTCAACGTAGCGTTCAGCCCGCCGTTTACACTAAAAAACTTTACTTTAATCTCACAAAAAGCGCCGGTATGGATATGGACATTCAACAGCGCAATGATTACGATTGTTGTAACCATAGCGATGATGTTTCTTGCGTCGCTTGCCGGTTACGCGCTTTCCAAGCTCGATTTTAAGGGCAAGCCCATTGTATTTACCATTATTCTTGCCGGCATGATGATTCCAATTGAAGCGACTATTATTCCGCTTTACAAAACAATGGCGGATTTAAGCCTGCTCAATACCTACGAGGGGCTAATTTACCCAAGCCTTGCCGCTCCGCTGGGCGTGCTTATTATGAAGCAGTTTTATGATGGAATACCAAACGAGCTGCTCGAGGCTGCCCGTATTGACGGTGCGAACGTTTTTATCATTTGGCAAAGAATCTGCCTGCCGCTGGCGCGCTCTGCGCTGGCTTCCGTTGGCATATTCACATTTACAAATTCCTGGAACAACTTCCTGTGGCCGTTTTTGTCTATTACATCTGAAAAAATGATGACGCTTCCGGTAGGAATTCCGCAGTTTCAGGGAGCAAACCTTACCGAGTTCGTACTCCCAATGACCGTCAGTCTCATTGCCTCAGTTCCTGCACTGCTTGCCTTCGTTATCTTTCAAAAGCAGATTATTCAGGGCATTGCAATGTCGGGCATTAAGGGGTAGGAGATTGTTGAAAGAACTGCTGTATAGAGTTATAATAAATTGGAAGTTATACCATGTATGACTTACAATTTATCGTAAAGGGAGAACGAAATGTACCAAATCAATAAAATCAATAAGCTTAAAATAAGCGATGCTGTTTTTGAGCAGCTCAAACAGAATATCCTTCGGCAGGAACAAACACCCGGGTCCAAGCTGCCTTCTGAGAACCAGCTGGCGGAGATGTTCGGGGTAAGCCGTACCTCTGTAAGGGCTGCTATTCAGCGATTGGTTTCAATGGGTTTGGTAGAAACGCGCAATGGTGACGGTACATACGTAAGGGAACCGAATGTTGGGAGTTTTTTAGACCCCCTGTTTAGCACAATTAATTACGAAGCCAGACAGGTGCTTGAAATACTGGAATTCCGTCTGGCCATTGAGATACTTAGCTGCCGTCTGGCGGCTCAGCATGCAAACCGGCAGCAGATTGAAGAATTGCGTATCATAGTGGAAAATATGCAAAATCAGGTTCGCGAGAACAACTCCAAGCAATATTCCGTTGAGGATATGAAGTTCCATCGCTGTGTGTCGGAAATGTCCGGCAATTCAATTATTGTAAAAGTCGTACAAGGCCTTTCGGAGTTTTATCTGGGCCATTTTGTGGAGATGAACGATCAGATCGGTCTGGATTTTGGCGTGGGGTACCATGTGGGAATCTACGAGGCAATCCGTGACGAAGACCCCGATACTGCAGAAAGGCTGATGAGGCAGAGCATTACCCGTAGCATTGAAGAAGTTAAAAAATGGCGAAAAGAATAAGCCTGTTTTAGCGGGCTTGGTAAAACCAGAAAGAAGGAACACGTATTGACACGTCAAGAAACGGTAGAATATCTAGTTCACAAAGCACAAGTTTTACGAAATGACGTAGTTGAGATGATTGGCGTAGGACCCGTTGGGCATTTGGGTGGCTCCTGCTCAATTGCCGATATCACCGCTGCTCTATATTTTCACAAGATGAAGGTGGACCCGCAGGATCTGCATAATCCGGACCGTGACCGGTACCTGCTCAGCAAGGGGCATGCAGCGCTTATCCAGTATGCTGCATTGGCAGAGAAGGGCTTTTTCGCGCGTGAGCATCTGTATACGGTAAAAACCTTGGGGGCAATGCTTCAAGGGCATCCGGATATGACCAAGACCCCTGGCGTGGAAGCAAACACAGGCTCGCTGGGCCAGGGGCTTTCTGTCGCCAACGGCATGGCGTTGGGTATGCGTCTTAGCAAATCCAAAGGACGCGTGTATGTGGTAATCGGTGACGGCGAGGTCGCGGAGGGTCAGATATGGGAGGCTGCTATGGCAGCCAGTAACTTTAAAATTGACAACGTTACCGCCATACTTGACCGCAACCGCCTTCAGGCCACCGGAACAATCGAGGAGCGTTTTAATACAAGCCCCTTGAAAGAGAAATGGGAAGCGTTTGGCTGGAATGTTATCATCATAGACGGTCATGATATGGAGCAGATTTTAGATGCGCTGGAAGCTGCCGAAGCGGTGAAGGGTCGTCCGACCATCATTATCGCAAACACCGTAAAGGGCAAGGGTGTTTCGTTTGCCGAAAACAAGGTAGCTTTTCACAACAGCGCTCTTACTCAGGAACAATACGATACAGCCAAAAGCGATTTGGCGAAATGCGGGGGGTGCCAATAATGGAACATGCAAGTTTAAGACAAGCGTATGGCGACGCGTTGGTCGAGCTGGGCGCAATGAACGAAGATGTAGTCGTGCTGGAGGCCGACCTTGGAAAATCCACAATGTCCTGCCTGTTTCAGCAGGCATATCCCGCGCGCTATTTTGAGATGGGTATTGCGGAGCAGAACATGCTTTCAACCGCCGCGGGACTGGCACTTGCCGACAAGATTCCGTTTGCCAGCACCTTTGCGGTATTTGCTTCCGGCCGTGCATATGATCAGATTCGGCAAACCATCAGCATCGCAAATCTTAACGTCAATATCTGCGGCTCAAGCTCCGGTTTATCCGATTTTGGCGATGGTTCTACCCACCAGGCCATTGAGGATGCCGCGATTATGCGGGCGATTCCCAACATGACGGTTTTGGTTCCTGTGGACGCTGTACAGACTAGACAGATGGTTTTTGCCGCAGCGGAACATCAGGGGCCGGTATATCTGCGTGTAAACCGCAACGACCTTCCGGTTTACACCAAGCCCGACGCACCGTTTGAAATCGGTAAGGCCTATGTCCTGCGGGAGGGAACCGATGCGGTTATCTTTGCAAATGGCGTGATGGTTAGCTTGGCTTTGCAGGCTGCGGACGTGCTGGAGCAACAAGGCGTCAGTGCCGCTGTTGTCAACGTGTGCTCGCTGAAACCTCTCGATACGCGGACCATCGTTGCGCAGGCAGCAAAATGCGGGGCGGTTGTTGCGGCAGAGGAACATAGTGTGGTAGGGGGACTGGGCGCCGCGGTTGCGGAGTGCCTGCGCATGGAAAAGCTCCCAATTGAATTTGTGGGCATACAGGATGCCTTTGGAACCTCAGCACAAGGCTACGAAGAGCTGCTGAAGCATTACGGCCTTACCGCCGATGCCATCGTTTGTGCAGTGAAGAAATCCATTGCCGCCAAATAGAGTATGCATAGAAGGGATGTTTGAGATGAAAGTTGGTTTTATCGGGTTGGGTATTATGGGTAAGCCCATGACCCACAATCTTATAAAAGCCGGTCATGAGCTGGAAGTGTTCGACGTTAGCCCCCAAGCGGTGGCAGACGCGGCTGCTTTTGGTGCAAAGCCTGCTGCCTCTGTAGCGGAGCTTTCTAAAAATTGTCCGGTTATTATTTTAATGCTTCCAAATTCCCCGCAGGTGAAAGAAGTGGTTTTGGGGGCAGATGGAGTTCTTGAAAATATCGCGCCCGGCTCTACGGTCATAGACATGAGCTCGATTGCGCCCGGCGCGTCAAAAGAGGTGGCCGCAAGGCTGCTTGAAAAGGGCGTTGATATGCTCGATGCCCCTGTAAGCGGCGGTGAGCCGAAAGCGATTGACGGCACACTTTCCGTAATGGTAGGAGGAAAACAGGAGATATTCGACCGGTACCGTGAGCTGTTGCTGTGCATGGGTGCTTCTGCCGTTCGTTGCGGCGATATTGGCGCGGGTAACACAACCAAGCTTGCAAACCAAATCATTGTCGCACTCAATATTGCTGCTGTTTCCGAGGCGCTTGTATTGGGCGCGAAAGCGGGGGTTGAGCCTGCGGCTATCTATCAGGCAATTCGCGGTGGGCTTGCCGGCAGTACGGTGCTTGATGCCAAAGCGCCTATGATGATGGAAGGCAACTTTAAGCCGGGCTTTAAGATTGATCTTCATATCAAAGACCTAACAAATGCAATGGAAACGGCGCGTGAAGAGGGCGTGCCCTTGTTGCTGACAACGCAGGTGCTGGAAGTGATGAAGGCGCTCCACAACGACGGGAAGGGCCAGAATGATCACAGCGGACTCGTGGAGTTTTACGAGCAGCTTGCCAAAATTCAGGTGCGCGGCGATAACGCGTAAACTGCAAAGGATGAGAAATCCCTGCGTGAAAGGATAGGGGCTTTTTGATGAAGGCATTGGTATACCACGGACCAAAAGACCTTAGGTTGGAAGAGGTTGAGGGGGTTTTCCCAAAAGAGCATGAAGTAAAAATTAAGGTGAAAGCCATAGGAATATGCGGCTCCGATGTTCATGGTTACGCGGGCCTGACGGGGCGCAGGCTACCCCCGATGATTATGGGGCATGAATTTTCGGGCGAGATTGTAGAAGTGGGGCAGGCTGTTACCGATTTTAAGGTCGGTGACCGCGTCGCTCCCTACCCTGTAGAAATCTGCGGTGAATGTGAGTTTTGCCGCAGGGATATGACGCACATCTGTCTGAACAAACGCGCTTATGGCGTGCTCGACTGCAATGGTGCGATGGCAGAATATATCTGCGTGCCCGGAAATATCGTGTTCAAGCTTAGTGACTGCGTGGATTACAGCACAGGGGCAATGGTTGAACCCATGGCGGTTGCGCTGCGCGGGGTGGATAACGCAGGCGACCTTCAGGGAAAAAATGTGCTGATTTTGGGTGCGGGCACAATCGGTCTGTTCACGCTTGCGCATGTTAAAACGAGGAATCCCGCAAAGATTTTTGTATCGGATTTAAGTGATACGCGTCTTGCGGTTGCAAAGCAGATGGGAGCGGATGTTGTACTGCGTTCGGACAAGCTTGATGTAGTGCAGGCTGTGCGTGACGCAACAGATGGCCTTGGCGTAGATGTCTCGATTGAGTGTGTGGGTATTACGCCTACCACAAAGCAGGCGGTTTCGTCACTTAAGCTGGGCGGCACTACCGTGTGGGTGGGCAACTCCCAAAAGCTTATTGAAGCTGATATGCAGGAGATTGTTACCCATGAGCTTACCGTAAGGGGCAGTTTTTTATACACGTTAAAGCAATTTGAGCGGTGTGTGGAAATTCTGGGTCAGGGGCAGGTTGATATCAGCCCCATTATCAGTCGGGAAATCAAGCTTGAGGAAGCGCCTGAAATGTTCCGCACGCTTTATGAGAATCCCGGCGACTTGATTAAAGTTGTAATCCTGCAATAAGCGGATGTTTATAATGCATCAGAAAGGCGTGTGGTAAGTATGAAGAAAGCAACGATGATTGTTGATCGGCTAAACCGCATTTCCGCTATAGATGATCGGCTCTATGGCTCCTTTGTCGAGCATCTGGGGCGGGCGGTTTACACCGGAATTTATCAGCCCGGGCATCCGTCGGCGGATGCAAACGGCTTTCGTAGGGATGTGCTTAACCTTGTAAAGGAGCTTAAGGTTCCCATTATCCGGTACCCAGGCGGCAACTTTGTCTCGGGTTACAACTGGGAGGATGGCGTTGGGCCTGTCGAAGATCGTCCCGTTAAGCTGGACCTTGCATGGTTTACGCGTGAGACAAACGAATTTGGCATGCAGGAGTTTGCCGAGTGGCTTGATCTGGCTGAGTCCGAGCTGATGATGGCCGTTAATCTGGGCACCCGCGGCGCCGATGAAGCCCGATGTCTGGTGGAGTACTGCAACCATAAAAGCGGTACCTACTGGAGCGATCTGCGCCGTTCCCACGGCAAAGAAGAGCCGTATAACGTGAAGCTGTGGTGCTTGGGCAATGAGATGGACGGCCCGTGGCAGATGTGCAGCAAAACCCCGTATGAATACGGACGCATCGCACATGAATCTGCCAAGATGATGAAATGGGTTGACCCCACCATTGAGCTGGTAGCATGCGGCAGCTCGCACGTCAACATGCCTACCTTCGCGGAATGGGAGGCCACGGTGCTTGATCTTTCATATGAGAATATTGATTATATCTCGCTGCATAATTACTACGGAAACCTTGAAAACGATACGGCTTCATATCTTTCCATGAATATGGAGATGGATGAATTTATCCGGTCGGTTGCATCGATCTGTGACTATGTCAAGGCTAAAAAAAGATCAAGAAAGACAATTAACCTCTCCTTTGATGAATGGAACGTGTGGTACCACACCAAACAAAGCGATAAGAGCATTGAACCATGGATTGAGGCACCTCACCGGTTGGAGGACATCTACAACTTTGAGGATGCGCTTTTGGTGGGCGGCCTCCTTATCACGCTTATTAAGAATTCAGACCGTGTTAAGATTGCGTGTTTGGCACAGCTGGTTAATGTCATCGCGCCGATTATGACGGAGAAGAATGGCGGCGTGTGGCGACAGACAATCTTCTATCCTTTCCTGCATGCCTCTTTATACGGACGCGGCACGGCGCTGAAGGTTAATATCGACTGCCCGAAGTACGACTGTAAGCAGTATACCGATGTACCGTATCTGGATGCGGTTGCCGTGCATAATGAAGAGAAGGGCGAGGTCACCCTGTTTGTGCTCAACCGCAGCCTGGAGGAGGACATAGAGCTTGCCTGCGATCTGCGCACAATGAACGTTACCGCGGCTATGGAACATATCGCGCTGGAAGGCTATGATATGAAGCAAACCAATTCCCCGCAGGCGGAAACGGTGCGCCCCTCTGTTAGGCCCACCCCCAAGCTCGATGGCGGTATGCTCAGCCTGAAGCTTGACAAAGCCTCTTGGAACGTGCTGCGCTTTCAAACCGTCTAAGCCAAAATATCTGTGCCGGCACAGCACAAACATGTTTTTATGATAACGATGCCGAGACAGATTATCTGTGTGCCGGCGCAGGTGAACGTCGAGTGCAAAAGGAGCAAGGGCTCTGCCGTGTAAATGCCCGGCAGAGCTCTTTTTTCTGCATAAACAATAAGGAGAAGGAGTGAACGGTATGCCGGAGGTTATCACAATAGGGGAAAGCATGGCGGTATACGCGCCGGTAAGAGCCGGACGCTTACGCTACCAGAGGGAATACCTGCTTGGAATGGCAGGCGCGGAAAGCAACACAGCCATCGGTGTACAGAAGCTGGGGCATACGGCAGGTTGGGTCAGCCTGCTTGGGGAGGATGAGCTGGGGCAATTCGTACGAAATACGGTGCGGGCGGAAGGGGTAGATACCTCGCGCGTGCAGCTGCGAGAAGGCGCACGTACAGGGCTGATGATTAAAGAGATGACGCCGCAGGAGACACGGGTGTATTATTACCGCGACGGCTCCGCTTTTCAGGGCATTCGGGCAGAGGATATTGATGCCGACTATATAAAAAGCGCAAAGATTGTTCACCTTACGGGCATCACGCCCGTGCTTTCCGCATCCTGCCTGCGCACGGCAAAGGCTGCGGCAGCCATTGCTGCACAGGGCGGCGCTATGCTGAGCTTTGACCCCAATATTCGCAGAAAGCTCTGGGGCTCGGCGGATTATACCGCGGTCGTCACAGAGCTGATGAACGCCGCAGATATTGTGTTGGTTGGCTTGGATGAAGCGCAGGCGCTGCTCGGTGTGCAGGATGCAGAGAGCATTGCACACCGTCTTATGGAAGAAGGGGGCGCCTCGGCGGTAGCGATAAAGAATGGAAAAGACGGCGCATGGGTTGCGGATAGAAGCGGGTTTTTCCATATACCGCCCTACCCCTGTGTATGCATCGACCCCGTTGGAGCGGGAGACGCGTTTAACGCGGCGTTCCTGGTGGGACTGCTGGAAAAGAAAAGCATACAGGAGTGCGGCAAAATGGGGGCGATAGCGGGAGCGCTGGCCACCCAGACAATCGGCGACACCGAAGGCTTGCCGGAAAGGGTGGAGATGGATGCCCTGCTTGGGGGTACGCGGCAGATTTACCGCTGATGGTGTCCGCCAAGGCAATCAACGCCGGGTAGTTATGAGCGCTGGTTCATTCGCGGCATTAGGTACAACTATAAAATTGGGGGCAAAGTTTTATGAAAGAGATTATAGCGCAACATCCGATTATTGCAATTTTGCGCGGCGTACCGCTGCAGCACACGCTTGATTATGCACGCACGGCATTTGAAGGGGGGATAGCCGCTTTTGAGGTAGCGCTTAACTCCGAGCATGCACTCCGGCAAATTGAGCTGCTTGCCGGTCATTTTGGGCCAAACGCCGTGGTGGGAGCAGGTACGGTAACCACAGTGCAGCGCGCAAGGGCGGCGCTTGCTGCAGGGGCGTCTTTTTTGCTTTCGCCCTCGGCAAATGGGGAAGTACTTGACTATTGCGCGCAAAACCGTGTCAAGCTGCTTCCGGGGGTGATGACTCCTACCGATGTCAGCGTGTGCGTCAATAGCGGTTTTACAGTGCTTAAGCTGTTTCCGGCAGGTGACTTGCCTGCCACCTATCTGCGCAGCCTGCAAGGGCCGTTTGAAGATACCGAGTATGTTGCGGTGGGCGGTGTAGGGCCTGAAAACCTCACAGAGTTCTTCGCGGCAGGATATATCGGTGTGGGAATTGGCTCAAGCTTGATTCCTCAGGCACTTCAATGTGGTGACAGCTGGGATAAGGCGCGCATACGCATTGCAGGCATGGTAGCTGAGGCAAGCAAAGCACGCTTAGGTACAAAGTAACACCAAAGAGTACATGTTTTTAAAACAAAAGATGATACGCAACAAATAATGCGCTGTGCAATAGCGTAGGAACGGATGATGGGAATGAAGATAACAGCAGTCAATACGTATTTGTGCCGCCCGCGATGGTGCTTTGTCGAGATTATCACCGACGAGGGGCTTGTTGGATGGGGAGAGCCGGTTATTGAAGGCAAAGCTGCTACAGTACGAGCATGTGTTGAGGAGATGAGGCCCTATCTGCTGGGTGAAGACCCTGCAAGGATTGAGGATATCTGGAACAAGCTGTACAGAGCGGCCTTCTATAGAGGCGGTGCGGTATTGATGAGCGCGATCGCGGGTATTGATCAGGCGCTGTGGGATATCAAGGGCAAGGCATTTGACGCGCCGGTGTACGAGCTGATGGGCGGTGCCTGTCGGGATAAGATGAAGGTGTATTCCTGGGTGGGAGGGGATCGTCCCGCTGAGGTGGGAGAGGCCGCGCGCCAGAAACAGGCAGAGGGCTTTCAGGCGGTTAAGATGAACGCCACGGAGGAGATGCAGTATATCGATAGCTACGCAAAAATTGATGCGGTGCTGGAGCGCGTAGCATCAATCCGCGAAGCGACCGGAAGGCATTTCGGCATTGCAGTTGATTTCCACGGGCGGGTGCATAAGCCGATGGCAAAGGTTCTGGCAAAAAAGCTCGAGGAATTTGACCCCATGTTTATTGAAGAGCCGGTACTGTGCGAGAATATGGAAGCCTTCTCCGAAATAGCAAGAGCTTGCAACATCCCCATCGCAACAGGAGAGCGTCTGTACTCGCGGTGGGAGTTTAAACGGCTGCTGGAGCTTGGTGGCATCGATATTATCCAGCCCGATCTATCACACGCGGGGGGAATTACCGAGGTAAAAAAGATTGCGTCGATGGCCGAGGCGTACGACGTAGCGCTGGCGCCGCATTGTCCGCTTGGCCCTGTTGCATTGTCGGCATGCCTGCAGGTAGACGCAACCTGCCATAATGCCGTTATCCAGGAGCAAAGCATGGGCATACACTATAACAAAGGGCGCAGCGTATTGGATTATGTACTCAATCGGGAGGATTTTGCCTTTCAAAACGGCTTTGTGAATCTGCCGAAAAAACCCGGACTTGGCGTAGAGGTGAATAAAGAACTGGTTTTGCAGGAAAACCAAACGCCGCACGACTGGAAAAACCCTGTCTGGCGGCATGAGGACGGCAGCATTGCCGAGTGGTGAGATGCTGTCCGAAAAGCCCGTCAAGCGCTCCTGACATATACTCAAAAGGAGCAGCACCATAAATCCGTTTGCGTGAAAACCGAGAAGTAATCACCGCTGGCTCTATAGCCCCGCTTCGGCGGGGCGTTTCTTTTGTCCTTATACCGCTGGTGTTTTGTGGTGCGGAATGGTATAATAACCGTAAAACGGCTATTATAGGTTAATTCTTATGCTCTGCCTACAGCGATAGGCAATTATATCATAAACACGAATCCGGCATGGGCGTAACAGCGAAGTGCCAATGCAAAAAAGGGGGCCAAGCTTTGAATATACTAATGGTTAATGTGCCCTATGCGGGTCATACGAATCCAACCTTGCCACTGGCGCAAGAGCTTGTAAAACGCGGTCATCATGTATACTATATTAACGCGGAAGAATACCGCAGCAAGATCGAGGCAACGGGTGCAAGGTTCGTACCGTATCAAAACTATCCCGACCATCCAAGCGAGCAGCAGAAAAAAACAAAATGCTTTCGTGCGGCATTTGATACCGCGAATGCGCTGAATGAGCAATTTGATTTATTGCTATATGAGATGTTTTTTTATCCCGGAATCAAGATCGCAGAGTCCATGAGCATTCCGTGCGTGCGGCAATTCTCGCAGCCTGCATGGAACAGGCAGACGATTTCGTCTGCAACCCGCTTGTTTAAGCTCTCCTGTGTGCTGATAGATTTTCAAGTAATGGGAAAGAAAAACGCCGACTATATGAAGCTTCGGCATAAAACACTGGCGGAAGCGGTAGTAAACGATAACCCCGATTTAAACATTGTATATACACCGTCAATCTTCCAAAAAAACAGAGAGAGTTTTGGAGATGACTATTTATTTACCATACCCATTAGCCCGAGCAATCCCACATCGGCGGGAATTCCGTATCAGCAAATGAAACATCCCATCGTATATATTTCCTTAGGGAGCATTATCAGCAACAGAGGGTTTTGCAAAGAATGTATTCGGGCGTTTGGCAACAAAGAGATGTCGGTGATTCTGAATACCGGAAAGATAAAGCCGGAGAGCTTAGGAAAAATACCGGATAACATTTACGCCTACTCGTTTGTTCCGCAAATGGAGGTGTTGCAGCACGCCGACGTATTCTTAACACATTGTGGCATGAATAGTGTAAACGAGGCAATGGTGCTCGGCGTCCCAATGGTTGCCATGCCGTTTATTAACGATCAACTATCAAACGCGGAGTGTATCGTACGTCTTGGAATCGGCAAAAGGGTGCGCTCCTTTCCAAGCAGCGGCAAAGAGCTATACAGGACGGTGGAGGAGGTAGCGCGGGATGAAGGCATCAAGACGCGAAGCAAAGAGGTACAAAGGGAAATAAGCAGCGAAATGAGTATGGAAGCTATCCTGCAAAGAATAGAACAATTGGCCGCGAAATAACAAGCAGAGAAAACCGGCACTAAAAATCAATAGGCGCGGCAGCTTATTTTAAAGCGGAAGGCTCCCTTATCGTGTCATGATATAAACATTGATTCTATAAATACATACCCGAATATAATAGCAGGAGCATGGCAAAATACCATGCTCCTGCTATTGTTTTATATCACAACGTAATTATTTCACCCATTTTTCAGACGAAACCATAGTAGTCTCTCAATGATCGCTGTCGGGTGTCAGCTATCAAGCGGGTATTACATACCGTCATGTGCGCCCTATACTACAGCGGTATCGCATTGAGCGGCAGTTCGTGCAATACCCAGCGGCCTGTAACGGGATGTTTTTCTGCGGGGACATAATCGGCCCAACACACAGCCTTTGCCCTATAGAGCAAGGCAACGCCGCGGCGTACGCCCTTTTGCGGCGCAGTTGCGGTCTGGGCCGCAAGGTGCTTTGTCACTTTAGCCATCCGCGCATCCTGCCTGTGTAAACATGGCGGCAAACGCCCCGTTGAGTTCGTGGAAAGCAGGTCGCGAACAAGCGAATCGCGCAGCGTTTCACCATCCACATTACGCAAAGCTGCGCAGTACGCCTGAAACGCTGCGGTATAATCATCCAGAGACCGGTTTTGGACAACGCCTGCTTTGTATGTGGCAACACCAAGGCCGGTATAAAACTCAAACGGTGTTTGACCGCAGACGCCGAGCACATAATCAGCCGTTAAACGAAATCTCCCGCTGTTATATACCCGATTCAGTGCATTTTCCGTATGATGCAACAACTCAATATCCTGCACCGAAAGCCATGGTGTTGCGCGCACTTCATACGGCGCGTTTTCATTAAATTCACAAGGGTAGGTCTGCGGTTGTCGGCGCATGGTGCTACCGTGCAATAATTTTAAAAACCCAAGCTGCAACATCTGTGCTCCCAACGCATACCCCCTATTGAAGCTTTCGGCGAACACTGGCAGGCTTTCGTAGGGCAATCCGGCAATCAGGTCGATATGAATATGCATATTACCCATCGCCACAAGACGCTGAATGTTTGCCTGTAAAACGGCTGTATCCGTTTTGCGATTTACGGCATTCAGCGTTTTTTCGCAAAAAGATTGTATGCCAATCTCCAGTTGCACCGCACCTACAGGCATTTGTGCAAGTAACGCAAAGGTTTCTTCCCGCAAAATATCACCCGCAATTTCGAAGTGAAAACAAATACCTTGCGGAATTTCGTTGCCGTAATGCGCCAAAATGAACTGTAAAATTCTATTTGCATGGATGGTATGGGCATTAAAGGTGCGGTCGACAAATTTTATAGTACGCGTACCGCTGTTTGCGAGACGCAGCAGGTCTTGTAAAACGCCATCTAATGCAAAAAACCGTGGTGCGCTGCATCTTCCCGACAAACAAAATGCACAGGAGTATGGGCATCCGCGGCTTGTTTCAAGGTAAGCGATACGCCCCTGCAGCGCCTCTGCATAGCCTGCCGTAAGCGGCGAGGGAACCGCTTTGCCCGGTGCACAGGGGATGTTCTCGTATATGGTGCCGTCCGCATGTCGTCCGCAAAGGCCGGCAATCAATTGCGGCGTTTGTTTGGGCAAAGACTCCGGCGTATGTTTGGCGAAAACAGCCCTTAAAAATGCAGGCATGCTTTCTTCGCCTTCACCCGCCAAAATGTAGTCTACCTGCGTGTTGTTTTGCAGCACATCCTTTGCGCGGTAGCTCACCTCCGGCCCGCCTAGTACAATGACAGTGCGGGGTAAGGCTTGCTTTAGCGCCGCGCACAGTGCCAGAGTGGCGTCAATATTCCATATATAGCTTGAAAATCCAACAACCGCCGGCGACGCGGCAACAATCTGATTCAGCACATCGACGGACGGTTGATTTACGGTGGCTTCCACAATGCGCACACGGCCGTATAGCTCCGGAGCATACGCTTTTATGCCTGCCGCTAAACACCAAGGAGCAGGTGACGCATGCACATATTTAGCGTTTAGCACACTAAGCACCACGGTGCCTTCCACGGCAACTTCCCCCACGTTATATTATTTCGGTGGTAATGTCTGAGCGAATAAGGCTTGATGCGATTTTTACCATGTATGTCTTAACCGCAATACGAGGCGCCGATTTGCTGCAAATGCCCCCGTAACCAGGGGCAGTCACCCAGTTCCCAAACCCATCCCATTATATCCTCCTGTGTATATCATGTCAATTTGCTGCTGGCTAAAATCCCTGCAATGCGGGGCTGCAGCCGACTTAATACCTGCCGACAAAGCGGATACACAGAACCGTAAGACTGAAAAAGACATTAAAGGAGAGTGCAGAATATGGCAGCCCTTGATAGGAGCAGATTCGGTTGAAAAAGGAGTTCTATTGCGATACAATTGAATCTGATGTAAATAGTACTGAAATTCAAACGAAAACATAAATACTGCCGCAATGTTGCTTTTCAAGGGCGATGTTGCTTCCGGCTGTGCATAATCAGTTTCGAGAAAACAGGAGAGCAAATGAAAACTTGTATAAAAAGCAAGCGAAAAGCAACCAAAGTTGTACTGGTTATTTTCATATTTATGATACTAGTGGCGGTTGCCTTTTTACTAAAATCCGACATGGGAAAGCACACAGAGCCTGCCATGAAAGAAACACACACTTTTCCTGAGTATACCTTAGATGTCAGCATAGAAGGCTTAGAAGTTGGATCTATCATTGAAGATGAAGGCCCATACATAGCAATCCATTACCCGAAACTGAACTCCCAAAAGATTAACGATATCATATACCAAATGGTTTATAGCAAGCTAAGTGAGTTTAAATCAAATTTGCCGAAAAACCAAACTGCTTCTCAGGCTGAACTCTACATCACATTTGAGGTCTATCAATACAGTGAGAATATAATCAGTTTTAAATTTGAAACCTATGAGAGCAGCCATGTGATTGCAAATGGGGTCACGGCGGTACAAACCGTTACAATAGACACCGCGAAAGAGCACAAATATAATTTGCATGACATCATTAAAAACGAGGAAAGTCTAAGTCATATATCCGAATATATTTACAACTATTTTTCTATACAAGACGATTTTAAAAACAGCTTGGGTATGTTAAAAAGCGGGCTACAACCCCAAAATCATAATTTTGACAATTTTGTCTTAGAAGAAAACCATATTGAGTTCTTTTTTAATCAATGCAAAATCGCTCCAGGGTCATTGGGCGTTCTTTCCTGCAAAATAGATATAGACGATATCAGCAAGTACCTGACAGAGGAATTTGAAACGATACGGCCGGGACATGAAAAAGAAACCCCCATAACAGAAGAAAACGTAGAGATAGATAAAGACGATGTAAACGAATTAAGGGACAAAAAACTGATAGCACTGACCTTTGATGATGGACCGCACCAGACAAACACGCCAAAATTGCTGGACTATCTGGAACAGGAGAATGTAAAGGCAACCTTTTTTGTGCTCGGTTCAAGAATAGAATACAACACAGATATCGTCAGAAGAATTGTTAAAGATGGGCATCAAATTGGCAGCCATACCTATCATCATAAACGGTTGACTAAGCTTTCGCAGGAAGAGCTTGCATTTGAAATTAACGCAACCAACGAATTGATATATCAAATAACAAATATTATTACAAATGCAGTGCGCCCCCCATACGGCGAATACAATGAGGACGTCAAAAGTTCCTGCCAAATGCCCATTATCAATTGGTCTGTTGATCCGGAAGACTGGAAGTATAGAGATGCTGATATAGTATTCAACTCGGTAGTGAGCAAGGCCGACGATGGAGATATTATCCTGCTTCATGATATTCATAAAACATCAGTTGACGCGGTGAAAAGAATAGTTCCGCACCTTAAGGAACAAGGGTTTACCTTTGTAACGGTTGAAATGCTGATTAAAGCAAGACAAGCCGAAGCGGTGAACGGCAAGGTATACCACAAGGTGAAGGCGAATTAACAAACGGCACATGCTTAGCTATCGTGTTATATTAAGTGGTTGTTATTTCAAGTGTGTGAATGCATTAGGAATAAAAGGTTTTTGCGATAAGGAGAACTATGGTTCCTTCGCAGGCTGAAGCGGCAAGATATTGTGTATCTTGCCGCTTTTTATAGTATTACCCTGCCGCAGCCAGCAACCGTTCTATTAAACCATGCCTATGGATGATAAAGACTGTCTCGGGGCAGTTGTATTTTTAAAGATTCATTTTGCTCTTCTTTTATTGCCGACCTTTTTCTTCCGTGCATTTGCGCGGGAAGTATTGTTTTTTTGTGCGATCTTTTGCATATATTTTGAGTCCGGAGGCACAAGGCAGTTACTGTTTGTTCCAATCAGATCGGTTCGCCCAATCTTTTCCAAGGCCTCAATAATAATGCTCCTGTTCTCCGGCTTATAATACTGCAAAAGCGCACGTTGTGCTGCTTTTTCTTCCGCGGTTTTTGGAACATATACCTTCTTCATTGTGTACGGATCCAGTCCTGTATAAAACATACAGGTGGAGATTGTCGCCGGAGTTGGATAAAAGTCCTGAACTTGTTCTGGGTGTATTTTGTTTTGCTTTAAAAATAGAGCCAGCTCTACCGCGTCTTTTATGGTGCTCCCAGGGTGTGACGACATCAAATAAGGGACGAGGTATTGTTCTTTTTTAAGCTTTTTCGTCATCGTGTAGAATTGGTTTTGGAATTTTATATATGCCTCAATATGTGGTTTCCCCATTTTATCAAGCACACTAGCCGAACAATGCTCCGGTGCAACTTTAAGCTGCCCGCTTACATGAAATTCTATCAATTCCTTCAGGAATTCTTGATTTTCGTCCTGCATCAGGTAGTCATATCGAATCCCCGAACGGATAAAGACACGTTTAATCCCCTTTGTTTTTCTGATTTTTCTCAGTAAATTCATGTATTGCGTATGACATACTTCCAATTTTTTGCATGGCTTGGGAGCAAGGCACTTTTTCCCTTTGCAAAGACCGCTTGTAAGCTGTTTTGTACAGGATGGTTTACGAAAATTAGCAGTTGGTCCGCCAACATCATGGATATATCCTTTAAAGTTTTTAAGTTTTGTCAGCGTCTTTGCTTCCTTCACCACAGAACATTCACTTCTGGAGGTTACTCTCCGGCCTTGGTGAAGCGCAATCGAACAGAAATTGCAGTATCCGAAACAACCGCGATTATGCGTTATTGAGAATTCAACCTCTTGTATGGCGGGCACACCGCCTAAAGCCTCATAGCTTGGATGGTAGGTGCGCATATACGCAAGAGCGTATACGCTATCCATTTCCTCCTGTGTTAATGTAAACGCAGGTGGTGTTTGAACCAGCATTTTGTTACCGTGACGCTGTATCACGGTTTTCCCGTAAATCTCATCCTGCTGATCATACTGTATCTTGGTGGCTTTTGCGTATGCTTCTTTATTAGCTGAAACCTGCTCAAAGCTTGGGCATTCCGCCGCGCCGAGTGGAGTGTTTATGGGGTTGGTCAAATATGAGATACCGCGCACATCAGTTATATCTGACGGTTTTTCTCCGCCTTTAAGCCTGTTTGCAATTTCGATTATTTGATGTTCTGACATTCCGTACATCAAAATATCCGCTTTGCTGTCAACTAAAACAGACGGCATTACCGTATCTGCCCAGTAATCATAATGCGCGAAACGCCGCAACGAAGCTTCAAGCCCCCCTATCAAAATCGGCACATCGGGGTAAATCTCCCGCAGCTTATTACAATACACCGTAACTGCTCTGTCCGGTCGGTTCCCCGCGATACCACCGGCCGTATATGCGTCGTTGGAGCGTTTTCTCTTAGCGGCGGTATAATGCGCAACCATGGAATCAATGTTTCCCGAAGTAACGAGAAACGAAAGCTTAGGCGTTCCAAAGCGCCTGAAGTCATCATTTTTCTTCCAATTAGGCTGCGATATAATTCCGACTGTAAAACCGTTTGCTTCGAGGACTCGTAATATTATTGCGACTCCAAAGCTTGGATGGTCTACGTAAGAATCACCCGTAATGCATATAAAATCGAACTGCTTAATTCCCAGCTCGTCCATTTCGTTTTTTGTGATAGGCAAAAAAGACATAATACCCCTTTTCGTCAGATAAAGCACACTCAAACAATACAATAGCGTGCTTTTACAACAGACTTTTACTTTGATTGTATACAAATAGTAATATACCACATTTCTCTGGCACTGGCTAGTTTTGTGCGGTACAGCGTGGTGTTATGTACAAGCCCGACGGCATAAAGGTTTAGGCAACGATACGTTTATGCTATAAAAAGCAATCGCATAGAACTTTTCTCTGTGCGATTGCCTTTTTATCCAATCCTTATTAAGCGCCGTTGTTGTCCAGCCACAAGTACACGGAGGAATGGAACACGTTGCCGTCAGCTTCAAATCTCGCTGCACCGCCATGCTTTTTCGCTACCGCTGACACAGAAGACACCCCCAGTCCCTCGCCTTCTCGCTTGGAGGCAGAAGCTATCTTGCGCTGTACGAGTTCAAGCTGCTTGACGAAAACGGCAAGCCGGTGCATAATATCGGCTGGACGACCATTCGCTTGCCGATACCGGAGGGCGCAAACCCCGACAGCCTGATGGTGTTGTACTACGACGAAAAAACACGCTCGTTTACCAACATGGGCGCATGGGTTGAAAATGGCTACCTTGTCTTCCGCACCCCGCACTTCAGCTACTACATGGTGACAGGCGTGTCGGAGAATGTTCCGGCCATCCCCGAAACGGGGCGGTGGAAACCCGCACGATGCAGCCCGCACAACGAACGCCGTACAGGCTCTCGTTCCGGTTTTTGAAGACAAACGCCGGCGCGCTATCGGCTAAAGCTATATCGCGTTTTGCAAATGCACCAAGGCGCGCCCTGCATTTCATCGCTCTTGTCGTGAAACAATAGCGGATCTCCCACAAAACGCGCGCTTTGGCGGTGCAGTCTAAAACATTTCTTATCAACGGCAGAAGGGCCGCCGCATCTGTAATGGATACAGCGCTCCTTATTGCGTACGTACTGCTGTAATATGAGATTACAGGAGGAGAAAAAAGATAAATAATTAAGCAACCGGTCATTCATAGTTTGAAATGTGGTTTTGAATTCCAAAAGCATTAAACAATTAGGCATTTAGCACTTTTGCAGCAAAAAACGCTTTTAATTTTTAGCAAAGTGCTAATTTTATATATTTAGCATTGAAATTAGACCGGTCTTATTGTATAATACACTCAAAGAACAAAAAAATGTGAAATGGGAGCTGACATTATGCCGACGATACGAGATGTGGCTAAGTTGGCTGGTGTGTCGCGGAGCACTGTATCTTTGGTGTTGAACGGTAGTCCCCGTGTAAAAGAGGAAACTCGGCAAATTGTTAAAGATGTAATTCAGCGGATTGATTATGTACCCAATAATTCAGCACGCAGTTTGAACAGCCGTACCATGAATAGTTTGGGCATTATCGTCATGATAGAGCATGAAGCATATGGACGATATGATGCTGCATCCGTCACCAGCCTTTTTTCGCACGATGTGACCACTGGCATTTCTCGTGAATTAGCTGATACGGATTACAGCGTAGTTATAGAACAATTCTGTTTTGAGGAGAACAGTGGCGAGTTGCCAAAGATCATAAAGGCGCGGCGGGTAGATGGTGCTTTTATTGTAGGCGGTTTTTATAATGATAAATTCATTGACAAGTTAATCGAGAAGAAGATTCCCATTGTTATTGTCGGTGGTAAAAAAGAAAAATTAGTAGATTCAGTCATTCCAGATCCGGAAAAGGGCGTGTACCTTGCCTCGAAACACTTGCTTGAAACGGGGCATAAAAGAATTTGTCTTGTGAACAGTCCTCCGGTTTACCGTTCCAGCTATCAGCGTATCAGCGGTATGGAGCGCAGCCTGCAGGGATATGAACATACGGCAACGCTTTCAATGGCAACATGTGAGCATAATACCGCAGAGAGTGGATATGTGGCCATTAAAGGGATGTGGTCCGATTCGGTTGCCCCGGATGGCATTATCGCGGCGAACGCACCGATTGCAAGCGGTATTCTACATTTTTTATTTGAAAAGGGACTTCGTGTTCCAGAAGATGTCTCTTTAATTACACACGAGGATTCCATTTTAAGCGGACATGCGGTGCCGGCACTCACGGCAATCAATACTCAGAAGGAGTATATGGGTGAAATGGCAGCCAGATTGCTTTTGAAGCGGTTACGAAATCCGCAAAAAGAGGTAGAGTCTCTTATCTCTGAACCGTTTTTTGTGAGTAGGGACAGCGTAAAAACAAGATATTAATACAAACAAAGCTAAAAAACATTTGTTTGTAAAAAATAAGACCGGTCTACTAACCATGCGATCTTAGGAACACCCACATAATAAAAGATAAATGGGTTAATATTCTATTTATATGGAATATTTTCTGTTTATAATTAGACCGGTCTAAAAACAGCGAATTACTAGGCTAGACCATTAAAAACGCACCTCAGGGAAGGGAACTTCCCTAAACATATTTATTAGGAGGATTTTTATGAAAAGGTTTTTTGCTTGTCTACTAGTACTTACCATGCTCTTTACAACGGCTTGCGGCGTTGCGCCTGATTCGTCGTCTGTCGCACCAGAGTCAGGCAGCGCGCAAGAATCCGGAGATAGCAACACTGCTCCTTCTGGCGAACCTGTTTATATCAATGCGGATAACTCTATTGCCGGAATAGTACGGTTTTGGATACCCTTTAGCGGTCCACAGGGTATGGATGCTATGATTGCTGACTTTAACAGCGTGTATCCCAATATCAAAGTGGAATTGAACACTTACAACAACAATACAGATGGTAACGTTGCAGTAAATACCGCAATGATGGCTGGCGAAGTTGACGTGTTGCACAGTTTTGGACTTGCCAATGCCTATGGGCGTTGGGAGAGTGGCTTGTATCGTGATATCACCGACGCAATTGCCGCCGACAACCTTGATCTGGTGACCGAATGGGGCACAGATGCGTACAAATACGACGGCCGCGTATACTCTCTGCCCGCTGGTGCACTTTCTTACTATATTGCCATCAATAAAACCGAGTGGGAAAAGGCAAACCTTGGCGACATCCCCACTGAGTGGACTTGGGATGAGTACCTAGAGGCCAGTAAGGCTATGACCCATGGCGAAGGCAACAATAAAGTGTACGGTGGTTCCGACTACCACTCTGAGTGGTATGTAACTCTTCCCGTAAGTCAGGTTACCGGGCGTGGCGGCTATTACAATGAAGATGGTACGAGCGCTGCGGATACTTCTATCTTTAAAGAAGCCTTGGAGCGCGAAGTGCAGGCAGAGCAGGTTGATGGAATCTGGTTCCCCTTGACGTCTTATAAGGCAGATAACCTGCAGTCCCAGATGACCTTCCTCAGCGGGACCACTGCCTCTACGATTATTTGCAATCTGCATCGGTTCCTGCGCGATACCGAGACTTACCCTGTAGACTGGGTGACGGCGTTTGCGCCCTATCCCACACATGAAGCCGGCCAGCCCAATCACATGGAAGGCGTGTCACCGTTCTCTCATGTAGGTATTGCCACTAGCAGCCCGAAAGAAAACTATGAAGCCAGCTATGCATTCTTAAAATGGTATTCTACGTATGGTTGTAAGTATCTTGTTCTGGCTGGTCATCTGCCTAGCTGGAAGCACAGCGATGTTGACAGCATGGTAGATCTGATCTTCGGCGCAGACGCTGACAAACTGGTGGACGTTGAGTCGTTCAAACGCGTCGTGTTCAACTATGAGGGTCTCAACTGGGTAGACGTTGAGCTGACAGCTTACAGTGAAGTAGCAAATTTGTATAAAGAGTACGTTAACTATGTACACAATGGCGAGATGAATACTGATGATGCTCTTGCAGAACTCAAAAAAATTACAGATGAGGTAATTGCAAAGGCAAAGTCATAAGTTAGTGTGTATCCAATAGGTGCTATTCCGTTCTTAGGTCCGGCCTGGCAAGCTTGAAACAGATATTCCAGGTCGGATTTAAGAAGTGTTCCCCCAGTGAATGTTGTAGATAAGGAGAAACTTATATGGATCGCAAAAGAGAAACAATTACAGCATGGATGTTTTTACTACCGATACTAGTTATTTTTATCGGTTTGGTTGCTGTGCCAATTGTTATATCCTTGCTATTATCCTTTGCGGAATGGAATTTTCTATCGGGGTTGAAGGGAATCCGTTTCATAGGCTTGCAAAATTTTGCAAACCTTTTCAAAGACCAATATTTTATCCAAGCCATCAAAAACACAGTGGTGTATACTATTGCAACGGTACCCGCCTCGCTGGTGCTTGCGTTGGTGATTGCCTATATGCTTAACGGTAAAACTTATCTGCAAAAGTCACTGCGTCTCTGCTTCTTTATCCCGTATATATCCAGCGTGGTGGCCCTTTCAGCGGTTTTTAAGGCAATGCTGCGTGAAAACGGCCCCGTTAATAATCTTCTAAGGACATTTTTTAATGTTCAAGAACCGCTTAAATGGTTCGCCGATTCCAGCTTAAACAAAATCCCGATTATTTTACTGGTTATCTGGACGGCTATAGGCTATGAGCTGATTATTTATATAGCAGCTTTACAGAATATCTCTCCTTCCTTGTATGAGGCGGCAGAAATTGACGGTGCTTCTGGGCTTTATAAATTTCTTCGTATTACCTTGCCGTTGATCTCGCCGACGACATTCTATCTCGTGATTATACGCTTAATTGCGACGTTTAAAATTTTTGCAGCGGTAAATGTAATGACATTGGGGTCACCTACGAAAGCCAATACATCCATGGTTATGCGCATTTATCAAGAGGCTTTCAGCAACTATAAATTTGGTTATGCAAGCGCCGAAGCATGGTTCTTGTTTGTGATTATTTTGATTGTCACTGTGATTCAGTTCAGAGGGCAGAAAAAATGGGTGCACTATTAGAAGCGTTTCCATCCCTTTTCAATAGAAAATTTTGTGAGAATACAATTGCGTGTATTTTGGGGAGTAGCCTATGAAAGTGAGAAAAATTGCAGGTAAAATAATATTAACGGCAATTATGGCCTGCGGAGCTTTGTTATTTGTGCTGCCGTTATTCTGGATGATATCCAGTTCTCTGAAAAAGCCATTAGAAGTATTCGAGTATCCAATTTCGTGGATTCCCGATGTGATCCAATGGAACAACTATAAAGAAGTGTGGTTCAGCGACGAGGTTCCCTTCGCACGTATGTATGGGAACTCGATTTTTATAGTGATATTGAGCCTGGTTGGTTCAGTGTTGATTTCTTCGCTGGCTGCCTATGCGTTTGCACGGCTGAAATTCAAAGGAAAAAACATTGTGTTCATGCTTTTGCTGGGTACGATGATGATCCCTAATGAGGTAATCATTATTCCAAGGTTTATGATTTTCCACGGCATGGGGCTT
Organism: Bacillota bacterium; assembly: GCA_023421245.1. Lineage (GTDB taxonomy): Bacteria > Bacillota > Clostridia > Oscillospirales > Ruminococcaceae > Acetanaerobacterium. Next base: position 68,395 of record JAEZTV010000033.1, on the reverse strand, counting down.
TACAATAATCTTTGGGCACTGATTTTGCCTGCATGGTACAACATAACGGCTGTTTTCTTATTGCGTCAATTTTATATGGGTTTGCCGAATGAATTGTTTGAAGCGGCAAAAGTAGATGGCGCCAGCCATCTGTGCATTTGGGCGAAGCTCGTGACACCGTTGACAAAATCTGCATTGATCTCCGTTTCGATTCTGGGCTTTATTACATCCTGGAATGATTATCTTAACCCATTGATTTTTCTCGTGAAAAAGGAATTATACACCGTATCTCTGGGAATACAATATTACTTGTTGAGCGAAGCGCAGGAATTCAACTTAACAATGACAGCCGCCACCATTGCGATTGTCCCGGTAATTTTACTTTTCGTTTTCGGCCAGAAATATTTTATCGAAGGTATTGCGCATAGCGGTATGAAAGAATAATTAACTTACAAAAGCTTGTCGGTGTTTTGAGAATATAGGCTCCGTCATATAACGACAAGCGGAAAGATGCGCACGATATATATAAAACATGTTGTGTCTTACGCGGTCGCGTTATGTGACATGATAATAGAATTGTCAGGAAGATAACTAGAGAGGAATATTTATTATGAACCGTATTCATTATTCAGCAGCGTTGCCAGTTTATCGTGAAGTTGACGTTGTAGTGGTGGGTGCAGGCCCTGCCGGTATTGCCGCGGCAGTCAGTGCGGCTCGCAACGGCGCAAGAGTTTTTGTGTTTGATCAGTGGGGGTCCGTTGGCGGTATGGCAACGATGGGTCTTGTGGGCCCCTTTATGACCAGTTATGATTCCACCGGAAACGAGCAGATTATTAAGGGTGTCTTCCAAGAGCTAGTGGAGCGCATGTGTGAAATGGGTGGCGCGATTCATCCGGGAGAAATTGGTCCGGAGTGCTCTTATTCCGGCTATTATAAGCTAGGCCATAACCGTGTTGGACCGTTTGATCATGAGGCATTTAAAATTGTGGCAACAGATATGATTGCGGAGTCGGGGGCAGAGCTTCTTTTACATACAAGCTTTGTGGATGTCCTAATGGAAGACAACTCTATCAGCGGTGTAATCATTTCCAATAAGGCAGGATTGTCTGTTGTCAAGGCAAAAATGGTGATCGATTGTACAGGCGACGGAGATGTCGCAGCGCGTGCCGGTGTTGACTTTGATCTCGGCGGCGGGGAAAAAAGCAACATGCAGCCTGCCACACTGTTTTTCCGCGTTTGCAATGTGAACACCGCTGAGCTGGATGCGCATATTGCAGAGCATGCACATGAAATCAGACCGTTTTTCGGTCCGTTCAGCTGGCTTATTCGTGAAAAGGCGGAAGAATGGGAGGGCGTCCAGCGCGGAGAGGTTTGTTTGTTTGAAAGTCCCAATAAGGGGGAATTCCGCATGAACGTTACCCGCATTTTAAATGTGGATTCCACACGGCCGGAGGATCTGACGCGTGCGGAAATCGAAGGCACCAAACAGGCGCAGAAAGCGTTTAGCTTCTTGAAAAAATACGGTGCGGGTTTTAAAGATGCAATATTTATGGGTACCGCCGCGGTAGTTGGTATACGAGAGAGTCGTCACATTCACGGCATAAAAAAAATCGTTGGTGATGATATAATTCACTGTCGAGTGCCTGCGGATACGATTGCAGTAATGGCTACTAATATGGACACACATAACGAGAATGATGTAGGCGGCAGTTTCCATGTCGTGCAGAATGGACCTTATTACGGAGTACCTTATGGTTGCCTCGTTCCCGAAAGAGTTGATAATCTGCTGGTAGCCGGGCGTTGCATTTCTGCAGACGCTATAGCTGCGTCCTCAATCCGAATGATTCCCTGTTGCATCGCTTTTGGACAGGCAGCTGGCACGGCAGCAGCCATGGCGGCCGAAAGCAGCAAGAAGCCGGGCGATATCGATACACAGAAATTGCGTGCGCGATTGATGGAGCAGGGGAGTTATTTGGGTGCATGCAACGAGAATAACGAATGAAGCTACATGCGGCGCATCTGATCGTCACCGATTTGGATGACACGCTTTTGCGAAGTGATAAAACGATTTCGGATTATACAGTAAAGGTATTGGAACAGTGCCGGATCCGAGGTAGTACAATTTGTTATGCTACGGCTCGGGCTGAGGAAGCGTGTAACGCATTTATTGCGCGTTTCTCTCCGGATGTTGAGATATTTAACAATGGTTCGCTTGTGTGCGCAAAAGAGGGGGTGCTTTTCGAGACTGTTATAGCAAAATCATTAGCGGAATCCTTGAATGAAGCCTTAACAGTGCTGCCCTCCATAACGCGCATTACAGCGGCCACATCCGAAGGGTATTTTATTAGCTTTATGCCCCGAAACAGTGTTGAGGCCAATACCTATCAAAAAGCATCTAGGCTTGACTTTACAGCACCGCCTTCGGGGAGAACATATAAATACACTGTGGAGATCCATGATACCCTGGATGTATGCCGACTTTCCCAAACCTTCTCGATTCTGCGGATTACACGTCTTTCACGCGGCTCTTGGTATACCATCACTAATTGTGAGGCAGGTAAATGGCCGGCTGTCAAAGCAATTGCGAACCGGCTCGGTATTCTTGAAGCAGACATATATGCTTTCGGGGACGATTTGGTGGATATTGAGATGCTGCGCTGCAGCGGAAAAGGCATTGCAATGGTAAATGCGCTTTCCGAGGTGCAAGTTGTTGCGGATATGTGTTGCGGCAGCAATAACGAAGACGGTGTAGCACAATGGCTGGACGCCCATTTTTTATAGTGCGCACATGGGCTTTTATAATGCAAAAGGTATGGAAAAACCAAATTTTCAGTATCTATTGAGAACAGGTATCAAATATATATGGTGCATTCCGTTTTCGGCGTAGTACGGTGTCGTTATTCGCTTTGAACGAGCTGTCGTCAGAAAGAGGCGAACCGTTCACCCCCTATATTGTTGTGACATAGACGTCGTATTCAAAGCCGTGCACGCCGCAGCTACGTAATACTCAATAACATGGTTTACATCTTTGACCCTGCCGGGACAAAATGTTGAGTTTGATCAAAAGCTGTGTTTCATGTAGTTGTTCGCGTGCAACCTTGGCGGGCGGCATTGCCAGCGTCCCAGGAAGCTACCATCCCGTTCATATCGGATTATGTAGCTATCGTGAAGTGTGAATGGATACCCATGTAAAGGTAACATAATAAAACCATTGGCAGGAAGATCTGCTCGAAAATACTCAAAATAATGGAGTGAGCTATATGAGAAAGCTGGAATTAGAAACAGATTTGTGTATCGTGGGAGGCGGGCCCGCAGGTTTATGTACTGCACTTGCGGCAGCGAGAAACGGCATAAAAGTAGTCCTAATGCATAATCGTCCTATGCTGGGGGGGAACTCCTCCAGTGAAGTTCGTATGCATATCAGTGTGGATCATAATTATAAAACGCGTGAAACGGGCATTGTAGAAGAACTGCAGCTTGATAACTTCTATTACAACAGTGGTCTCAAGTTTTCTCTGTGGGATAACATTCTTTATTCTAAGGTGAAAGAAGAGCCTAATATCAAACTAATTTTGAATTGTAATTGCATGCACGCAAGTTGTGACAACATGGAAATCAAAACGATTTCCGGCTGGCAGATGACGACGGAAACGTGGTATACTGTCCGAGCAAAATATTTTGCGGATTGCTCCGGTGACGCAATTTTGGCTCCCCTTACCGGTGCTGCATATATGATAGGACGGGAAGATAAAAAGGCATTTGGCGAATCTTTGGGACAGGATGTTGCTGACAAAGGCGTTATGGGAATGAGCATTATAATCCAGTTCCGTGAAACGGATCGCAAACAGATTTTTATTCCCCCGACATGGGCCCATCGCTTTTCAGATGAGAAAATTTTGGAGGGCAAAATACATACTTTAGATCAAAATTTCTGGTGGATCGAATATGGCGGCACATTGGATGTGCTGCATGATGACGATGAAATTCGTGACGAATTGCTGAAAATTGCCTATGGCGTGGTGGATCATCTTAAAAATCAAAGTGACCACGGACTTGATAACTGGGAGCTTGAATGGGTGGGTTGTCTGCCGGGGCGCCGCGAGAGTAGAAGGTATGTTGGAAAACACATCATTAATCAGAATGAAGTAGACGCAGGCGGAGCTTTTGAAGATGCTGTTGCTTACGCCTCTTGGACGATGGATAACCACTATCCGGAAGGGTTTTATCATCCAGGGCGTATCGCGGTCAACTATCCGGTTCCTGAAGCGTGGTGTATCCCTCTGCGCAGTTTGGTTGCCCGTGATATTAAAAACCTAGTCTTCGCTGGGCGAAATTTAAGCGCTTCTCACTTGGCGTTTAGCTCCGCACGAGTAATGGGGACCTGTTGCCTTATGGGTCAGGCGCTTGGCACGGCCGCAGCCCTCGCCTTAAAAGAAGGAAAAGCTGTAGATAATGTCGATATCCCCGCCTTGCAGCAAAAGCTAATGTTTGATGATTGCTTTATTCCAGGTTTGGAGCGCGAAGTTTCGTTAATAACAAAAAAAGCCCAAACAAACGCGGAGATTATTCGCAATGGTATTGACCGCGGCGAGGGGAATTGCTGGATTGGGGAACCCGGTGAAGAGATAACACTTTCGTTTGAGAATCCTCAAAAGGTTTCTGGTGTGAGAATCGTGTTCGACAGTGATCTGGATCGCAATTATAATAATATGCCAAGCTGTTATCCGTTGAAACAGAAACGGTTTAAGCTGCCAAAAACACTTGTGAAGGAATACAGGGTAGTTTACAAGGATAATTTAGGCGTTGAACATTCCTTTACTATTAGCGATAATCACCAAAGACTGGTTATCCATGAAATTTCCGATGAAATTACACAGATCAGTTTGTTCCCTTTAAGTTCATGGGGCGATTCTGCAATGCGTATTTTTGCATTTGAGGTATATTGATACATATTCCCGCTTCACACATCTTTGCAATTTGTTGTTCGAATGTTTTAATATTTATCCATTTTCGTTTCACCATACAATACCCCCTGATGTAGTTCTATTGTCCTACATCAGGGGGTATTGTATGAGAAAGCGACTTGAGAGCATCTTTTGCTAGGTTACAGCCAGCCACCTATTTGCCAATCGCCAGGATAATTTTAGTGTTTAGGAGTATATCGATACATGCGCGCATCATCAATTTGGAGCCACTGGTCAGCAGATGCATGGTTATAGTTGCTGCCATCATCTGCGGCAAAGTAGATATACCACCTGTCATTAATAAAGTGAATTTCAGGCGCACAAATTTCTTGGTTATACATGCAGTCTCCTTGCGGGGCAGTCCATACCATTGAAATATTGCGTGCCCAAGCGGGCATATCGGTGCGCGTCTCCCATGATTTGAGGTAGTACGAGTGCTCTGTTTCTTGCCGGTGACGTGTATATACGGTTTGGGCAGAGTCGGCCCACCCAAATTCCCACTGCGGTATTGTTATGGTTTTACCCATCAAGTGTGCTTGTTCTTCAAAAACGAGTTCAACCTCAAGGGATCTCTCCTTTGATAGGACGGCAAACTTTTTATCCCTGACAATAAATTATCGTATTGCTTATATACAAAAGTTGATTTTATAAGCTTAAGAGTTTGTCTTTAGGAATACTTGCGCAAAACATATATAATCCGAACCCTTTGCCGGTAGGCGAAAGGGTCCGGATTTGTGCTGTATCCGGGCTGAAAAATTAGTGGGTTGATATCGTTAACATTACCACAGGGATATAACTCCCCCAACATTTGAATTGGCTGTATTTTAGTGGTACAATGAGATAGAAAATACAGTTATCTCGCCTTCGAAAGTGGGTGGATCTCATCGGAAAAAGTTACAGGACCGCCGAAGTTGCGCGCCTCGTTGGTATGCACCCCAATACCGTGCGAATGTATGAAGGTTGGGGTCTGATTACCAAACCAGTCCGAAAACAAAATGGCTATCGGGTTTTTACGCAGCTGCACATCGATCAGTTTTGCCTTGCACGAACAGCATTTCAGATTGCAATTATACAAAATGGGTTAAGGGAAAAGGCTGTTAACATTGTAAAACTAACGGCCCTTTGTGAATTTGACGAAGCGCTGAACCTTACCGGAGAGTATATCTCCACGGTAGAAACTGAAATTAGCAATGCAAACGAAGCTGTCCGCATGGTGCAGAATGTGCTGGGCGGAGTCTCTGCGGAATCTGTTCAAAACTTGAAACGCAAAGATGTATCGGATTTGCTCGGTATCTCAATGGATACTCTGCGCAATTGGGAAATGAACGGTCTGCTTAAAGTCAAACGAAAGGAAAATGGATATCGGGTTTATACTGCCGAAGATATCAAAAGACTAAAAATCATCCGCACATTAAAATGTGCCAACTACTCCTTGTCTGCAATCCTCAGAATGCTGGGTGCAGCAGAAGGCAACCCTGACATTAATGTCGGCAAAGTTCTCAACTCACCCGAAGAAGATGAAACCATAATTTCTGCTTGTGACAAGCTGCTAATTTCCTTAAACGCCTCCAAAGAAAACGCACTTTTAATGAAAGCAATGCTTTTAAAAATGAAAACCGAATATTCTAACCCTCCACTATAACACCAGACTTTTGTTTGGTGCTATCCTTTTTATAACACAAAAGAAGGAGGAGTGGACAATGAGTGAGATGATCAAAGTGGATCATCTATCGAAATCTTATGGAGAGCTGCTGGCAGTACATGATCTTGGTTTTTCTGTGCAAAAAGGCACCGTGTTTGGTTTGCTCGGAGCCAATGGCGCCGGAAAAAGCACCACGATCGAATGTATGCTTGGCACGAAGTTGCCGGATAGCGGTGTGGTTGAAATTTTAGGAGAAGACCCGAGAACCAATCGCAGACAGTTGTTTGAGCGTGTGGGCGTGCAATTCCAAGAGGCAAACTATCAAGAGAATATTCGAGTGGGTGAGTTATGCGAGGTGACGGCATCTTTATACAATCAGCCCGCCGATTATCACCGCCTGCTTTCGAGGTTTGGTATTGCCGATAAAATTCGGTCTCTGGTAAAAGAGCTGTCAGGCGGGCAAAAGCAACGCCTGTTTATTGTTCTTGCGCTGATTCCAAACCCTGAAGTAGTGTTCCTTGATGAACTCACCACCGGCTTGGATGCTCGGGCAAGGCGAGATGTTTGGCAGATTTTGCAGGAGTTAAAGGAACAAGGACTCACCATTTTATTGACCTCACACTTTATGGACGAGGTCGAGATTTTGTGCGACGAAATCTGCATTCTTAAAAAAGGTTCTGTCGTATTCCATGGCACCGTCGAGGATGCAGTGAAGAACAGCCCTTGCGATAAATTTGAGGACGCATATCTTTGGTATACAGACGAGGAGGTAACGGCAAATGAGAACATTTAGCACTATGTTCAAAACCGAGCTAAAGCTGTCCCTGCGTGGTATGGATATGTTTATTTTCGCCATCTGTATGCCCATCGTTGTCTTGGTTGTGATTGGGATTATTTATGGGGACAAGCCCGCATTTGATGGAGCGGGATATACATTTTTTCAGCAGTCATTCGGTGCGATTGCATCCATTGCCATTTGTGCAGGTGGTGTTATGGGTCTTCCGCTCGTGGTGTCCGATTACCGCAGCAAGCATGTTTTAAAACGCTTTCAGGTAACGCCGGTTCGCCCGTTTGTCATACTGCTTGTACAGGTGACGATCTACGCGCTGTACGCTTTGGTATCGCTGCTTTCGCTATTCGCCATTGCCGCTCTCTGTTTCGGGTTTCGTATGCAAGGGAACCTGTGGGGGTTTGTTTTAGGTTGGCTGCTCGTTATGATTTCCATGTTCTCCATCGGCATGATGGTTGGCGGCATTGCAAAAAACTCTAAAATTGCAGGCGTGATTGCAAGCCTGTTGTACTTTCCAATGCTGGTTTTTTCCGGCGCAACCTTGCCGTATGAAGTAATGCCTATGCCCATGCAAAAGATCGTTGATGTACTACCGCTTACACAGGGTATTAAAATATTGAAGACAGCTACACTGGGGCTGCCGATTGATAATATGGTTTTGCCAATTTGTGTATCAGCAGTAATAGCAATCATTTGTATCGGAATATCAATCCGATTCTTCAAGTGGGAATAACCAAGAGAATAAGCCGCTTGGTGACATTATAAAATAACGGGGAATCTAACGGGAAAAGGGCCGCTGCATCAATCACAGATGATAGCGGCTCTTTTTGCGCATGTACTGCCGCCATGCGACATCGCGCACCGCTACTCAAAACAGATCATGACAAAGCTTCTCGTAAAATATACCCCGCTCCCGCTTGTTGGTCTTTCACTCCCCAATTGTTTGCAGGCAAAATTGAATAATGTGAGCAGTGATGCAAATAATACTACTATCACCACGGGGGAAGCTGGAAGCAAAATGACGGCTCTGCTCACCTGCACAAAAGCTCATACAACGATACGCTTTATGCTATGGAAAAACATTTGCTACTATTTTAAATATTGATTAGGGAGGAAACACAATCAATGAAAGCGACGGGAATTGTAAGACGCATCGATGATTTGGGACGCGTGGTTATACCAAAAGAGATTCGGCGAACCATGAGGATCAGGGAGGGTGACCCCCTTGAAATATACACAGATAACGACGGTGAGGTAATCTTTAAAAAGTATTCCCCAATCGGGGAGCTTTCATCCTTTGCCACACAATATGCCGAGGTGTTATATAAAACAGGAGGAGAACCGGTGGTGGTGTGCGACCGTGACCATGTTATTGCGGTATCGGGCATTCCTAAAAAGGAGCTGATTGAACGCCGCGTATCCCCGCAGTTGGAAGAACTGATGGAGCAGCGTAAAACGTACTCGTATACCGGCAAAGAGCAACGTAAGATGCAGCCGGTTGAAGGGGTAGAACGATATGCGCTGGTATGCACCCCCATCATTGCGTCCGGGGATGTTGCGGGTTCGGTTATGTACCTGTGTAACGAAAACCCAAGCCCCGCAAGCGAGGTAGAGGTTAAACTTGTGCAGGCCGCGGCATCGTTTTTAGGCAAACAAATGGAGGAATAACCGCATTTTGGGTTATTTACAACCGTTGCTACAATTAAGTTCATAATAATGTAAGATAACGCTTGCAAAACTGGTGCGGTTATGGTATCGTGAATAAGGTAATGACAGTTCGTGTGAAAGAGTGGGACGCCCCACTCTTTCCTGCGTTTTAAGGTTTGGGGTTAAGGTGTGCACCGGCTGCAGTACCGTCCGCCCATCCCTGTCGGAACGGAGGATTTGTTTGGCGAAGCAAAAACGTAAAAGCACGGTCGAGATTGTGACCGAGATCTGTGCGCCCATAGCAGAGCGCATGGGCTTTTTTATCTGGGACATCCGATTTGAAAAAGAGGGTGCATCCTGGTTTCTGCGCGTCTTTATTGATAAAGAGGACGGTATTACCATCGCGGATTGTGAAGCGATGAGTATGGCCATTGACCCCTTAATCGACAAGGCAGACCCAATTGAGCAGAGCTACTATCTTGAGGTATCCTCCCCGGGCATTGACCGTGAGCTGTGCAAGCCGTGGCATTTTGCGCGGCATATTGGTGACGTAGTGGATATCCGCACCATCCGCCCGATAGACGGCAGACGTGATTTTACAGGTTTGCTTGAAGGCTTTGAAGACGGCGTGGTGCAGATTACGCTGCTTGATAACAGCCGTATGACCTTTAAGAAGGATGAAACCGCATTTATCCGCCTTAATATTGATGAGATTGATTTTGGAGGAACAGACGAAGATGAGTAACGAGTTCTTTGATGCGCTTACCCTGCTTGAAAAAGAAAAGGGCATACCCGCCGATTACCTGATTGAGAAGATCAAAAACGCGATACTCAACGCGGTAAAGCGTGACTATGGCGCGTCGGATAACGTAATCGTGGAGATCGACCCTGGAAAGGATGCATTCCATGTTGCAATTCGCAAAGAGGTTGTCGAGGAGGTAGAAAACCCCGCAACCCAGATCCAGATCGAGGATGCCAAGCAGTACGCCAAACGCGGCAAGCTTGACGATTATGTTGATATTATGCTCGAAACAAAGCAGTTTGGGCGTATTGCGGCACAGACCGCAAAGCACATCATCCGTCAGGGTATCCGTGAGGCGGAGCGCGGCCAGATGTATCAGGACTTCCAGAGTAAGCATCACGAGATCGTCACCGCCGTTGTACTTAAGCTCGACCCCAGAAAAGGGAGCGCAACGCTTGAGATCGGCAGAAACGAAGCGATGCTCCCGAAAAGCGAGATGGTCCCCGGCGAACAGCTGCGGGAAGGCGACCGTATCAAGGTATATGTGGTAAACGTCGAGAACAGCGAAAAGGGTCCGCGCGTGATGATTTCCCGTACGCACCCGGGTCTTGTAAAACGCCTGTTTGAGATGGAGGTACCCGAGATATACGACGGTACCGTCGAGATTAAGGCGGTCTCCCGCGAGGCAGGCTCCAGAACCAAGCTTGCGGTATACAGCAAGGACGAAAACGTAGACGCTGTCGGTGCGTGCATTGGCCCTAAGGGAACACGCGTATCCCGTATTGTGGATGAGCTTGGCGGCGAGAAGATTGATGTGGTTCGATTTAGCGAGAGCTCCGAGGAGTTTATTGCCGCGGCATTGTCGCCGGCCGATGTTGTGCGTGTTGAGATTGTTGACGAGACCTCACGCGCTTGCCGCGTTACTGTGCCGGATAACCAGCTATCGCTTGCCATTGGCAATAAGGGGCAAAACGCGCGTCTGGCCGCAAGGCTGACGGGGTATAAAATCGACATCCGTCCCGAGAGTGGTTTTTACGGTGAGGATGAGCCCGCCGCGGACAGCGAGTAATATAAACCCAGCGGAACACACCGGAAAGGTAGGATGACAATGCAGGCAAAACGGGTGCCTTTGCGCATGTGCACCGGCTGCGGCGAGATGAAGCCAAAGCGCGAGCTTGTGCGGGTGGTAAAGAATGCCGAAGGCGAGATAAGCCTTGACATTACCGGTAAAAAGGCGGGCAGGGGGGCATATGTGTGCAAAGATACTGCCTGTTTGAAAAAGGCACGCAAGTCAAGACGGATTGAAAAATCGTTTGCCTGCCGCATTCCGGATGAAGTCTATGATAGACTGGAGGAGGAGATGACGGTTGATGAACAATGAAAGCAGTACACGCATTCTTGCAATGATTGGTATGAGCAAACGCGCAGGCAAGTTTACCGCGGGGTTTGACACCGTAACCGAGAGCGTGCGCATGGGCGATATCCCCTGTGTTTTCTATGCGTCCGATGTCTCCGCCAAAACCGTCAAGGAGCTTAATTACATCTGTGGACGGGAGAACGCCCAGGCGATACCGCTCCCCGTAACGATGGATGAGATAAAAAGGATTACCGCAAAGCGTTCCGGTGTATTTGCCATAACCGATGCGGGCCTGCGAAGAAAGATCAGCGAGATGACCCTTAGTGATGGAGGTAAGATATGATAAAACACAGATTGTACGAGGTGGCCAAGGATATGGGCCTTACCAGCAAGGACCTTATGGACTTCCTTGCGCCGAAGATGGATCTTGATAAAAAACACATGACATTGCTTGACGAGCAGGCCATGAATATGGTGTTTGACCATTTCACAAAAACGCACGCCGTCAGTGAGTTTAATCTCCCTGTGCCTTCACAGCAAAGGCCTGCGCCCGCTGCGCAAAAGCAGCAGAAGAGCGGCACCCCGCCGGCAAAGGGGCAAAACACCGCCCCAAGCGCCGCACAACCCGGTGCAAGGCCGGCACCTGCGCAGAGCAAGGGTCAGCCAAAGACCACCCGTCATGTGGATACCCGCGCGGGGGTTGTTGATCTTGAAAAGTTCAACGAGAAATACGAGAAGATTGCGCCCACGAGCGCAGTGGTTAAGGATAACGTACAGGCAAATAAGCAAAAATTCACGCAACGTTCTCAGCGTGGCAGACGCCGCTATGGCCCGCGCGAAACCGAGGCGGATAAGTTGCGCAAGCTCGAGATGATTAAGAAAAAGCGTCAGGAGCTTAAGATATCCATCCCCGAGATGATTACCGTAGGTGAGCTTGCTATGCGCCTGACCGTTACTGCAAGTGAGGTCATCAAAAAACTGATGCACCTTGGCATCATGGCGTCCATTAATCAGGAGATAGATTTTGATACCGCTTCGCTGGTGGTGCTGGAATTTGGTGCAAAGGTAGAGAAAGAGATTGTTGTCACCATTGAGGAGCGCCTCATCGACGATACGGAGGACACCGAGGAGAATTTGACGCCGCGCAGCCCTGTTGTGGTCGTTATGGGGCACGTTGACCACGGTAAAACCTCATTGCTTGATGCCATTCGCAATGCGAATGTTATCGCAACCGAAGCGGGCGGCATTACCCAGCACATAGGCGCTTACCGTGTAAACGTAAACGACCGTTACATCACGTTCCTTGATACGCCCGGTCACGAGGCGTTTACTTCGATGCGCGCGCGTGGTGCACAGGTTACCGATATCGCCATCCTTGTGGTGGCAGCCGACGACGGCATTAAGCCGCAGACGGTAGAGGCAATTAACCACGCAAAGGCTGCGGGTGTTTCGATTATTGTCGCAATCAACAAAACAGATAAGCCGGCAGCAAACCCGGATCGGGTGATGCAGCAGCTCACCGAATACGAGCTTGTTCCCGAGGAGTGGGGCGGCGATATCATCTGTGTGCCGGTATCGGCGCTTAAAAGGGTTGGTATTGACAAGCTGCTTGAGATGGTACTGCTGGTAGCGGACCTCAAGGAACTTAAAGCGAACCCCGACCGCCTTGCAAAGGGTACGGTCATTGAAGCGAAGCTGGATAAGGGCCGCGGCCCTGTTGCCACGCTGCTGGTGCAAAACGGAACGATGCGTGTGGGCGAATATTTAATCGCCGGCACGGTATCCGGCCGCGTGCGTGCCATGCTCAACGACCGCGGCGAACCGATTACAGAGGCAGGTCCATGCGTACCGGTTGAGATTACGGGTCTTGACGAGGTTCCCGCCGCAGGTGATGTTTTTAACGTGGTAGAGGATGAGCAGCTTGCTAAAAAGCTTGTGGATCAGCGTCGTTATACCGCCAAAGAGGAGCAGTTCTCTCGTTATACCCGTGTAACGCTTGATAACCTGTTTGCACAGATAGCCGAAGGCTCTGTACAGGAACTCAATATTATCGTTAAGGGTGATGTCGCCGGCTCGGTTGAGGCGGTTCGTCAGACGCTTGAAAAGCTGTCGACCGAAGAGGTGCGCGTTCGGGTCATCCACGGTGGTGTTGGCGCTGTCAACGAATCCGACGTTATGCTCGCCGATGCCTCTAACGCTATCATTGTCGGCTTTAATGTGCGCCCCGATCCGCTTGCGCGCGCCAATGCCGAGAATATGGGCGTTGAGCTGCGCCTGTACCGTGTCATCTATGATGCGGTAGACGATGTAAAGGCCGCCATGAAGGGCATGCTTGCTCCCAAATTCCGTGATGTGGATCTGGGCCGTGCCGAGGTACGCCAGACCATTCGCATCAGCAGTGTTGGTACCATTGCCGGCTGCTACGTGCTTGAAGGCAAGATTACACGCACCGCGAATATCCGCATTGTGCGCGACGGCATTGTAATCGCCGATGACAAAATACTGTCGCTCAAACGCTTTAAGGACGACGCCAAAGAGGTCGCTACGGGTTACGAATGCGGTATCGGCCTTACCAAGTTCAACGATATTAAAGAAGGCGATATACTGGAAGCCTATATTGTGGAGGAATACAGAGAGGACTGATTCTTCTCTTGCCGCTCCGTTTCACAGCAACAACTTTCACGAAAGGCGGACTATTTTGCTATGGCAGGCTATAAGGTAGGAAGAAACAGTGAAGACATTCGCAGAGAGCTTGCGGATATCATGCGTTCTCTGAAAGACCCGCGTATCACAGGGCTTTTGAGCATTGTGCGGGTAGACCTGTCGGGCGATATGTCGCACGCAAAGGTATATATCAGCTCGATGGACGGCATTGCTGCTGCACGCGAAGCGGTAAAGGGCTTGCAGCATGCTTCGGGCTTTATCCGGCGGGAGATTAATAACCGTCTAAGCCTGCGAACCTCTCCCGAGCTTAAATTCATCGCGGATGATTCTATTGCACACGGCGCCGAAATTACCCGTATGCTTAAGGAACTGCTGCCCGAGGAGGACAGCCGGGTTTCAGATGCGCAAGAGAATCCCGAGAAACGAGATTAAGCCCGAAAGGCAAGGTTAAACAAGCATGAACAACATCAGCGTAAAAGAAGTTTGCAACACACTGCTTAGCAGTGACAAAATTCTGATTATCACCCACCAAAGTCCGGATGGCGATACCTTTGGCAGCGGCTATGCGCTTTACTTTGCCCTTAAGCAGCTCGGCAAACGCGCGCGCGTTGTCTGCTCGGACGAGCCTCCCGAGCGGTATCTGTTTTTGCTAGAAGGTTATGAGGAAGACGAGTTTGAGCCGCAGCTGATTGTTGCGGTGGACCTTGCCGATCGCCAGCTGTTTGGTGCAAAGTACGAACATCTTGCCGACAGGGTGGATATCTGCATCGATCACCATCCGTCGAACACCCGTTATGCGCGCAGGGTGTTGCTTCGTCCCCGCGCATCAGCGACCTGCGAGATTATGTATGATGTCATTAAAAAACTGGGTGTAGAGCTGAATACTCAGATCTGTACCTGTATCTATACCGGAATCGCGACCGATACGGGCTGCTTCCGTTTTTCCAACACCACCGCAAAGGCACATTTGATTGCGGCGCGGATGATGGCAAACGGTGTCAACACCGCGCAGATTAACCGGATGATGTTTGAGACCAAGACCGTCAGCCGCATTCTTATCGAACGGCAGGTGTTGGAATCGATAGAATACTATTTTGATCAAAGATGCGCGCTTATTTACATCACCCAGGATATGCTTGCGACTGCGGGAGCGCAGGAGAGCGAGCTTGAAGGCATCTCCACGCTGCCGCGGCAGATTGCGGGGGTACAGATTGGTGTGATGCTGCGCGAGAAGGAATCGGGTGAATTTAAGGTGTCCATGCGCACCAACGACGGATTTGATGCTTCGAAAATTTGCGGGGAACTTGGCGGCGGCGGTCATATGAAGGCGGCTGGCTGTGTAGTACCCGGCGGACTTGAAAACGCAAAGAGAGCCGTCGTACAAGCCGTTGCCCGGTATATGCAGTAAAAACAATTTGAATCGGGGGCGCTTGGGTTGAACGGGGTTCTACTGGTCAATAAGCCGCAGAAGTTCACCTCCTTTGACGTGGTGGCGAAGTTGCGCGGCATCTTAAAAACAAAAAAGATAGGGCATGGCGGCACGCTCGACCCCATGGCCACCGGTGTACTGCCGGTATTTGTTGGCGCGGCGACCGGCGCGTGTGACCTTGTACCCGATACCGACAAGACCTACATCGCGGGCCTGCGCCTTGGTGTGGTTACCGATACACAGGATATATGGGGTAAGGTAACGCAAACAAGCGCGCATAAGGTAACGGTAAACCAGTTTGCATCTGTTGCCGGCAGATTTGTGGGCGACATTATGCAGATTCCGCCCATGTACTCGGCGGTTAAGGTGGACGGCAAGCGCCTTTATGAGCATGCGCGGCGCGGCGAGGTAGTGGAACGTCCCGCACGGGCGGTCACCATCCATTCACTGCGCATACAGTGTGCCGATGAACCGGGGGGAGAGTATACCATTGAGGTAAGCTGTTCAAAGGGGACCTATATCCGTACGCTGTGTGCAGATATAGGAGATATGCTCGGCTGCGGGGCTGCAATGACCTCGCTGGTGCGCACCTGCTCCATGGGCTTTCCACTTGACCGTTGTCTGACACTTGAGCAGATTGGGCACCGCGCGCAACGGGGTGTGATAGATGAAATACTTATCCCTACCGAGCGCTTGTTTTTGGGTCTGCCCGCGCTGCATCTCAACGACGAGCAGACAAGGCTGTTCCTCAACGGCGTAAAGCTTAGCGTCGACCTGTCAGACACAGGTGATGTGCGAATTTACGGGCAGGAAGGCGGCTTTATCGGGCTCGGCTATATTGAAGCGAAGTCAGGCAAACTAAGAGTGAGAAAGTTTTTTAAAAGCTGACGCGCTTTAGGACGTTTTACCCATACGACCGAAAGGAAGCATATACATTGGTTACGATTGACACACTCGTAGGGAAGGCTATCCCATCCCCTACGGCGGTAGCGCTCGGCTACTTTGACGGGGTGCATCTGGGTCACCGCGCGGTGATTGGCAGTGCGCATAACAGCAAAGAGCAGGGACTATTTACCTGCGTGTTCACGTTTGGGGTTACCACCCAAAACCCCGAAAGCGGAAAAGGACGCCAAAATATAATCAGTGAAGCTTTAAAGCAAGAGCAGATGCGTGCCCTTGGCGTCGATTATTATGTTAAGCCCGACTTTGCTGAGCTTAAAGAGCTATCCCCGCAGGAGTTTGTGCACCTTCTTGTACATCAGCTGGGTGCGCGGGCTGTTTATTGCGGTGCTAACTTTCATTTTGGCAAAGGCGCGGCGGGGGATGTCACGCTGCTCAATGAACTTTGCAAGCAACAGGGCGCACAGCTTGTTATCGTACCCGATGTGCGCAGGGATGATCAGCCGGTCAGCAGCTCGCGCATCCGCACGCTGCTTGCGCAAGGCGAGGTAGGTCGGGCGGGGGAACTGCTTGGCAGACCCTACTCCTTCGACTGTCCTGTTGCGCAGGGGCGAAAGCTTGGCCGCAGAATCGGCGCACCCACGATCAACCAATACTTTGAACCACAGCTTCTGGTGCCGCGGTATGGGGTATACGCATCGTTTGTGCGTATCGACGGCACGATTATGCCGAGCATTACCAACATCGGCGTGCGGCCGACAGTGGAAGAAAACTCAAGACCTCTTGGAGAAACCTGCATCCTAGGGTATGATGGCGACCTATACGGCAAACGTGTGGAGGTCAGTCTCATTCGCTTTATGCGCCCCGAGCACAGGTTTAATTCGGTGGACGAGCTCAAAGCTGCTATTGCAAACGATACGCAGGTGTTGCAAGAATACTTTGACAGTTGGCTTGCCGAAATTCTGCGGTAGCGGGCAGGGGATTGATTGTTTTGTAACCACGCACCACCTGTAAATATCCAGGTGGGGGTATTTACATAATTATTTGGGTATGCTATAATAAGCCCCGTGGTATGCATACCTATGCTGTTTTTATGTGGGTTCTGCATACGAAATACCCTTTTCTCGGCTCAGGGATCAAGCCTCGTTTGAGGAGTTTGCCCCACCCGCTGCTGCGATAAGGGAGATATTATAAGGGGTGTAAACCAAATGCTGAAAGAGCAGAAAACGAAAATCATTATCGACAACGCAAAGCACGAAGGCGATACCGGTTCGCCGGAGGTGCAGATTGCAATTCTTACACAGAGGATTAACGACCTCACCGAGCATCTGAAGGAGCACAAGAAGGATCACCATTCTCGCAGAGGCCTGCTGAAGATGGTTGGCCGCCGCCGTAATCTGCTTAACTACCTGATGAAGAAGGATGTTGAGAGATACCGCGAGATTATTAAGAAGCTGGGTCTTCGTAAGTAAAAGACAATGGAAGGCAGGCGGAATATTCCGCCTGCCTTTAGACGCTTGATGTGGGTTTTGCTGCCGGGTTTTAGCAGTGAATCGGGTGCTTTGACAAGTCGTGCCGAAGCATCGGATTTATTGCTAAACCGCGGCTGCCCCATAACAATAGAATTTTTACATAATGATAAATGGAGGTAGCATATGTTTAGAACCTTTGAGACAACCTTTGCAGGCAGACCTTTGTTGGTGGAAACCGGCAAGATGTGCGGACTTTCCAACGGCTCGTGCATGGTGCGTTACGGCGAGACGGTAGTGCTGTGCAACGTAACCGCTTCGCAGAAGCCCCGCGACGGTATAGATTTCTTCCCCCTATCGGTGGATTTTGAAGAAAAGCTCTACTCGGTTGGCCGTATCCCCGGCTCCTTTTTAAAGCGTGAAGGCAGGCCAAGCGACAGAGCAATTCTTGCCTCGCGTCTTGTTGACCGCCCCATTCGTCCGCTGTTCCCGAATGATATGCGCAACGATGTGTCGGTTGTTATGACCGTGCTGAGCACAGACCCCGATTATTCGCCTGAGATCGTCGGCATGGTCGGCGCATCGATTGCAATTTCAATCTCGGACATCCCATGGGCAGGCCCCATCGGCGGTGTAAACGTAGGGTATGTAGACGGTGAAATCGTGCTCAACCCAAACTCCGAGCAGCGCCACAACGGCGACATGCTTGTCACCGTATCCGCCACGCGTGAAAAGGTCGTTATGATTGAAGCGGCCGCAAACGAGGTCTCTGAAGAGGTTATGCTCGAAGGGATTACAAAAGCCCATGCCGAGATAAAAGAGTTTATCGGCTTCATTGACAGCATCGTTTCAGAGATTGGCAAGCCCAAGTTTGCGTTTGAATCGATGGAGGTAGACCCTGGCCTGTTCGAGGCCATCAAGGCGTTTGCAATCGATAAGGTTAAATACGCGCTCGATACCGACGATAAGAATGTGCGCGATGCACGTTTTGCTCCCGTTGCCGATGAGGTTACCGAAAAGTTTACCGAGGAGTATCCCGAACTTGCAGCGCAGATTCCCGAGGCGTTGTACAAGCTGCAAAAATATGTTGTGCGCCGCTGGCTGCTCGATGAAGGCAAGCGCGTAGACGGTAGAGGCATCGATGAGATTCGCACGCTTTCCGCCGAGGTAGGCCTTTTGCCCCGTGTACACGGCTCCGGTCTGTTTTCCAGAGGCCAGACGCAGGTGCTTACCGTTACCACGCTCGGTCAGGTAAGAGACGCGCAGATTCTTGACGGCATCGATGAAGCGGAAAGCAAGCGCTATATGCACCAGTACAATTTCCCGTCCTACTCGGTGGGTGAAACACGTCCCAGCCGCGGCCCCGGACGCCGCGAGATTGGCCACGGTGCGCTTGCGGAGCGTGCGCTTGAGCCGGTAATTCCCTCGGTAGAGGAGTTCCCCTATGCATTTCGTCTGGTTTCTGAGGTACTGTCCTCAAACGGCTCCACCTCACAGGGTGCAATCTGTGCATCCACCCTTTCCTTGATGGATGCCGGTGTGCCGATTAAGGCACCCGTTGCGGGCATCTCGTGCGGCTTGATTACCGAGGGCGACCGTTTTATGACGATGGTGGACATTCAGGGCCTTGAGGACTTCTTTGGTGATATGGACTTTAAGGTAGGCGGCACCCATAAGGGCATTACTGCCATTCAGGTTGAT
This sequence comes from Bacillota bacterium, assembly GCA_023421245.1. Taxonomy (GTDB): domain Bacteria; phylum Bacillota; class Clostridia; order Oscillospirales; family Ruminococcaceae; genus Acetanaerobacterium. The sequence continues at coordinate 49,111 of JAEZTV010000033.1, read as the reverse complement.
ATTAAAAACGACGGGCTTACCCCCGAAATTATTGCCGAAGCGCTAGAGAAATGCCGTAAGGGACGCATTTATATCCTTGATGAGGTTATGGCAAAGGCGATTGCAACACCCCGCGCGGAGCTTTCCAAATATGCGCCCAAGATGCTGACCATCAAGATCGACGTCGATAAGATCCGTGATGTTATCGGTCAAGGCGGTAAGGTAATTCAGAAGATCTGTGCCGAATGCGAGGTTAAGATCGATGTGGAGGAGGATGGAAATGTATATGTTTCCTCCATTAATATCGACAATGCGCGTCGCGCAATCCGCGTGATTCAGACGATTGTTATGGACCCCGAGGTCGGTGCTCTGTACAAGGGCAAGGTAACCCGCCTGATGAACTTCGGCGCATTTGTCGAAATTGCCCCCGGCAAGGAAGGCCTTGTTCACATCTCTAAGCTTGATACCAAGCGCGTAGAGAAGGTGGAAGATGTCGTTTCCGTGGGCGACGAGGTGGTCGTTAAGGTCACCGAGATCGACGCACAGGGCCGCGTTAACCTCTCCCGCCGCGATGCACTGCAGGAGATTGCGGCAAAAAAAGAGAATAAAGAATAATCTGCATCCGGTTCTATACCATAATAAAACACGCGAACGAGTACTCGTTCGCGTGTTTTGTGCTATTGTGGTACGATGAGCCCGCCGTATGCCGCCCGCATTGCTGCAAAATTATCGAAAAATGAAGCGAAACTCCTCCGCCTATTTATTGTATTAACGGAAATAATATGGTATTATATAATAGTATATTGCAAAATTCACATTTTCACAACTGATTGGAATTGAGGCGCAAGGTAATGAGAATCCCGCTAAACGGAAAGATGAATCGGCTGCATGAGTTCGAAGACCGAATGCTGGAACAGGAATATCAACGCGCTCAGATAATTCAGTCCCTTGCCTATATGCGGATGTTGTCATTCTCTCTTGGCATATTGTTTTTTCTGTTCATTATTGCAGATTACATTACTAACAGCAATGCGGCTACGATATTATTTATTCTTGCAAATCGTACACTGGTATGTTTGGCTGCGTTTGGCTTGTACTGGGTGCTGAGCGTCTCCAAACGGTACGAGTTATTCTTTTTTTTGTACAACCTTGTGTTTTTTATTACTGCAATCTTATTGTGTTTCATCTGCGTCAGTTATGAAAGTCCCAATTTCATGATTCAGACCATGGGGCTGATGGTGCTTATGTTGGTGGCATTTATGATAACAAACCGTTGGGTTTCCAAGGTAGCTTCATCGATCCTGATAGCGGTTGCGTTTTTCATAATCACCAGCCTTGCGCACAGCGATCTTCGTTCAAACGAATTGGCGGCGGCCATTGTGTTTACAACGCTGGTACTGGTTCTGCGTGCCGTCAGCACCTACAAGAATGAGGCACAGCGCCGCATGCTGTATCTTAACGGCCGTCAGCTTGAGATTCTGTCAAAAACCGACTCGATGACCGGCTTGTTTAACCGCGATACGTTGCAATGCGATTTAAGCCGTCGGATAGCAGAAGCTGAAAGCGCGGGGGATGATTTTGGTATCGTCCTGTTTGACATCGATGATTTCAAAATAATCAACGATACATACGGCCACCTTGCAGGTGACAAGGTTCTGCTTGAAATCGTTGGTCAGATTAAGGGACTGCTTCAGGAGGAATACTCGATGTACCGTTGGGGCGGTGAGGAGTTTATCATCCTGTTCCCTGGCTTTTCACAAGATAGCTGCATAGAGTTTTCGGACAAGTTCTGCCGAACGATTGACGAGCTTATTTTTGAAGAAAGCATCCGTGTTACCTGCAGCTTTGGCATTGCTTGCTATAGCAAGGGGGATACCGTGCAAACGATGCTTGATCGCGCAGATAAAAACCTATATGTTGCAAAGAGCTCCGGTAAAAATTGTGTTGCCATAGACGGCGCAAAGTGCGTTATATAACGAACGATTGAGTTTAAATGATAAAACAGAGCAAGTCAACCGTAAGACCTGCTCTGTTTTTTCGATTACGCTCATTACCATACGCGGCGTTAAGCGGTGCAGATGCACCGCTTAACGCCGCGTACGAAACCTCGCCGCACGGCTGCGGCGGCTTGCGATAACCGAGCCGACAACCATTATAATCAGCAGTAGGACAAATACCGCAATGCCAATATAAAACCACACTGTTTTGGTAGCGGCCTTAAGAATTTCATACCAGTACAGCACGTCGCTGCGCGCGGCACTCTCCTCTGCCAGCAGGTTTATGCTGCCCACCCGCGTGCCCATTACCATAAGCTCTACGGTACCGATAACATCACCCTTTTGCACCGGAGCATTGATAAAACCGGGCAGGTTAAAGCGCTGAATAACATCACCCTCGCTCACTGTTTTGGGCACGAGTGCAGTAAAGCCGCTCTCGGGCCGCAGATGCAGGTAATCCCTATCCCAGTTCAGCTTCAGGGGAATCTCTGCAATCGGTTGCTCGTTGTTAAGCAGCTCTTTGACCTCAAAAGAATCAAATGCCCACTGGTATAGCTGCCGTGTGTCGGAAAATGACTTATTATCAGCAACACCGGTAAGCGCCCTGTCATAGGGAGCGCCCAGCAAAACAATCATGTAGGTATAGCCATCTTTGGTGGCAGTCGAAACAAAACAACGGCCGGCTTCGTCGGTGGTGCCTGTTTTTATGCCGCGAATATACTGGTAGTATACATCAGAGCCCTGAACCTGCATCCGGTTGGTGGTGTTAATATACTCTTTGCCGCGCTTGTTGGAAGGCTCAAGTGTGTACGAAGAGGTGGACGCAATATCCATAAACCCGGGTATCTGCATAGCGTACTTGGTAATGAGGTATATATCCTGCGCGGTGGTATACTGGTCGTCATCGTGCAGCCCGTGGGGATTTACATAATGCGTGCTTACAGCACCAAGCTCCGCCGCCTTTTCGTTCATCATCGCGACAAAATCGGAACGCGAACCGCCGATATGTGTAGCGACAATGCTGGCCGCCTCATTCGCGGAAGGCAGCAGCATGCAGTATATTAAATCGCGCATCGACCGTTCCTCGCCGGGAATAATGCCTGCGTGCGATACATTCAGGCCCAAAAATTCATCCCACACGGCGGCACCGCAACGCACCATCGTGCTATCAATATCATCCGTGTTTTCAAATGCAAGAATAGTGGTCATCAGCTTGGTCAGCGAGGCGGGGTACATCTTTTTATTTGAGTTTTTTTCGTACACTACGGTATCGGTATCAAGGTTTACAACATATACCGCCTCGGCGGATACCTCAAAGGGTGGTGTATACTCCGCATAGACATTGATAAATGGTGCAAGGGTTGTAAGCAACACCATGCAAAAGACAATCATACTCAGTTTTCGCATGTAGACAATCACTCCGTAAGTGTGTATTATATAAGTATTGGCAAAAAATCTGACAAGCACTTTTTAATTATAGCAGAGAATATATAAAATAAAAAGGATAACTTGCTATGCCGGTGAAAGAAACACGTAGCTGACTATAAATTGCAAAAGAACTGGTTTTCCGCCGGCTGGATGTAATAAGCAATGATACATCCCCCCCTTTTTTTGAATTTCAATAATGCAGTATATATCCCCAATAGAAAGGACCGAAACCAAACGATGAAGGAACAGTTAACAAACCTTGGATTTGACACCCTTTCCATCCACGCAGGGCAGCAGCCCGATAGTGATACTCATTCAATGAGCACACCAATCTACCAAACCACCGCGTACGAGTTTGAGAGTGCACAACATGCGCGCGAATTGTTTGAGCTTAAGGCAAGCGGGAACATATACTCCCGTATTATGAACCCAACCTGTGATACACTCGAGCGCAGGGTCGCAGCACTGGATGGCGGTATTGCGGCACTTTCCATGTCCTCGGGGCATGCGGCAATCCTTGCTACCATACTCAACCTTGCAAACGCGGGCGATGAGATTGTATCATCCATCAACATCTACGGCGGAGCAATCAACCTGCTGGGCGTTACACTGAAGAACATTGGCATTAATGTTAAATTTGTAAACGCTGATGATCCGGAAGAGTGGGAGGCTGCCATCACCGACAAAACGCGTGCGTTATTTTTTGAGGTGGTAGGTAACCCCAACGCAAATGTTGCGGATATTGAGGCGATTGCGGCAATAGGTCACCGCCACGGCATACCGGTTATTGCCGATTCCACCTTTACCACACCTTACCTGTGCCGCCCCATTGCACTTGGCGCCGATATCATTGTCCACTCCGCTACCAAGTTTTTAGGCGGGCATGGTAATTCGATGGCGGGCGTTATTGTGGATAGCGGCAACTTTAACTTTGCGGATAATCCGCGCTTTCCCCAGTACAATACACCCGATATCAGCTACCACGGGCTGGTGTTCGCACGCGATTGCGGCAATGCGGGCTTTATTACGCGCCTGCGTGTGTTGATACTGCGCGATCTGGGCGCATGTCTTTCGCCCTTTAACGCGTTCTTGATTTTGCAGGGCATCGAGACCCTGCCCTTGCGGATGCAGCGTCACTGTGATAACACACTGAAGGTGGCACAATATCTGGAGCAAAACGATGCAGTGTCATTTGTGAACTATCCCGGCTTGCCCGGCAACCCATACCATGCGCTGGCGAAAAAGCAGATGCCAAATGGTGCGGGTGCGGTGTTTACCTTTGGCCTGAAGGGCGGCAGAGAAGCGGGCGTTCGGTTTATCGACAGTCTAAAGCTGATTTCAAACGTGGCAAATGTGGGGGATGTGCGGTCGCTTGTAATTCATCCCGCTACTACGACTCACAGTCAGCTTTCGGATGAGCAGCTGCGCGCGGTGGAGATTTCCGCCGATACGGTACGCCTATCTATCGGCATTGAGGATGTAAATGACATCATTGCAGACCTTGAACAAGCAATCCGTGCGGCAACAAGGTAACACCGTCCGATACGACATGTGCGGGAGTGCGGCAGTTTTATACACGTACTACATCCGACGCGGCGGTTTGACAGTATTGTGAGGTGGACTTTTTGATATATATCACGGGTGACATGCACGGCGATATCAACCGCTTTAAAAGCAGGGCGATTCGGCGCTTAAAGCGGCAGGATTATTTGATAATATGCGGTGATTTCGGGTTTGTGTGGCAGGGCGGTAAGGTTGAACAAAAACAGCTTACGTGGATTGGCAAGCGCCGCTTTACGACATTGTTCATCGATGGTGTGCACGAAAACCGGCAGCTGCTTGCTGCCTACCCGCGCGAAGAGATGTTCGGCGGCACGGTGCGCAGGCTGGGTCAGCGGTTGTATTGGCTGGAACGCGGGCAGGTTTTTACCGTTGACGGCAAGCGCATCTTCGCCATGGGCGGCGGCGAGAGCGAGCAGAGCGCCGATGCCGATATGCTTGGAGTTTCATGGCCGGAGGATTTGCCCACGACACAAGAGATTATACAGGCAGCAAAGCGTCTGGCGGATATCGACTATACGGTGGACTATGTTGTAACCTACGAGGCCGCTACCACTATAAAGAACGCCATGAACATTCGGCAGAATACCATCAATCCCCTCAATACGTTTTTGGATCGTGTGATGCGCAGCTGTACATACAATAAATGGTTTTATGGCTGCTACCACATCGACCGAAAGCTCAGCAATACCCACCGCGCTGTCTTTCGGGATGTAGTGCCGGCCGAAGAGTAAACCGCTTGTCAATCTGTTGAGTGATATAATAACCGCATGACGGTTACTCTTGGCATTTGTTCTTTCGGTATTCCTTCTCTTTTAAATAAACAAAAGACCGTGGACGGCGAGTCTCGCCATCCACGGTCTTGATTTGTTTTTAAGCGGTACTTACTTTGCGACCTCAATCGAAAGAATCGTAACATCCTCAAGCGGCTTGTCATTTTGGTCGGCCTTAACATTTACAATAGCGTCAACCACGTCCATGCCCTCGGTAACGTGGCCAAAGACGGTATGCTTCTTATCAAGCCAGGGGGTACCGCCGTTTTCTTCGTATTTTTCAATCACCTGAGTGGGGAAGCCTGCCGCCTTCATCTGTGCGGCCAGCTCTGCGGAAACGGCGGGAGCCTGCACAATGAAGAACTGGCTGCCGTTTGTGTTTGCGCCGGAGTTTGCCATCGAAAGCGCGCCGCGGAAGTTCCACAGGTTGTCGGAAAACTCATCCTCAAACGGTGTGCCCCAAGTGCTTTTACCGCCGTAACCGTCCATAAAATCGGTGTCGCCTGTCTGTATCATAAAATCCTTGATGACGCGGTGGAACAGCACGCCGTCATATGTGCCCTCTTTTGCAAGTGCAATAAAGTTTTCTACCGCCTTGGGAGCCTCTTCCGGAAACAGTACTACCTTGATATCGCCCATTGAGGTTTTGATTGTTGCGGTAGAAGCGTTAGCCCCAACCTCTTTATACTGCTTTAAAACCATTTTGCCTCCACACCCCGTAAATAATAATAGTGATGCCACCATAAGAAGGAGCATCCTTGCTATACCGGCACGAAAGTTTCTCATTGCCTTGACCCCTTTCAGACAGCTATGGCCGCCGCCGAACTATCATTGTTGTCGCGTTTCAGATTAAAAACACAAGTATTATTATATATGATTCACGCAGTGATGGCAAGCAAAATGATGGGAAAAGGCCGTTGCGGCGTGTCTTGTATGGACCCAAAGAACAGACACCTACAGAGCAGGCTCCGGCTTGCAACCAGCAGGCAAAGAAACAAGGCTCCGACACCAGCCGGAGCCTTGCAGTAGTTTTGTGTGTGCGGCGTAATAAGACGAAAGCATCTTTGCTTTGCAGGGGCATCGGTATCACCGTTGCATCGCCTGCCAATTAGGTTGCCGCTAGGAACTGGGGAAATACGTGCACATGGGCATCAATCCCTTTTGTTAAAGTTCTGGGAACTCCGCTTTGGGATTAAACGCAGCTGCGGTAATCCAATTTGAAGGAGATTAAAGGAGTTGCCGCGGCGCGGGAAGATTGGAAAGAGTCTCCACTGAATCACTTTGGAAAATAGAAGAAACCAATGCCGGCATCAATGGGGAACACTACAATCTACTCGAAAATAAGAATTACCGGGCAATTTCACAAACTCTTTTGATTGGACAGCTGTGGAAGTTGCACTGCAAGGGAAAAAGAAAAACAGGGGACTGAGAATGGTTAACCAACAAAAACTACTTATCGCTGGCAGTGCGCGGATTCCCATGCAGGGAGATAAAGTTGCGCGATGTCTTCACTGTACATTGGAATCGCCCCCTTGCAAAATAGTAGTGAGAATTATTTTGTATAACCCTTCTCTCTGTGTCTATAATATAGCACAGTAATTGTTAATTGTCAATATATTTTATTAACTATTATAAGAAAATATAGATATAATGTAATAACAATATTTGCTGTTGACATCGCTCCTTATTTCGAATACAATTTATACAGACACAAGAACCCTCGTTGCTGTGCAGTATTTAGCGCAGTGAAATAATTAGTTCAGGCTTCTGAAAAAGGCCGATGGAGGTTGTCATGGCAGACGAATTAGACTTTGGCACAAACGTGTTGTCACTCACCGATGAAGATGGTATTGAACACGAGTTTGAGATTCTGGATGAGCTTGATTTGGATGATAAGCACTATGTCGCTTTAATTCCTGCAAACGAAGAAGACACCGGGGATGAAGAGGACGAGGGACAGCTCATCGTGCTTAGAAGTGAGGAAGAAGAAGGCGAGGAATACCTTGCTTATATAGAGGACGAGGAAGAGTTTAACCGCGTTGCGGCATTGTTTGTAGAGCGCCTTTCCGAGGAATACGATTTCGAGGACTAAGCTTTGCAAGCGGCAGCGCAGGTATCCTGCCCTGTTCGATAATGTACGGTTTTTTAAATCCAACAAGCACTAATAGGGAACGCGTCTCCAAACGTGGACTGCAGACCTCCCGCTGGCGTATGCCATCGGAAGAAGGGAGCGTGAAGCTTTTGGGAGTGTACCCACCTGTCGGGCGACGGGTTTAGCGTTGCCGTACAGCGGCCGGGCGGGTGTTTTTAACTGCATCCGCGAAGTCCTTGCAAATTACAGGGCACACGTGGCGGAATAATCAGGGGGCGGCCATGGAACAATAAGTTCCATGGCCGCCCTTTTTTTATCTTTATAATACTGTTGCGGCACACGAAAGCGTATACAATTCTGCTTGAAAAGCATAGGGTGTTTTTAAGGCGATTGCCGCAGGCGAACCGCCGCCGTACCAACTCTTTAGGCGGTTTTGCCACCGCAGTGTAAAGCAGTCAGTTTTAAACTAAAATAGTATTACAAAGGAGACCTTGCCTGTGAAACGATGGTTTGGGGTTGTACTCGGCTTTGCCACCGGCGTGCTCAATGGGCTGTTTGGCGCAGGGGGAGGGATGGCTGCGGTGCCGATGCTCAAGATGGCGGGCCTGTCGCAAAAAAGCGCACATGCCACCGCCATTGCCATCACCATGCCGCTCTCGGTGCTCAGCGGTATGCTGTACCTTGGTAGCGGCGATCTTGTGCTTGGCGACGCCATGCGTTTCATCCCTGCGGGCATTGCCGGAGCACTGGTGGGTGCACGGCTGCTTGGGCGTGTGCCGGATACCGTGCTGCGGCGCATCTTTGGCGCTCTCATCCTGTTTGCCGCCGTTCGGATTTTGATGCGTTGATGGAGCTGGTGTATGCTTCGATCGCAGGCTTTTTTGCCGCGGTAATTGGCGCATTGGGCATGGGCGGGGGAGGCATTTTACTCATCTACCTTACAGCGGTTATGGGCGTGCCGCAGATGAAGGCACAGGGTATCAATCTAGTGTTCTTTATCCCCATTGCAGTACTGGCGCTCTTCGTGCATGCCAAAAACAAGCTGCTTGCCTATAAGCTGGCGCTCATTGGCATTTTGTCGGGCACGGTTGGCGTGTTTGCAGGGTTTGCAGTGGCAAGGTTTGTCGGTGATTACTATCTATCCAAGGCGTTCGGGGTTTTTTTGTTAATTTTCGGTGTGCGTGAACTGTTCGGTGATTGGATTGTAAAGCGGCGCAAAAAGCGCGGCAAACACACATAACCATACAAAAACGGATGGGCAACAGCTGCACCATCCGTTTATTATGTTTATTGGATAATCTATTTTAGGTATCTACCAGAATATCCGCCTCGGGCGCATTTTTGCGCACCGATTCTATGCCGTTTTCGCAGCTTTGCTTGCTTTTATAGCCTTCGCTTACCGCAATAACCTCGCCGTTGCGCGCCTTTAGGCGAAACCGAAACTCACCGTTATTATCCAAGTACAGTTCAAACTTGGGGTTGACCGTCTTGGGGTAATCCTCCGCGGTCTGGTCCTCGTAATAAGCGATGGGCGCGTTTTTAATTACGCTTTCTATGCCGGTTTTACAACTGGCCAAAGAGGTGTAGTTTTCACCGGTGGCGATGGATTGTCCGTTTGCGGCAAGTAGATGAAAGCCAAACGCTCCGGACGGGGTGGCTGTAATTATAAATTTACCTCTGGGCATGTCAGCACTCCATTTTAAGCAGCACAATGTCTGCAAAGTCGCGGTGGAAGACATAAACACGGTAAATGATGCCGGCAGCAAACAGCGAAGACCGCCCGATGTGCCGCTACTGAGACTATAGCATCTCATAATGCAATAGTCAATACGCGGATATGACATGTGCGGGGATTCATACCGAGAGATGGATATTGGGAAGGTAAATCAAACCCTTAGTGCGCACGAAACCTTATGACGGAAGCAAACGCCTTGTAAAAAATATTATCCGCCTATTTTTTCCGTGTTTAAGTTTGACTTTGGGAAAGAGATTTCAGTATAATATAGAAATGCCGCCCATGCACAATAGTCTGCGGGAAGAATCTGCAGCATAAACAAAATATCAGATTGGCGGCGTGATTTTTCTTTTCAATAATTATTTTATACATACGGAAAAACACATGCTACACGGCGCACCCGGTTGCATCACAAAAATCTTGCGGGGACAGTGGAACCTTGTTTTGCAGCTTCTGCTAAGGGAGAATGTATGCGGCCAGCTATCAAAAAAAGCGTTTACTTTTGATCTTACTAAAACAACAGCGGGAGGATTCTCTGTGTACTCACTCTTACTTATCATCATATACCTCGCCTTTATCAGTCTGGGGCTGCCGGATTCGCTCCTTGGCTCGGCATGGCCTGTTATGTATGAACAGCTTAATGTGCCGATGTCCTATGCCGGAATCGTAACCATGATTATTGCGGGCGGTACGATTGTATCCAGCCTTTTATCCGACAAGCTGACGCGAAAGCTCGGGGCAGGTTTTGTAACTGCAATCAGTGTAATGATGACGGCGGCGGCGTTGTTTGGGTTTTCCGTTTCCGGCTCGTTTATCTTGCTCTGCCTGTGGGCGGTTCCATATGGGCTTGGTGCGGGTGCCGTGGACGCTGCCCTGAACAACTATGTTGCGCTGCACTATGCCTCGCGGCATATGAGCTGGTTGCACTGCTTTTGGGGTGTTGGGGCGGCAATCAGCCCATACATTATGAGCTACTGCCTGACAGGCGGATACGGGTGGAACAACGGTTATCGCTCGGTATCCATTATACAGATTGTATTGACGACGATTCTGTTTGCGAGTCTGCCGCTTTGGAAGAAGAACAAGCCTGCCAAAGGCAGCTTGCAAACTTCCGCAGCACCGTTAAGCCTGCCTCAGGCTGTAAAGATAAAGGGGGTTAAGCTTGTTCTGCTGACCTTTTTCGGCTACTGTGCGCTTGAAAGTACAACAGGCTTGTGGGCAAGCAGTTACCTTGTAAAGTTTCGTGGAATAGATTCTGAAACTGCCGCGAAATTTGCATCGCTGTTTTTTCTGGGCATCACCTTCGGGCGTTTTCTCTGCGGATTTATTGTCGACAAATTCGGGGACAAGTCGCTCATTCGGTTTGGCATCATCATAATTGTTTTCGGCGTTGCATTGGTGGCAATCCCCATTAAATCCGATATAACGGCTTTAGCGGGGCTTGTTATAATCGGTCTTGGCTGCGCCCCTATCTATCCGTCAGTCATCCACGCAACACCTTCAAACTTTGGGGCGGAGAATTCCCAGGCAATCATCGGAATACAGATGGCAAGCGCTTATGCCGGCAGCACCTTTATGCCGCCGCTCTTTGGGGTGATTGCAGACAAAATCAACATCGGACTGTTTCCGGTATATTTGATTTTCTTTGCAGCCCTCATGCTAATTATGTCGGAGTTGCTAAACAAAGTAATTGCAAAAAAAGAAGCAGTATTAAGCTAAGATACCGAGCGGGTGGCGCCTGTGCTATACCATATGTACATCATTTAGTCATTCAAGCAAACGACAAGTGAAGGCCGGTTCGGAAGATGTTGTTCTCCGAATCGGTCTTTTTTACGCAGAAATCAATCTTTTTGCTTTGTTACTTGTACACAACATATGCGTCTTTTCTTGGGCAGGCATCTTCATGCCGACTTAACAATCATATGCTATGCTATTGAAGTAAGCGCTTAAACACAACAAAGAGTGAGGTGGTTTAATGTTTAAATTACTATCAGACAAACTAAAGGAATCTTTCTTTTCAGTAATTCCAATCATTATATTGGTTTTACTTCTCAATTACACCATAGCGCCGATGCCGTTTTGGAGCATAGTTCTATTCTTAGTCAGTGCGTTTTTAATGATGTTGGGAATCGCTCTGTTTAATCTGGGCGTTGATACATCCTTAATTCCAATCGGAGAAAAAATCGGCTCTACATTGGTGAAAAGCCGAAAACTGCCCCTTATTGTAATCTTAACCTTTGTAATCGGCATCTTTATCTGTGTAGCCGAACCCGATCTTATTGTGTTTGCGGGGCAGATAAACGGCGTGCCCGATATCAATATTATTCTTGTGGTTTCGCTGGGCGTGGGCTTGGCACTGGTAGGCGCCTTTTTGCGCATCTTGTTTCAGCTGCCGCTATCGTCAATTCTAATTACCTGTTACATCCTCGCGTTCGTCCTATCAGGGTTTACCAATGTAAATTTTCTTTCTGTTGCGTGGGAGTCGGGCGGGGTAACAACAGGGCCGATTATGGTACCCTTTGTTATGGCGCTGGGGCTTGGTTTGGCATCAATTCGCGGTGACAAAACAACAGAAGAAGACAGCTTCGGTCTGGTTTCTCTTTGTTTAATCGGCCCAATTCTCGCAGTGCTCGTTCTGGGTATGTTCTTTCAGCCTTCCGGCGGCAGCGCTTTGGTTATTCCTGCAATCCAATCCTTATCCGATATCGCTGCGCTGTACGGTGCGGGTTTTCCGGATCAGTTTAAGCAGATAGCGATAGCCCTGCTCCCGATGATCTTGCTGTTTGCAATCTTTCAAATGGTAAAGCTCCGCTTAAGAACAAAAACTATTTTAAAAATCAGTGCGGGAACCATTTACACATATCTGGGCCTTGTTTTATTTTTAACCAGTGTCAATGTCGGGTTTATGCCGGCGGGATATCAGCTGGGTGCGATTTTAACCGAGAATAACCGTGCTTGGGTGCTTATCCTTGTTGGAATTGCGATCGGATATTTTGTGGTTGCCGCAGAACCGGCGGTTTTCGTGCTCAAACGGCAGGTGGAAGAGGTTACGGCGGGAGCAATCTCCGCCAAAATGATGGGCGTCGGGTTATCGGTCGGCGTTGGCGTCTCGGTTGGGCTGTCGATGCTTCGTGTTGTTACGGGCTTGTCTATCCTTTATTTTATTATTCCGGGGTATGTTATCGCCCTTGCGCTGACGTTTTTGGTTCCCCCTCTTTTCACATCCATCGCGTTCGATTCAGGGGCGGTTGCCTCCGGCCCTTTGGCCGCCACATTTATGCTCCCGTTTGCGATTGGAGCAAGTGAAGCTGTTGGCGGAAACATTTATACCGATGCATTTGGTATTGTCGCACTGGTTGCCATGACTCCGGTCATTACCCTTCAATTATTTGGCTTGGTTTATGCAATCAAATCCAGACGTGCACAGCGGGATTCTGTTGTTCCGGCAACCGACGATACGATTATAGAGCTGGATGATTCCTTTATCGATGAATCGATGGAAGAATCACCTGCCACAGGAGATGTTTCGCGTGATACCGCTGAAATCACGGCGCGAACCTACCAACATACAGATGCTGTGATTATTGAGGAGTAGACACACAAATGTCTATGCACTATAATATCAAATATAAACCGCCCATGAGCAAGAAAAGGAGGGATATAAATGGTTGATGCGTCCGCAGCAAGACTGGAAGCATTATTTACCATCGTGGATTTTGATTTAAGAGATACCTTGACCGATATTTTAAATCAAAGCAATATGCCATTTTACTTACTGATGCACGGGCAGGGCTCGGCAAAGTCAGCGATCTATGATATTCTTGGTTATGGTGGTCCTAAAAAGATTGTTTCGATAAGCATGCAAACAAAAAACATGTCAAGCCATATCATGAAACAGTTGCATAATGAAATGGCATTTAACAAGCCGGGAACAGGCATAGCCTTTACGGTAAGCTTAAGCAGTATTAGCAGTGTCCTTTCTGAAACCCTGAAACACGCCGATGAGAATTTGAAGATAGGAAGTGAGGATATGACGCCGGCGGCAAATGAATCGTATCATCTGATCGCAGCGATTGTAAACAACGGATTTTTTGATCAGGTTATGGAGGTTGCAAAGGCAGCCGGAGCAACCGGCGGCACCTTAGTTCATGCGCGTGGCCTTGGGTCGGAGGATGGTGTTAAGTATCTTGGCATCACCATACAGCCAGAGAAGGACCTTGTGCTGATACTCACCACAAAAGAGAAACGGCGAGATATTATGGAAAGCATCACGCGTGAGGTTGGCCTGAATAAGGATGGCAAGGGTCTTTGCTTCTCATTGCCGGTCAATGAGGCATTTGGCATGGGGGCAACCTTGGATATTGACGCTTTTTAAGCTGCGTACAATATAAAATTAGGTGCCAGAGGTTTGAACCAAAACAATCCAAACTCTTGCACTGCAAACCCAGACTACCGCATGCGTTGCAAAAAGCGGTATTCTACTGCGTGCCTATAAGTCGCAATAGAAGATGCACCATAAAGCGGCCTCGGTTAGTGCCGACGCAGGAGGCAGGCGAGTGAAGCAATTTAAAAGAATTTATGTCGAAATCACAAACGTTTGTAACCTGAGATGCGATTTTTGCCCGCAGACAAGCCGCAAACCGGAGTTTATGAATCCCAGCGCATTTGACAGGATATTAGAACAAATAAAGCCGTATACCGATTATCTCTGCCTTCATGTAAAAGGGGAACCCCTTTTACATCCTGCGCTGGACGAAATTCTGGATATCAGCGGCCGGCACGGCTTTCTTGTGAACATCACCACCAACGGAACCTTGATTGGGCACGCGCGGGAGACGCTTTTAACTAAGCCTGCGCTGCGGCAGGTTAACTTTTCCTTGCACAGCCTTGATGATAACAACGCGCCGCAGCACAAAAGCGACTATATAAACGCCATTTTATCCTTTACAAAAGAAGTGGTGAAACAAACGAAGCTTCTTATTTCCCTGCGGCTGTGGAATTTAACCGGGTACGGTACACAGCACAGTAAAAATCATGACCTGCTGGCGGTCATTGAAGAGGAATTTCAGTTGCCGTACAATATACAAGAACAAACAGTACCGGAGCGCGGCATCAAGCTTGCCGAACGGGTATATTTAAATCAGGCGCAGCAGTTTGTATGGCCTGACCTTGCACAAAAACCGGATGACGGAACCGGCTTTTGTTACGGGCTGCGCAGTCAGGCGGCAATCCTTGTTGACGGAACGGTTGTACCCTGTTGTCTGGACGGCGAAGGGGTTATCAATCTTGGCAACGTCCATGCAGTCGGTTTTTCACAGATCATAGAAAGTGCAAGAGCGCGTGACATCGTCAAGGGCTTTGCAAACAGACAGGCCGTCGAGGAGCTTTGCAAAAAATGCGGGTACCGCAAACGGTTTGACTGATACCGGGCATAGCGAATTCCAAAACAAGAACGCCACCCGTGCAGGAGGAATGAATATGCCGAAGGATCACGAAAAAAATAGCGCACATAGCGACACTCAAACCCCTGCCATGAAGGTTATCGCCCGCATTCACACCGACTTTACCACTAAGTTTGGCATTCCGCGTCAAAGCGGGCTGGTGGACGCGCTCAAGGCGGTAATTGTTTTTGAACCGGAATACCGCAACCCCGATGCGTTGCGCGGGCTGGAGGGTTTTTCGCACATCTGGCTGATCTGGCAGTTTTCCGAGGCAATACGCGGCACATGGTCGCCGACGGTGCGCCCGCCGCGCCTTGGCGGCAATACGCGGATGGGTGTGTTCGCCACCCGCTCGCCCTTTCGCCCCAACCCGATTGGGCTTTCCTCGGTCAAGCTGGATGGCATCGAGCAGCATTCGGCTTTTGGTGCGGTGCTGCATGTTTCGGGTGCCGATCTGCTCGACGGTACCCCGATTTATGATATCAAGCCATACCTTGCCTATACCGACAGCCATCCCGATGCCGTGGGAGGGTTTGCCGCTGCCTCCTGTGCCGCAAAACTGGAGGTAGTGTTCCCGCCGCAATGGCTTGCACTTATCCCGCAGGAGAAGCACACAGCGCTTTTGGGTGTGCTCGCACGCGACCCCAGACCGTCGTATCAAGCCGATTCTGGCCGCGTTTACGGCATCGAGTTTGCGGGCTTTGATATTCGGTTTACGGTGCGGGGCACGGTATGTGAAGTGTGCGAGGTTGTGCGGCTTTGATAAGCCTGCCTTATCGGGCTTGCGGCGCGGCAGATCAACCGGTGGCCACAATCCTTATAGCGATACAATCCCCTGAAAGCAGCAATCACGCTGTTCTCAGGGGATTTCTGATTTCTTATTAAGCATTCTTGTCGCCGCGCCTGCGCAGAGGGTAGGCGGGATCGAAGATGGAATCAATCTTAATTGCATAGGAGGTTTTGTCTTTGATATCCTGATCGGTGATATAATGGACATCGAGCAGCCCGTTTGACCGGTAACCGGTCTTGAGATAGTTGATTTCGGACAGTGCCAGGCTCCACCCGCCAAGCCACGTATCCAGCTGCTTTTTCTGCTGCGCATTACCGTCAAAGTGTACCAGCAGGTCAATGTCGCTGTTCAGGCGTGCGGTGCAGTTGTTGGTGCTGCCAAACAGATAGATGCACCGAACCCCCAGAGCATCCATGTCAAGCCGGTTTGCAATCTGCTGCGCCATATAATGACGCCACTTCCATCCATCTTCATCCGCGTCGGCTTTCTCCGAAGCGGCAGTATCTCCGAGGGCGTGCTCCGCATTGACCCGAGAGGGGTGTTCAAGATACGCGACAGCTTTTTGCAGATCGCCGTTCATTAGCACAACAAGCCCAAGGCCAAAAAACGTTTCCTCAATTTTTATCACCTTTACCACATCGCTCAGATGAGCGTACTGCGGCAGGATATCGGACAATGCGTTTTTAGAGCCGTGAAAAAATGAATGATTGAATATGGTGTCGTCATCTTCGGGGTAAAGCGGCAGGTACTTAATGTTCTGCTCTACAAGGTCTTGAAAGAAGTGCGTGCCGAACGAAAGCTCAGGCTCGGTTTTCGACCCAGCCTGCGCAACCTCAATGAGCATTGCGGTGTTGTTGATATCGGCATACGCAACGGGCACGCCAAGCTTGATATCGCCGCGGCTGCCCCAACGGCCGGGCCCAAGAAGAATAAAGCTGCGGCGCGGCAGAATGCGGTTAATCTCGCTGACAACAGTGCGGATATTCAGCATATCCTCATGTGAAGGAAGCCGCACGTACTCGTATGGGTCAACGTAAACCACAGTCTGAATACCGGTAACCTTGCCGTTTGAAACATATTTATTTGCGGTAAACACAGTGCTTTGCGTCTGAATGTCGGATGGAATTGCCACAGGCGCATTATCGTGGTTTCTGCTCTGCGGGCGGCACTGCAGCAGGTAAAAATGCTTGCCGTCGCTTGCAAACTCAATGTCAACGGGGTAACCTAATTCCTCTTGTAATACCGAGAGGATGGATTTTATCTGCCGAATCAGCGGTGTTTTTTTCACCAGCCCGTCAAAGCTTATGACGGCGGTTTCCGACTTGAAATCGGTGGTCAGTGGATTTGCGTCGATGAGAATATCGTCCCTTAAGACCGATGCCGCCAGACCGATATACGGTATCTGATCGCCGTACTCCCGTATCAGCCGGGCAATCGGCAGGGTGAGGAACTGCTTGTTTTCCAAATCAATCAAATCGAGATACTGCGGTGAGTATTTCATCCGCTCATAGGGCGATTGGTTCACGCGCAGATTTTTTTGCCCGGGAGACAGCAGAATAGGGTAATCCTCCCCCACGCGGTCAACGGCGCGCGTGCCAAGGCCCATCACCATCCGCAGCAGCCCATCCTCGCGTTTAATGCGGGGAGACCACCGCAGTTCATTGTTGCTGAAGGCGACTCCGGCAAACAGCGGGAAGTAATACGGCCCCACCTTGTGCCCCACAACCTCCTGTATCATGATGCCCATCTGCTCATCGCAGTCAAGCAGATGGCGTTCTTTGCGGTATTGAATTGAGTCCGCGCTAAAGACGGAGGAATACACCTCTAAAATGCCCTCTACCAGTTGTGTCATCCGCTCGGCCTTTGTGCCGGTGTTGGTGATAAACAGGCTCTTGTATTTCCCTGAAAACGAGGTGTCGATCTGATCCTCAAGCAGGCTGGAGGATCGGATAATGAACGGACGGTCCGTACATTCATCGAGTATCCGCGACAACTCGTTTATAATATAAGAGGACATCCGTGCATTCTTGAGCATCTGAATAATTCGCGGATAGCTGGTGCGGATATCGATTAAATCAAGATATTTGTGCTCGTTTAGCTCATCAAACCCATTATCCTCAAGAAGGTATCGAAACTCATCCGATGAGATATACCATGTTTTTGGCACAACAATGTTCTCGAACTCGGGGTAATCCTTCTTGTGGGTTTCAATAATCTGGTTGGAAAGAAAAAAACCCGCGCCCTTTCCGCCAATCCTTCCAATGCTTCTGGGGGAGCTGATAAAGGTATCGAGCAGATTGATAAAGGACGCCACCTCAATCCGGCTGTGAACCTTGGAGATTGCCTTGGTGTTATCGGTAATAAACCGGCGGGTCAGCTCTACCTTGAGCCAACGTTTCGTCGCTTCGCTGGACATTTCGTTGCTGCCGACCGCCTTTAAATAGGCCGACAACGCCTGAGAGATCTTTTTTACATCGGTCTCGCTCTTATCAACAACCTTAATCAGCTTATAGGTCTTTCCCTGATACACCCAAAGATTAATAAGGTCATAGATCTGTGCATCATCAAGGCCCGCTGCGCTGTTTTCAAACACAACTTTGCTTAAACGCAGTGCATCCACCGCAGGTATTGTTTCGAGCGGGAAGTTAACCTCGCCCCGAATATCGTACCGTGTCCAACCCATCTCATCAAACACCAGCGCGATAGCGCCCGGGTTACTTCCGGCAAGGTGCGCAAGCATCTTTTCGCAAACGTACAGCAGAATTTCATGATCCGTTTTTTGCAGCAGCTCAAGAATCGCCTGCCAGCGGTCGCGGTAGCTTACCCTGCCCGAAGAATCCATTTTATCAATGGCTTCGGAGATGCGTTTTGAGATGTTGCCCAGCAACCGCACCTCCTGATCAAGAAAAACAACGTCATCACTTGGAAAGGTGTGCTTGGGGTAAAATACCCGGATAAGGCCGCGGCATTTAGCGTTTACCATAATAGCGCAATCTAATACATCCGCATTTTCAGCGGATGTATTAGTACTGTATATCTGTCCATCAAACTCGATGCTTACCGTGCAATCATGGGTGTTTCTAAACCCCATAGGGATGATGGATATTATTTTTTCAAAGCTCCCGGGCAAGGGTGTCTCTGCCAAGGCCTCTTCAATCAGGTAAAGGCATTCCAGCTCCTTGGCGCGCTCTACTAAATCATCCTTTGGTATGTTCTTAAAACGCTCCATCCTGCATTGCACGCCCTTTCCGGTACAGTATAGCCAATCAGCCTGAAAACAAGTCCTTGTTTTCAGTACGGCAGGTAAACCCTGCCGCGCGCCTTGTGGCGTGGTGGCCGGCTATAAACGGTAGCAATTCCGCCCGTGGTGCGGGTGCCGCATGGATTTCCGTGCGGCTGAAAATGTATTCAGCTAGGAATGAATCCTCAAACCCAGCCGCGCAGCTTTACCGCTTCCGCAACACGGTTGATTGCAATAACATATGCGGCGTTGCGCATATACAGGTTTTTGTCCTGCGCAAGCTTGTGCACGGCATGGAAGGCGCTTGTCATCTTCTGGTCAAGCTTTTCAAGCACTTCCTCTTTGGGCCAGAAATAGTTCATGTTGCATTGAACCTGCTCAAAATAGCTGCAGGTAACGCCGCCGGCATTGCATAGGAAATCGGGGATGAGGTAGATGTTTTTTGCCTTGATAATCTCATCGCTGTCCGGCGTGGTGGGGCCGTTTGCGCCCTCGCAGATTACCTTAACCTTATCGCTGATCTTTGCCATTGCGGCGGGTGTAAGCTGGTTTTCGAGCGCGCAGGGGATAATAATATCAACCTCTTGCGCAACCCACTCGTCGCCGCCCAGCACTTCATACCCTAGGTCCAAGGCCTTTTGTTTGTTGATAGAACCAAACTTATCCTTGATCGACACCAGCTGCTCCACGTCAATACCGCTTAGCTTGCGGTAGGTGTAGGATTTCTGTTCGTGGTTATCCCAGCAGGAAATAGCGATAATCGTACCGCCCAGTTTTGCGTACAGGCGGGCAGCGTATTCCGCAACATTTCCAAAGCCCTGTATACTCGCGGTGGTTTTGGCAATATCAATATTGTTAACCTTCAGCGCCTCGCGCAGCGTATAAACAACGCCGTAGCCGGTTGCTTCCGTACGGCCAAGCGAACCGCCCATCCCTACCGGCTTACCGGTAATGGTGCCGGGGAAGTGTCCGCCGTGAATCGCCTCATACTCATCCATCATCCACAGCATGTGCTGACCGTTGGTCATTACATCGGGGGCGGGAACATCGCTCACAGGCCCCATAACTTTTGCAAGCTGCCTGATATACCCGCGGCATAGTCTTTCCTGCTCGCCTGCGGACATCTGATGGGGGTCGCAGATGATACCGCCCTTGCCGCCGCCAAGCGGAATGTCTACCACGGCGCATTTCCAGGTCATCCACAGCGACAATGCGCGGATGGTATCAACGGTTTCCTGCGGATGGAAGCGGATGCCGCCCTTTGCCGGACCTCTGGCATCGTTGTGCTGGATGCGATAACCATTAAATACCTTGGTGGTTCCATCGTCCATCTTAACGGGAATGGTTACATGAAATTCCCTGCTTGGCTGCCTGAGCAGCTCTCGGGTTGCTTGATCCAAACCAATCAGGTCGGCTACGTTGTCGAACTGTGTTTGGGCTGTAACATATGGATTATACGTTTTGTGCTCCATTTTTATCCCTCGCCATATAAATTTACGAGTCAACAGCTTTTGTGCAGTAAAGTGTTGAAACTTCACTATTTATTATACGCGATTATCGTCAAAAGTCAATAAATTACGCAGCTTACCGCAAGATTGATAATGGTTCTGCAGCACACAAAACCTGTTCATATAAGCTGGTGGAATAATCTTCTGCGTTTTGTTATAATAAGACTATTGCTTTTATTATAACAACTCACAATAATAGGCCGGCTGATACACGAAGAAGCGAAACGACATAAGCTTATCCGTTGCTGATATAAGTACCAGTTTGGGAAAAAGATGCTGTGTAAAAGGGGGGATTGTTACGACCAAAGCAGCATACGCAAGACATACAAAGCACACAATGGAAGGAAGTAGTTAATGTTATCTATTCAAGAGAAATTAAAGGAAGTCGTTGTTTCAGTACTACCGATTTTTGTAATTGTACTTATCCTAGCGTTTACAATTACGCCACTCAGCGGCAGCGTTATCATGCAATTTGTTATCGGCACGGCGCTGATGCTTGTTGGCATGACAATCTTTTTACTGGGCATCGATATTTCGATTGCTCCCATGGGCGAACAGATCAGCGGGGTGCTGACCAAAGCAAGAAAGCTTTGGATTGTTCTTCTGGGCGGCGGTGCCTTCGGTTTCATTGTAACGGTTGCAGAGCCTGATCTGCATATCCTTGCGGGACAGGTAAACGACGTTACAAGCGGCCGCTTTAATTCATACTTAATGATTGTTTTGGTGTCGGTTGGCGTCGGTGTTATGGTTTCGCTGGCATTGTTTCGCATTATCAGAAACCTTCGCATTAACCGGGTTATGACCATAATATATATCGCTATTTTAGCCCTCGGCGTATTTACGCAGCCTGATTTTTTAGCCATTGCGTTTGACGCGTCCGGTTCTACCACCGGTTCGGTATCGGTTCCCTTTTTGCTTGCTCTTTCCGCGAGCCTTTCGGCTATGACCCGAAGCCAAGAGAAAGAAACCAACGATGGCTTTGGCATGCTGGGCATTGCATCCACCGGCGCGATTGTCGCGGTGATGATTCAAGGCCTATTCACAAAAGCAGGTCCCTTGGACGGTAGCCTGCCCCCGATTAACCCCAATGACGGGGGTGTCTTGCAGGAGTTTGCCATGGGCTTTCCGCAATATGCCAAAGAAACGATGGCGGCCTTACTGCCCATTTTGCTTATTTACCTGGTTGTCAATGCAATCTGGATAAAGCAACCTAAGAAAAAGATTAAGCGCTTACTCATCGGCTGCATTTATACCTATGTCGGCCTTGTTCTGTTCCTTACCGGGGTCAATACGGGTTTTATCGGGCCCAGCAGTCAGGTGGGGTATCAGCTTGCAGCGCTGGAAAAACCTTGGCTGAGTGTGATTATCGGCATGGTGTTCGGGGTAATCACCATCCCCGCCGAGCCGTCGGTGCACGTACTAACCCGTCAGATTGAAGATGAAACATCCGGTTCTATCAAGGCGTCTGTGGTTATGGTAACGTTATGTATCGGTGTTGCGGTCGCGGTTGGCCTGTCTATTCTCCGAATTATTCTCCCGGCGCTTAAGCTTTGGCATATCCTGCTTCCGGGCATGGCGATTGCCATCGCGCTCTCTTTTATCGTTCCCGATCTTTTTGTCGGTATTGCATACGATTCCGGCGGAGTTGCTGCGGGAACGATGACCGCAGCATTCATTCTGCCTTATGCGCAAGGCATTGCCGAATATACTCCCGGTGCAAGCGTTGTGCAGGATGGCTTTGGTGTCATTGCGATTGTTGCGGTAACGCCACTGATTGCCCTGCAACTGCTGGGGCTTATCTATAAATTAAAAACACGCAGATTACTTGCTGAAGAAGATGTTTTAGAGGAAATGGAAGGTGAGTCAGAGTGACAGAACGATCATACAGCCTGCTTTTTATTATTGTAAATCGCGGCAAAGGCAGTAAAATTTTGCAGTATGCCAGCAAACAGGGCGTAAGCGATGCGAGCTGTTTTTTTGGCAAAGGCACAATTCCAAACAGCTCGCTCGAGATGCTTGGCATGAACGAGGTCAACAAAGAGATTATTCTTCTTGTCGTAGCATCCGCGCGTGAGGATGAGATTTTGGACAAGCTTAACGAAAAGTTTCATTTTGACAGGCAAAACCACGGTATTGCGTTTATGCTGCCTCTTGCCGGCGCGCTTAAAATGAGAAGTGGGGATACGCTTAGCTGGAAAAGCGGCACGCAGGCTGCCGGCAATGCATCTGGCTATACGGCTGTTTTTTTGATACTCGACAAGGGCAAGGCGGAAACCGCGATACAAATCAGTCAGGATGCAGGGTATTTTGGCGGAACAATCATCAAAGCGCGCGGGGCCGCCGGCAAGATGAGTGTGGTGCTGGATATGATTGTGGAGCCCGAGAAGGAAGCGGTGCTGATGGTAACACAAAGCGAGCGTGTTTGTGAGTTAGCCGGTCTGCTTGACCAAAAGCTCAGCCTAAGCGAAGAGAATACGGGCATCCTGTTTACAGCAGAAATCAGCAGTACGGTTGGGCTGTTTGAAAACAACAGATAGGAGGCAAGCAATGAACAGCTGTTTAATCATGGTAATTGCTCCTTTTGGGTTGGCGGATAAGATCATTGAATCCGCTGCGCAGGCCGGTGCCACCGGGGCGACCACTATTCATGCGCGGGGGGCAGAAACGCCTGCGAAAGAAGGCTTCCTAAGTCTGGTGATTGAACCCGAAGAGGAGATTGTGCTCATTGTGGCAACCAAGGAGAGCACCGAGGACATCTGCGGCAGCATCAGCAAAGGACTTAAAAGCTCAGGACGAAACGCTTCGGTTTATGTGCTGCCGGTCAACAGGCTAAACCCGCAATAAACAATACCTATGCTGAAGTACGCGATTGATAAAGATGGCTTAAACGGGCCGTTTTTATCAACTCAGGTATTCCTTGATGTCGATTTTATAAATCTTACGCTTCCTTATAATTATTCAGTAGACATTAAATAGCGGACGCTCCGCCGAGCAGCAAAGCGCGCACCGTTAGCCGGTAAAATAGCATTGACGGCAGTTACGCAAAGGGTTCCTGTACAAGAGTGCGACTAAGCGGTTTTTATTCTAATAAAATAAAAGGAATTTAAGTATGACCGGTACTCTTCAAAAGAAATACGGTTTGTTTACCGCCATTGCAATGGTTGTGGGCATTGTAATCGGCAGCGGCGTGTTTTTTAAATCGGAAAAAGTTTTGCAGGCAACCGGCGGTAATATGCCGCTTGGCATCCTTGCATGGGTAATCGGCGGCGCAATCATGCTTAGCTGCGCACTTGCGTTTGCCCAGATGGCAAGCCGTTACCAAAAGGTTAACGGTGCAATTGATTATGCCGAATTTACCTGCGGCAGCGGCTATGCGTATCTGCTCGGCTGGTTTTTGTGCACTATCTACTACCCGTCGCTTGGCGGAGTGCTGGCATGGGTGTCGGCACGGTATACCGTTGTGTTTATTACAGCGGCAAACCCCGGTTTTCCCCTGCTTATCCCGGTTTCAGAGGGCGGCGCATTGCTTGGCCCCGAGTGCATGGCGATTGCTGCGTTTTATCTTGTGGCAAGCTATGTGCTCAATGCCCTGGGCCCTAAGCTTGCGGGCATCTTCCAGGTAGGCACAACGGTCATTAAACTAATCCCACTTGTTCTTATGGCGGTTATCGGCATTGTTTACGGTGTTGCAAGCGGAATTACCGTCGAAAACTTTACGTCGGCCGCCGTGATTGCGAACGATAGCGCGGTGCAGATTAGCCCGCTGTTTGCCGCGGTGGTTGCTGCGGCGTTTGCCTACGATGGGTGGATTGTCGCAACCTCCATTAACGCAGAGCTAAAGGATGCCAAGCGCAACCTTCCGCTTGCGCTTATTCTCGGCGCGTTGATTGTGACCGTGGTTTATGTGCTGTACTACGTTGGTCTTGCGGGTGGTGCCGCCGCCGCCGAGCTGGTACAGGATGCCACCGCGCCCTATGTTAATATTTTCGGCTCGTTTATGGGTACCGCGCTATTTTTGTTCATCACCGTATCCTGCCTTGGTACCCTCAACGGTTTGATGCTTGCCTGTACACGGGGAATGTATTCGCTGTCGGCCAGAGCGCAGGGACCGGCACCCGGGCTGTTTTCTCAGGTTGATAAAACCACCAATATGCCCGCGAATTCCGCGGCAATCGGCCTGTTGATGAGCGCCTTTTGGTTGTTGTATTTTTATGGCGCAAACCTTACAGTGGGATGGTTTGGGCCGTTTAACTTCGATATCTCCGAGCTTCCGATTGTAACTTCCTATTCGATGTATATCCCTATCCTGATAGCGTTTATGGTAAAATCGAAGGATCTTTCTTTGGTACGCCGTGTTATTGTTCCTTGCCTTGCGCTGTGCGGTTGTCTGTTTATGATACTCTCGGCGGTGTTCGCGCACGGTGTGCTTCCATATCTTGCGGCAAGGCAGCGCGGAGAGTTCTCCTTGCCCATCCTGTTTTACCTTGTTCTGTTTGCGCTGATTATGGGCATTGGCGCACTGTTTTATAAACGAAACCGCATCGAACATACCTGACGCGGTAATTATTGTGCAGACAGGGTAATGGCACATGGCTATATTTAACCCCGTCAATGCACGGTGATGATAATGAAATGAGCACGTTAATGTATGTTAATAAAAGGGATGCCGGTACCGGTATCCCTTTTTCGTGGAAAGCATGGTATCGCGGACTGCGGAATTATAGCTGTTGGATAAAATTATTTTGCTTCACAGATTGACATTTAAGCCTCCATGTTATATATTTATATCATTGAGATATAAATATATAACATGGAGGCTGCGTAATGAATAACAAATTGGCGTACTTAGGTTTTTTAGGACTGCTTGGTTTTGCAGGATTTTTCGGCAGTTCATGGTTGTTCTTTTTCTTTGCAAACCTCTCTTTCTTTACCTATATCAGGGTGACGCCCGATGAATTATTTTGGAATAATGTGCGTGTATGTGCCACACGCGCGTTCTTTACCTTTTTCGTATTGTCTAACTGCCTGGTGGTTGTCTCACTTTTGCTGGCCGGGCACGACCTTTCTTTTGTACCCGGATTCACCATAGCCGGATTTGCACTTGTAACGGTTGTATGCGAGCTTATGTTTCTGCTGGGTTTAGAATATCTCGAAAGAAAAGAGAGATGCCAAAAAGATGAAGATTAAAACCCGTATTAAAGAATACCGCGCAAAATATAATATGAAACAGGATGAGCTTGCAAAGCTTGTCGGTGTGCGGCGTGAAACCATCTATCACTTAGAGAATGGAAAATATAACCCCTCGCTTGCCCTTGCGTGGTCCGTTGCCAAAGTGTTTGAGGTCAGTATAGAAGATATCTTTACAATAGAAGAGGATTAGCGGGCGCCCATAAGAGACGGCAAAGCCCCCGAAGCGTTACAGTAAAGCCCCCGAAGCGTTACAGTATAGTATACTGTAAATAGCTTTGAGGGCTTTGCCGCGCAGCGTTTGACACCCTGTATAGACTGGTGATATAATTTTACAGTATGGCATAGCCTGTCCTGCAGGGTTCATACTATGCGCATACGTGCAGGCTTTAATACGGCAAACCTAAAACCAGTTAGCAAAATCGTTTATGACGTCTTATATGGATACAACACCAAGACGGAAAGGCAAGGTCATTACAATGGAACTGCTTCGCAAAGAAACCGAGGCGGAGTTTGAACAATTTCTCCGAACCCATAAAAACGGCAGCTTTATGCAATCGCTGGCATGGCCAAAAGTAAAAAACAACTGGGGCTATGACGGTGTCATCTCACGCGGTGAGGACGGCGCAATCCGCGGTGCAATGCTCGTGCTTATCCAGCGCACACCTGTCATCGGCGGCAGCTTTTTGTATGCGCCTCGGGGACCGGTGTGCAATTTTGAGGACGCGGATACCTTTGCGGATCTCACGAGGGGCGTACACGCGCTTGCCAAAAAGCATAAGGCATATCTCTTTAAGATGGACCCCGATGTCCTTGCGTCCGACGCACAGTTCATCACGCTTGCCCAAAGCCTTGGCTACCGGTACAGCAAGGGCGGCGATAACTTTGAAACCATCCAGCCGCGCTTTAACTACCGTCTGAACACCGAGGGCAGAACCGAGGACGAGTTGCTTGCCGCCCTTACCCAAAAGACGCGCTACAATGTCCGTGTTGCAATCAAGCGCGGCGTAGAGGTGCGTGTGTGCGGAAAAGAGATGCTCGATGAGTTTGTGCGCATCTACAAAACCACCGGTGAGCGCGACGGCTTTAATACCCGCCCAAAATCCTATTTCGAGCGAATGCTGGATGCGCTCGGTGATGATGGCAGGCTGTACATGGGCTTTTATCAGGGGCAGGCAATCGCAGGGGCAATCTCCACACAGTATGCGGGTAAAACCTGCTATGTATACGGCGCGTCGGATAACGCCCACCGCAACGTCATGCCCAACTACCTCGTTCAATGGGAGATGATTAAATGGGCGGTGCAGGGCGGCTGCTCAGTGTATGATTTTCAGGGCGTATCAGGTGTACTGGATGAAAGCAATCCACTTTATGGGCTGTACCGTTTCAAGCGCGGCTTTAACGGCGAGCTGGTGGAGCTTGCAGGAGAATTTGATATCCTGTTCAAGCCGGTCACCAACAAGCTCGTTAACCTTGGCATTGACACAAGGGCGCGCCTTGCGAAACTAAAAAAGCAGTTTGTTGACGGAGAAAAGCAATGAGACATTCGTTGACTACCCCCCTGTACCGGGCATTGTGCGAGGTCACACAAAAGGACTTTTCCCGCTTTCATATGCCGGGGCATAAGGGCATTGACCGCACGGGGGTGTTCGGTGACGCGCTGCGCTTTGATATAACCGAGATCGATGGCACTGATAGCCTGTACCACGCGAGTGATTGTATTTTGCAGTGTGAGCAGCGCATCGCCGCATACTACGGTGCTCGGCGCAGCATCATCAGCACGCAGGGCTCTACGCTGTGTATTCAGACCATGCTCGCACTGGTACGCGAGCGGGGCAGAACGCTTATTATCGCGCGCGGCGCACATGTGTCGGCTGCAAACGCGGTGGCACTGCTTGACTTTGACCCCGTTTGGGTATACCCCGAGCTCAATCAAATAACCGGCGTCGGCATGCCGGTCACCCCGCAGCAGATTGAGGATGCGCTTCTCGGCGCGAAGGATGCCGCGGCGGTATATATCACATCCCCCAGCTACTATGGTGTTTTGACGGATGTTGAGGGCATCGCCGCTGTTTGCGGCCGGTACGGCGTGCCGCTTGTTGTGGATGCGGCACACGGCGCACACCTCAAGGCGGCGGGCTTGCCCGACCCGATACAACAGGGTGCCGCCATGTGTGCCCAAAGTGCACACAAAACCCTGCCGGTCCTCACGGGCGGCGCGTTTCTACATATTGCGCACGAGCAGTTTGCGTCCGGCGCAAAGGACGCAATGGCGCTATTCGGCTCTACCAGCCCAAGCTATTTGATTATGCTGTCCCTCGATACCTGCGTGGCGTACCTTGAAACGGACGCGCATGCCGAATTTGCCGCACTACGCAGCTGTGTTGGCGGCATAGAGCAACTTGCACACTCGCACGGGTTTACGCAGGCAATTCCAAACGGTGTTTTGCATGATGGCACCCGCCTGTCGCTGTGTGCGCAGGAGCTTGGCTACTCGGGCGAGGAGCTTGCGCGCCACCTTGCGGCTTACCGTATTGAGCCGGAGTATGTGGGCGAAAGCGCCGTGGTGTTGCTGCCATCCCCCGCGAATACCGCGCGGGATTTTAAGCGCCTGCGCGAAGCCATTGCAGCCATTGTACCGCTTGCTTTGCACCCGCAGCCGGTTTTGCCGTTTGTTAAGGCGGTGCAAGCTATGCGCCCAAGACAGGCTATGTTCGCTAAAAAAGAAACGGTGTGTCTTGCGGGCGCCTGCGGCAGAATTGCGGCACAAAACCAAAGCACCTGCCCGCCGGGCGTACCGGTGGTGCTGTGCGGCGAGCGGATTACAGAGGGAGCTGTACAGCAGATGCACCGTTACGGCATAAAGCATGTTACGGTGGTGGCAGCCCAACACAGTTAATTCACTTGAAAACAAATCCTTTTGAGGGTTATTAAGTGTAGACAGAGTATAAAGAGAGAGTATTTCAGATGAATATATTAGTACGCGCGTACTGTGAGCACGACCTGCCGCAGATGATACGCATATGGAACGATATTGTGCTTGCGGGGCAGGCATTTCCACAAGTCGAACCGCTTACCCCAGAGGATGCCGTGCAGTTCTTTGGCGAGCAGTCCTATACCGGTGTTGCGCTGTGCGGCGGTGAGGTGGTGGGGCTGTACATTCTTCATCCCAACAACATCGGCCGCTGCGGGCATATCGCAAACGCGTCGTTTGCGGTAAAGGCAGACTGTGCGGGCAGGGGCATCGGCCGCCTTCTGGTGTGTGACTGCAAGCGTATGGGAAAAGAGCTTG
The DNA here is from genome assembly GCA_023421245.1 of Bacillota bacterium. Taxonomy (GTDB): domain Bacteria; phylum Bacillota; class Clostridia; order Oscillospirales; family Ruminococcaceae; genus Acetanaerobacterium. The sequence goes on along the minus strand of JAEZTV010000033.1, from coordinate 20,088 downwards.
GGTTTAAAATTTTGCAGTTTAATGCGGTGGTGGCGACCAATGCGGCCGCCATACATCTATACACAAGGCTTGGGTTTCACCGCCTTGGGCGCATCCCGGGCGGCTTTATGAAAAAGGACGGCACATACGAAGATATTGAGCTGTTTTATATCGAGCTTTAGCAAAGCCTTTATGCAGGGTTTGTCGCCGTATAATTTGTGCAATGTGTTCAGGAAGTGCCATAATACCACATGTTTTTGTTGCTATTAGATGTGAGGTAGAGTACAATATAAGTGTAAGCAGAGCTTCGTTCTGCACGCCGTTTATGCCTTGCCGCATTGCATCAAATGCGGTAAGACTGTAAATCTAACTATGGGAGGGCTTGCCATGAAACTGATTTTTGCAATCGTGAGCAGCGATGACAGCTCCGTTGTTTCCACGGCATTAACCAAGGAGGGCTTTTCCGTTACCAAGCTTGCGACAACGGGTGGGTTCTTGATGTCGGGCAACACCACATTTATCATCGGAACCGAGGATGATAAGGTAGAACAGGTGATTGACATTGTAGCGCAGCACAGTAAAAAACGCACCCAGATGGTACCATCCGCCACCTCCTACGGCGTTGGGCTCTACAGCTCGTTCCCCATTGAGGTAACGGTAGGCGGTGCAACCATCTTTGTAACAGATGTGGAAAGGTTTGAAAAGGTTTAGTGGATTTTCAGCGCTTGGATGACTGCTTTTTTGCCAATTCACAGGCGAAACATACGCTAGCCGCACTGATATCCGGTGGGCGTATTTCGCATGGAATTCTGCTGACCGGTGAACGAGGGCTTGGCAAAAAGACCTTTGCCCGTATCATAGCGGCGGCTGTTTTGTGCATGGGGCAGCAAGCGCCATGTTTGCACTGTACAAGTTGCAAAAAAGTGCTATCCGGCAACCACCCAGACGTCACCCTATACGCGGGCGATGCACAAAAGGCCAGGTCCTTTCACATAGACACAGTTCGCGAGCTACGGCGCAAGGCCTTGTTTAAACCGGGCGAGGCGGATACGAAGGTATTTATCCTTGCAAACTGCGACGCCATGACTGTGCAGGCGCAAAACGCCCTGCTCAAGCTGCTGGAGGAGCCGCCCGAGAATACGGTACTCATCCTGACTGCGGCGTCGCGTGACGCACTGCTTGAAACGGTATTGTCCCGCGTCAGCGAAATCCGTTTGCAGCCGCTTGAACCGCAGGAATGTGCACAGCGGCTGTGTGCGCTGCACCCCGACAAGGACGTGCGGCAGTGCGAGGACGCGGCAAGGCTTAGCGCCGGAAATTTTGGCAGGGCACAGGAACTTTTGCTGGATGAAAATGCCGGCAGGGCAGCCGAGCTTGCAATGCAGGTTTTAAGCGCTGCGGTGCAAAGCGAATACGCAGTGCTGCTGGCGCTTAACAGCGCACAAGGGGACCGCACACTGTTTGTGCAGGTGCTCGACCGTTTGATACTGCTGTGCAGGGATATCCTGGCCGCAAAGCTCGGCGCTCCCACCTCGCTTTCGGGAGAACGAATCCCAAACGAAATCTTACGTGTACTCACCCGCGCAAAGGCAATGCGGGTGCTTGAGAGCATACAGCAGGCACAACGTATGCTGCTGCAAAATGCACAGCAGCCGCTGGTCGCCTCGTGGCTGTGCACAAAGATCTGTGCCTGATTAAAGCGGAATACAACCGAAAGGTTAACATAATATTTCCGGTACGGTAGCCATTCTTCCGTCTTTGAAACAAGCGGCTATGGTGTGAATAGTCCCATTGATCGTACCAAAACCCCTGCCAATCCACGGCAGGCATATTCTAAATTTGCGCGCAAAACCATCACCGACACCCGGCAAAGGCGGTGATGGAGCTGCTGGTTTTTCCCCTGCGCGGTCATGGTGCAGCCATGAGAGACCAGCACACTGAAAACATATTTGCCGGAGAAATGGCGGAACCAATGGCGGAAGTAATTGGAGTTCGGTTTAAAAACGTCGGCAAGGTATACTACTTTGCCCCGAATGGCATAAATATTGAGAAGGGCAGCTTTGTTATTGTCGAGACGGCAAGAGGCGTTGAATGCGGCGAGGTGGTTATGGCCAACCGCGAGGTAGATGATAACAACATCGTGCACCCGCTCAAAAATGTCATCCGCGTGGCGACCGATAAAGACGAAAAGCAGGTGGCGGATAACATAGCCAAGCAAAAAAAGGCGTTTGATATCTGCCAGCAGAAGATTGCAAAGCACGGGCTGAACATGAAGCTTGTGGATGTTGAGTACACCTTTGATAACAACAAGATTCTGTTCTACTTTACGGCGGACGGCAGGGTAGATTTCAGAGAGCTGGTCAAAGATCTTGCGTCGGTATTTCGCACCCGCATCGAGCTTAGGCAGATTGGCGTTCGCGACGAAGCGAAGATGCTGGGCGGCCTTGGCATCTGCGGCAAGCCGTTTTGCTGCTCCACCTTTTTGGGCGAGTTTCAGCCCGTTACCATTCGCATGGCAAAGGAGCAGGGGCTGTCGCTTAACCCCACCAAGATTTCGGGTACCTGTGGCAGGCTGATGTGCTGCTTAAAGTACGAGCAGGAGGCCTACGAAGACCTGCTGAAGATTACGCCCAAAATGGGGGCGTACGTTAAAACAAAGGATGGCAGAGGTACCGTGGTGGATGTAAATCTGCTTACCGGCATTTTGCGCGTACGGCTGGATAAATTCCCCGATGCCGTACCCAAGGTATTTACACGCAGCGAGGTCAGCTTAATTCGCGATGCACAGATTAAGGTGGACAGCTCCGAGCTTGCGCAGCTGCGCAGCTTGGAGAAAGAATAGAGCCGGTACAACAGATGTTGCCGAAAACCCTTCAGCGCGCTTATCTGCGGTTGAAGGGTTTTCATTGGAAAACAAGCCGGCGGCGCGGTATATCATACGCAGATTGGTACCACCATATATAGTGGCCACCCCGCAACCCCTTCTGGCAAGGGGTTGCATCAAAGGGTTTTAGAAAAAGCCCTTTGACGCGCTCAAAAAGCGACGATTTGTGAGCGCCTGGCCCTCCTGTTCAGGGAGAACGGCTGGCGCCATTTGCTGCCGAATGAAGTGTGTTAAGTGTAGTTTGGGAGGGTTTTTACCATGGATGCAAGAATTGCGGCCTTTTTTAACGGCAGTGCGGGTAAACGCATCTGTTTTGTCGGCATTGGCGTGTCCAATACCGACGCCATGCTGTTGTTCGCGCGAAAAGGCGCGGCCGTCACAGCATGTGATAAAAAGTCAAGAAAAGAGCTTGGCGGCACCGCCGCGCGTCTGGAGGACGCGGGCATTGCGCTTAAGCTTGGCGCGGATTATCTCGAAGGGCTTACCGACTACGATGTGGTATTCCGCACACCCGGCATGCGCTTTCATACGCCTGAGCTTACACAGGCGCGTGCGCATGGCGTAGTGGTAACAAGCGAGCTTGAGGTTTTCTTTGACCTGTGCCCCTGCCCGATTTTTGCGGTGACGGGCAGCGACGGCAAAACAACCACGACCACCATCATCAGCGAGCTGTTTAAAAAGCAGGGCAGACGTGTCTTTCTCGGCGGTAATATCGGTATCCCCCTGCTTGCAAGGATTGAAGAGATTGCGCCGGACGATGTTGCGGTGGTGGAGCTGTCAAGCTTTCAGCTTATCTCAATGCGCACCTCGCCCCACGTTGCGGTGATAACCAACCTTTCGCCCAACCATCTGGATATGCACACCGATATGCAGGAGTATGTGGACGCAAAAAAGAATATCCTTCTGCACCAAAACGGGTTTGCGCGTGCAGTGCTGAATTACGACAACGACATCACCCGCTCGCTTGCGGAAAAAACACGTGGCGATACCCTGCTGTTTTCGCGCAGGTCAACTGTTGGCCGCGGCGCATTTGTAAACGATGGCGGCTTTGTTTGCATGGCAGATGAAAAAGGCGTGCATACGCTGCTGCATCAAGACTTAATTAAGATTCCGGGCGGGCATAATATAGAAAACTACCTTGCCGCCATTGCTGCGACCTGGGGCTACATTGAACCTGAAAATATTGAATATGTTGCAAAGACATTTTCCGGTGTTGCGCACCGCATTGAGTTTGTGCGGGAGCTTGATGGTGTTCGGTGGTACAACGATTCCATTGCCACTACGCCATCGCGTACCATCGCGGGTCTGCGCGCGTTTTCTCAACCCATCATTGTCATCGCGGGCGGCTCGGATAAAAACATACCCTTTACACCACTTGCCCCCGAGCTTATCCGGCATTGTAAGCTGGTGTTATTGCTCGGCGAAACCGCGCCCGCCATCCGCGAAGCAATCATCTCGTGCGACGCCTATCGCGAGGGCAGTCCCGAGCTTGTAATGCTAGACTCGCTTGAAGAAGCGGTGCAAGCTGCGCGCCAAAAGGCTGCACAGGGTGATGTGGTAACCCTGTCGCCGGCCTGTGCAAGCTTTGATATGTTTCGAAATTATCAGGCGCGCGGCGAGCGGTTTAAAGAGCTTGTAGACGCGCTTTAGAAAGGGAACGGTTATGATAATACAACAGCTGATAGAGCAGCTTACCCGCCCGGTGGGCGTGTCGGGCGATGAACACAAGGCGGCGGAGACCGCGCGTGAATTGCTTGCCTGTTACGGTGATACTGCCGTTGACGCACTTGGCAACGTCATCTGCACTGTACGGCGGCCGCAGGAGGGGCAGCGGCACATCCTGCTCGACGCACATCTGGATCAGATTGGTCTCATTGTTCAGCACATCGACGACAAAGGCTTTGTTCGGGTAGCAAACGTCGGCGGTATCGACCGGCGGGTGCTTATGGCGTCGGATGTTACGGTATACGGCAAACAGCCGGTTTTTGGTGTAATATGCAGCAACCCGCCCCATCTTGGTGCGGACGGCGAGGATAAAAAGGCGCCTCGCCTCGAGGAGATTGCCATTGACATCGGCCTTGACAAGCAAAAGGCAACGGAACTGATTGCGCCCGGTGACCGCGTTGTGCTGCATGGCGGGGTAGATACGCTCTGCGGCGGGCAGATTGTCTCGCAGGCATTGGACGACAGGGTAAGCTGTGCCGCTATTTTGCGTACCCTTGCGCTTGCCCCAAAAAAGGATATCCCCTGCGGGTTGTCGGTGCTGTTTTCCACCCGCGAAGAGGTTGGCGGTCAGGGCGCTGCTACCGGCGCATTTTCCATCCGCCCCACAGAGGCGATTGTTGTGGATGTCAGCTACGCATATACCCCCGACTCCCCCCGCCAAAAGTGCGGAGATATGGGAGCGGGCCCGATGATTGGCATCTCTCCCGTGCTTTCCCGCGCCATCTTTTCCCGTCTGTGCGCTATAGCACAGCGTGAGGAGATTCCATATCAAACCGAGGTGATGAGCGGCACCACAGGCACGAATGCCGACCCGATTGTCAGTTCGCGCGGCGGCGTTGCGGCGGGTATGGTGTCTATTCCCATCAAATATATGCACACGCCCAACGAAACGGTGCATCCCGATGATGTCGAGGCCACCGCGCGCTTGCTTGCGGCGTATATCTTAGAGCAGGGAGGGGCGCGCTGATGGTAGAACTGATACAATCCCTATGCGGACTGCCGGGCCCTTCCGGCATGGAGGACGCGGTCAGGGCGCATATTATTAGCAGGATAGGCGGGCACTGCGAGTATCACGTCGACCCGCTCGGCAACCTTATTGCGTTTAAAAAGGGGAAGCACCCTACCGCAAACCGGCTGATGATTGCCGCACATATGGACGAAGTGGGGTTCATTGTCACCAACATCACGGAGGATGGTCTGCTGCGGTTTTCTTGCGTGGGCGGAATTGATACCCGTGTCCTTGTTGGCAAGCGTCTGCGGATAGGCGAGCAGGGAATCTGCGGCGTGATCGGCACAAAACCTGTGCATCTTGTTCCCGCCGATGAGCGCGACAAGATGCCGGCTGTCGATAGCCTGTATATCGATATCGGCGCGAAGGGTAGGTCCGATGCACAGCGCTATGTCGCACCCGGCGACTGCGCGGTGTTTGATTCCGCCTTTGTGCAGTTCGGCGACGGTTTTATAAAGGCAAAGGCGCTCGATGACCGTGTAGGCTGCGCGTTGATGATTAAAATGATACAGTCCTCTTTGGAATATGACACTTGCTTTGCGTTCAATGTGCAGGAGGAGGTTGGGTGCCGCGGCGCAGCAGCCTCGGCCTACTCTATTCGTCCCGACTGCGCAATCGTACTCGAAACCACCACCGCAGCCGATATCGCGGGCGTCTCCGCGGAAAAAGAGGTCTGCTGCCTTGGCGAGGGGCCTGTTATCTCGTTTATGGACAAAGGCACCGTCTACGACCGCATGCTTTACCGCATGGCGTTTGACACCGCGCGCGAGCGGGGCATACCCTGCCAGCCCAAGCGGCTGGTGGCGGGCGGCAACGAGGCAAGCGTCATTCACAAATCACGCGCAGGGGTAAGAACACTTGCAATCTCTCTGCCTTGCCGATATCTGCACTCCCCCGCAAGTGTGGTGAAGGTGTCGGATATTGACGCGGCACTCCGGCTGTGCACCGCTGTAGGGGAACGGATGTGTGGCGCAGCATGGTAAGCGCATCGGTATTTCTTTTGCATCAGGGGGTAGCAGAGCAATGGTTCGCATGGTGGACAGAGGAAATGAAAAGGACTTTTTTAAGGTGCTTGATGCGCACCCGTTGTTCGGTACGACCATCCGCGCAAACTACGAGGTGTACGGCTTAGATGAGCGGTACCTCTCGCTGTGGTTAATCTATGACGAAGATGCCGCGGCGCACATGGTGGTGCAGTACTATCATGAAACCTTAACCCTGTGCTGTGCACCCGAGGATGACAACAGCCGCTTTTTTGCATCCTTCCTTTCTGTTGCACCCCATTGGCGCTCGATCATCGGCCCTGAGCGTATGCTCAGCAGCCTGCCTGCGCGTATTACAGACGGCAAAGGGATGCGTACAGGCAACGTCATGGTGCTTGACGGGCTGCCTGCACCGGCCGTGCCGCCAAAAGGTACTGTTCTAAGTGAAAGCCCAAACCCGCGCAGATTGTTTGCACTGCTTGGCGAGTGCAGTGACGAGTACAAAAAGCGCGCGGATTATCATCTGTGGTACACCGACCTTGCCTACCGTCTGCGCCATGGCGGCGCACGGGTAAATGTGCTTAAGGCAAACGGATTGTACGCAAGCACGGCAAGCGCCTATCTTGCGCAGGACAAGGCCGTCATCCGTGATGTATGCACCCTATACGAGCTGCGCAGACGCGGGTATGCAAAGGCGGCGGTGGCGGCGCTGTGCTGTGGTTTGTGCAATGATGCGGTAACCCCCTACCTGCTTAGCGTATCCCCCGAGGCGGACGTGCTGTACCATAGCCTTGGCTTTCGGGTGCAGAGCATATGGGCGGCGCTCTACAATACTCTATAGCGAAAGGCTTGAAAAATTAAAATGACAGACAATCCATTTTCCATAAGCCCGCAGACAATGGCGCTTGCACAACAGGCAGAGCTTGCATGCGCACAGGTGTTTGAAGGGATTGAACGCCGCGCAGAGCTCGCGCAGATGAAGGTGCAAAAGGCGTTTTACGATAACCGCGTCAGCGATATTCACTTTGTACCCACCACCGGCTATGGTTATGGGGATCTGGGGCGCGAAACAACCGACAAAGTGTTTGCCGACATTGTCGGAGCGGAGGATGCAATCATCCGCCACAATTTTGTATCGGGTACCCATGCGCTAACGGTGGCATTGTTTGGTATTCTGCGGCCGGGGGATGTAATGCTCAGTATCGCAGGGCTTCCGTACGATACCCTGCAGGGCGTCATCGGCATTCGCGATGCAGGCGGCGGTTCGCTGCGCGATTTTGGCGTGCGTTATGAAGAGATTGCACTGCTTGCGGACGGTACGCCCGATTATGACGAGATTGCAAAGCAGGCGGCACGGGCGAAGGTGTGTTATATTCAGCGCTCGCGCGGCTATGCGCTGCGCCCGTCGCTTACCACCGATGTCATTGAGCAGATGTGCAAAACGGTGCGTGCCGTAAATCCGGATGCCATCATTATGGTGGATAACTGCTATGGCGAGTTTGTGGAGGAGCGCGAGCCAACACAGGTGGGGGCCGATCTAATTGTCGGTTCGCTGATTAAAAACCCCGGCGGCGGTATCGCGCGCACGGGCGGCTACATAGCAGGCAGAAGCGACCTTGTTACCCTGTGCTCCCACCGCCTGAGCGCGGTAGGAACGGGCAGAGAGGTCGGCTGTACACTGGGCAATACACGCGAGCTGTTGATGGGTCTGTTCTTTGCGCCGACTGTCGTAGCAAGCGCGCTTAAGACGGCAGTGCTCGCCGCAAGGATGTTTGCCGAGCTGGGCTTTGACGTCTATCCCGCGTTTGACCAGCCCCGCACCGATATTATTCAGGCCATTACCCTTGGCAGCCCCGCGCGCGTAACCGCCTTTTGCGGCGGTATTCAAAAAGGCTCGCCCATTGATTCGTTTGCCGTACCCGAGGCGTGGGACATGCCCGGCTACGAGGACCCGGTCATCATGGCGGCGGGCGCGTTTACAATGGGTGCGTCCATCGAGCTTTCCGCCGATGCCCCTATGCGTGAGCCGTATGCGGTGTGGATGCAGGGCGGTCTTACCTATTACAGCGCAAAGCTTGGTATTTTGCTTGCCGCCGACGCGGTGCGCGCATGTCGGTAAGCGAACAATAACAAAAGGTCATCTGAACGGGTTCAGATGACCTTTTGTTGCGTGGTTGCAGAATACGGCTGCACATCGGCAAACGATCACCGCCGGAGTTGAATAAAAATTGGGCAATATTAATCTGTTAACGTGTAAGCTGCGTAAAGTCAAGCGCATCGAGCGAATCGGCAGGGGAAAGGCAGGCACCGTCCCTGCAAAGATAATACCGCGAGCCCTGCCGGGGGATGGGGTACTCCTTGCTAAACGGAGCGGCCTGCGCAAGTGTCTGCTCATTCTCGCCGGTTTTAATAAGCACACCGAGGTCATGCAGCCCCTTGCCGCGCACAAAACGCGCGATCTGTTCCCCGGCGTCCGCCTCGGCGGTGGCGCACACCAGCGTGTGGGGCGGGTGCAAGGCGTACGACATCGCATACAGCGCAAAGCAGTACCCGGCGGGGTAGTCCTGCACGCCTGCGCCAAGGTAACGCATCTGCCGCGTGCTGTGGGTTTTCCAGGTGGTATCTGCCGTCAGTAAAAACAGCCGCTGCAGTACATACCCTGCCGCCGAGTTACCGGACGGTGTTGCGCCGTCATACAGCTCCTTTGGGCGGTGAATCAGCGTGTTGGCATCATCGGCATTCAGGTAAAACCCGCCGCCCTGTTCATCGGAAAAATGCCGTACGATTGCATCTGCAAGCTCACACGCCCGCCGCAAAAAGCCGGCATCGTGCTTTGCGTCGTACAACTCGAGCAGCGCCCATGCATAAAAGGCGTAATCGTCAAGCATCCCGTTTCCCGCGGCTTCTCCGTCACGCCACCTGACCATCAGCCTGCCGCTTTGGCCGGTTAGCTTCTCCTCAATAAACCGATGTGCGCGCACAGCCGCGTCAAGGTAATTTCGCTCGGCGGTCACACGGTATGCCTTGGCAAGCGCCGCTATCATCAGCCCGTTCCACGAGGTCAGAATCTTATCGTCTTTGTGCAAAAGGGTGCGGTTACGGCGGTACTCGTACAAGGTGTTACAGAGCGCCGAAATCTCATCGTTTTGCCGCATAAAATCGTTGTTTTTCAAAAGATTTGGGATGCTTTTCCCCTCAAAATTCCCTTTGCTTGTGATGTCGAACCAATCACAAAAGCACGCGGCATCTTGCGCCCCGAGCACCGTGGTTATTTCCTCTTGGGTCAGCACATAATACTTGCCCTCCACGCCGTCGCTGTCTGCATCCTGACCGCATAAAAAGCCGCCGTCTGCGTGGGTAAGCTCTCGCAGTACATAGCCGATGGTGTGCTGTGCCACGCTAAGGTACAACTCGTTTTGCGTAAGCTCATAGGCGTGCAGATATACATAAGCAAGCAGGGCATTGTCGTACAGCATCTTTTCAAAGTGCGGAACAAGCCATTTGTTGTCGGTAGAGTAGCGTGAAAACCCGCCGCCGATATGGTCATACAGCCCGCCACGATACATACCCCGCAGCGTTTGTTCTGCCATGCGCAGCGTATGCTCATCCCCAAACAGCTCGTAATACCGCATCAAAAATAAAAGATTGTGCGGGGAAGGGAACTTAGGCGCAGCGCCGAAGCCGCCATATACCTCGTCAAACCCGCGTTCCAGCAGACGGGCGGCGTGGTGCAGCAGCTCGTCGCGGGGCTCGCCATGTGCAGCCTGTTTGCCCGCATCTTTACCCAGAAAATCAGTGATTTCACTCGCCGATTTAAGCAGCACATCACGGTCTGTCTGCCATACCGACGATACCTTACTAAGCAGATCATCCAGCCCCATTCGCCCGCCGGAGCTTTTTTTGGGCAGATAGGTCGCCGCATAAAACGGCTGCTGCCCGGGCGTCATCAGTATGGTCAGCGGCCAGCCGCCATGTCCGGTAATACCGACACACACCGCCATATACACAGCGTCTATATCAGGGCGCTCCTCGCGGTCCACTTTAATCGAAACAAAGCCCTGGTTGAGGATATCGGCAGTCTCTTCATTTTCAAACGATTCGTGCTCCATCACGTGGCACCAATGACAGGTGGAATAGCCAATAGAAAGCAAAACAGGCTTATCCTCCCGTTTTGCTTTCTCAAATGCATCTTCTCCCCAAGGGAACCAGTCTACCGGATTATAAGCGTGTTGAAGCAAATACGGAGATTTCTCTTTATTCAATCTATTAGGTATTCTGTTTGTGTTCATGGCATCACCCTCTTTGTTTATTTCATCATGCGTCACTGATATTATAACCAAGAAACCGCGCAACATTAGGGAACGGGGTCGGGAGATTTCGCTTCAACCAATAAGCCATCACTATTACATTTGTAGTGAAATGGATAGGGGCAAATCCGATGGTGACTTGCCCCCTTTGATGCTGCACAGCCGATTGCCGTGGCATTGCTGTTTTTTATACTGCTCGTGTGAGGGTAGCATATTCTGTCCACAAGCTTACTCACCTGCAACCGTGGGAATGATCTCACGAACCCACTTCATGCACCCCTGCTGAAGAAAATTTGCCCTCACCTTTTAGGGCGGCATCGAAAAATTCTAAGATCAGCCTGTTTTCAAGCGCAATACTCTCCCGCACATCCACCGATGAGCGCTCTCCATTTAACAAATAGGCGAGGGGCGGGGAAACCAAGGCAAGATCTGTGAGGGTTAAATGCTTCGTGCCCTTCAGATATACATCATAGCTTTCGGTGCATATTGTATCGGATATTTTATTGCCAGAATACACGCCGGTCTCGGTACCGTCCCGAAGCTGTACCCATACCTGATCGGAGTAAATATTCAGAACCGGTGTATCGTACTGCTCTTTTGCCGCAACAAATTCATCTGCGTTTGCGTCATAAACAATCTCACTGAAGTAAGGACCGTCAATGTTGATGACCGCACTCACCTCCTGCCGCTCTCTTCCAATCTGTACACTCGCGGCGGCACCCATAGAATGGCCGAACACGCCTATTTTATCACGGTCAATAAGCTTGTATAGCGCTGCCGCTTGCGTGTCGTTTGCGTAATCCGAATCTTTGGCATACTGCAAAATGGTGTCGAGGGTGAGATTAATATCCTCGGTACGGATTTTCATCCATTTTTGAATCAAGTCAAAGTATTCCGCAGTGGTGTAATAGCTGGTATTGCCCTCCAATACCTCGTTCATATATGCCGTATCAACGATGGTTGCCTTGCCGTCCTCTGATTTTGTAAAAAAAGAATGCCCCGGATGATCAATGGAACAAACCACATAGCCATGACTTGCAAGCTCTTCATACAAAGAAAGATTGCTGTTCCTTACGCCGAACGCGCCGTGCGTGAAAACAACCAAAGGGTACTTTCCGTCCGCGCTGCTCGGATACCAAAAGCCCACATTTACATGGCGATTGCCGTCACTGTAATAGTCCGCTATGGTATCGCTCGTAAACGTATGCTCCGCTGTAGCAACGCCATATTCTCCTGTTTGCTTGAGTACATCGTATTGCGGAAAAAGGAAAGAGGGGATGAGTACCACCGCATAGATTAAAAGCATGCCAATCGCTTTTAGAACGACCTTGCTTTTGCGAAACGGAACTGCCTGTTTCTTTTTTAGTGTTAGAACATATCCTGCTCGAAGTGCCAGCACAAGCAGCAAAGTACCAAGAAGGTACCAACGCATTCCCCACTCGAAGATATTTAGGATGCAAAGCGCCACAAAAACCACAAGTTCTATCAGGCGTGCATAGCTTTTTGCTTTTGGCTGTGAGGAAGTCGTAACGATAAAATAGGATGCAAATGCAAGTTCAACCATTGCCAATACAATAAAAACGATACCGGTCATAATGATCTCCTTTAGTTATGTTCTGTGTCAAAAATGAATTCGTCCTTTGGACGATCGCACGGTAAACCCGTGCCACTTCAAAGATGGGACACTTTTGAAGTTCATTGAGTATATCACACATTTCATAACAGTAAAACAGAATAGAAGCATGATGATTATTAAGAGAAGTAAGTTGCATAAAACGGGCGGCAAGTTGTAAACCTGCCGCCCGTTATGCCGGTACTATTCTTTTTTCTGGGACCTCATATGCGCTAGTTTTCTATTGATGTCGCTGGCTGTTTTGTAATCAATTAGCCAGGAGAAGAAGCCTACCAGCAGATAAACACCTAAAATTTCAAGCCCAAACAGTGCGGTCTGCTTCACTCCGGATACCTGACCTGTGATATTGCCAAAGGTAAGAATTACCGCCTCTAACAATACAAAATGGATGATCTTTCGTATGTAACGTTGTTTATGGGATAATTCCTTTTTGGAATGTAATACGATTGATGGCAGATCCCCTGCCAGGGCAAACAGTGCCGACAGCATAATTTCACTAAAGGTAAAGGAATGCGTTGGATTGAGCAGCGCCGTCCCTAATATAATAATTGTAAAAATAATAAAATAATCACGGAACAAATCGCTTAACAAATTCGTGTTTTTCATTTTAATATCCTCCCAGTCCAAGCTTGCTCTTAAGCAGCGGTACATATTTTCTCGAGACCACGACAGCTTCTTTATTATCCAAAACGGCCTCCAGTCTGCCGCTTATAGATGGGCGAATCATCGTAATTTTCTCAATATTCAATATGGTTGATTTAGAGCAGCGAAAAAAACGCCGGTTTTCACATATCTGCTCAAGCTCATATAGCTTATGTACCGATTCAAAGACCTGACTTTTACAGTAGATAAACACCTTATTGTCTACCGCCTCAAAATAATATACATCGCTAAAGGCTAAACGATAAATATCGTTTTTTAGATAGCCCACCAGCTCGCTGTCCTTCATTTTAAGGCTGTTTACATGGGAAAGAATCTCCTCCGTTACCTCATGACACCGGATTTGTATCTCTTCCTCTTGATCCATTCCAACAATTTCAATGGTAATTTTCATTTTCTATCCCTTTTGATTTTTATAGTTGGCAATAACTCGGGGGGTGGATGATATGGTTTTATTATACATTGAAAGAATAAAAATAACTACAACAATTAAAGCTCATTCATAATAAATCAAGGGAACACCCTGTATACTGCCGCTGCATACCGATCTTTTTCTACCATTGCCACCAATATCCGGATTGGTGATTCAGCGAGCGGACGTCCCATACAAAATATAACGGCGGGTATCCGTTAGTGTAGAATTCGGATATCCGCCGATAAAGTTATTGGATGTCTTTTGTTATTCGCGCTGAGATTCGCATACCTTAGGGGGTGGGCTCTCCTTTTTCGTATACTCAAACCCTGCATGGCTGCTCGTCAGATCAAACACCTCACGTCCCGCGCGGTAGAAGCGGTAGCGCACGGTGCACGCAACGCTTTCATGAATGGTACGTGTCATTGCGCCCTGTGCGGGTGCCGCGAGAATACGCGGGCATTCGGTAATCCGGTTAATCTGCAGCACATACCGTCCCTGCGCCGTTATCAGCTCGTCCGGTGTGCATTTGACGATGGCGCCGCCCAGATAAGATGCAATGCGGTACTCTTTGCCGCGGTAATACACACAGCAAACGGTACCGCGAAAGCTGCGCGAGGCTACCGAAACATCGGCGGCAGCGGCCATCACACAGCATTGCTCACCATCAAAGCTGTTACACTGTGTCCACAGATAGTTATCGGGGAATGATGTGCCGCTGTCCGCTTCTATATAGCCGCACCCTCCGTCAAAATCAAAGGTCTGTTCACCAATTATAAGTTGTCCGCTCAGCTCGTGCATAAAGCTTAGCACATTATGCCGGCATTGCAGGTTTGGAATATGCCGCAGCGGACCCATAATATTACCGCGCGGTGCGGTAAGCGTGCCAAAACGAATGTCGCCGTACGCCTGCAGCCCGCCCTGATCAACATCGAGCGTGATGCCTTGCGCCGTAAAGATGCTTGCACCAATGCGAAGCCCCAGACCCTCGCGTATCCGCACAATGGGGCTGTGTAGATAGGATGCCCGATGCGACCCGTCATCCCATATCAGCTGAATGGAAGAGGTGGTGTGCCCGCTGTGGTCGCGATGGATAGCGGGTATGACGGCTACTGTCCTGCCCGCGTTCTGGAGCTTAAAATACCAGCCCTCAAAGTATGGTTTACGTTGTGCATCATCCATGCTCAAGCCCTCCTAAAGCGGGGTTGTCAATCAGTTTCCCCATATAATCAAATCGTGACCCATGGCAGGGGCAATCCCAACTGCGTTCACCGGGGTTCCACTCCAGTTGACATCCAAGGTGCGGGCATCGCGTGGATACCACAAAAACCTGCCCGCTCTCATCCTTGTATACGCCCATCTTATGCCCCTCATACTCCACGATGCCGCCGTGTCCGACGGGCAGCTCGCTTGTATGGGTAGACGGAAGCGACAAAAACTGCGTAGCAAGCCCTTTTACCGATTTCGTACCATCCTCCACCAGCTGCTTTGCAGAGGCGGACAGCACAAAACGCTGCGGAGAAAATATCTCGGCAAACGGATTTTCCCGCCCCGTGATTGCATCGGTAAGCAGTGTGGCTGCTGCCATGGCGCTTGTCATGCCCCATTTTTTAAATCCGGTCGCTACATACCAATCGGCGACAGCCGCCGAAAACCTGCCGATATAGGGTACGCCATCGAGCGGGATGCAGTCCTGTGCCGACCATACGGCAACCTCCTTGCCCTGTGGGTACAGCTGTCTTACCTTGGAGCGCAGAAGCTCATATTGGTCTTTGAGGTTTGCGTCTCCCGTTCGGTGACTGCAACCGCCCACAATCAACGCCGTGCCGCTTGTGCGGAAAGATAACCCGCCGGCATCAATGCCAAGGAACATTCCGTCCGGCAGGGGGACATTTTCCAAAGCAAGCGCGTATGAGCGTTCCTGATGCATCCGCATAAAGTAATACCCCGGCGTATTGATAAACGGAAAGTGCGTGGCCATTACAATATGCTTGGCATGAACGCTTCCCTGCTCGCAGATCAGGCTGTGATCCTTAATGTCGGTGACCTGTGTTTGTTCGTAGATGGTTAGTCCCTCGGCAACCGACTTTAGAAATCGCAGTGGATGAAACTGCGCCTGATTGCCAAACCGTACCGCGCCAATTGCCTTGATGGGAATATCCGCATCGGTCACATATTGTGCGTCTATTCCAAGTTCGCCTGCAGCCTGTGCTTCGTCAAGCAATGCCTGCTCGTTGTTAATTGAGTAGAGATAGCTTGCCCGGCGTTCGAATTCACACGAAATGTTAAGCTTGTGAATCAAGCTTTCATAGGCTGCAATTGCCGCCTCGTTTGCCATGGCGTATTGGCGTGCCTTCTCAGTCCCAAACTCCTTAATCAGCTTTCCATAGATCAGTCCATGCTGTGAAGTAATCTTGGCAGTGGTGTTCCCAGTCTGTCCGCTGCCGATGCGCGAGGCCTCGAGCACCACCGTCTTAAGCCCTTTTTGCTGCAGAAAATATGCTGTCAGCGCGCCGGCAAGCCCAGCGCCAATCACTGCCACATCAGCCTCAATATCCTCGCGCAACGGTTCTCGCAACCCGATTTCAACATCCTTTTTCCATAGAGATTCTATGACCGTAACCTTGTTCATCAAACTCACCTCATCTCATAGGTTTCGCCGTAAGCGGGCAAATATGTAAACCGGCGCGCTCCGGTACCGGTTCTTTGTTGCAAAGTGGATGCCGCATACGGCTATGTTTATCGTTGCGTTTGTGGTATGAAGTGGATATAATAGACATAAGAATTCATCCGTGACAAAAGGAGGCGCTTGCCGTGCCGCAACAACAATACATCATCGCGCTCGACCAAGGCACCACCAGCTCTCGCGCGATTATCTTCGACAAAGCGCAAAACATCGTCAGCATGGCGCAAAAGGAATTCACACAATATTACCCAAGGCCCGGTTGGGTGGAACACGATCCGCTTGAGATATACTCCTCGCAATACAGTGTTCTGGCGGAGGTGCTTGCCAAAAGCGGTATTGAACCAAGCGAGGTTGCCGCCATCGGCATCACCAATCAGCGTGAAACCACCGTGGTATGGGATAAAGCTACCGGCCGTCCCATCCATAACGCAATCGTGTGGCAATGCCGCAGAACAGCGGAGCTGTGTACCGATCTTGTGCGCAGAGGGCTTGGCGATTACATAAAGAGCGCTACCGGCCTTATGCCGGACGCCTATTTCAGCGCCACGAAGCTTGCGTGGCTGCTGGAGCATATCCCTGACGCAAAGGAGCGGGCAAAACGCGGTGAGCTGTTGTTCGGCACGGTGGATACCTGGCTGCTGTGGAAGCTGACAGGCGGCGCGGTACATGCCACCGACCATACCAACGCATCGCGTACGATGCTATATAACATCAAAAAGCTTTGCTGGGATAACACCATCCTCGAGGCACTGGATATTCCTGCCGATATGCTGCCCGAGGTGCGCGCATCAAGTAATTTGTTCGGCTATGCAAATCTGCAAGGGCATCGTGTGCCGATAGCAGGTATTGCGGGTGACCAGCAGGCGGCACTCTTCGGACAGACCTGCTTTGAACAGGGCAGCATTAAAAACACCTATGGAACGGGCTGCTTTATGCTGATGAATACCGGTGACACGCCCTGTGAAAGCCGTCATGGGATGCTTACTACCATCGCCGCCACTGCCGGCGGCAAGGTGTGTTATGCGGTAGAGGGCAGCGTATTTGTCGGCGGGGCGGTAATTCAATGGCTGCGCGATGAACTGCGCTTTATCACCGAATCGTCGGACAGCGAATACTTTGCGAATAAGGTAGCGGATAACGGGGGAGTCTATGTCGTGCCGGCTTTTACCGGCATGGGTGCCCCGCATTGGGATATGTACGCCCGCGGTGCCATCTTGGGCCTTACACGCGGTACAGGGCGCAACCATATCATTCGCGCGGCACTCGAATCCATAGCCTTCCAAACACGTGATGTTGCGGAAGCCATTGCAATGGATACCGGCACCGAGATTCGGGAACTGCGTGTAGACGGCGGAGCAAGCGCCAACAATTTTCTTATGCAGTTTCAAGCGGATATTATGAACAAGAACATCCGCCGCCCCATGATACGCGAGACCACGGCGCTTGGCGCCGCCTACCTTGCGGGGCTTGCAACAGGGCTGTGGAAGGATACCGATGAAATTCGCCAAAACTGGACACTGGACCGTGTGTATACCCCTGATATGGACGATATGACCCGTGCAATGCTGTCGGACGGTTGGCAGCGTGCAGTCGAACGCGCAAAGTGTTGGGAGCAGCCGTTGTAGCAGGGAAGGGGAAGCGCATGAAGAATGTCGCCAATGCTATAACCGCCGCAAGGATGCTGCTGTGCATCGTGCTGGTTTTTTTATACGGCAGCCCTGCCGCATTCTTTGCGGTATACCTTGTTTGTGCCGCCACCGATGTGCTGGACGGTTATATCGCGCGCAGGACGCACACCCAAAGCAGTGTGGGTGCAAGGCTTGACTCGGTTGCGGATGTGATGCTGTTCACCGTTAATTTTGTGGGGTGGTTGTACTGGGCAGGTGACGCGATTATGCGTTTTATGCTGCTAGCCGCTGTTGTTATCCTCCTGCGCCTTGTGTCTGTAGTGGTCGGGGTGGTGAGGTTTCATGCGCTTATCCTTGTACACACGCTGCTAAACAAGGCGGCAGGCGCTCTTGTTATTATTGCATTGCCCTTTTATCTTGTTGTGAGGGATGTGCTGCTGCTTTGGCCGGTATGTATCCTCGCGCTTCTCAGCGCGTTGGAGGAGATGATAATCCTCATATCGGCAAAACAAAAACCTGATTTAAACACAAAGGGCCTATTTGCGAAACACACCGGCACATAACATTGATTGGGGCATCAGTAACGGAGGCTCAACATGGAAATTAGGAACCTTGCCAGAAAGGACATTCCTGAAAGCGCTGAACTGTTGATGCGCGCATATAACGGCGCGCCGTGGAACGAGCAGTGGTCGCTGGAACCTGCAAAGCGATATTTGTGTGAATTTGCAGACCATACGCGCTTTGTCGGCGTTGCCGTATTTGAGAAGGGGCATATGGTGGGTGCTGCATTCTGCCACAAGAAAACATGGTGGACAAATGATGAGTTGTTCGTGGATGAATTCTTCATTGAGCCTGCATCTCAGCGCAAGGGATACGGAGAGGCGCTGCTTGCGTACATTGAGGGCTATATCCGCACGCAAGGGCTCGCGGGCTTTACATTGCTGACCAACCGCAATATGCCGGCGCTTGCGTTTTACCGAAAACATGGTTTTGTTGATGCCGAGCACGTTGTGTTTTTATATAAGATGGTCTCCGGACATATGCCGTAGACCCAGTTGCGTGGCCTTGTGCTTATATTTTCGTTGGCACCGTCTTATCTTAGCATAATTCATGTGAAAAACACTTGACCTTAGCTGTAAAATTGATATAATAAATGATACGGGTCTTTTTCACAAGCCGCAGATATGACTGCGGGTATAAATCACTTGGCGGAGCAGCGCACCCGCAATGCTGGGATGCCAAACTTTCGAATAACATGCTACTGTGGCTCAGGGGTAGAGCAGCGCACTCGTAATGCGCAGGTCGTGAGTTCGAATCTCACCAGTAGCTCCAAAAAGACATAGCTTTTCCGCCAAGTCCACCACATCATAGGGACAATTTGTGGAAGGCAAGTCGAATACGGAAAAGCGAGGGTGGGAACCGAATACCGGTTTCCACCCTCGCTTTATGTGCGTGCGTAATCAACGCGAACCTTTGGGGCGGCTGCATCACAGAGGAAAAGGCGGATTATCTGCGGAATAAATATTTATAAGGCAAGCCGAACCATACCGGCCTCCACCCTTGCTTTATATGCTTGGTATATATTACTTTGTCTTTCTGACGCCGTTTTCATAGACCTCATAACCGTCTACTTTGGTGCTCTTGGCAAGGGAGCCATCGGCATAGAAGTAATACCACTTGCCGCCGATCTCCAGCCATTTGCCGGATACCATCAGCCCATCCTTGGTGAAGTAGTAGCGTTTGTCGCTGATGTCCAGCCAGCCCACAGAAGCCTTGTTGCCAGAGTAATAGCGCCAGTTGCCGCCGTCCTTCACCCAACCGGTTTTCAGCGTTCCATCGGTGTTGAAGAAATACTTCACACCGTCGATGGTCTGTGCGCCGGTGAGAGCCTTGCTATCCTTATAGTACAGGTATTGACCTGCATCATTTTTCGCCCAGCCTTGCGCCGTGGCAGGGTCAATGGTCAGCTTGATATAGCGGTGAAGCATGGAGCTGACCTCCGCACGGGTGGCACTGGATTTTGGGTTGAACTTATTGCTTGTGCCGCCCATCATGATGCCTGCCTGCTGCATGGCAGTAACCGCCGCCTTATAGATGCTGCCGATGCTGGAAGCATCCGCATAGGTCACAGCTTCACGGGTCACAGGCAGCTTGTAGCCGGTGGCTTTTGCGTAGTTTGCGA